>CAWEYT010000012.1:0-38909 GCA_963813375.1 uncultured Acidimicrobiales bacterium | reverse complement strand
CAGCCGTCGACGAAGCCGGCGACCTCGAGGCCGTGCTCGGCGCCGGCGTCGACGAGCACGTCGAAGAGGTACTGCCCCGACGCTCGTTCGCAGTGCAGCAGGTACGAGGGCGTGCCGTCGACGTCGTCCCGCACGACGTCCGTGACGACCTTCGCCACCGAGCGAGCGGAACGCAGTCAGGTTCGGCGTCACGTCGTCAGCCAGGTCGATGCCGCACAGCTTGGACAGCACCGCGGCCGCATCAGCACCGGTGAGGCGCACGAGCGCCCGGCCATGGGTCAGATCGATCACGCTGACGAAGTCGGCGCCGGTCGCGAGCCGCGACGCGGTCCATGAGCTCGCCGGCCGATCCGATCGGGCCGAGCAGCAGCCACTCGCCCACTCCCGACCCGATCTCGAGGACGTCGCCGTCGACGTGCGCGGCACGGCCGAACCCGACGGCGGCGGCGCCGGCGTAGGCACCGCCGGGGTCGGCGTGGACGAGCACCTTGGCCAGCGGCGTCCGGTCCGACAGCGTCAGCGCGCCGTGGAGCGGCGCCGCGAGACCTCCCAGCCGTCGACGACGGCCACCGGCGGCGCCGGCGCGATCGGCGAGCGGGCGATCGGCTCGTCAGCCACGGAGCCGCACCCCCTCGGGATCGACGTGGGCGTGGTGCTCCATCACCCGGACCGGGACGTCCGTGCCGTCGGGCAGGCGGACGGTCACGAGCGAGCCCGGCTGGCACAGGTGCGGCGCCACGAAGCCGAGGCAGATCGAGCGGTTCAACGTCGGCGACATCCGGCTCGACGTGATCCGGCCGACGATGCGGGTCTGTCCGCCGGCGTCTCGCTCGATGATCTGGCACGCCTCCGGCGGGACGCATGCGGGGTCGACGGGCTGGAGGCCGACGAGCCGCTGGTAGTCGCCCCGCTCGTGCTGCCAGACCAGCTCGGGCCGGCCGGCGAAGTCCTGCTTGTCGAGCTTGACCAGCGAACCGAGGCCGACGGCGAACGCCTGCGTGAGCCCGTCGGTGTCCTGGCCGACGATGAAGTGGCCCTTCTCCAGCCGCATGATCCGCTGCGCCTCGACGCCGAAGGGGCGGATGCCGAGGTCGGCGCCGGCCTCGAGGCAGGCCTCCCACACGTGGAGCCCGTACGCCGCGGGGACGTGCAGCTCGTAGCTGAGCTCGCCGGTGAAGCCGATGCGCCACATGAAGCAGCCGTCGACTCCGGCCACGGTCCCTTGGCGGACCTGCATGTACGGGAAGGACTCCGGCGCCAGGTCGATGTCGGTGACGAGCCGGCGCAGGAGCTCCCGGCTGGCCGGACCGGCGACGTTCATCGACGCGAACGCCGTCGTCATCGGCGTGACGTGGACCCGCCACTCAGGATGTTCCGTCTGCAACCAGTTCTGGACCCACTCCCACACGGTCGCCGCGCCGGACGACGTCGTCGACATGACGTAGTGCTCGGCGCCCAGCCGCCCGGTGACGCCGTCGTCGAGGACGACACCGTCCTCGGCGCACATCACGCCGTACCGGACGCCTCCCACGGCGAGCTTGCTCCACCGGTTGACGTACAGGAGGTTGAGCAGCTGCGCGACGTCCGGACCGCGCAGGTCGAGCTTGCCCAACGGCGTGACGTCGATGATCCCGACGTTCGCCCGCACGTTGCGCACCTCCGCCGCGGGGTCGCCGTAGTGGTCCGGCCGGATCCAGTCGCCGGCGACGAGGGGCCGCGCGCCGATGGGCTTCGTGCCACGGCTGCATCGGGGAGTAGCGCACCGGCTCGAACCCTCGGCCGGCGAGCGCGCCGAGGGTGATCGGGGCGTACGGAGGCCGCCACACGGTCGTGCCGGTGCCCTCGATCGTCGCCCCGTTGGCCTCGGCGAGGACGGCGACGAGGTTGACGGTCTCGAGCTTCCCCTGGGCCGGACCCATCGTCGCCGTCGTGAACCGCTTGACCAGCTCGATCGAGTCGAACCCCTCGGCCGCGGCGGCGACGATGTCCTTGGACGACACGTCCTCCGAGAAGTCGACCATCCCGTGCGTCCGGGATCGGAACAACGGCGGATGCGCCATGACCGGCAGCTCCGGGCACGGCCACCGACGTCCCGCCATGCGGCGCGGCTGGCCGCCTCCCGGCCGGTCGCCCGCCCGTGCTCGACCAGCGCGTCGAGCGGACCGTCGCCGGCCAGCCCTCCCGTGGCGAGCACGCTCGGATGGGCCAGACCGCCGGGGAGGAACCGGTTGGCGACGGTCGAGAACACCGGCCGGTCGCCGGCCAGGTTCAGCAGCGTCGTGGGCGCCGTCCAGCCGACGGCCGTGACCAGCAGGTCGCAGTCGATGCGCTCGCCGCGTGCCCAGCGTCACCCGCCGGACACGGCGGTCGCTCCCCCGCCCGCCGCCCTCGGCCCGCACGACGTCGCCGCCGGATCGGGCGTCGACCACACGGACGACGTCGACCCCGGCGCGGCGGAGGTCCTCGACGGCGGCGTCACCTTCGGCGTTGGCGGTGAGGACGACCGCCCGCTCGCCGGGCCGCACCGCCCAGAGGTTGACGAGGCGGCGGACGGCGGTCGAGAGCAGCACGCCGGGCTCGTCGTTGCCCGCGAACACGTAGGGACGCTCGATCAGCCCGGGCGCGACGACGAGCGTCCGCGCCCGGACCTTGACGAGGCGCTCGAACACGGAGGGCCGGCCGTCGGCCCTCCGACGCCGGCTGGCGCTCGACGACGGCGAGCCAGTTGTCGTCGTAGCGGCCGGCGACGACGCCGTTGGTGATGACCTCGAGGTTGTCGAGCCCGGCGACGGCTCGGCGCAGCTCGGCCAGCGCCGCCAGCTCGTCCCGACCGCCGTAGCGCAGGTGGCCGCCGAGCCGGTACTCCTCCTCGACGAGGAGCACCCGGCTGCCCGCCTCGGCGGCGGCGATCGCGGCCGCCATCCCGGCCGGTCCGCCGCCGGCCACGCACACGTCGACGTGGGCGTAGCGCTGGTCGAAGCGGTCGGCCGACGGCCAGGTGGTCATCCGGCCGCCGGCGGCGAAGCGGCTGAGCACCTTCTGGTAGGCGGGCCACAGCCGTTGCGGCCGGATGAACGTCTTGTAGTAGAAGCCGGCGCCGAGGAACCGGCCGACGAGCTGGTTGGCCGCCTTCACGTCGTGGTGGAGGGACGGCCAGGCGTTCTGCGGCCGCACGACCATCCCCGCCTCCAGGCGGCGGTGGGCACCGCGGACGTTGGGCTCGTCGCCGACCTGCACCATGCAGCCCGGGTCGTGGAACGTCGCGCGTCGAGCAGACCCCGCGGGCGGTGGTACTTGAAGCTGCGCGAGAAGACGGCGACGCCGGCCGCGGCCAGGGCCGAGGCGATGGTGTCGCCGTCGAACCCGGTGTAGCTCCGGCCGTCCCACGTGAACGCCAGGGGCGTCTGCCGGTCGATCTCCTCGCCCGGCTGGGGATCGAGGCGGGCGGCTGCGGCGACGGCCGGCTCACGGCTCCGGTCGCCATCCGCTGTTGGGCCGCCGGCGGTCGAGCGGCGCGGATCTCGTTCGTCACCCGATGGCGCTCGACGACGAAGTACCGCCGGCAACCGGCCCGGTGGTACCAGCTCTCGGTCGTCCAGCCGGCCTCGTTGGCCTTCAGGTACAGGTACGCCCGCCACTCCTCCGGGCCGGCGGTCGCGCGGATCGGGCCGGGACCTGGCGTCACCGACGAAGCGGAACTCCTCCGACCGCGGCACCGCACCAGGGACACGGGACGAGGAGCATCGACCAGTACACCTCCCAGCGGAACGCGGCTCAGTGGCCGACGGCCGCCGCGCCTTTCTCGCCGACGAGGCGGCCTTCGGGGAACCGGGCGAGATCGAACGCGGCGATGATCTCGGGCGTCCGGCCGGTGGCGATCAGCTCGGCCATCGCCTCGCCGGCGACCGGCCCGGCCTTGAACCCGTACGTCCCCCAGCCGACGTCGACCAGGAACCCCTTGACCGGCGTGACGCCCATGACCGGCGAGAAGTCGGGGGTCATGTCGCACAGCCCGGCCCACTGGCGCAGCACCCGCAGCTTGGCGAGCGAGGGCATCAGCTCCAGCACGTGGCCGGCCAGCTCCTCGCAGAACGCCAGCGAGCCTCGCATCGAGTACGACGCGATCGAGTCGGTGCTGGCCCCGAACACGAGCTCGCCCCGGTCGGTCTGGCTGACGTACACGTGGAGCGTGCCGGAGACCACGACGGTGCCCAGGAACGGCTTGACGGGCTCGGTGACGGCCGCCTCGAGCGGGTGGGTGCTGATGGGCAGCGCGACGCCGGCCATCGCGGCCACCAGCGACGACCAGCCCGCCGTGCAGTTCACGACGACCGGCGTCGAGATGCGACCCGCGCGAGGTCGTGACGCCGACGACCTCGTCGCATCCTCCCCTTGACCTGACGTCGATGCCGGTCAGCTCCGTCTGCTGGTGGATCTCGACGCCCATGGCGTCGGCGCCGCGGGCGTAGCCCCAGTTGACCGCGTCGTGGCGGATGGTGCCGCCGGGGGGGTGGTAGAGCGCGCCGAGGATCGGGTACCGGGTGTGCTCGCTCACGTCCATGAACGGGACCAGCCGGGCGATCTCGTCCGGGCCGATGACCTCGGAGTCGACGCCCTGCAGCTTGTTGACCTCGGCCCGCCACCGCATGGTCCGCAGGGACGAGTCGTTGTGGGCCAGGGTCAGATGCCCCCGCTGCGAGAACATCACGTTGAAGTTCAGCTCCGCCGCCAGCTGCTCGTAGAGCTTGACGGAGCGGTCGTAGAAGGCGACGCCCTCCGGGGTCAGGTAGTTCGACCGCACGATGGCGGTGTTGCGCCCCGAGCCCCCGCCGCCGATGTATCCCTTGTCGATGACCGCCACGTTGGTGATGCCCCACCGCGAGGCCAGGTAGTACGCGGTGGCGAGCCCGTGCACCCCGGCACCGACGATCACCACGTCGTACGCGTCCCGGAGGTCGCCGGCGCGCCACCCCCGCGGCCACGGGCGGCCGCGCAGGCCGTGGCGCACGAGCGCGGCCGCCGAGTACTTCGCCGGTGGGCGCCAGCGCGGGCGTCTGCCGTCGCGGGCGGAGGTGTCGCCGGATGCCATGGTCAGGCTAGGAGCCGCCGGCCGGGAGCGCCCCGGTGGCGATGACGGAGAGGAAGGTGATCGGCAGCTTGGTCAGCTCGACAGGACCGTGCGGCACGTCGCCCTCGAACTCGAGCGCGTCGCCGGGGCGCATCGCGTAGCGGGCCGCGCCGTAGCCGTACGTCATCCTCCCGCTCAGCATGTAGATGAACTCGGTGCCGGCGTGCTGGAACAGCGGGAAGACCTCTGAGCCCTCCGTCAAGGTGACGAGAACCGGCTCGATCCGCTTGGCCGGCCCGCGCATGCTGCCGAGCAGCTGGTAGCGGTGCCCCACCCGGGTGCCGCGGCGCACGATGTCGAGACCCTCGCCCGACCGCACGTGGAGCGCGTCGTGCTCCTCCTCCAGCCCCCGGAAGAACGAGGTGACCGGGACGCCGACGGCCGCCGCCAGCCGGGCCAGCGTCGCCAGGCTCGGCGACGCCTGGGCGTTCTCGATCTTGGACAGCATGCCTTTCGAGATGCCGCTGCGCTCCGAGAGCTGCGCCACCGTGAGGCCGAGCTGTCGTCGCTGCTCCCGGACCTGACGGGCGATGGCGGCGTGGATGGCCTGTTCCGTCAGCTCCGGGCTGCCCTCGACGTGGCGCTCGGTCAGGGCCACCGGGCGAGCGTTTCCAGCCACTCAGCACCCGCCCACTCAGAACAGGGCCAGGTAGCGGTCCACTTCCCAGTCGGTCACCTGGGCGTGCCAGGCCCGGAACTCCTCCGCCTTCACGCCGGCGAAGTAGTCCACGTAGTCCTCCGTGCCGGTGTTGCCGAACGCGGCTCGCAACACGTCGTCCTCGACGAGGGCCTCTACCGCGTGCAGCAACGTCGGCGGCATGGCGGCGATGCCCCGAGCGGCGACCGTCGTCATGGTCGACCGCGTAGAGGTTGTCGTTGTTCGGCCGGCCGGGATCGAGCTTGCGATCGATGCCGTCCAGTCCGGCGGCCAGGACCGCGGCGAAGGCGAGGTACGGGTTGGCCGAGCCGTCGACCGCCCGCAACTCGATCCGCCCGCCTTCGGGCACCCGCATCAGCTGCGTGCGGTTGTTGCCGCCGTAGGCCACGTACGCCGGGGCCCACGTCGCTCCGGAACTGGGCGGGCCGACCCCCATGCGCTTGTAGCTGTTGACCGTCGGGCAGACGATGGCCGACAAGCTGCGGGCGTGGTCGAGGACACCCGCCGCGAACTGGTATCCGAGGCGGGAGAGCCCGAGGCCGTAGCGATCCCTGCCCCGACCGGCCAGGAACAGGTTGCGCCCCTCGGTCGACCAGAGCGACGTGTTCATGTGCAGGCCGTTGCCGGTGAGGCGGGTGAACGGCTTGGGCATGAACGTCGCTGCCATGCCGGCCTCGTGGGCCAGCGTGTGGACCATGTAGCGGAAGAAGATGACCCGGTCGGCGGTGGTCAGCGCGTCGTCGAACAGGAAGTTCTGCTCGAACTGCCCGTTGGCGTCCTCGTGGTCGTTGGCGTAGTTCGTCCAACCGAGCCCGTTCATGTACCGCGAGACGGTGGAGAGGTGATCGAACATGCGGGTGAGGCCCTTGGCGTCGTAGCAGGGCAGGTCCTGATGGTCGAGCGGGTCGGCCACCTCGATGCCGCCGTCGAGCCGGCGCCGGACCAGGTGGTACTCCGCTTCGACCCCGACCATGAGCTCCATGCCCCGCTCGTCGCGCAGGCGCTCCAGCGTGTTCCTCAGCATGACCCGCGGGGTGTAGGGCCACGGCTTGCCCTCGACCTCGATGTCGCACATCAGCACCGCGACGCCGTCCCGCCACGGGAGCTTCACATAGCTCGCCGGATCCGGCGCGGCGATCATGTCGGGATCGGCCGGGCTCTGGCCCATGGGCCCGACGGCGAAGCCGGCGAACCCTGCTCCGCCGACGACCACGTCCATCGCCGACGACGGCACGAGCTTGGCGCAGGGACGGCCGTGCATGTCCACGAACATCGTGAGGAAGAACTCGATGCCGTCCTCAGCGGCCCGAGCCTCGAGCACCTCGCGGGCGTCAGTCACCGGTGATCCCCTTCGTTCTCCGACGTGAGCCGCTCGCACGTTAGCCCGCTCCCGCCGCCCTGGGTTTCACAGCAGGAACCAGCGGCCTACCATGAGGAAACAGGCCCCATGAGCAAGCAGGGACCCGAAGGAGGCGAACCAGATGTGCGGGATCGTCGGTGTGCTGGTCCTCGACCGTGATCTCGAGCCCCAGCTGGGTCAACTCCTGACCGCGATGCTCGTGCAGATGACAGAGCGCGGGCCGGACTCGGCGGGTGTCGCGGTCTACGCCGACGGGCTCCCTGACGGGTGCTGCAAGTACTCGTGCCGCGCCGACGCCGGTCGAGACGGAGGCGTCGATGTCGCGGTCGACTGGCCGGCGCTGGCGGCGGAGATCGGCGCGACGGTGACGGCGACCTTCGGGCGGGCGGCCGTGCTCGCCGGGCCCACCGCGCGCCGCGAGGACCTGGAAGCCCGCGGCCTCACGGTCGTCTCGTCCGGCCAGGACCTGGAGGTCTTCAAGGGCGTCGGTCTCCCGGTCGACATCAGCGACGAGTACGGCCTGCGGGACCGCCACGGGTACATGGGCGTCGGCCACACCCGGCTGGCCACGGAGTCGGCCGTGACGACCGACGGTTCGCATCCGTTCTCGACCCATGACGACCTCTGCGTCGTGCACAACGGGAGCTTCTCGAACTACTTCACGGTCCGGCGCGACCTCGAGGGCGAGGGTGAGCGCTTCCTCACCGCGAACGACACCGAGGTGGCAGCCCGCCTGCTCGGCCGTGAGATGGACCAGGGTCGAGACCTCCGCGACGCGCTGCGGGTGTTGCAGAAGGAGATGGACGGCTTCTACACGCTCGTCTGCGCCACCCGGGACCAGATGGCGGTGGTGCGCGACGAGTTCGGTTGCAAGCCGGCGATGGTCGCCGTCAGCGATCGGTACGTGGCGGTGGCGTCCGAGTTCCGGGCCCTCGCCGTTCTTCCGGACATCGCCACGGCCGACGTGTTCGAGCCGACGCCGACGGAGATCTACCTCTGGGAACGGCCGCGATGAGCCGGGTGTGAGCCGGGCATGAGCGAGGGGAGCACGATCCTCGACTGCGACGAGCTCAGCACCCGGGCAGGTCAACCAGGCGCTGCGTGAGCTCCCGTCCGGGTCGCGGGTCCGCATCCTCAACCCGCGCGGCCGCCACAGCCTCGCCGTCGGGTTGCTCCACGACCTCGACATCGCCATCGAGGGCGACGCGGGCCACTACGCCGGTGGCCTGTGCGACGGACCGGACATCAGGATCGACGGTTTCGCGGGCTGGGCGGCGGGCGAGAACCTCATGCGGGGCACCATCCGGATCGCCGGTAACGCCAGCGAGCGGGTGGGCGCGTCCGCGCACGGTGGCACGATCGTCGTCGACGGTGCCGCATCGACCCGAGCGGCGATCTCGCTGAAGGGCGGCACGGTGCTCGTCGCCGGTGACGTCGGCAACTTCAGCGCTTTCATGGCGCAGGCCGGCGTGCTGCTGGTCGGCGGCGACGCCGGCGAAGCTCTCGGCGATTCCCTGTACGAGGCGGTCGTGTACGTCGCCGGCGCGATCAAGAGCCTCGGGAGCGACGCGAAGGTCGAGGACCTCACCGCGCAGGATGTCGCCCGCGTGCGTGATCTGGTCGACCTCGCGGGCTTCAGCCACATCTCACCCGAGGACGTCACGCGCATCGGGTCGGCCCGGGAGCTCTACAACTTCGACGCGGTCAAAGCGCACCACTACTGACATGGAGCCCGGCATGGAGCCTCCCCGACGCCACCTGGCGGTCCGCGAGAGCCACAGCTTCCCGCGTCACGTCATCGATCAGATCCACGGCATGGCGGAGGAGGGGCGGTACGAGATCCGGGGCTGGGGCGCCAAGCGAGCCCTGCCCACCTTCGACGACTTGGTCTTCGTCACCGCGTCCGCGTCCCGGTACCCGATCGAGGGCTACCGGGAGACGTGCTCGACGAGGACGGTGCTCGGGTCGCGGTACGCGTCGCAGCCGCTCGTGCTGGACATCCCCATCACGATCGCCGGGATGAGCTTCGGTGCGCTGTCCGGCCACGCCAAGGAGGCGCTCGGCCGGGCCGCGACGGCGGTGGGCACGTCGACCACGACCGGCGACGGAGGCATGACGCCGGAGGAGCGCGAGGCGTCGAAGTCGCTGGTGTACCAGTGCCTGCCGAGCCGCTATGGCTTCAACCCCCGCGACGTCCACCGAGCGGATGCGATCGAGATCGTCATCGGCCAGGGAGCCAAGCCCGGAGGGGGAGGCATGCTCCTGGGGCAGAAGGTGAGCGAGCGGGTCGCGGGCATGCGCACCCTGCCGGCCGGGATCGATCAGCGCTCGGCCTGCCGCCACCCGGACTGGACCGGCCCCGACGACCTCGTGATGAAGATCGAGGAGCTCAGGGAGGCGACGGACTGGCAGAAGCCGATCTACGTGAAGGTCGGGGCCACCCGGGTCGCCTACGACGTGAAGCTGGCCGTGGCCGCCGGAGCCGACGTGGTCGTCGTCGACGGCCTCCAGGGAGGGACGGGGGCGACGCAGGACGTCTTCATCGAGCACGCCGGGATCCCGACGCTGGCCGCGGTGCGCATGGCCGCCGAGGCGCTCCGGGAGATCGGCAAGCACCATGAGGTGCAGCTCATCGTGTCGGGCGGCATCCGCTCGGGTGCCGACGTGGCGAAGGCGCTGGCGCTCGGGGCGGACGCCGTGTCCATCGGCGTCGCCTCACTGATCGCGCTCGGCTGCAACCGCCAGGCCTGGTGGGACGCCGGCTCGGCGCGGTGGGTCGACGCGATGGCCGACTACGAGGGGTTGGGCACGGCGCCGGGCTACTGCCACCACTGCCACACCGGTCAGTGCCCGGTGGGCATCACGACGCAGGAACCCGAGCTCGAGGATCGGCTGGACCCCGAGGTCGGCGCGCGGTGGATGACGAACTACCTCAGGGCGATGACGATGGAGCTCACCACGCTGGCTCGGGCCTGCGGCAAGAGCGACGTCCACCATCTCGAACCGGAGGACCTCGTGGCCCTCACCATCGAGGCGGCGGCCATGGCCCGGATCCCCCTGGCCGGCACCGACTGGATCCCCGGCTGGCCCTGACCCCGCCCCGTCCGGCCGAACCCCGCCCCGCCGGCCGTTGGCCCGCCGCTCGGCCTACCGCGCAATCTGAACGGAGATGTCCCAGAGCGCGGTCCGAACGCGCCCTGCGACATCTCTGTTCGAACGGCGCGGTGACGGACGGCGCGATGGTGGACGGCGCGGTGACGGAGGGGTGGAGCGGGGGCGGCGCTGGTCGAGCCCTAGAGGACGTTGACGTTGGTGCCGAGCTGGAGGTAACGGCGGGGGGACATCTCGGCGATCATCCGGGCGCCCAGCTCCGCGGCCTCGTCGAGCAGATCGGCTTCGTCGATGGTCACCAGCCGGCCCTCGTGCACCGTGAGCTGGCCGGCCACCATGACCGACTCGGCGTCCGTGCCGACCCCGTAGCGCACCAGCGTCGAGACCGGGTCGGTCGACGGTGACAGCCGGACGTTGTTGGCGTCGATCACCGTGATGTCGGCGGCCTTCCCGACCTCCAGCGAGCCGATCTCGTCGTCCCACAGCAGCAGCTTGGCGGCGTCGATCGTGCCCATCTCGAACGCGTCGAGGGTCGTGAACCCGAAGGGATCGAACAGGGGCATCGCGGCCTGGTTGTGCATGATGAACGCGATCCGCATGAGCTTCAGCAGGTCGTTGATGATCGTGTCGCAGCCGAGGCCGACGGTGATCCCCAGCTCGCGCATCAGCGGCACTCGTGTGACGGCGGACATGATGTCGGTGCAGACGACGGGGGCGTGCGCGAGCTTGGCCCCCGCCTCGGCCATCAACCGGATCTCCCGATCGGTGGTCAGCATGGCGTGGATCGCCACTAGCCGCTCCGTGAGCGCACCGATCGATGCCAGGTGCTCCAGCGGCCGGTGCCCGAAGAGCGACACCGACAGCTCGATCTCCTCCCGGTCCCGGTTGATGTGGGTCATCACGCCGGTGCCCCACTCCTTGGCCAGCTCGTCCGTGGCCAGGTACCGCTCGTCCGAGCACGACGGAACGCCGAGGTTGTGTACCCACGGGCGCACCCGGCCCTCGCCCTTGGCGAACCACTTGGCGAAGAACTCCTTGGTGTAGGCCAAGTCGTCGGCCAGCACCTTGGGGTCGTCCCGGTACCACGACCGGTCGGTGATCTGTTCGTAGTTGCCCGCCAAACGTGACTCCCGGTCCCACATGCCGCGGGCCAGCGCGCAGCGGATCCCGGTCTCCATGGCCGTCTCGGCGATGGGCTCCTCGTGCGCGACCGTGCACGTCGTCTCGGTCATGGTGGTGACACCGGCCCGCATGAGTTGGGCGAACGCGACCTTGGCGCTGATGCGCACGTCGTCCTCGGACTGGATGGCCTCCGCCGGGATGTAGATGCGGTAGATGTTCGGGAAGTCCTCGACCGTGCTCTCCCGGCACAGCGCCTGGGCCACGTGGTTGTGGCAGTCGATCAGGCCCGGGATCACGTAGCGCCGTTCGCCGCCGATCCTCTGGGCATCGGGGTACCTCTCCCGAAGGTCCGCGGCGCTGCCGATGTCGGCGATGCGATCGCCGGCCACCGCCACCGATCCGCCAGGGATGACACGCCGCGCCGGGTCCATCGTGATGAGCGTGCCCTCCACCAGCGTGGTCACGCCGACGGCGTCAACGCCTGACTGATCGCTCACAGCCGCTCCTTCGGGGTGCGCCCCTCAGTCGTGAGCACACGTCCCTCGAGCGCACCGATTCCCCAACATGGACTTCGGTAATCTAACCCGGCGTGGTCGACCCCCTTCCCGGCGACGCCATGGCGCGCGCCGAGGTGGTGGTCGTCGGTGGCGGCCACAACGGCCTCGTCTGCGCGGCGTACCTCGCCCGTGCCGGGGTGGACGTGCTCGTGCTGGAACGCAACAGCCGGTGCGGCGGTGCGCTCTTCAGCACCACGAGCGACGGGTTCACGCTCGAGCACGGAGCCGTCGACCACTCGACCATCATCGGCTCCACGATCCCCGACGACCTCGAGCTCGCACGTCACGGTCTCGACTACGTGTACCGCACCGCGTCGGCGCTGCACGTGTACGGGGACGGCGTCCAGATCGCCATCGGGGAGTCGGCCGAGGACACGGCGCGGTCGATCGCCGAGGTTGACGCCGCGGACGCGGAGGCGTGGATGGAGCTGGTCGCCTTGTCGGGACGGCTCCTCGCCCTGACGGGCGAGCTGACGCGGGACCCGCCGGTGCCGATGGAGCCGGCGCAACGGCTCGGGCAGCGTGGCGCTCGGACGGGCCGGACGGCCCATCCTGGAGCTGGCCCGGAGCTCGGCCGTCGAGGTCGCCGAACGCTGGTTCCGGAGCCCGCACCTGCGGGCGCTGGCCATCTTCCGGTCGCAGTTCTCGGGACTTCCTCCGTGGTATCCAGGCACGGGAGCCGTGTTCTGCCTCACGCCCGCCGCGCACGGGCGTCGCTTCGGTCGGCCGCGCGGCGGCTCACGCGCGTTCGTCGATGCGCTGCAGTCGGCGGTGGTCGGCCTCGGCGGGCGGGTGCGCTGCGACTTCCCAGTGGGCCGGGTGAGCCGCGAAGGCGGCGGCTGGCGCATCGAGGCCGGCGGGTCCAGCGGGTCCAGCGAGGCCAGCGAGTCCAGGGCATCCGAATCGGTGGTTGCCACCCGGGCCGTCGTGTCCGCGATACCGCCGCAGGACGCCGTCCTCCGGTTGATCGACGCGGACGCGGTGCCGGCGCGTGTGCGGCGGCGGTTCGAGCAGGTCGAGGTCGTCAGTGGGAACCTCAGCCAGTTCACCCTGGCCGCCGCGCTGCGAGGCCCGCCGCCGGTCGACCATCTCCAACCGGGGTTCGAGGGCAGCCAGCTCTGGCTTCTCCCCGAGCCGTCGTGCGCGCTCGAGAACGCCGCGGCCGCGCTCGCCGGCACCCTGGCCACCCGACCCGGCGTGCTCCTCACCTTTCCGTCGCTTCTCGATCCCTCAGCGGCGCCGCAGGGAGCGGCCACCGCGTGGATCAACGGGTTCGTGGCCCACCGCCTGGCCACCGAGGGCGGCTGGCGGCAGGGCGCGGAGGTGGCGAGCCGGCAGGTCTGGGCCACCGTCGATTCCTGCCTGCCGGGCGTGCATGAGCTGGTCACGGACTCGGTGTTCACGTCGTCGGAGGATCTGACCCGGCGGACCGGAGCGGCCAATGCCGGCGCCCACGTCTCCACGATCATGACCCAGCTGCTCGCCGGCCGACCGGCCCGCGGATCGGCCGACCACCGCTCCGGCATCGCCGGCGTCTACCTGACCGGTGCCGGGACCAACCCCGGTCCGAGCGTCAGCGGGCTCCCTGGACGGGCCTGCGCAGAGGCCATCCTCGCCGACTTCGCCGCTGGCGGCTCGGGGCGAGCCCGGCGGCCGGTGAGCTCGGTCCGGCGGGAGGTGGCCCGGTGGCGCAGGCTCTCCGAGCTCGCTCTCGCCACCCGCCGGGACGCAGGAGGAGTAGGGGTCAGCCGCCGGCCGGCTGAACGAAGCCGTGCAGGGCCCGCCGGACGAGCTCGGTGAGCGCCCGCCGCCGGTAGTTGCCTGTGGCGTGGATGTCGGTCGTCGGCCGTTCGACATCGTCGGCCGCCGCTGCGCCCGCCCGCTCGGCGACGCCCGGTGTCAGCTCGGCGCCGCGCACCTGGGCCTCGGCCGCCGCCAGCCTCACCGGCGCGGCGGCGACGCCGAAGGCGGCCAGGCCGACGTCGTCGACGGACGTGCCCCCGTCGGTGAATCGCACGACGGCGGCCACTCCGACCACGGCGAAGTCACCCCGTCGGGGCGCCAACTCCAGGCACGCGGCCCGGAGCCCACGAGCCGCCGGGAACCGCACGGCCGTCACGACCTCGTCCGGCTCGACGGCGGTCGAGAAGGGGCCTTCGAAGAACGTTGCCGCTGGAACCGTTCGCGCTCCACGACTGCTCAGCAGCTCGATCGTGGCGTCGAGCGCGACCGCCACGGCGGGAAGCTCCGCCGCCGGGTCGGCGTGGACGATGCTGCCGCCGATCGTGCCCCGATGGCGGTTCTGGGGGTGGCCGATCCACGGGAGTGCCTCACTCAGCAGCGGGCAAACATCGCGGACCTCGACCGACCGCTCGGCAGCCCGTTGCCGGACCATGGATCCGACGCGGAGCACGCCGTCCTCACGGCCGAGGGCCGAAGGGCCTCGACCAGCTCCAGGTCGACGAGGACGGACGGCTGGGCGAGGCGGAAGTTCATGGCCGGGATCAGACTCTGCCCGCCGGCCAGCGGCTTGGCCTCGTCACCGTGCTCGGCCAGGGCGGCCACGACCTCCTCCAGCGAGTCAGGTCGGAGGTACCGGAAGACGGGGGCTTCACGACCCGGCGCCCGACCCGTGGATGGCCAGGAGGACGCTGGTCGGAGTGATGGGGGTCTCGACGATGTCGACGTCGAACTCCGCCAGCGCGTCGGCGACGGCGTTGGCAATGGCGGCGGCGGGCCCGATCGTCCCCGACTCGCCGACCCCCTTCACCCCCAAGGGCGTGGTGGCCGACGGCGTCTCGAGGTGCTCGATGGTGATCGATGGGATCTCGAGGCTGCTCGGGACGGTGTAGTCCATGAACGAGGCGCTCAGCGGTTGTCCGTTCTCGTCGTAGACGAGATGCTCGTAGAGGGCGCCGGCGATGCCCTGCGCCACACCCCCGGTGGTCTGGCCCTCGACGATCAGCGGGTTGATCACCGTCCCGCAGTCGTGGACGACGATGTAGTCGAGCACGTCGACGGCACCGGTGGTGACGTCGACCTTCACCACGGCCGCATGGCTGGCGTTCGACCAGGCCGCGGCCACGTTCATGCGGCCGTTCTCGTCCGGGTCGGAGTCGATGCCTGGCGGTTCGTAGGTCACGGTCGCCTCGAGCCCGGGATCGACCCCGTCCGGCAGCTGGTCGGTCCGCGCGTAGGCCGCCGTCGCCACCTCGCGCATCGTGACCGAGGGTTCGTCGCTGCCGCGGACGTGCAGACGCCCCTGGGTGATGACGATGTCCTCCGCGGCTGGCCTCCAGCAGGCCGGCGGCGATCGCCTTCGCCTTGGCGACCACGAGCGCGGCCGCCTTGAGCACCGACCCGCTGCTGACGATGGCCCCGCGGCCGCCCCAGGCCCCGAGCCCGTACGGGCACAGGTCGGTGTCACCGGTGACGACGCTGACATCCTCGAGGTCCAGGCCGAGTGCGTCGGCGGCGATGGCGGCCGTGGTGCTCTGGATCCCCTGCCCGATGGCCTGGACGCCGATGCCGACCAGGGCGCTGCCGTCGGGCTCGATCCGCACCAGTGCCGAGTCGTATGAGCTGCCAGTGAGCGGTGGTGCCGTAATAGGAAGGCCCGGTCGGTTCCACGAACGAGGCGAAGCCGATGCCGACCCGTACCCGTGGGTCACCGGAGTGCGCATCGCGGGCCGCCGACCATGACTTGTCGCCGAGCTCCACGACGCGGTCGAAGGCCTGGCGGTGGCTGCCGGCGCCCAGCCGGCCACCCGAGGGCGTCACGAAGGAGTCGTCCCCGGCGGCGGGGAGCATCGCGCGCCGGCTCTCCCGCGGGTCGACGCCGGCCAGGCGGGCCACCTTCTCGACCGTGCGCTCCATGGCGAACGCGGCCTCCGGCGAGCCGAAGCCCCGGTACGCACCCGACGGGGTCTTGTTGGTGACGACACAGGCCACCGACACCTCGGTGACCGGGATGTCGTACGGGCCGGTCAGGCATCCTCCCGACACGAGCGTGGTCGAGGTGCCCGGGATGAACACCTCGCCCGAGCCGACGTTGGTGGCGATGTTGCCGCGCACGGCTCGGATGCGGCCCTCGCGGTCGTACGCCGCCTCGACGTCCATCCGCTGCTCCCGGGCGTGGATCGAGGTCATCAGGTGCTCGGCCCGGTCCTCGATCCAGCGCACCGGACGCCGCGAGCGCATCGCCAGCCACGGCACGACGATGTCCTCCGGGTACTGGTGCAGCTTGCACCCGAAGCCTCCACCGACGTTCGGGACGATGACCCGGATGCTGGCCTCGCGCAGCCCGAGCATCATGGCCAGGGTGGAGCGGAGGATGTGCGGGCTCTGAGCCGATGCCCACACCGTCAGCCTGCCGTTCTGGTAGTCGGCGACGATGCCGCGGGTCTCCATCGGGCTCGGCGACTGTCGTTGCATGCGGAACGTCGTGCGCACGACGTCGTACTCGGCGAAGACGCGGTCGACCTCGGGTTCGGTCACCGGGAGGTCCATCAACTTGTTGTCCGGCCAGTCGTCGTAGAGCCGCGGGGCGTCGTCGGCCAGCGCCGCCTCGACGGAGACCACGACCGGCAGCTCGTCGTAGTCCACGAGCACGCGTGCGGCCGCGTCCTCCGCGACGTAGCGATCCTCAGCCAGCAGGGCCACGATCGGCATGCCGACGTAGCGGACCCGGTCGCGCGCCAGAGGGAAGGAATCGACGTCCTTCATCCACGGCACGAGGTGCGGGTAGCGCGCCACGCCCTCCAGGTCCCCCGCGGTCACGACCGTGAGCACCGCGGGATCGGCACGAGCGTCGTCGAGGTCGATCCCGGTGATGCGGGCATGAGCCACCGAGCTGCGCACGAACACCGCCTCGACGATGCCCGGAAGGGTGACGTCGGCGACGAACTGCGCCCGGCCCGCGAGCAGCGGGCCGTCCTCCAGCCGGCCCATTCTCGACCCGACGTAGCCGTCCACGGTTGGCTCCGCCATCACGGGGCCGGCTCGCCGGGGGACCGTTCGGCCGTCCGTCCCCAGGCATCGAGCACCGCCTGCACGATCTGCTGGTACCCGGTGCAGCGACAGAGATGGCCCGAGATGAGCTCGCGCACGGCGTGCTCGTCCGGCCACTCCGCCGGATCGGCCGACGCCAAGGTGATGAGGAAGCCAGGGGTGCAGAAGCCGCATTGCAGCGCGTGGTGACGATGGAAGGCCTGCTGCATCTCCGTCAGCTGCCCGTCCCGCGCCAGGCCCTCGACCGTGGTGATCCGCTTCCCGTCGGCCTGGACGGCCAGCATGATGCAGGCCCGCACCGGCGCGCCGTCGACCTCGACCGTGCAGGCACCGCACACACCGTGCTCGCAGCCCACGTGCGTCCCCGTCAGCCGCAGGTCGTCGCGGAGGAGATCGGACAGGAGCTGGCGCACCGGCACGGTCCGCTGCACCGGCCGATCGTTGACGACGAGCTCGATCTCGAGGGAGTCGACGGGCTCGACGACGCGGCGCGCGTCAGCCATCGGCCCCTGCCCTCGCCACCTCGAAGAGCCACCGGCGGTACTCGACGGACAGGCGGTCGACGCCCCGGATGTAGAGCTCGGCCGTCATGTCGAAGGGCAGCTCCTCGGGTGTCTGGGATTCCGAGATGACCCGATCTGCCTCCGCGATCTCCTGCTGGAACTTGATGAACCGCTCGTCGTCCTCCTCGAGGGCGAAGGTGCGGGCGTTGAAGGTGAAGCTGCGGCACTGCTTCCGGCTGATCGGCGAGCAGGCCATGAACAGCACGAACGTGTTGCCGCCAGGGAGTTGTTGCTGGAGCCACACCGTGAAGGGGAGCGCGACGCGGTAGTTCCGCCGCCCGGGAACGCTCGCGTCGGCGCTCTCGAGCTCCAGCGTCTGGGTCTTGTCCGTCGTGGCCGGCTCTTCGACCGTGATCGTGGTGCGCAGTTCCGCGCCGTCGCGCCACACCTCGTGCTCCGGGACCTCGGGATCGTCGCGGCTGGCCAGCACGCCGTCGTGGACCCAGGCGAAGTGGGCGAAGTCCACGAAGTTCTCGGTGCGCCGTGCCGCCCCCGTCTGCCAGTCGTACGCAGGCACCACCGCCACCCGGTACGCGGGGTCCTCGAACTCGGGGAAGGCCGGGATGGGGAAGATCGGGTCGGGGTCGAGGCTCACGTAGACCAGGCCATTGCGCTCGACCGCCTGGAACTCCCGGAGGCGGGCGTTGGGAGGGATCAGGGTGCCGAAGCGGGCAGGGATGCTGGTGCACACGCCGTCCGGCCCGTACGTCCAGCCGTGATACGGACAGCGGAGGAGGACGTCGTCCTCGACCCAGCCCAGCGACACCGCCGTGCCGCGATGGGCACAGCGGTCGGCGAAGGCCTTGATCTCGCCGGCGAGCCGGACGATCACGATCCGCTCGTCGAGGAGGGTCACCTGCTGCGGGCTGGTCCCCGACCTCGGCGGCGTAGAGGACCGGGTGCCAGTAGCGGCGCAGCGAGCGGTAGAACCGCTCCTCCCCGGCCACGTCCCAGTCGTTGGCGGTCAGATCGTGGGTGTTCATGTGCTCACGTCCCTCCCTCGCGGAGGCTGGTCAGCAGGCGTGCCGCGTTCGCACGCGCGCCGTCCGAGATGCGGATGCGGGTACCGCTGAACGCCGGCCCCCGGGTGGCGTCGAGACCCATGCGCGAGGTCGAGCCGTCGGGTGTCGAGGACGGATCCAGCGCGCTCCCCGGCAGGCGCTCCAGCATCACGATGTCCTCGGCGGGTTGGAAGCGCGTGGCGAGGGCCCAGAGGACCTCGCTGTCGTCGGTGATGTCGACATCGTCGTCGACCGCGATCACGGACTTGAGGTAGGGGTCCCAGCCGAGCAGACCGAGCATGGCCTGGCGCGCCTCGCCGGCGCGCCGTTGGCGGATGCTGAGGTAGCAGTGGAAGTGCGTGCCCGAGCGCGGATAGTGGACGTCGACGACGCAGGCGAAGCGCGCCTTCAGGCGTTCGATCATCTCCGCCTCGCGTGGGACCCGGGCCAGGTTCAGGTGCTCGTCCGAGTCGCCTCCGACCACGTCGACCCACAGCCCGTCCCGCCGCTGCAGCACGGCCTCGACGTCCATCCGGTTGTGGGTCGACCGGTCGGACGAGTACCCGGAGAACTCGCCGAACGGGCCCTCCTCGGCACGGTGGCGGGGGTCGATCACACCCTCGAGGACGTACTCGGCGCTGGCCGGCACCCGGAGACCGTGCACCGGTGTCCTCACCACCTCCAGCCCTTCCCCGAGCAGGCCGCCCGCGATCTCGCGCTCGTCGACGTCGTAGGGCACCCGGGCCGATGCCGCCAGCATGAACAGCGGGTGGGCGCCCAGCACCATCGCCACCGGCAGCGTCGTACCCGCGTCGGACGCGTCCTGGAGCATGCGCCACAGGTCGCCGCGGGAATGGAGGCTGGTGCCGAGGGTTGCGGGGGAGAGAACGACAGCGCGGTGATAGCTGAGGTTGCCGACGCCGGTGACCGGATCCTCGGCCACGACGATGCCGTTCGTGATGTACGGCCCGAGGTCCGACTCGAAGTGGGTGATGAGGGGGAGCGCGGTGAGGTCAACGTCTGTCCCGACGGTGACCTGGTCCAGGACGGGTCCCGTCTCGACCTCGCGCATGGGCCGAGCCCCGCGGGAGCGCCGCTGGTAGGCCTCGTGCAGTTCGGCCGGCTCGGCCCCCAGCCAGCGTGCGATCCTCGGCCGCGAGGCGAACAGGTTCGTCACCAGCGGGACGTCACGCCCGTCCACGTCTTCGCACCACACGATCGGCCCGCGGCCGCGTGCTGCCAGCTCCCACACCAGTGCGGTGACGTCCTGGTCGGCCGAGACCCGCTCCTCGACGACCAGCACGTCCTCGGGGTACTGCCGGCGATACTCCGCGAGGCAGTCGTGGAGGTCCTGCGACCGTGAGACGGTCGAGGGCGGGGGCGCGGCCGTCACGGCGTGTCCTGCGTGGTCGGGCTGGTCCAGCGCCGGAAGAGCTGGTGCTCTATGCCGAGCTGATCGAGCACCTTGCCAGTCGTCTGCGCGATCAGATCCTCGATCGACGCCGGTCGGTGGTAGAAGCCCGGCGTCGGCGGCAGCACCGTCGCGCCCGCTTCGGTCACGGCGACCATGTTGCGCAGGTGGATCAGGCTGAGCGGTGTCTCGCGGGTCACGAGGACGAGTGGCCGCCGCTCCTTCAGGGTGACGCCGGCGGCGCGCGTGAGCAGGTTGTCCTCCAACCCGTGGGCGATCGAGGCGAGCGTCCGCATGGAGCAGGGTGCCACGACCATCCCCATCGTGAGGAACGACCCGGACGAGATCGAGGCCGCGAGGTCGTCGGGATGGTGGACCACGTCAGCCAGCGCCTCGACATCGGCGAGCTTCAGGTCGGTCTCCAGCTCGATCGTGCGGTGGGAGGCCATCGACAGCACCAAGTGGGTCTCGACGCAGGTGGCGGGGCCGAGCGCGCGGAGCACGGCGATGCCGTACTGCGGCGCGCTCGAGCCGCTGATGCCGACGACGAGGCGTCGGGACCGCCCTGCCGGCCCGCGTGCGCTCATCGTCTCAGCCACCCGGCCTGCTCCACCCGGTCCCGAGATCCGCTCAGACGGAGACGGGACCGGCAGATCCGGCCTTCAGTCGGGCCTCGGCCTCCTCGACGGTGGCCGGCGGCGGTGTGCCCTCCATCCCGACGAGCTTGGCCACGTTGTTGCCCATGTAACCCTCCAGGACCTCCTCGCTGCAGTTGAGGCCCTGCGGCGGTGGCGTGCACAGCACCTCGAGCTGGCGTAGCCACATGCCGGGCTCGTTCGGCGGCGAGTCCGTCCCGAAGACGAGCCGGTCCACGGGCATCTCCTTGGCGAACTCGACGATGCGCGACTGCAGCAGCCAGCCCGACTCGCCGTAGACGTTGGGGCTGTCGAGGATCATCCAGAGGGCCTCGAAGCAGTAGACCCCGCCGGTCTGGACGCCGAAGTGGCCGATGATGAAGTTGACGCCCTTGAACTCGCGGATGATCGGATAGAACTGCGTCGGGATGCTGTAGGGCCCGTCGCCCGTGTGGAGCAGCACGATCACGCCCAGCTCGTCGCACTTGCGCAGCGCCGGCCGCAGCCAGTCGAGGGCGCGGTCGGGGCGATAGGCGTGCATGTTGGCGTGCAGCTTCATCATCTTGTAGCCGTACTCCTTCACGTGGAACTCGAGCTCGGCGGCGCCGTTCTCGGGCCCGAAGCGGGGGTTGTACGTGAAGTTGCCGATGAAACGATCCGGGTACGTCTGGACCAGGTGGGTGATGTAGGCCATGTAGTCCCGGATGCCATCGCGGCCGGAGCGGTCACCGTCGCGCCACGCCGTGTTGCCCGGCGGCGGCTGGATGAAGCCCATGTCGATGCGGCGCGGCTTGCCGTTGATCATGAAAGGCCCGTCCATCATCTCGAGGAGCCGCTCACCGGTGAACGGCTCGCCGGTGTGGCGCCACGCCTCGTCGACCTTGTTGGTCGGGTGGAGGTGGGTGTCGATGATCATGTGGTCTCCTCAGGGATGAAGTCGGTGGGCCGAACTGGTACTCGGGGAAGGTCGAGCCCGGTGGCGTTGCGCAGGGCGTTCATGATCGCGGGTGTCGATGACAGGTTGGGCGGCTCGCCCACGCCGTTCAGGCCGTACGGCGAGTCGGGGTGGGGGAACTCGAACACCTTCGTCGTCACGGGCGGCATGTCGAGGATGGTCGGGATGAGGTAGTCGGTGAACGAGGGGTTGCGGATGCGGCCGTCGACGATCTGGACCTCCTCCATGAGGGCGAGCCCGAGCCCCTGGGCCGTGCCGCCCTCGATCTGCCCTTCGACGGCGATCGGGTTGATGGCTTTGCCCACGTCCTGGGCGGTCGCCAGCTCCACGACGCGGACCAGACCGAGCTCGGTGTCGACGTCGACGACGGCGCGGTGGGCGGCGTACGCGAACGCGACGTGCGCCGCGCCCTGACCGCGCTCGTCGTCGATTGGTTCGGTCGGGCGGTGGTGGTACTCGAACTCCTCGTCGACGACGTCGTCGCCGAGCAGGTCGGCCAGCGTGACGCCGACCGTCGCGTCGTCCGCGACATGCACGCCGCCGCCGGCCAGGACGAGTCCGGCGGTCGGCTGGTCCAGCAGCTGCGATGCCCGCGCAAGCACCGTGTCGCGCACCGCCTCGCAGGCGCCGAGCACCGCCCCGCCCGTCATCCACGTCTGGCGGGAGGCCGAGCTCGACCCCGAGTCCCCGATCGAGGTGTCGGCCTGGCGGACGACGACCTGCTCGACGCCCAGCTCCGTGCGGACGATCTGGGCCTGCACCGTGACGATGCCCTGCCCGCACTCCGCGGCCGCGCTGTGCACGTCCGCGACCGGCGTGCCGTTCAGCACCCGGAGCCGTACCCGGGCCGTCGAGTAGTCGTCCAGCCCTCCCGAGAAGCCGATGGCCTTCATGCCGAGCGCGTAGCCGACCCCGCGGCGAAGGCCCTCGCCGTGCGTGACGTTGCCGAGCCCGCCGGGGAGCGTCCGCGGGTCGAGCGGGCCGCCGTCGGGCTCGGGCGGCAGCGGCAGGTCGCGCAGGTGCTCCAGGAGCTCCCGGAGGGGCGTCGGGCCGTCGGTCGGCTGGCCGGTCGGGAGCATGGCACCCTGGACGAGCGCGTTGCGCAGGCGCAGCTCCAGGGACCGAGGCCCAGCGCGCCGGCCAGCCGGTCCATCGCGGACTCGATGGCGTAGCAAGCCTGCACGGCGCCGAACCCGCGCATGGCCCCGCACGGCGGGTTGTTGGTGAACACCGCGAACCCGTCGATGCGCACGTCCGGCACCTGGTAGGCGCCGGCGGCGAAGTAGCAGGCGTTGGCGATGACGACCTTCGACGTCGACGTGTACGCACCACCGTCGAGGAGCAGCCGGACGTTGGCGAACACGAGCGTGCCGTCGCGCTTCGCCCCGAGCTCCACGTGGGCCCGCGCCGGGTGGCGGCGAACATGGCCGAAGAACGACTCCTCGCGGTTGTAGACCATCCGGACCGGGCGCCCGGTGCGGAGGGCCAGCATGCAGGCGTGGATGTGCATGGACAGGTCCTCGCGCCCGCCGAACGCTCCACCGACGCCCCCCAACGCGAGCCGCACCTTCTCGATGGGGAGGCCGAGGCTGGCCGCCACCTGGAGCTGGTCGAGGTGCAACCACTGCGCGGCGACGTGGAGGTCGACACCGCCCTCGCCGTCGGGGACGGCCAGGCCCGACTCGGGACCGAGGAAGGCCGGATCCTGCGTCCCGACCTCGAGGTCCGCTTCGATCACGACGTCGGCCCGCGGGCGGGCCGCATCCGTGTCCCCGTGGCGGATGCGCACGTGGCGCACCAGGTTCCCGCCCGGATGCACGGATCCGTCCTCGCCGGCCAGCGCGGCCTCGGGGTCGACGATCGGTGGCAGCTCCTCGTACTCCACCACGATCTCGCCGAGCGCGCGACGGGCGATCTCCGGGTGCTCGGCGGCGACGATGGCGATCGCCTCGCCCTGGTACCGGACCTCGTCGAAGGCGAGCACGGGCTGGTCGGCCACCTTCATGCCGTAGGTCTTCTCACCCGGGACGTCCTCGTGGGTGAGCACGGCGGCGACGCCGGTGACGGCGAGCGCCCGGGTGACATCGAGCTTCACGATGTCGGGCCCGCGGGTGCGGACTGCGCAGCGTCGCGCCCCACAGGGCTCCTCGCAGGTGGAGGTCGGACGAGTAGGCGAAGTTGCCGGTGACCTTGAGCGTGCCATCGGGTCGTGAGGCCGAGTCCCCGACGCCGCCGGGCTGGTCGGTGCCGGTCGGCGCCTGCGGCCGTTCGGTCTCGACCGTCGTCACGATCCGCGCACCATGTCGGAGAGCGCGCCGGCCGGGCCAGCGCGCGTCGCCTCGTCGACCCGGGCGATGAGGTTCGAGATGTGCTGCCGCGCCGCGTGCTCGGCTCCCTCGGGGTCACGCGCGGCTCATGGCGACGAAGATCGCCCGGTGCTCGGCCAGGGCGTCCCGGGTGTTGCGCTTGGCCCGCCACAGCGTGAAGCGGGACAGGTGCGCCCGCCCCTGGATGCGGCCGAGGATCGTGCTGAGCTCCTCGTTGCCGGCCACGTCACGGATGATGGTGTGGAACCGGGTGTCGAGCTCCACGTTGGCGGGCTCGTCGCCCTGGTGCACGTCGCGCGTGATCCTCCAGGACGTCGTGCAGGGAGCGCAGGTCGTCGTCGGTGGCCCGCTCCGTGGCCAGCCGGGCGGCCAGCCCCTCCAGGACCTGCCGCACCTCGAGCAGGCCGCGGAAGTCGTCGGGCTTGATCTCGCTGACGATCGCCCCGCGGTGGGGGACGTTGGCGGCCAGGCCGTCGTAGATCAGGCGCTGCACGGCTTCCCGCACGGGACTGCGGCTGATGTTGAGGCGCCGCGCCAGTTCGGGCACGCTGAGCGGAGTGCCCGCCGCGAGCTGGTTGCGGAGGATGGCCCGGCTGAGCTGGCGATAGGCGCGGTCGGCCAGCAGGTCGCCCGGCTCGAGCGCCTGCAGCTCGTCGACGTCAGCCATGACCGTCTCCGGACGGCGTGAGCTCCGGCGCCTTGCACGCGGTGAGTTCTGTCTCCAGCGTGTCGCGCTCGAGGTTCGTCCCGATGAAGACCACGCGGCTGTCCCGATGGCGGTCGCCCCACGGTTCGATGGGGTAGATCTCGAAGAGCTGGTGCACCCCCTGGAGCGCGACCTTGCGCGGTTCGCCCGACAGCGCCACGATCCCCTTCCAGCGCAGCAGGTCGGGGCCGAATCGCTCCGCCGTGCGCTCCGCGAACGCCCTGAGCAGGGTGCCGTCGAGCTCCCCGGGTACCCGGACCGTCACCGAGGCGACGGCGGGGTCGTGCGAGTGGTGGTACTGCTCGTCGAGGAAGCCGGGGTCCGTGGCCGCCCGCTTGGAGAGCTCGAAGGCCTCGATGCCCAAGATGGAGTCGAGGTTGACCTCGGCGTAGCTGGAGGCGGCGATCTCCGCCCGCTCGTTGAGCTTCTCGATGCGTCGCCGGATCCGCTCGACGTCGGCTTCGTCGACGAGATCGACCTTGTTGATGATGATGCGGTCGGCACACACGATCTGGTCGACGGCCTGGTTGTCGATCCCGCCGTAGCGGACGTCGTCGAGGTGCTGCTCGATGTGCTTCGCGTCCACGAGCGTGACGATGGCGTCGAGCGCGACCTGGTCCAGGACCGGATCGTCGAGGAAGAACGCCTGGGCGATCGGCATCGGGTCGGCGAGACCGCTGGCCTCGATCAGGATGTGGTCGACCCGGTCGACGAGCTTGCGGACCACGTCGAGGAGATCCGTACGTACCGACGTGACGCAGCAGATGCAGCCGTTGCTCATCTCGATGATCTCCTCGTCGGAGGTCACCACGAGCTCGGAGTCGATGTCGATCTCACCGAACTCGTTCTCGATGATCGCCACGCGGCGACCGTGCTGCTCGCGCAGGATGTAGTTGAGCAGGGTGGTCTTCCCGGACCCGAGGAAGCCGGTGAGGATCGTGACGCCGATCTTCGTCGAGGTCATGCCCTGGTCCCTCCGGGCGACTCCGTCCTGAGACCGCGGCCAGGTGCACCGCGTCCAGGATCTTCTGATAGCCCGTGCACCGGCAGAGGTTGCCGGCCAGCGCCTCCCGGACGGACGCCTCATCCGGCGCGTCCTCGCGCCGGAGGAGGTCGTGGACGGCGACGATCAGCCCGGGCGTACAGAACCCGCACTGCACGGCGCCGGCGTCGAGAAAGGCCTGCTGCACCGGATGGAGGTCGTCCCCATCGGGACCGCGGCCGGCCAGACCCTCGATGGTGACGATCGAGGCGCCATCGGCCTGTCCGGCGGCCACCAGGCAGGAGCACACCAGGACGTCGTCCAGCAGGACGGAGCAGGAGCCGCACTCGCCCTGCTCGCAGGCGTTCTTCGAGCCCCGGAGCTCGAGTCGCTCGCGCAGGACGTAGAGCAGGCTCTCGCCGCCCCAGACGTCGTCGACCTCGTGCTCGCGACCGTTGACCGTGAGGCGCAGCGTCATCGGTGCTCCCCGTCGAGCGACGCCCACACCCACCCGAGGCAACGTCGCGCCAGCACGGCGAGCGTGTGGCGCCGGTAGCGCGCCGTTCCGCGCACATCGTCGATGGGGCTGGCCGCTCCCGCCACGAGCTCGCCGAAGCGGTGGGCCACGTCGGGATCGAGCGGGCCCGGATCGTCCCAGCGGCCGTCGACGGCCTCGGCCACGAGCGCTTCGGCCTGGTCGGCCCGCAACGGTGTCGGGCCGGCCGAGCCGATGCCGGTGCCGATGCGGCGGTCGCCCCGGTCGACGCAGAGCGCGAAGGACGTCGTGGCGATGACCATGGCGTTGCGCGGCCCGATCTTGGAGAACTGCTGGGGTCCGTCGGCGACGGGGATGCGCACGGCGCGGATCAGCTCGTCCGGTGCGAGCACGCTGCGCTTCGGACCGACGAAGAAGTCGTCGATCGGCACGAGGCGCCGTCCGGTCGAGCTCTCGAGCTCGACGACGGCCCGTGCCGCCAGCAGGGGTGGATGGGCGTCCCCGGCGGGCGACGCGGTGCCGAGGTTGCCTCCGACCGTTCCCCGGTTGCGGATCTGTGGTGACCCGATGGTCCGCGAGGCCATGGCCAGGCAGGGGGTGAGGTCGCGCAGCTCGTCGACGATGCGGGTATAGGTGACGCCGGCGCCGAGTCGCACGAGAGGCCGGTGCCCGCCGCTGGTCTCGACGAGCTCCCACTGCCTGATCTCCTCGATGCGGGAGAGGTCGAGGAGCCCGGCGGGCCGGCGGCGGGCGAAGTTGATCTCGACCATCACGTCCGTGCCGCCGTTGATCGGCAGCACCTCGGGATGGGCAGCTCTGAGCTCGAGCGCCTCGCTCCACGTCGTGGGGCGGAGGGTGGGAGTCGGGGGGAGCGCAGCTCCGGCGGGTCCGGTGCCCTCGACCGACCCCTCCACGGAAACCACCGACCAACGTTACATGTAATGTGCGCCGGTCGTCGCAAGGGGCGAGGGGGTGGTCACGATCGAGTCCAGTTGCGACCTGCTGCTCATCGGCGGCTCGGTCGTCACCGTGGACGACGAGCGACGGGTCCTCGAGCCGGGGGGCGTGGCCATCGACGGGGAGCGCATCGTCGCGGTGGGGCCGGCCGACGAGCTGGCCGGCTGGACTGCGGCACGCCGGGTCGACTCCGCGGGCCGGGCCGTCATCCCAGGGTTCGTGGACTGCCACAGCCACCTGTTCCAATCCCTGGCCAGGGGCTTGGGCGACGGTCTGGCGTTGTGGCCGTGGCTCAACGAGTTCATGTGGCCGTATGCGCTCTCCATCAACGCGCAGGAGGCCCGGACCGCCGCCCAGCTCGGCGCGGTGCAGGCCGCGCGGGCAGGGACGACTTGCATCATCGACAACCACTACGCCCCCAACGATCTGGAGACGACGCTGTCGATCGCGTCGGCCATCGAAGCGGTGGGGCTGCGAGGCGTCGTGGCCCGGGGGATCGTCGGGCCCCCGACGGAGGTCGCCCGGCGGATGGACCTCGCCAGTGGTCTGTTCACCCGATCGGCCGAGGAGGAGCTGGACATCACCCGCGCCTGCCTCGAGGCCAGGGGTGGAGGCGGTCGGGTGGTGGTGTGGCCGGCGCCCCTCAACGTCACCTATGTCGGCCAGGACCTGCTGCGGGACGCGGTCGAGCTGGCCCGCGAGTTCGGCGTCGGTTGGCACACGCACTGCTCGGAGGGTGACATCGATCCCGGCATCTACCTCGAGGCCTACGGCACGCGGCCCGCGCAGTGGCTCGCGTCCGAAGGCCTGCTCGGTGACGATGCCACGCTGGCTCACGGCATCTGGTTCGACGACGACGAGATCGATCTGATCGGCGCGACGAGGACGGGTATCTCGTACAACCCGGTCTCCAACGAGTACATCGGCAACGGGGTCGCCCGCCTCCGCGACCTCCGCCAGGCCGGCGCCTCGGTGGGTCTCGGCACGGACGGGATCGCCGTGACCGGCCAGGACATGTTCGAGTGCATGAAGCAGTCGGTGCTCCTGCAACGAGCCCACACCGGCGATCCGGTGGCGTCGACGGTGGAGGAGGCGATGGAGCTGGCCACCCGTGAAGGCGCCCGCTACGCGGGCATCGACGCGGGGGTGCTGGCTCCCGGCCGGCTGGCCGACGTCGCGGTCGTCGACCTGTCGAAGGTCCACACGCGCCCCGTCCACCGCACGGTGGCGGCGTTGGTCTACTCGGCGCGCGCCTCCGACGTGGAGATGACCATCGTGGGCGGTCGCATCGTCTACGAGGACGGTCGCTGCGTCCTGGTCGACGAGCAGGAGCTGCTGGAGGAGGCCGACGCGCGGGCCGCCGAGCTCGTCGAACGGGCCGGGATGAGCGCACTCACGAGCCCGTGGCACCGGCACGCGTTCGGCGTCGATGTGGAGCGCTTGCGGTGAGGTCCGGCGGTGAGTCCGGCCCGCGACCGGCGGCGTCGTTGGTCAGGCCGGATGGTCCTCGAGCATCCCCAGGAGCTCCTCGCGCGCTGAAGGCGCCGGGTTCGCGCTCATCGATCGCCATCCGTCGGATCGTGGCCTGCAGGAGCGCGTTGGTCGGAGTCGGCACGCCGTGCAGGCGCCCGAGCAGTACGACCTCGCCGTTGAGGTAGTCGACCTCGGTGGTCCCTGTCCGGCGCAGCAGGCTCTGCGACGTCGAGCTGCCCACCCGGTCGGCGCCGTCGGCCGGGCGCCACGGTGCCATCACGCCCCGGCGGCGAGCTTCGAACTCGGCGTCGTCGGTCCAGCGCCAGCCTGCGGCGGTGAAGCAGGCCTCACCCTCGGCGCGGGCCTGCGTCGCCAGCGCACGGGCGGCGTCGCTGCGCAGGTCGGCGCACGCAGCCTCGATCGCGTTCTCCAAGTTCCGGAGGAGCTTGGCCCGCTTCCAGGCGAGGACGTCCGGCTCGGGCCGCGACGAGAACGTCGCGCTCGACAGGTCGGCGGCCACCCGGGCATCGACCTCGTCGACACCGTCCGGTGCTCGGCCGACGTCGAGGATGCCGGTCGTGCCGCTGCTGTTGACGACGACGGAGCCGGGCTCGAGGTGTACGGCGGGCAGGAGCACCATGACGCCGTGGACGTTCGGGAAGAGCCGCAGCGCCATGCGCTCGTTGGCCACCCCGTTCTGCAGGCACAGGATCGGCGTCTCTCCGGCGCCACCGCCGCCAGCCGCTCGATGGCCGCCGGTGTCTGATGCGACTTCGTGGCCAGCACCACCACGTCGTCGTCGCCCCACTCGATGTCAGCCGGATCGCTGACAGTCGGGACGTCGAGGACCACCTCGCCGTCGGGATCGCGGAGGCGCAAGCCGCCCGCCGCCAGCGCCTCGAAGTGAGGTCCGCGCGCCACGAGCATGACTCGGTGCCCGTGCTGGTGGAGCCGACCACCGGTGGCGCCTCCGATGGCACCGGCACCGATCACCACGTACCGCACCGACCAAGTATCTCCGGGAGGGGACCCGACATGTCGAGCATTCGTCCACGATGACGAAGATCGAATCCATCGAGGTCGTGCCCACGACGCTGCCCGACATGTTCGGCGAGCGGATGCACCTCTGCCTGGTGCGGGTCGAGGCCGATGGGGTGGTCGGCTGGGGTGAGATCTGCGACAGCTACTGCTGCACGTTCCCCGAGGTGTACGCGCCCCTCGTCGACCATGTGTACGCACCGCTCGTCCTCGGGAGCGAGCTCGTGGCCGTCGACCCGCTCACCCGCAAGCTGCGGATGTGGGCCCGGCGACGGATCGGCGACGCCGGCCTGGCCATCCAGGCCTTGAGCGGCCTGGAACTGGCGCTGTGGGACCTGCACGGGAAGCTGGCAGGGCAGTCGGTCTCCCAGCTCATCGGCCAGACGCGGGACCGGATCCCGGTCTACGCGTCCGGCAAGTTCCTCGACGAGCCCATCGACATGCACGTCCGGATCCTGGCTCCCGCGCTCGATCACGGTGTGGACGTGGCCAAGGTGCGGACCTCGCTCGATCCCGATGCGGACCTGGCCGTCCTGCACCAGCTGCGCGCCGAGCTCCCGTCGTCGCTCACACTCATGGTCGACGGGAACGAGAACTTCTCGGTCACCACGGCGCTCCGCCTCGCCGCGGGGTTGGCCGACGAAGGGGTCATGTTCTTCGAGGAGCCCGTGCCGCAGCTCTACCGGCGCGCGGTGGCCAGCGTCGTCAGCCGCTCGCCGCTGCCGATCGCCTACGGCGAGCACCTGTTCGGGGCGGCCGAGTTCGGGGATGCCCTGGCCGACGGCTGGCCGCACATCGCGCAGCCCGACCCGTCCATCGCCGGCGGCCTGTCGGAATGTCTCCAGATCGCGGCGATCGCCGAGGCCTACGGCGTTCCCGTGATGCCCCATGCGGCGGCGGGCCCGCTGGCGATGGCGGCCGGCCTGCACCTCGCCGCCGTCCGCCAGAACGTCCAGCTCCTCGAGCACGCCTTCACCCTGGAGCCGATGTGGGAGGTGCTCGTCGGGCCCCAGCTCTCCTGCTCCGCCATCGTCGACGGAACGCTGGCGGTCCCCACCGGCCCCGGCCTCGGGGTCGACATCGACGAGGAGGCACTCCGCGCCCACCCGTACCAGCCCAAGACCTACGACATGTCCATGCCGCGACGGTCGATCGGGGTGATCTAGCGCCGCCCGGTGGCGGTCGCACATCGTCTCGCGGAGCACAGTTGCGGATTTCGCAACCAGGCTCCGCGAGACACCGAGAAGCGGTGACAGGGGCCGGCTCGCCGGCTCCGGATCGGTCGCGCCTGATAACCCCTGGTTATGCGAGCGCCTGGCGGCGGACGACCACGAGGAAGATGCGGGCGGGCTCGTCGCCCTCGACGGTCCACCGGTGGGGGATCGGCCCGGGGTGGACAACGCAGTCACCGGGACCGAGGTCGACGGGGAGCCGGCCGGCGAACTCCAGCCGCAGGTGCCCGTCCAGGAGGTGGAGCACCACGTCCCCGGGGTGCTCGAACCACACGTCGAGGTCCTCGGCCCGGGTGGCCTCGTACTCGTACACCTCCAGGTGGCGGGTGTCGTCGCTCAGGAGGATGCGCCCGACCGCCGAGTTCGGCCGATCGCTCGAGGGGACCAGGCGACCCTGTCCGGCCCGGATGACGCTCACCTCGTCGTCGCGGTGGACGGGGAGGAGCGCGGCCGGCTCGGTGTCGAGGACCTCGGCGAGGCGGTAGAGCGTCGAGATGGACGGCGTGGACAGGCCCCGCTCGACGGCGCTGATGAAGGGCTGGCTCACGCCGCACTGCTCGGCGAGCTCGCGCATCGACAGCCGAGCCTGGGTTCGAGCGCTGTGGATGGCCTGGCCGACGCCGGATCGGATGCGGTCGACGTCGGTCTCGCTGTCGGCGGCCGTCATTCCTCGTCCCCCGCCACCAGCACCGACGCCACGCGGTCCGCAACAGCGTGGAACTCCTCGCTCCTCGTGAGCTCGGGTGTGCGTGGGCGCGGGAGATCCACGTCGATGGTGGCCAGGATCGTGGACGGTCGCGGCGACATCACCACGATCTCGTCGGCCAGGAGGACGGCCTCGTCGATGGAGTGGGTGACCAGCAACGTGGTCGTCAGCTTGGCCATCCAGATGCGCTGCAGCTCCATGTTCATGCGCCGGCGGGTCATGGCGTCGAGGGCGCCGAACGGCTCGTCGAGCAGCAGCACGGTCGGTTCGGTGACGAGGGCGCGGGCGATCGCCACCCGCTGGCGCATGCCGCCCGACAGCTGCCGCGGTCGGGCTGACTCGAACCCGTTCAACCCGACCAGGCGGATGAGGTCGGCGACCGCTGACTTCGGCACCTTGGCCCCCGTGACCTGGAGGGCCAGCCTGATGTTGTCGTGGACGTTCCGCCACGGGAGCAGCGCCGGGTCCTGGAAGGCGACGCCGATCTGGTGGTCGTCTCGCGATGCCGACGGCGCGCGACCGTGGATGCGGACGCTGCCGGACGTGGGCTCCTCCAGCCCGGCGAGCATCCGCAGCACCGTCGACTTGCCGCAACCCGAGGGTCCGAGCAGCGCCGTCAACGTGCCCATCGCCGCGGTGTGATCCACGCGCTCGATGGCCACGAGAGGCTTCCGATCGAGCACGAACTCCTTGCGGACGGCGTTGAGTTCGAATCCTGCGGTTTCGGTCACGACTGGGTCGAGGGGGGCGGTCGACGGAGAGGTCACGATCGGAGAGCGTGCGCGTCCTTCATGATCGAGACATCGAGGAGCTCGTCGACCGTCGGCAGGTTGGTCGCACCTGCGGCCGCGAGACCGGGGAGCACCTCGTTCTCCATCTTGTCGGGGTCCACCGACAGCAGCCCGTTGGCGTCGGTGAACTCACTGTCCATGAGCGCGATGTACTCCGGGTTGGCCGCCGTGGCGTACTCCTCGTTGATCTCGGTGTCGGCCCCGTACTTCTCGATCAGGATCGGGATGACGGCTGCCGGGTCGGTGCGGTTGTCCTCGACGCCGCCGAGCAGGCCGGCGAGGTAGCGCACGAGCAGGTCACGGTTCTCGTCGATCCATGCCTTCGACGCGAAGAGGATGTCGCCGTAGGACGGCAGGCCGAAGTCGGAGTACGGCTTGGCCTCGGCCTCGTGACCGGCGAGGCGGAGCTGGATGGGCTGGTTGGTGACGTAGGAGATGATGACGTCCATCTCGCCGTCGACCAGCGGCTGCGGGTCGAAGCTCATCGGGATGTACTCGTAGTCGATGGGCAGGTCGTTGATCTTGAGCACGGCCTCGAACTGCACCTGGTCGCCTTGGGGGCCGCCAATGCGCTTGCCGACGAGGTCCTCGGCCGAGTTGATGGTCGTGCCCGCCAACCAGGTCAACCCCAGCGGGTTGCGCTGGTACATGGAGCCGAAGATGACGAAGTCGGACCCCTCGCTGTTGGCCTGTGTGATGTCGAGCTCGCTGGCCGACAGGCCGACGTTGCCGTCGCCGGCCGCCAGCACCTGGACCACGGCCGGCGTGTTCGGGCCGCCGTGACCCAGCTCGGAGGTGACGTTGCGCTCGGAGAAGTGCCCGTTCGCGTCACCGAGGTACCAGGCGGCCCACTCGACGTCGGGCACCCAGTTGAACTGCGTACCGACGGTGCCGGCCTCGCCACCGCCGCTGGGCGCAGCGCTGGATCCGGCGCTGGTCCCGGCGCTGGTCCCGGCGTTCGAAGCGGCGGTCGTGTCGGAGCCGGAGTCGTCGTCGTCGCTCCCGCAGCCCCAGAGGACCGGGAGGCTGGACACGATCGTGAGCCCCCCCATCACCCTGGCTGACCGCGAGAGGAACAGCCGACGGTCGTAACGCTGGTTCATCTGGACCTCCTGGGTCTTGTGGTCTTGTGGGGTTGTGTCATGTCCACCGCTGGTGGACGGTCTGCTCGAACTTTCCCGCCAACGCGAACACCACGAGCGAGGTGCCGACGACCACCAGGGCGGCGCCGAAGGCTCGTGGGAGCTGGAGCTGGTTGTAGGCGGAGGAGAACTCCACGCCGAGTCCCTTGCGCCCGATGAGCGTCTCGCCGACCACCGCGGCGATGACGGCGGTGCCGGCGGCGATGCGGAAGCCGCTGGCGATGTGGGGGACGGCGGAGGGGAGCACGACGCTGCGGAACCGGCTGTTGGGCGTGCCGCCGAGGGAGTCCACGACGTCCAACGCCGCGGGGTTGGCGGCCTGCAGCCCGGAGCGGGTGTACACGAAGACGGGGTAGAAGACCATCACGGCGGCCAGGAGCCGCACGGTGGTCGGTTGGTAGCCGAAGACCCGGGCGAACAGCGGGAAGAGGGCGACGAGCGGGGTGGCCGCCATGACGACGACGATCGGGATCGTCAACCCGGCGAGGAACTTCACCCGGGTGGCCACGAGCGCCGCGACCAGTCCCACGGTGGCGCCGATGACGAGGGCGATCGCCGCGGTCCAGAGCGTCGACACCGTGGCCGAGAAGTACTCACCGGGCGACGAGGAGATGTCCTCCCACACCGACGATGGCCTGGGGACGACGATGCCGGCGACGTCACCCATCTCGATCCAGGCCCACCAGATCGTCACCAGCACGATGCCCAGTCCGGCGAACGCGACCACCTCGGCGGCCATCACGGAGAACCGGTTGCTCTTCGCTCTCGGACGGTCCGGGCTCTCGGCGATCGTCGAGCCGAACCTCTTGGCCAGCGCGATCCGACTGCAGGCGAGGAGCGCGAAGGCGAGGAGCCCGATGGTCGCGCTCAGCAGCGACGCGGCCCACAGCTGTTGCGGACGTGCCGACTGCATGGCGGTGATCAGCAGCACGCCGAGCCCGCGGGGCGCGCCGTACCACTCCCCGAAGATGGCGCCGGCCAGCGCAGCCGGTGCGGCCAGCTTGAGCCCGTCGGCGATGGAGGGCCACGCCGCCGGCAGTTGCACCAGCCACATGCGCTGGAACCGGCTGGCCCCCAGGACTGATGCCACGTCATGGACGGCGGCCGGCGCCGCGCTCAGCCCGACCGTCGTCGAGATGAACACGAAGAAGAACACCGCCAAGGCGGCGACCGCGGTGGGCCCCTGGCCCTTGCCGAGGATGATGATGAGGCAGGGGGCCACCGCCACCCAGGGTGCGGCGTTGGCGATCGCCGCCAGCCGCGTGATGCTGCGACGCAGGAACGGCACGCCGGCGGCGATGAGCGCAGCCACGAACGCCAGCGACCCTCCGATGAGGAGACCTCGGAAGGCCGACCAGGCGGTGGCCTTCAGGGCCCGCCGGTAGATGCCGTTCGACTCGCCGAAGATGGGCTCCACGGCTTCGGCCGGCGTCACGACCATGCCGCTGGCCCAGCCGGCGCGCCCGCCGTAGATCCAGATGGCGAGGAGCAGGAGAGCGCCGAAGACAGGGAGGAGGTTGTTGACCGGCGGGACCCGCGGCCAGATCGGAGACCGTTTCGCGGTCTCCTGCAGCGGCGTCGCCGCCTCCCCCTCGACCGTTCTCACGGTGCCGACCGACCGGCCACGGACAACCTGCGGAACAACTTGCGCCGCACCCCCTTTCCATAAACACTACTTATCTCGGCGGCCGAGTGGAAGGGTGTGACGGACCGGTCGATGCAAGAGGTCGTCTTGGGGCGAACGGCCCTCCGAGTGAGCCGGCTGGGGCTGGGCACCGCCCCTCTGGCCTCGGTCTTCTGGGGCAATGACGAGGCGACGGCGGGCGAGACCGCGCGGCGGGCGCTCGACGCAGGCGTGACGTTCTTCGACACGGCGCCGTTCTACGGGCTGGGCGAGGCCGAGACCCGTCTGGGCGCTGCCCTGCGTGGCAGGCGTGAGGGTGTCGTGATCGCGACGAAGGTCGGCCGCTTGCTGGACGCCGGTGCCGACGGTCAGGTCGAGGCACGGTTCGATTTCGGCTACGACGCCGTGCGAAGGTCGATCGACAGCAGCCTCGGGCGCCTGGGGGTCGATCGGGTCGACGTCGTCCACATCCACGATCCCGACGACCACATCGACGAAGCGGTGGCGGGCGCGCACCGCGCGCTCGTCGACCTACGCGATCAAGGGGTGATCCACGCCGTTTCGCTGGGGACGAACTCGGTCGAGACGGCGGCGACCTTCCTCGAGCGATGCGACCTCGACTGCGTGCTGATCGCCGGGCGGTACACGTTGCTGGACCAGTCCGCCGCCCCGGTGCTCCAGCAGTGTGCGGAGCGAGGGATCGCGTACCTGGCGGCCGGGGTGTTCAACAGCGGCGTCCTCGCCCGACCGACCGAGGGCGCCTGGTTCGACTACGCGCCCGCGGCCCGCCCGTTGCTCGACCGGGCGCTCCAGATCGAGCAGGTCTGCCGGCGTCACGGCGTGACCCTGAGAGCGGCTGCGCTGAGCTTCGTGCTCGCCCGACCAGAGGTGACCGTCGTGATCGTGGGGATGGCCGCGCCCGACGAGGTCGACGAGAACCTCGCTGCCGCGGAGGCGGGGGTGGCCGACGAGTTGTGGGCCGACCTGGTCGCGGAGGGGCTCCTCCCGACCAGCACCGAGGGAGGAACCGCATGAGGATCGAGAGCGTCCGGGCCGTCTTGACGGGTCACCGGATCCTCAACCCGGAGATGCAGCGCAGCTGGGCGCTCGTGAGGATCGAGACGGACAGCGGCACGGTCGGCTGGGGCGAGGCGTCGACGAACTGGGGGCACTCGTACCCGACCGTCTTCCGCGCCGTGGTCGAGGATGTCTGCTCCCGTCACCTGGAGGGGCGCGACCCGCTGGCCATCCGGGACCGCGTGGCCGACCTCAAGGTGGCGCTGGACGGCTACCTCGGGTGGGAGGGCCTGTCGTCGCAGACCATCGGCGCCATCGAGATCGCGCTCGGGACATCCTCGGGAAGACGCTCGGGGCGCCCGTCCACCAGCTCCTCGGGGGCCGGGCCTACCCGATCCCGCTGTACGGCACCGGCACCACGATGTTCGAGCAGTCGCACGACTGGCACGCGCACTACTTCGACCAGTGCGTCGCCCTCGGCTTCAAGGGCATCAAGGTGCGACTGGGCCGGGCGGTGGACGAGGACGTCGAGCTGGTGGAGCTGGTGCGCGACCACGTCGGGCCCGATCTGCTGATCGGCGTGGACTCCTACTGGTTCCATGACGTCGACAGCGCCATCGAGCTCGTCACGCGGATCGCGCCGCACCGCATCCACTTCTTCGAGGAGCCGATCCCGCAGTACCAGATCGAAGGACTCGAGCGCCTGCAGCACAGCTCGCCCATCCGTGTCGCCGTGGGGGAGCGGGTGTACTCCGCCCGGGCGTTCGCCGAACTGGCCCGCCGGGACGCTGCTCGGGTGTTCGAACCGGATGCCACGCTCAACGGCGGGCTCATGTCCTGCATGGAGATCGCCGACATCGCCGCCCGCTCATCGATCGAGGTGATCCCCCACATCGGCGGCCCGACCGTCGTCGGCCTGGCCGCCAACCTGCAGTGGGCGACCGCCGCTCGGGTCCGGCTGTTCGAGTTCGACATCGAAGGCGATCAGCCGATGATCACCGCCATCGGTGACAACCCGGGGCTCGGCCTCACCGACATCACGGACGGGACATTGACGGCTCCCTCGGGACCGGGTCTCGGGGTGGACGTCGACGAGAGCGAGCTGGCCAGACACCCCTACGTGGAGGGTGAGACCTACGCGGAGCTCTTCCCGGAGCACGAGTCCGGCCGCACCGCACACGCCGGGGCCCGGGACGCGGACGGATGAGGACGACCAGCGCGGCGGCCCTGTTCGCAGAGTCTGCCGACTGGGAGGTGGTGGAGCTGGAGGTCGACCCTCCGCGGGCCGGTGAGGTGCAGGTGCGCTTCGAGTACACGGGGCTGTGCCGCTCCGACGAGCACCTTCGCTTCGGGTCGGCCGGGCGGCTCCCGATCGTCGGAGGACATGAAGGGGCCGGCGTGGTCGAGGAGATCGGTCCTGGGGTCGACGACCTGCAGCCCGGTGACCACGTCGTCGCCTCCATCGTGCCCACCTGCGGCCGGTGCCGGTGGTGCGTGACCGGTGCGCCCTATCTGTGCGATCTCGGCGCGCACGCCCTCACAGGGATGTGCCCTGACGGGACCTTCCGGTTCCATCGTGGCGACGACGACATGGGTGGCTTCTGCGGGGTCGGGGCCTTCTCCCGGTACGCCACGATGGCCAGGGGCTCCGTCGTGCGGATCCCGCCCGACGTGCCCCTCGATCTGGTCTGCCTGCTGGCCTGCTGCGTCCCGACCGGTTGGGGTTCGGCCGTCAACGCCGCTCGCGTCGACTCCCGGTGACGTCGTCACGATCATCGGCGTGGGGGGCGTCGGGTCGTTCGCAGTGCAAGGAGCGCTGGCGGCCGGAGCCTCGGTCGTCGCCTGCATCGATCCTCAGCCTTTCAAGCTTGAGTTCGCGGCCAAGCTCGGAGCTCACCTCTGCTTCCCGTCGTACGAGGAGGCGGAAGCAGCCCTCGCCGACGTCACCTCAGGGGTCATGGCGGACAAGGTCATCGTCACCGTGGGGAACGTGTCCGCCGAGGTCGTGCTCGCAGGGCTTCGCCCTGACCCGCAAGGGCGGGACCCTGGTCCTGACGGGCATGTCGCACGATCCGCAGGCGGAGACCGTCAAGCTGCCCGGCACGATCATGAGTGCCTGGGCCAAGACGGTCGTCGGCGTGCTCTACGGGCTGTCCAGCCCGCACCACGACATCCCGATGCTGGTCGATCTCTGGCGTCGGGGTCAGCTCAACCTGGCCGACGCCGTCACGAGCCGCTACGCCCTCGAGGACATCAGCCGGGCGTACCAGGACCTCGACGACGGCAGGAACATCCGCGGCGTCATCGAGCACAGCGGCGGCGGGTGACCTCCGAGTCCGCACTCGGCCCGGCGGACGCCGTGGCGGTGGTCCGCCGCTTCGTCGCGGGATTCCGGGCCGGCGATCTCGAAGCCGTCGCCGCGTTGCTCGCGCCGGGTTCGTCGGTCACGTCACCACGGCGGACGGTGGGGTGCGCAGCGCGGGTCGCGACGACTACGTCGAGTCCTTCCGCGCCATGGACGTGCCCTCGGCCAACCTGGAGCTGACCGTGCCCAACATCGTCGAGGTGGAACCGGGTCGGGTCCTCGTCATGGTCGTGGTGCGGGCCGAGCGCGATGGCCGGTCGCTCCACAACTTCAGCGGCCAGCTGGCCACGGTTCGCGACGGCCGGATCACCGAGCTCTGGATGGTCGACGCGCTCCCCGCCGAGAGCGACCGGTTCTGGTCCTCCTAGTGGCGGTGTCGGTGAGCGGTCGAGTATCCCAGCGTGCTCCAGATCGGGGCGTTCGGCGCTTCTCGCGACGACAGAAAAGTCGTCTAGACCGCGTACTCCACGGGCGACCAACACCTCAAGGGCTCCTTCGCCGTGATCGATCCGAGGCTCGACGCGCGTGTTGACGAACAGTGT
>CAWEYT010000011.1:0-93784 GCA_963813375.1 uncultured Acidimicrobiales bacterium | reverse complement strand
GATGCAAGGTACCGGCCCTCCTCGACTCGCCGATCGCGGTCTCCCGATCGGTGCAGCACCAAGGTCGGCGCCTGCACCGCAGGCAGCACGTCGCGGACGTCGATGAGCGAGTTCATCTCAACAATCAAGGCTCGGGCCACGCCCGGGACTCGCTGCGGCTCGACAGCGTTCACCCCACCAACGAGCCAAAGCCTGATCCACGCTCGGACACATCAAGCGCATGTCCGCCTCCCAACCCCAGTCTTGCTCGAGTTGTTCGCCGTACCGGCGCCGCTCGTCGATGGTGGCTGCCCACGGGTACGCCGTCAGTGGCGGTGCGACGGGCATAGGTGCCATACAAGATGAGGCCCCGCTGTGCGATCCGGATACGACGCCGCGAACAGCACCGCCATCGGGCCACCTTCGGAATCTCCGAAGAGGACCGCTCGACGACTCCCTGCCGCGTCCATCACCGTCTGGACGTCGCCCATGCGGGTCTCCAGATCAGGCGGCTGCTCCGTCGGACGATCCGAGAGCCCCGTGCCGCGCTTTTTGAAGCGGATCAACCGTCCGAGGCTGCCGAGCCGCGTCAAGAAGTGAGCGTGGCGCGGCTCGTCCAGTCGACTCGACATGAGAGACGAAGCCGGGCACGAGGACGATATCGGGCGAAGCGGCAACGGTGATGGTAGGCGACGCCGACCCAGCGTTGCGGGCATACCGCACGGCTTCGACCCACCTGGCGACGTCGCTACAACGACGGACTCGTCGTCGCGAGCCAGTTCCTCGACGTCGCCAACGAGCGGTCCCCCCTTCCGTGCACCGTCCGGATGACCGCCTGGACAGCAACGTCATCGCCACGGCACGACGGGCGGCCTTGATGCGGCTCGTCAGCGCCGCTCGGCTCACGAACCGATCCCCCCAAACCTCGTCGAGCATCTCCTCCTTCGACACCAGACGGTCCGATGACGCGCGAGGAACGCGAACACCTCCAGCACTTGCGGCTCCAACGCGACACCACCGTGCCGTCGCAACTCGAACGCACGTGTATCCAGAGCGCATCCGGCGAACGCGAAGTCACTCCCCTGATCGTGCCACGGTCCCAGGCCCGAAACGACCTGTGCGACCACGCCGGTTTAGCGCTACCGAGGGCTCCTGGAGTGTCAGAACATCACACCCCCGCGGCGCCTACGAAACGGGTCGGCCATGCCAATGTGACCAGGATCGACATCGACAACCCCACCTTGGCCGCACGGGCCGGCGAATATCGGTCCGCGGCCCGTTGTACAACGCCATCACTATCGTGATCGTGGCCTACCGGGTGAGGGTGGCGACGCTCGAGACGCGGCTGCGATCGGCTGGATGTCGGGCTGGCAAGCCGCGTATCGTGGAGGGCTGATGCCGGAGCCGTACCTCGACGCCTTTCGGTGGAGGAGCGGGCGGCGCTGCGGAGGCAGCGGCGAGAGAGGAATGCTCCTTGCCGTCCGCGTGTTGGTGGCAGAGGACGAGGGACGACGGTGGCGGGCTTCATCAGGTCTGGCGGCGGAGGACGATGCCGACGCGTCCACGGGTAGGTCTGGGCCTTGAATGTCGATCCCGACCACTTGGGGCGGGCGCTGGGTGCGATCTGCTTGCTTGGGGTGGGAGTTGCTCTGCCGTGCCGGCTTCGCACGGGCAATCTTTGGTGCACCCGCTGAACATGGGCTGCCGCTTCTACCGACTACCTGGGGCTGGACCGACGACGGCTTCGATCGCCGGCTGGGCGTCCTAGGCGTGGAGGTTCGGCAGACGCGCTATCGTGGAGCCCGTGTGAGAAGAACCGCGAGGTTGCCGGCTGGCCGTCCGCGCTGGCTCGACGCCGCCACAGCAGGTCGCCAGGATCGGCGATGGGCCACGTCGAGCGTCCCACTGGTCGCCGCACTGTGACGCAGCTCCCGCGACACCGTCGACATGGTGCCTTACCTGACCGACGATCGCTCGCACTCCCTGCCCCTGCGCCGCTCGGTAGTGCCAGAGCTTTCGGCAGACGGCATGGGCTCCTCGGAACATTGGGACACTACCGGGCTCCGCGTCCGCGCTCTTGCCCGGCGGCGTCACGGCGAGTCCGACCTCAGCGGCCTTACCCCCTGGCCGTGCGACCTGCCGCCTGATGGCACATCCATGGCACATCCGCCAGCTGCACACCAGTGTCGAGCAGTGTTCGGCGCGGCCGCTGACCAGGTGTTCATGTGTGCGGGTGTCCGCCAGGATCCGCCCGGTCTTCAATCGCACTGTTGAGGCCAGGGGTTCGATTCCCCTCACCTCCACCCGCTGAAGTCATGATGAGCTGGTGGCCCGCTCACCCGGGCCGTGGCGTGGCCGTCCTGTTATGACGAACGAATGTCGATGGACCTGGCTGCGGCGCCGGTGGACCGCACGGTCCGGCATGCTGCGCGCCACGCCCGGCGACACAGTTCACGTGACAGCGAGCCCAGCGTCCCGACGTCGCTTCCAGCCGAGGTCGAGGAGGATGCTGACGAGCAGGATCACCACCAGCGCGACGGCGGTCGCGGGTTCCTCGACCAGCGTCGTGAGCGCGAACGCCACAAGCACGACGACCGTGCTCACGATGGCAAGGACGAGCGAGCCGGGACGGGCGCCGGTCTCGCTGCGCAGACGCGGAGGTGGCCGACGTCACGAGCGTGAAGACGAGCAGCGCGATCGCGCTGCCGATCGAGGCGATCGCGCTCAGGTCGAACCCGACCGCGAGGACGATCGCGACCGCCGCCGTGATCACGAGCCCGGCCGGACCCGGCCGCCGACCCGACGACCCATCAGCGGGGGGAACTGGCCCGTCGGGCCATCTGCTCGCACAGCCCGGTGGCCGGGTACAGCCCGGCGTTCGTCGCGCCCGCCGTCGCGAACAGCGCGGTCACGCTCATCAGCCAGTAGCCGGCCCGGCCGAGCGTCGGCTCAGCGGCGACGGCGAGGGCGGTGCCTCCGGAGTCGATCACCTCGTCGACGGTGAGCGTGCCGAAGACGCCGAGGGCGACGGCGACGTAGATGACGGTCGCGATGCCGAGCGCCAGGTACATCGCCCGGGGAGCTAGCGGGCCGGGTCGGCGAGGTCCTTCGCCGTGAAGGTGACGATGCCGAAGCCGAGGAACGCGAAGAACGTCAACGCGACGCTGGACGACGATGTCGCTGCAGCGACGGGTAGCCCGAGAAGGCCAGCAGGTCAGGATCGAGGTTGGCGAGCGTCGTGACGGCGAACAGCGGTGAGGATGCCGATCACGACCACCACGACGACGGTCTGGGCCCTGGCGACCGCCTGCGAGCCGAGGACGTTGAGCGCTGCCATGACCACGACGACGAGGACAGCGAACATCTTGACCCAGCTCGCTCGCCGTCCGCGACGGCGGCGCTCGCGTAGCTGCCGAAGGAGACCGCGACCATGCCGGTCATGATCGCGTTGGCGGCGAGGAGCAGCCAGGCGATGACGCCGGTCATGTGCCCGTCGCCGTAGCCGCGGGCGACGTACTCGAGCAGCCCGCCGGCCGACGGATAGCGGGCGCCGAACTTGGCGAAGGAGTAGCCCTGCAGGCCGGCGACGGCGCCGGCGATCAGGAACGAGATCCACACCGCGGCGCCGGCGACCTCGCCGGCGGCGCCGAGCAGGGAGAAGATCCCGGCGCCGACCATCGCACCGACCCCGATGAACGCGGCTTGCCGGACCGATAGCCACCGACGTGCCACCTCGTCCCCGCCCGACGGGCGGTCGACCGCAGCGGAGTCCGTCATCGGCTGTCAGCAACGGCAGTGGGTGAAGCCGAGCTCTCCTGCGAGCCGGCTGTCGTCTCGCTCATGATCGCGCCCCTCGAATGCAGTCGGTTGGCTCGGGCTACACCGGGTCGCGGAGCAACGGGCAGGTCATGCAATGGCCGCCGCCGCGGCCCTTGCCGAGCTCGAAGCCCTCGATCTCGATCACCTCGACCCCGGCGTCCCGCATCCTGGCGATCGTGTAGGTGTTGCGCTCATACGCGATGACGACTCCGGGCTCCAGCGCGACGACGTTGTTGCCGTCGTCCCACTGCTCCCGCTCCTGCTGGTAGGCGTCACCACCGGTCTCGACGACCTCCAGCGTCGACACGCCCATCGCGTCCGCCACCGCGTCGAGGAAGCTGGCCTCCTCGCTCACGTGGAAGTCGCCGGCGCTCGTGCCGGGGCGAAGGCTGATGGCGCGGATCTCGCCGATGACCCTGGGGTACGCCGTCGCCTTGTCCCGGTCGAGGAGCGTGAACACGGTGTCGAGGTGCATGTGCGCGCGGTCCTTCGACATCACGCAGGCGATCACCCGCTCGGCCGCCCCCTCGCGAACAGCGCATTCGCGATCTGCTCGATCATCCGGCCCTGCGACCGCTCGCTCATGCCGATGAGCACAGCTCCGTTGCCGATCGGCATGACGTCACCGCCCTCCAGGGAGGCGAGGCCGAAGTCCGCGGTCTCGAACCGACCGTCGGCGCCCTCGGGCGGATACCAGAACTCGAAGTCGGCGCCGGAGAACATCGGATGCGCCTTGTAGATGGCAGCGACGTTGTAGGCCTCCCGCCGCGCGCCGGCCAGTACATCGGGTTGATCGAGACGCCTCCATAGATCCAGCAGGACGAATCGCGGGTGAAGAGGGAGTTGGGCAGAGGTGGGAGCACGAACTCGCTCGGATCGTCGAGCGCCGCGCCGATGAGAGATACCTTCCGGGCCGCCTGCAGGTCCAGCTCCGGCCTCGGCGACGGTGAGACCACCGATCAGGTGCTTGGCCAGCTCGTCAGGTTTCAGGTCGGCAAGGAGGGCCCTGATCTCGTCGACCAGGGACCAGCCGACGGTGTACTCGGACGCCACCAGCTCGATGAGCCGCTGCCGCGCGTCGTCGCTGGCGGCCAGGGCCTCAGCGAGCAGGTCGGAGAGGAGGAACACCTCGACGCCCCGTTCCTGCATGCGGGCGACGAACTGATCGTGTTCCTGCTGGGCCCGCTCGACCCACAGGACGTCGTCGAACAGCAGCTCGTCGTGATTGGACGGCGTGAGGCGCTGCAGGCTGAGGTCCGGGCGGTGGACCATGACCTTGCGGAGCTTCCCCACCTCCGAGTGCACACCGAATCCAGTCATGTCAGTCCCCCTTGGTGTGGTCAGGGGCGACCGTGGTGCCGGCCCTCAGGAACCCAAGGCCGCGACCAGCAGCGCCTTGATCGTGTGCAGTCGATTCTCGGCCTGGTCGAAGACGATGCTGGCCTGGGACTCGAAGACCTCGCCAGTGACTCGAGGCCCTCGCTCATGCCCGTGTGCTCCATCATCTCCCGCCCGACGGTCGTGTTCGGATCATGAAAGGCAGGGAGACAGTGCATGAACTTGACCTTGGGGTTGCCCGTCTTCTCGAGGAGGGCCGAGCTCACCTGGTACGGCCGGAGCAGCTCGACGCGCTTGCTCCACACGTCCTTGGACTCGCCCATCGACACCCACACGTCCGTGTGGATGAAGTCGACGCCGGAGACCGCGGTGACATGTGCGCCTTGGTCGAACGCCGCGACCTCGAACGCCGAGCGCGTCCTCGTCGAGGACTTCTCGAAGATCAGGGCGATCTCCTTTCCCTCGAGCCGCTTCGCCTCGGTACCGGCGTACTTCGCGACCTTCAATGCGGAGGAGAGCTCCAGGAGGTGGCGGAGCTCCCGCGGCTGGAAGTCGATCTCCTTGAGAAAGCTGCGGTTTCGTAGGTTGAACATCTCGTCCGGGGTCCTCCGCTCCGCTGCGGTTCCGACGTCCGCCGGGATCGCAGAACTGGTGTCGTCACCTGCGGCCGGCCCCCGCTGCCGGCAACCGGGGTGCTCGGCTGGGAGCCTTGCTCACGCTCCTTGACTGCGGATGAATGGCGGTCGGCCAGATAGTGAACCATCCGCGACCGTCATGCGCCAGCAAAGAGCGGCGACCCACGGCTCGGTTCGTGACACACGGGTCCGAGCCGTCCTGCCGACCGACCCGCCGGCCACGCCGCCGCGACGGGGGGTCAGCACGTCGGGCACCGACGCCGGCACACCGGTGCGCTGGGCCCTGGCCTTCCTGGCCGGCGGCCTCCTGCTGCTCACGATCGCCGGTGCGCGCCGACGTGTCGGGTCCGTGCGGTAGTCGCGTCCGTCGCGTCGCCCTCCTGACGGCCGCCCGGGTCGGCGTGCCGCCAGGATCGCTGGTCGTACCGGCGCTCAGGCCTCGTCGCCGGTGTCGAGAGGTCCCTCGCCGCCTGCATCCAGGTTCTCGTCGGCCTCGGTCGGCTCGTCGCCAGTGTCCCGACCGGCGGCGCCGCCCTGGTCGCGATCTTCCGTCTCCTCGGTGGGCTCGGAGCTCATGTCGTCATCGTTGAGAAATGTCATGGCGCTCCCCATGCCCACCGTCGACGTTTGGCAATCCTCCAGCCCGGCCAAAGTCGCTTGGTGCACGACGAGTTGGATGCCCTCGCTCGCTGCGTCGCCGACGTCGAGACATTCCAGGACCAGATCTGGGGTCGGCGGCCCCAGATATGGCGGCAACGCGGCCCCTTCTCGGACCTGCTGTCCGTCGAATCGGTCGAGCACCTGCTCGGTACCGCGATGCGGCGTCCGGCGTTCAGACTGGTACGGGACGGGACGACGCTGCCGTCGTCGGACGTGACCCGATCCATCCGCCTGGGTGGGAGCGTGGTCGACGACGCCGCGGACCTGGCCAGCGTCGTCGCCCTCGCGGCGGGTGGGGCGACGATCGTGTTGCAGGGGCTGCACCACCTGTGGCCCCCGCTGCAACGCTTCGCCGACGAGCTCGGGGAGGCGACGAGTCATCGCGTCCAGGCCAACGCCTACCTCAGCCCTCCCGGAGCGACCGGTTTGCGCCACCACGCCGACACCCACGAGGTGCTGGTGCTCCAGGTCGAAGGCGAGAAGGTCTGGCGCGTCGACGGCCTGGGGGAGCTCACGTTGCGAGCGGGCGACGTCCTGTACCTCCCGGCCGGGACCGGCCACAGCGCGGCGTCGCAGCAGCAGCACAGCCTGCACATCACCATCGGGCTGCTGGCCAGGAGCTACCGGCAGGTGCTGCAGCGCCTCGTCGACGACCAGGAGGAGCTGCGGCGACCCTTGCCGCTGGGCTTCGCCCGGCCCGGTCGTATCGAGGAGCTGAGTGCGGAGCTGACCTGGGTGCTCAAGGAGAGCGCGGAGAGGTTGGCGGCGGAAGATCCCGAGCCCGTCGCGGCACGGGAGGTGCAGCGTGCGCGGCGGCGGCCCCGGCCCGGACCCCGCGGCACCCTGCGGGCGGTGCTCGATGCCCACGCCATCAGCGACGAGACCAGCCTGCGCCGGGCGAGCGAGGAGCCGTTCTGGCTCGTGGACGATGGCGACACGGTCGTGCTGGAGCGGTCCGGCCGCCGGCTCCGTGGGCCGGCTGCGCTGCGTCCGGCGCTCGAGGTGGTCCTGGAGCGGACGGAGCTGCGGGTCGCCGATCTGGCGGGTCTCGACGACACCTCGCGTGCGGTGCTGGCGCGACGGCTGCTGCGCGACGGCTTCCTCGAGCTCGACGGCGACTGACCCGCGCCCGGCGGCATCGGGTCAGGTTTGGATCCCGAGCACCAGGGAAGAGTCGGCGAACCGACGATCGGAGACAGCTATGGCCGCACCGCGCAGACCCGCCGCGAAGCCAAAGGGACGCGGACGTCAGCCGGCCCGCCCCGCCGCGGCCAACCCTCGCCCGTCCTCCGCCGATGTCGGGAGCGGTGGCGAGACCCATCAGGTGGCGACCGGTCCTTCGGATCGATTGACGACGCAACAAGGTGTGCCCGTCGCCGACGACCAGAACACGTTGCGCCTCGGCGAGCGCGGGCCCGCGCTGCTCGAGGACTTCCACTTCCGGGAGAAGATCTTCCACTTCGACCACGAGAGGATCCCCGAGCGGGTGGTGCACGCCCGCGGCTACGGGGCCCACGGCTTCTTCGAGACCTACGAGTCGCTCGCCGACATCACCCGAGCCGACATCTTCCAGCGCGCAGGCGAGCGAACCCCGGCGTTCGTACGGTTCTCGACCGTGGCCGGCAGCAAGGGATCGTCCGACCTGGCGCGCGATGTCCGCGGCTTCGCGGTGAAGCTGTACACGAAGGAGGGCAACTGGGACCTGGTCGGGAACAACATCCCGGTGTTCTTCATCCAGGACGCCATCAAGTTCCCGGACGTCATCCACGCCGTGAAGCCGGAGCCGGATCGCGGGTTCCCGCAGGCGCAGTCGGCTCACGACAACTTCTGGGACTTCGTATCGCTGATGCCGGAGTCGACGCACATGTTGATGTGGGTCATGTCGGATCGTGCGATCCCGCGGTCGTTCCGGTTCATGGAGGGCTTCGCCGTCCACACGTTCCGGCTGCTCGATGCCGCCGGCGAGTCGCGGTTCGTGAAGTTCCACTGGAAGCCGAAGCAGGGCATGCAGTCCGTGCTGTGGGACGAGGCGGTCAAGATCAACGGAGCCGATCCGGACTTCCATCGCCGCGACCTGTGGGACGCGATCACGAGCGGCGACCTCCCTGAGTGGGAGCTCGGTCTGCAGGTGTTCGACGACGCGTTCGCCGACTCGTTCGAGTTCGACGTGCTCGACCCCACCAAGCTCATCCCGGAGGAGGTCCTCCCGGTCCGTCCGGTCGGTCGCCTCGTGCTCGATCAGATGGTCGACAACTTCTTCGCCGAGACCGAGCAGGTGGCCTTCTGCACGCAGAACATCGTCCCGGGTGTCGACTTCACGAACGACCCCTTGCTCCAGGGTCGCAACTTCTCCTACCTCGACACGCAGCTCAAGCGCTTGGGCGGCCCGAACTTCACCCACCTGCCGATCAACGCTCCGAAGTGCCCGTTCGCGCACTTCCAGCAGGACGGCCACATGGCGATGATCAACCCCCACGGGCGCGTGAACTTCGAGCCCAACTCGTACACCGGCGACGAGCGTGGGCCGCGCGAAGACCCGGACGGCGGCTTCCAGTCGTTCACAGCCGCCGAGGGCGGGGAGAAGCGACGCCTACGGGCTTCGAGCTTCGCCGACCACTACAGCCAGGCCGGCCTGTTCTACCGGAGCCAGGCCCCGGTCGAGCAGCAGCACATCGCTGATGCCTTCACGTTCGAGCTGAGCAAGGTGGAGCGGGCCGAGATCCGGGAGCGCATGGTGGCCAACCTGCGCAACGCCGACGAGGACCTGGCCCGACGCATAGCCGACGGGCTGGGGATGACGACGTTGCCGCCGGCCTCGGAGCCGGCGGCCGCGCCCGACCACTCCCTGCCGCCGTCCCCGGCCCTCAGCATCCTGCTCGGCGGCCCTGACACGTTCGGCGGTCGCAAGGTCGGGCTGCTCGTCACCGATGGAGCGCCCGCGGCGGCCGTGAAGGCGTTGAGCACCGCCATTCGGGCCGAGAAGGCCACCCTCGAGGTGGTGGCGCCCACCATCGACGGCGTCGACCTCGATGACGGCAGCCACCTGGCGGCGCAGCAGATGCTGGGCGGCGGCCCGTCCGTCCTCTACGACGCCGTCGCCGTGGTGACCTCCGACGAGGGCGCCACGACGCTGGCTGCGATGCCGGCCGCCAAGGACTTCGTGACCGACGCCCACAACCACAAGAAGTTCATCGGTCGCGTCCCCGCGTCCGAGCCGTTGTTCGTCGCGGCCGGTCTCGGCGACAGCATCGACGACGGGTACTTCGACCTGTCGCGCCGAGGCGCCGCGAAGCGGTTCGTGGAGGCGTGCCGCGCCGCTCGGCTGTGGGACCGCGCCTAGCCCGACCAACTCCCGCCGACCTCCGATGCCGTGAGGTCAGCGCGTTGGTGCCCGGATGGCGCGCCCCGTCCGTCTGTGCGGCATCATCGGCCGGTGCCAGTCGACCGAGCGGCCGGCGGCGAGATCGACGCCGCCTCGCCCACGGACGGCCTCGTCCTGCACTCTCTCCGCGGACGGGTCGCCCTCACCGCCACGGTCGCGGCGAGCGGCATGGCGATGCTCGACGCCACCGTCGTCAACGTGGCGCTGCCCCACATCGGGGAGGACTTCGGCGTCGACGTCAGCGCGCTGCAGTGGGTGCTGACCGGCTACCTGCTGGCGCTGGCGTCCTTGATCCTCCTGGGCGGCGCCCTCGGTGACCGCTACGGACGACGGAAGGTCTTCGTCGTCGGCACGATCTGGTTCGCCGTGGCGTCGCTGCTGTGCGGCGCGGCGCCCGGTGTGGGTGTGCTCGTGGCCGCTCGGGTGCTGCAGGGGGTCGGGGCCGCGCTCCTCACGCCCGGGAGCCTCGCCATCCTGCAGGCGAGCTTCCGGGAGGAGGACCGGGCCCGGGCGGTCGGCGCATGGTCGGGTCTCGGCGGAGTGGCGGGAGCGATCGGTCCGTTCGTCGGAGGGTGGCTGGTCGACGGACCGGGCTGGCGCTGGGCCTTCCTCATCAACGTGCCCGTCGCCGCGCTCGCCATCGCGTGTGCCGCCGTCGCCGTGCCGGAGACCCGTGATCCCCACGCCGCCCGAGGGCTGGACATGCTCGGCGCGGCCCTCGCCGTCGCCGGACTGGGGGCCGCGACATGGGCGTTCACCGAGGCCGGCGTGCGTGGTTGGACCGATCCGGCGGTGCTCGTCGCGGGAGGACTGGCCGTGGTGGCCATCGCCGCCTTCGTCCACCGCATGCTGCACGCAGGCGATCCGCTCGTGCCCCCGAGCCTGTTCCGGAGCCGCGAGTTCACGGTGGCCAACCTGGCGACCGTGGTCCTGTACGCGGCCATCGGCGTCTCGTTCTTCCTGGTCGCCTACGAGTTGCAGGTGGGAGCCGGCTGGTCGGCGTTGGCGGCGGGCACGGCGCTGTTGCCGGCGACCGTCCTCATGCTCGCGCTGTCGGCCCGGTCGGGCGAGGTGGCGCAGCGGATCGGTCCCCGGCTCCAGCTCACGGCCGGCCCACTCGTGCTCGCCGTCGGGCTGCTCCTGCTGGCCCGCATCGGCCCGGACGCCTCATGGCTCCCGGACGTGCTTCCGGGAGCGGTGCTGGTCGGCATCGGTCTCGTGACGTTCGTGGCACCGCTCTCCGCGACGGTGATGGGCTCGGTGAGCCCCGACCACGTGAGCGTGGCCTCGGGGGTCAACAACGCCATCGCTCGCACCGCCAGCCTGGCGTCCCTCGCGCTGATCCCGGTCATCTCCGGGCTGACGTCGGCCGTCGGTCCCGCCGAGGTCAGCGACGCCGTCAGCACGTCTCTCGTCATCACCGCCGCGATCGCCGCCGCCGCCGCACCGATCAGCTTCGTGGGTCTCGCGCCAGGCGCCCGGGCGGCTCGGTCGGCGCGGCGCCGCTACTGCCCGGTCGACGGGCCGCCGCTCCTGCCGGACCCGTCGCAATGCCCCATCGCACCCGCGACTAAGCAGGTGGCATGACCGAAGGGATGCTGGCCGGGATCGGGAACACGCCGGCGGTGCGGCTGGCGCAGTTGGTCGAGCCGGGGATGGCCGAGGTGTGGGTGAAGCTCGAAGGGGCGAACCCGACCGGGTCGTACAAGGACCGCATGGCGCTGGCCATGATCGAAGGCGCGGAACGGGACGGGCGCCTTAGTCCCGGGCAGTGGGTGGTCGAGTACACGGGCGGCAGCACCGGCAGCTCGTTGGCCTTCGTGTGCGCGGTGAAGGGCTACCCGCTCCAGATCGTGACCTCGGACGCGTTCGCCGACGAGAAGCTCCGCACGATGGAGGCGTTCGGCGCCCGGCTCGACGTCCTCCCCAGCCCGGAAGGCATCACGCCCGAGCTCATTCCCCGGATGCGGGCCCGCGCCGCGGAGCTGGCGGCGGAGCTCGGGGCGTACCAGACCGACCAGTTCAGGAACACGGACATGGTGGACGGGTACCGGCGCCTGGGCGAGGAGGCCGTCGAGCAGGTGCCGGGCACGATCGACGCCATGTGCCTGTACGTCGGGACGGCCGGGTGCTTCCTCGGTGTCGGTCGCGCGCTGCGCAGCCACTATCCGGCCTTGACCAGGATCGCCGTCGAGCCCGGCGAGTCCGCGGTGCTGTCGGGCGGATCTCCGGGCACCCACCGCATCGAGGGCGGCGGGGTGGGGTTCCGGCCCGAGCTCCTCTCACCCGAGGAGATCGACGACGTGGTCGCCGTGCCGACGGCCGACGCCTTCGCCATGGCCCGCCTGGCGACGCGCCGAGAGGGACTCTTCTCGGGACCGTCCACCGGGGCCAACCTCGTCGCCGCACTGGCCACCGCGCGCCGGTTGGGGCCTGGGCATCGCGTGCTGACGGCCCAGGTCGATTCCGGCCTGAAGTACCTCGCGGGGTCGTTGTTCCACGACGACGACGTGTGACAGGACGACGCGACGTGTGACAGGAGGCATCAGAACCGGTGTCGGGCACGGGCCGTACAGGGAGCTATGCATCGCTACCACAGCCCCGTCAGCACCGCCCCGGCCGGCCCTGAGGCCAGCCCCATCGTCCCCAGCTACTACCTCGGCCGCCCGAGCCGCGTGTACATCGCCCGCTTCCGTCGCCGGAGCGCGGGCACCGTGAGCGAACGACGCTGATCGCCGGCGCGACCGAGCCGGATCACCCACCGGCACCCTGACCTCACGGTTGCCGCCGATGGTGGTCCGGTTCGGCCGGTCGCTCGTCGGAGCCTGCGACGCCGTCTCGCGCCGCTCTGTAGCACTCCTCTGTATCACCCCTGTCGTACGTTTGTTCGTATGTTGGCGTTGGCGGAAGCGGGTGACCTGGACCCAGGGATCTCGATCGAGGTCCACAAGTGGGTTGGGATCGTGGTAGGAGTCGATCCGGGCTGTCGGGACCGCGCAACGTTGATTGCGGCGGTCGCGTCGGCGGCCCGTCTGCGGGCGTGGCTGGACGGGCGCGACGTGCAGCTCGCTTCGCAGTTGGCCGAGGTGGCCTCGTTTCCCGAGCAGGAGTTGGCCGGTGCGGCACGCACCTCGTTGCGGGACGCCGGGCGGGTGCTCGAGCGGGCGCGCACCGTCGAGCGGATCCCAGCACTGGATGACGCGCTGGCCGGCGGGGCTGTCGGTGGAGCGCACGTGGACGTCCTCAGCCAGGCCCTGCGCCAACTCGAACCTGGGCAACGCCACGCCCTTGTCGATCGGGCCGAAGCGCTGGTCGAGGTGGCATCACGGTCGACGCCCGACGAGTTGCGCCGTGCCGTAGCCGCCGAGGTCCGCCAGATCCGCCGCGATGACGACATGGCCCGATTGGAACAGCAACGCCGATCCACCAGGTTGCGGACCTGGGTAGACGGCGACGGCATGTGGTGCCTGACCGGTCGCTTCGATCCCGAGACCGGGTTGCGACTCCACGGACGGCTCACGGGCGCCGTCGAGGCTCTGTTCGCGGAGCAAGTGCCTGACCACTGCCCGAGCGACCCGCTCGAACGCCAGGGTTTCCTGAGGGCCCACGCCCTGGCCGCCCTGACCGGTGGGACCGTTGCTCGCGCTGGGCGGCCGGAGGTGGTGGTCGTGGTCGACGCGTCCGCACCCGACGCGGCCGGGTCGCCGGCGGTGGATTGGGGTCTCCCGGTCGAGCTCCCGGCCGACGTCCTGCGCCGGGTGTTCGAGGTGGGCCACGTGGCACCCGTCGTCGTCCACCGCGGGCTCGTCCTGCACGCTCCGGGTCGATTGGACCTGGGCCGGACCACCCGGCTGGCCAACCGGGCCCAACGCAGAGCCCTTCGGGCTCTGTATCCGACCTGCGCCATCCCCGGCTGCGACGCGCCTTTCGAGCGGTGCAAGTTGCACCACGTGCGCTGGTGGGAGCACGGGGGCGCCACCGATCTGGCCAACTTGCTCCCGTTGTGCGTCGAACACCACCACGCCGTCCATGACCGCGGCTGGCTGCTCCATCTGGCCTGTGACCGGCAGCTCACGATCACCTATCCCGACGGCACGACGCAACGGGCGCGGCCAGACCGCAGGGCTGGACGGGCCGGCCCAGGCGGTCGGGACCATGACCGCGCTCAACCGTCGGGACGACAGCCGGCCCGCGCTCGACGCGCGGACCATCAGACCTCGGAGGTGCTGCGGATGTGATCGCGGGCTTGGCCCGGCCCGGCCTGGCTCAGCGTGTCAGCCGCCGGAGATCGCCGGGATGATCGAGAGCTCCTGGCCTGGCGCGACCGGGGTGGCCAGGCCATCCAGGTCGCGGATGTTGTCGGGGCCGACGAAGAGGTTCACGTGGATCCGTGTCCGCCCGAGCTCGTCCCGGACCCGGCGCTCGAGGGCAGCGTGCTGGACCGCCAGCGCGTCGAGCACGGCTGCGACCGTCACCGGCACGTCGTGGCCCGGGTTCTCGACGTTGACCGCGATGTCGACCGCGATGTCGACCGTGACGTCGACGAGAACCGTGCGCTCCCCGGCGACGAGCTCGCGCAACGTGTTCGGGACGCGGACCGGCACCCGCACGGTCCCGGCCGGCGCCGTCACCGGAGGGGGGCCGCCCGGACCGAGAGCACGGGGGGCAGGTGATCGGCCAGCAGGCGCCAGGTGTCACCGTCGTCCACCGATCCCCACACCTCGCCACTCCTGGTGCCGAAGTACAGGCCCGCCGGATCCTGACCGTCGGTCGTGAAGGCGTCCCGGAGCACCGTGAGGTGGGCGTCGTGCTGGGGAAGGCCGGACGTGAGCGGCTCCCAGGACTTCCCGCCGTCCGCCGTGCGCCACACGGTGCAGCGACCGTCCGGGGTGCACCGGAAACCGTCGCTCTCGAGCGGCAACAGGTACGCCGTGTCGGGTCGCGACGGGTGGGCGACGACCGGGAAGCCGAAGTCCATCCCGGCGATGCCCGTCATCGCCTGCCAGGAGCTTCCTCCGTCCTCGCTGCGATAGATGCCGCCGTGGTGCTGGAGGTAGAGCCGTTCGGGGTTGCCCGCGTCACGGGCCACCTTGTGGACGCACTGTCCGAACTCCGGCTCGGGGTTGTCGGGGAAGAAGCCGGCCACGATGCCTCGGTTGCCGGCCCGCCAGGTCTTCCCTCCGTCGTCGGTCAGGTACACCCCAGCGGCCGAGATGGCGACGAGCAGCCGGTCGGGATCGTCAGGATGCAACAGCACGGTGTGCAGGCACAGCCCGCCGCCGCCGGGCTGCCACTCCGGCCGGTGAGGATGGTTCCACAGCCCTTCGACGAGCGAGAAGTGACTGCCACCGTCCTCGCTGCGGAACAACGCCGCCGGTTCGACGCCTGCGTAGACGACATCCGGTTCGTCGGCCGGACCGGGGGCGAGCTGCCAGATCCGTGCCAGCGCCGCGTCGCTGCCGGCAGGGAAGACGAGCGCCGCGGTCTCGTCCTCGGTCCACGTCCCGCCGAGGTCATCCGAGCGGCGCAGCACGGGACCCCAGTGGTTGCTGACGGAACTGACGAAGAGCCGGGCGGGCGAGCTGCGGGTGTCGATGCAGGTGGCATAGACCTCCTCGCCGGGGAACGACGGGCCATCGAGCTCGAAGCGCTCCCGCTCGTCGCGGGCGCGGAGCGAGAACAGCCCCTTTGTCGTGCCGACGAGCAGCAGGGTGTCGACGTCAGCTTCCGCGGCGCCTGCGTCCATCGTGGCCGTCGTGCTCGCAGTGTTCTCCATGCTCGTGATCCCCCGTCGTGGTGGTTGTTTGCTCGGAATGTACGTACCGACGGCGGCGGCTGCGACAACTCATCGGTCGGTGAGCCGTTCTCGGGTGTCGACCGTGGGTGTCGACCTGGGCCGATCGGGGGCCGAGCGGGGCTGAGTAGCTTCCGCGCCGTGCAACTTTTCGCAGACCCGCTTCACGACGAGTTCGCCGATTGGGCCCTCGGCTACGTGGGTTCGAGCGGCGCCGACCTGGGCGAGATCATCGCCATCGCCGACTCGATGGCCGGTGCGAAGGCGCAGGCGCACGCCGCCCGCCGGCGGCGGTGCCTCCGGGACCAGCGAGCCGCCGGATGACGGCGCCTTCCACGACGCCTGGATGGCCGCGGTCGCCCACCACGAGGCGGCGGCGGCGAAGGCCTCGGCCGCCGGTCACCTTGTCACGGCGCGCGGCCACTGGCTGCGGGCCGCCGGCTACGCGGGCGTGGCGTATCACCCCCTCTACGGCTCGCCGGTCGACCCTCGCCTGCGGGCGGCGTTCGACCGCCAGATGAGCGCCCTCGACAAGGCCATGTCCCTCGGTGATCCACCGGCGGAGGCGCTGTCGATCCCCTTCGACGCGCACACGATGCCGGCCTACTTCGTCCCGGCCGTCCCGGGCAGCGGCGGGGCCTGGGGTGCCGGCGGGCGGCGACCGCTCCTCATCCTCACCAACGGCTACGACGCCACGATGGCTGACATGTACCTCGCCACCGGTCGTGCCGCGACGAACGCGGGTACCACTGCCTGCTGTTCGACGGCCCGGGTCAAGGTGCGCTGCTCGTGAACGACGCGGTCCCGATGGTCCCCGATTGGGAACGGGTGGTCACGGCCGTCGTCGATGCGGTGGTGGATCGACCCGACGTCGACCCCGACAGGATCGTGCTCCACGGTTGGAGCCTCGGTGGGTACCTGGCGCCCCGCGCCGCGTCCGGCGAGCACCGCCTCGCCGCCTGCGTGGCCGATCCACCCCTGTGGGGCATCCTCGACGGCATGCGCTTCCTCGCGCAGTTCTTCGGTCTGTCGGCCGAGGCCGTGGCCGCCCTCCCCGAGATCTCCGACGACGATGCGGCATCGATCACGAACACCATCGAGGCCGACCGCGGCCTGAGGTGGAAGGTCGTCCAACGCGGGTACTGGGTGCACGGCGTCCAGGACCTGCGCGGGTACCTGGCGGCGATCGCCGACTTCACGATGGACGGCCGCGCCGCGGAGATCCGCTGTCCGGTGCTCGGCGCCACGGGGGAGGGCGACATCCTCGCCATGGGCGCGGAGCAGTTCATGTCGCAACTGAAGGTGCCCAACACGCTGATGGCCTTCAAGGCCGCCGAGGGCGCGGGCGGCCATTGCGAGATGCTGAACCGCTGGTTGGTCGTCCAGCGCGTCCTCGACTGGTTGGACGACACCCTGAGCTGACGCACCCGTCGCGAGTCGCCCTCCAAAGCGAAGGCCGGCGCCTCTGCCGCTTCGCCGGGTGCCATCATCCCGCCATGCGCATCGTGGTGTTGGGGGCCGGGTCCTGGGGCACGACCGTGGCGTCGCTGGTGGCGGGGAGGCACCCGACCGTCCTGTGGGCCCGCAAGCCCGAGGTGGCCGACGAGATCAACGAGGACCACACGAACTCGACCTACCTCGCCGGGTGCACCCTCCCACCGAAGCTCACGGCCACGTCCGACATCGAGAAGGCCGTTGCCCAGGCCGAGTTGCTGATCGTGGGCGTGCCTTCGCACGGGTTCCGGGAGACGCTGGTGGCGGCCAAGACCACCATCCACCCCTGGATCCCGGTCGTCAGCCTCACCAAGGGGCTGGAGCGGGACTCGCTGCTGCGCATGACCGAGGTCATCAAGGACGTCCTGCCCGGGCATCCCGCCGCCGCGCTCACCGGCCCCAACATCGCCCGGGAGATCATGAGCGGGCAGGCGGCGGCGAGCGTGATCGCCACCGAGGACCTCGCCGTCGCCGGCGCGCTCCAGCGCGTCCTCCGCCGCGGCCTGCTGCGCATCTACACGAACCACGACATCATCGGCTGCGAGCTCGGCGGCGCGCTCAAGAACGTCGTCGCCCTGGCCTGCGGCATGGCTCAGGGACTGTCGGTGGGGGACAACACCCGCGCCGCGGTGATGACACGCGGGCTGGCCGAGCTCACCCGCCTCGGGGTCGCCATGGGCGGGGAGCCGGCGACGTTCGCCGGGCTGGCCGGCATGGGCGACCTCATCGCGACGTGCATCAGCCCGCACAGCCGCAACCGCTATGTCGGGGAACAGCTCGGGGCCGGGCGCCCGCTGGAGGAGATCCTGGCCGAGATGTCGATGGTCGCCGAGGGCGTGAAGTCGGCGGTGACCGTCCACGAGCTCGCCGACCGCCTGGACGTCGCCATGCCCGTCTGCGACCAGATGTACAAGGTCGTGACGGGCGCGATCAGCCCTGCCGACGCCTACACCGGGCTCCGCACCCCGGCCGGGCACGAAGCTGATCCGGGCTGATCCGGCGATCCGACTGGTCCTGGCTGTGGTGACGCTCAGCGTGACCCTGCTCGCTCAGCGTGCGCCCCGGTCGGCGAGTTGGCATCGGGAACGCATCGTTCCCATACCGGTGATGTTCGTCACGCTGCGGAAACATGGCATTGACTACGATCCGGAACGTCGCATCGGCATAAGGAGGCTTTGGCCCGGGGCGCACCGCGAGGGGCCGACGCCACAGCTTGCTCAGGCAGCGTGGATCGGACAGGCGGAGCGCAGTCGGGTCGGGAGGGGCAGGAGGCACGTTTCGTGACCATGATCGATCCGGCGGATATCCGCCGCCCGGACCAGGAGGATCCCGTCGGTGCGACGCCGGCGATCGGCCCGGCTCGCCTGATCGAGGTGGTGTCGTCTGTCGCGGCGCAACCCGAGCTGTGGCGCCCCCGGGTCCATCACCAGCTCCACCGCCGCTTCTACGAGCGGGTGGTGTCCGCGGACGATCACGAGGTCTGGCTGATCTGCTGGGACGTCGGCCAGATGACCCTGCTGCACGATCACGGCTTGTCGGCCGGCTCGTTCGTGGTCGTCGAGGGCGCTCTGCTGGAGGACCACGGCCAGGCCGGGGCGGGTCGGCTCCGCCAACGGCGGATCCCGCGGGGCCGCATCAGGTCGTTCGGCCCGAGCTACGTGCACAACCTGACCAACCCGGGCCCGGGCCTGGCCACCAGCATCCACGCCTATTCCCCGAGACTGACGACCATGACGTACTACGCCGTGCTGCCCGGCGGGGCCGTCCCCGTGCGCACGCTGCCGGTGGAGTCGCCCGAACCCGCGGCGGCGTGAGCCGGCCATGAGCGCGGCGGACGACCTCTACGAGGCGGCCGCCGCTCGTATCCGGAGGCTGACACCGACCGAGACCGTGGCGGCGGTCCGGCGCGGCGCGCTCCTGATCGACCTGCGTCCGACGGAGTACCGCTGGCGGGAGGGCGAGGTGTCGGGGGCGATCCCGGTCCCCCGGCACGTCCTCGAGTGGCGGCTCGACCCCGGGGGCGAGCACCGCTTGGGTGAGCTCACCAGCCCCGATCAGGAAGTGGTGCTGATGTGCTCGGAGGGCTACTCGTCGGCGCTGTCGGCCGACCTGGCCCAACGGGAGCTGGGTTTGCGGAACGTGGCGGACCTGGAAGGCGGGTTCGCCGCATGGAAGGAGGCCGGCCTCCCCTGGATCAGCCACGCCCCCAGGCAGCTCCGCTCGTCCTGAGCCTCCCGGCCCGAGCCGGACGCGGCCGGACGGACTGGATTCGGCCGGAGAGCGGGACGGTTCCGCGTTGCGGGACAACTCGAGGCCGGGCGGCGTAGCCTGGCCCGGTGAGCACGGGGGTCCAGTCGGTGGAGCGGGCGCTCGGCATCCTGAGGGCGCTGTCGACGGGCCCGGCCCGGGTGACGGACATCGCGGAGCGGACCAGCCTGCCCAAGAGCACGGTGTCCCGCCTGCTCTCGACGCTCGAAGGGCTCGACGCCGTCGAGCAGGACGGCGCCGGCGGCCCGTACCGCCTGGGGCCGCTGGTCCTCGAGATCGCCGGAACGGTGGGGCCTGCGCGGGCCTTCCCGGACCTGGCCCGGCCCTTCCTGGTCGAGCTGTCCCTCCTCACCGGCGAAGCCGCCGGCCTCAGCGTCCTGGACGGGGCGATGGTCCGCTACCTGGCCCAGACGACTCCCGCCGACGAGGTGCAGGTGCGGGATTGGACGGGGGAGGCGGTGCCGGTCCACGTGACGCCGTCCGGCCTCGTGATGCTGGCGTTCGCTCCCGAACCCGACGTGGAGAAGGTCCTCGCCGAAGAACTGGTCGCGTTCACCCCGGCCACCGTCACCGATCCGGAGACGATCCGCCGCCGTCTGGTCGAGATCCGTTCGACCGGAACGGTCTGGCTGGTGGGGGAGTTCTCGGCCGACGCCACATCCGTGGCGGCGCCGGTCTTCGGCGCCGACGGGACGGCGGTTGCCGCCATCCACTCCCACGGACCGAACTACCGCTTCCCGGGCGAGCGGTCGCCCGTCGTCCTGGCCGGCCACGTCCGCGCCGTGGCTGACAGGTTGACGGAGCGCCTGCGCGCCGGATCATTGATGCTCACGTGAACGTGGCCTGCCGGGCGGCCGTGGCGGCCAGGCGCTCCTCGTCCAGGCGGATGCCCAGGCCTGGCTCGTCCGTCAGCTCCAGCCAGCCCTCGCCGTCGGGCTCGATGGGGGAGACGAGCGGGTAGTCCCTGCGGGCCGGGGTCCACTCGGGCGGATCGAAGGGGAACTCGATGAACGGGGTCTCGACCGTGCCCGCCGTCAGGTGGAGGTTGGCCAGTAGCCCGATGCCGTTGCCCCACGTGTGCGGGGTGAACACGCGGCCCGCCGCGTCGATCTCTGTCGCCAGCCCGGCCAGGCCGGTGATGCCGCCCGTGCACACGCAGTCGGGCTGGAACACGTCCAGACAGTCCCGCGCCAGCAGCTCGCGCAGCTCGTACGGCTCGCGGGTCATCTCGCCGCCGGCGATCCGGATGCTCACCTGCCTACGGAGCTCGGCGTACCCGGCGTAGTCCCCGCGGTGAAGGGGCTCCTCCATCCAGTAGACCGACTCGGCCTGGAGCGCTTCGGCGACGGTGGTGGCGTGATCCAGCGTCCACGGTGGCGCCGTGTCCCAGGGCATCCGCCATCCCTGGTTGCAGTCGACCATGAGCTCCAGCCCGTCGCCGACGGCGTCCCGGACGGCTCGGACGACCGCCAGGTCCTCCTCGGGGTCCGGGCGACCGAAGCGGACCTTGAGCGCCGGGAAGCCAGCTGCCCGCACCCGCTGCGCGAGCTCGACCATGGTGGGCACCGGACGATGCACGCCACTCGACGCGTACGCCCGCACCCGGCGGGCCCGGCCGCCCAGGAGGTCCCACACCGGCCGCTCCTGCAGGTGGCCGGCCAGGTCCCACAGCGCCAGGTCCATCGGCCACGGGCGCCCGGCGTGGAAGTCGATGTTGGACAGCACCGCGTGGTGGCGGTCCAGGTCGAGCGGGTCCCGGCCGAGGAAGAGGTCACCGAAGTCGTCGAAGCCGTACATCGCGTCACCCGAGCCGACGCCGACGCGACCGTCGGAGTCCGTCACGCGCACGATGGTGACCGGGAAGTGGGTACGGGGCTTGGTGTCCCACGAGGCCGGGAACGGCGGGTCGAGGGGCAGCCGGTGATGCGAGATGTCGATCCGGGCGATGACGCTCATCGCGCGGCGCCAGTCCCCGCCCGCAGACCGGTCCAGACGGCGACCGTGCGTCCGGCCACCTCCCGTACCTCGTCGCCGGATGGCGGGCGGCACGTGTTGCGGACCATGGGGAGGTTCTCGTCCGCCACCATCGTCGCCGCGATGGCGTCCGCATCGACCCGGACATTGGGCACCACGGCGACCGCAGCCGGCAGACCACTCCGGGCCCACAGCGCGCGGTACGAGCCCGCCAGGTCGTCGACGGCGACACCGAGGGCCGCGGCCACGGACCCGAACGCGTCCGGCGCACCTTCGACGTTCCAGGCCAGGGCGGCCTCCAGCCCGACGGCGACCGCCACGCCGTGGGGGACGTGGTAGAGGCTGCCCAGCGCGTGGCCGATGGCGTGGGCGATGCCCGTCCCGCACCCGTCGATCGCCGTGCCGGCGAGATAGGCGGCCTCCTGCATGGCCGCCCTCGCCCGAAGGTCGCTGCCGTCGGCGACCGCGGAGGGAAGGTGGTCGCGGACCAGCTCCACCGCCGCCAGCGCGGGCTCCGGCGGCCGCTGGTCCCGCCGTTGCCCCGTGACCGCCTCGACGGCGTGGACGAACGCGTCGAGCCCGGTCCCCGTCGTGACCACGGGTGGCATGGTGGCGGTGGCCTCGGGGTCGAGGACGATCAGGTCGGGGAGCAGCGCGTCGCCCCAGGTCCACACCTTCCGGCTCTCACCGCCAGACCTGTCGTCGGCGAGGACGCACGTGCGGGTGATCTCGGCGCCGGTGCCGGCCGTTGTCGGGACGGCCACGAGCGGTCGGCGGCCGGGCAACGCGTGGCGCGCCAGCAGGTAGCGGCCGATGCCCTCGTCCGAGGGGTCGGCCAGCAGCACCGCCACCTGCTTCGCGGTGTCGAGCGCGGAGCCACCGCCGAGGCCGACGACGAGGGGAGCATCGAGGTGCTCGAGCGCCGCCGCGCCGGCATCCACCGAACCCACGGTCGGCTCGCCCGCAGGCACGACGTGCACGACCAGCTCGGCATCCCGCTCGTCACGGGGCTCGAGGGCGAGGCGAACCCGATCGCCGTAGCCGTTCGTGGCCACTGCTCCGTCGGCGATGATCGCCACCGACCGGCACCCGGTCCGCATGCGGAACGCGGCGAGCCGGTCGAGCGCGGCCCGGCCCCGCAGGACGACGGGTGATGTGCCGGCCCCGGTGCCCACGCCCGTGCACCGTATCCGTGGACCGTGTCCGTGCACCGTACAGGTGTACCGGCCTCTCCGGTCGTATCCGGCCGGCGCCCGGGTGTCTATAGTCGGCCCGGGAGGCTCATCGTGAGGCTCGCCGCGAGCTCCAGGGGGAGTAAGGAACATGGACTTTCGAGTATTCGACCGTGCCCGGCGCCAGGTGGGACCGCTGGAGCTCGATCTGGTCGAGTCGTACGCCAAGGGCATCCTGCCCCGCCGGGAGTTCGTGCGTCGGGCCACCGTCATCGGGCTGTCGGTGCCCTTCATCAGCGCCATCATCTCGGCCTGCGGCAGCGATGACGATGGTGGCAGCGCCGGCACCAGCGGGGGCACGGGCACCGCGCCGGCCGGCACCGGCACCGGCGCGGCGGGCGGCACCATCAAGGTGGCCAGCCAGAAGCCGGCCGGCGGCGCTGGACCCGGTCGCCATGCAGGACCTCGGCAGCTACGGCATCATCGCCCAGTGCTTCGAGTTCCTGTGCACGCTGGGTGACGCCGACATCGCGCCCGGGCTGGCGGAGAGCTGGAGCCCCAACGACGACGGCACGCGTCTGGACGTTCAACCTGCGCCAGGGCGTCAAGTGGCAGGACGGGTCGGACTTCACGTCCGCCGACGTCGCCGCCACCATGGACCGCCTGGTAGCGGCCGGCAACTCCGGCCTCAAGGGCGTCATCGAGGCGGGCGCGGTCGACTCGTCCGATCCCAACGTCGCCGTCTTCACCCTCGCCGGGCCCAACGGCAACTTCCCGTACCTGGTCTCGGTCTACAACGCGCAGTCGGTCATCACCCCCGTCTCGCTACGAGACGCGGCACCACGCTCGACGGCACCCCCAACGGGACCGGCGCGTTCAAGCTGGAGCGGTACGACGCCGCCACCGGGGCCACCTTCGTCCGCAACGACACCTGGTGGGGCGGCCAGACTCCGCTGGACGGCTCGGAGTGGCTGTTCTTCGACGACCTGGGCGCCATGGTGACCACGACGACCGCCGGCGAGGCCGACGCCATCGTGCAGTTCCAGGTCATCGGTGGTGACGCCCTGTTCAACGACAGCAACTTCAACGTGCTGGCCTTCCAGGCCGCCACCCACCGGCAGATCTGGATGCGCTGCGACACCGGTCAGTTCGCCGACAAGCGGGTCCGCCAGGCGCTGGCCCTGCACCTTCGACCGGGAGCAGATGATCACGACGCTCTTCCGGGACAAGGCCGACCTCGCCAACGATCACGTCATCGCCCCGTTCTACCCGTTCTTCTTCGACGGGACCCCGCAGCGGACGAAGGACATCGACAAGGCCAAGGCCCTGCTGGCCGAGGTCGGCACGCCCGAACATCAAGGCCGTGCTCCACGCCGGCGACCTGCAGGAGATCCCGCAGCTCGCCCAGATCATCCAGGTCGGGGCCAAGGAGGCCGGGTTCGACCTGCAGATCGAGGTCGAGAGCCTGGACACCTTCTACGGCGCCCAGTGGTGCCCGGAGGAGCCGGCCGACCCGCCGTGCTCCGGCGCCGCCGAGCTGGGCATCGTGGACTACGGCCACCGGGCCACGCCGGACGTGTACCTCAACGCCGCGCTGGCGACCAACGGCATCTGGAACTCGTCGCAGTACTCGTCGCAGGAGTTCGACGACGCCTTCAAGGAGTACCAGGGCGCGGTCGGCGTCGAGGCCCAGATCGCCGCCTGCGAGAAGATCCAGACCATCCTCAACGAGGACGTGCCGGTCGGGCTGCCGTACTTCTACAACTACCTGTCCGGTCACTCGAACAAGTTCCAGGGCGTGCGGGTGAGCGCCCTCGGGCAGATGTTCCTCGATCAGGCCAGCCAGGTCTGACCTCTCCGACCCCCGGGCCGAGGGGAGCAGAAGGGGGCCCATGGCGCGCTACGTCACACGGCGGGTGATGCTGTCGATCATCACGCTGTGGCTGATCTGCACCATCGTGTTCGTGATCGTCAACGTGCTGCCCGAGCGATGTCGGTCGCAGCCTGGCCGGGCCCTTCGCCCCTCAGGAGACCGTCGACCAGATCAACGAGCGCCTGGGCACCGACGATCCGCTGTTCACCCAGTACCTCCGGCTGCTCAAGAACACGGTCACGTTCGACTTCGGTGACTCGTTCCAGCAGTCCCGGCCGGTGTCCGAGGTGATCGGTGACGCGTTCTGGCGCTCCGCGAAGCTGGTCGTGCTGGCCCTCGTCATGACCATCCCGCTGGCCGTGGCCGCGGGCGTGTTCGCGGCGCGGCGCAAGGACAAGCTGGCCGACCGGTCGGTCGTCACCCTCGGGCTGGCCAGCTCGTCCATCCCGGACTTCGTGTCGGGCGTGGTGCTGGCCTACATCTTCGGTGTGCTCCTGGGCTGGTTCCCGGTCCGGGCGCTAGGCGCCTGAGGGCTCCAGCCTCGTGACCCAGCTCCACCACCTCTTCCTGCCCGCGCTGGCGCTGGTCATCGTGTACTTCGGCTACATCGCCCGCATCACCCGGGCGGGGATGATCAAGGCCCTCGATTCCGACTACACCCGCACCGCCACGATGAAGGGCCTGTCGAACCGCCAGATCCTCAACCGCCACGTCCTGCGCAACGGGCTGCAACCCACGGTGGCGGTGATCGGCATCCAGATCGGCTACCTGTTCGGCAGCCTGGTGGCCTTGGAGATCATCTTCAGCTACCCGGGCTCGGCTCGACGATCTTCAACGCCGCCTCCCGCAAGGACCTTCCGGTGCTCCAGGCGGCCGTGATCCTGGTGGGCATCATCTACATGCTGACGACGCTGGCGGCCGATCTGACCATCGCCTGGATGAACCCCCGGGCCCGAGTCGTGGCGGCCGAGCAGTGACGACCATCCACTCCGGAGTCGGCGGCGTGCCCGACGAGCCGGCTGACCTCCCGCAGGACCAGCCGGTCCTGCCCGCGCTCCCTGGAGCAGGCGCGGACCGAGCGGCGCCTCGCCCGCAAGGAGCAGTGGCGGCTGCTCCGCCGGCGCCCCGGTTTCATCATCGGCTGCGTCATCTTCCTCTTCTGGCTCGTGTGCGCCATCGGCGGCGACCGCATCACCCCGTTCGATCCCATCAACGACCTCGGCATCCCGCTCCAGCCCCCCGACGGCGAGCACTGGTTCGGCACCGACGATCTGGGCCGTGACGTGCTCTCCAGGGTCATGGCCGGCGCTCGCGACGTGCTGATCATCTCGTTCATCGCGGCGTCGATCTCCGTCATCGTCGGTTCCATGTTGGGGCTGATCATGGGCTACGTCCGGGGCATCGCCGACGAGGTCATCGGCCGTGTCATCGAGGCGCTGCTGTCGATCCCCGTCGTGCTCATCGCCCTCCTGATCATCTCCGTGCATGGGAGCGTCCAAGCCCGTCGTCATCTTCACGGTGGCTGCCCTGTTCACGCCGATCGTGGCCCGCACCGTCCGGGCGGCGGTGCTGACCGAGGCCCAGCTCGACTACGTGGAGGCCGCCAAGCTGCGCGGCGAGTCCGGGCTCTTCATCATGACGAGGGAGATCCTCCCCAACGTGCTACCGGTGATCGTGGTGGAGTTCACGGTGCGGGTCGGGTACGCCATCTTCACCGTGGCCACGCTGTCGTTCCTCGGTGCCGGCATCCAGGTCCCGTCGCCGGACTGGGGGTTGACGATCTACCAGACCTACACCCTGATCCCGGCCGGCCAATGGTGGCCGACGCTGTTCCCCGCCCTCGCCATAGCCTCTCTCGTCATCGCCGTGAACCTCATCGCCGACTCGATCCACGCGGTCTCCGACTCATGAGCATCGCCTCGCCCTCACCGCCCGGCCATCCAGCACGGCCACCGCGGCCCTCGATGTCACCGACCTCGAGGTCGCGTACATGGTCCGCGGCATCCCCCGCCTCGTCCTGCGGGGCGTCAGCTTCCAGGTCGCCCCCGGGGAGGCGTACGGCCTGGTCGGCGAGTCCGGCTGCGGCAAGTCCACGACGGCCTTCGCCGCCCTGCGCTACCTGCCGGCCAACGGCCGGATCGTCGGTGGCCACGTCAAGGTGGCGGGCGACGACGTGACCGAGATGAACGACGCCGAGCTCCGGTCGTTCCGCTCCCACCACGCGTCGATGGTGTACCAGGATCCCGGGTCGGCGCTGAACCCGACCCTGCGCGTCGGGCCGCAGGTCGTCGAGTGCTTCACGCTGCTCGGTCACAAGGGCGACCAGGCCGAGCGTCGGGCCGTGGAGGCGCTGCGCATGGTCCGCATCGCCGACCCCGCGTCCGTGATGGCCCGCTACCCGTACCAGCTCTCGGGGGGCATGCAGCAGCGCGTCGTCATCGCCATGGCCCTGGCCTGCGATCCGCAGCTCCTCGTGCTCGACGAGCCGACCACCGGCCTCGACGCCACGGTCGAGGCCGAGGTGCTCGACCTGGTCAAGACCCTCCGCCACGAGACGTCGGCGGCGATCCTGCTCATCGCCCACAACCTGGGCGTCATCCGCTCGATGTGCGACCGCGTCGGCGTGATGTACGCCGGGAAGCTGGTCGAGGAGGGGCCGGCGCAGGAGGTGTTCGACGACCCGAAGCACCCCTACACCGTGGGGCTGCTCCGCTGCCTGCCTCGCCACGGGCTGCGCAAGGACGAGCGGGCGCTGTTCACCATCCCGGGCACGCTGCCCCAGATCGGTGCCGATCTCCCGGCCTGCGTCTACGAGGAGCGCTGCGCCATCTCGACGGACATCTGCCGCACCGAGCCGCCGCCCCGCGTGGCGGTGACCGGGCGGTCACTTCACCCTCTGCCACCACCCGGACCGTCTCGACGAGATCCCCGACCCGGCCGCCTCGGCAGGGACGGTGCGCGGCTCGGGACAGCGCGTGGTGCTGACGATGAACCACGTCTCGAAGACCTTCAAGCAGGGTGGCAAGTCGATCCCCGCGCTGGTCGGCGTGGACCTCGGCATCGACGACGGCGAGACGCTCGGCCTGGTCGGCGAGTCCGGATCGGGCAAGTCCACCCTGGCCAAGGCCATGCTGGGCATCCACGCGCCCGACAGCGGTGGTGAGGTCACGCTGGACGGCGCGGCCATCGCCGGCAAGAGCTCGGAGCGTCCGGCGGAGACGAAGCGGGCCATCCAGATGGTCTTCCAGAACCCCGACTCGGCCCTCAACCGCAACTGGACCGTGCGCCGGATCCTGAAGCGCTCGATCGTCAAGCTCACCGGGGTGAAGGGCAAGAAGGCCGACGACCGCGTGGCCGAACTGGCCGACGCGCTGCGCCTCAGCCCCCGCCATCTCGACCTCAAGCCGCGGCAGCTCTCGGGCGGCTTGAAGCAGCGGGTGGCCATCGCTCGGGCCTTCGCCGGGGACCCACGAGTGGTCGTGTGCGACGAGCCGACCAGCGCCCTCGACGTCAGCGTCCAGGCCGCCATCTTGAACCTGCTGGCCGAGCTGCAGGTCGGCGACTCCACCAGCTACCTGTTCATCTCCCACGACCTCGGCGTGGTCCGCTACCTGGCCGACCGCATCGCCGTCATGTATCTCGGCCGCATCATGGAGCTGGGGCCGACGGACGCCGTGTTCAAGGGTCCGCACCACCCGTACACCGAGGCGCTGCTGTCGGCGGTGCCGAGCGTGGACGGTGAGCCGAGCACCCGCATCCGCCTCGACGGCGAGATCCCCTCACCCGCTGATCCTCCGAGCGGCTGCGTGTTCCACACCCGCTGCCACCGCTTCATCGAGGGCCTCTGCGAGGTGACCGAGCCGCCGGAGAACGTGGTGGAGCCCGGGCACACGATCCGGTGCCACATCCCGGTCGAGGAGTTGCGGCGGCTCCAGTCCCTCGACCCGCTCCCGTGACACGGCGATGACCGACCGCTCGACAGCCGTGAGCACCATCGGGCGTACTCGGGCAGGGGGGCGGGCCGGCCGCATCCAGACCCGTGCCGCCCACACCGGCGAGTCCCACGCGCCGGCCTTCATCCGCCGGCAGATCCCCTGCTACGAGCTGGTGGGCGAAGAGGGTCTGGCGCTCATCGAAGCCAACGCCGACCGCATCCTGGCCGAGGTCGGGATCGAGGTCCGCGGCGACGAGGTGGCGCTGGCGCTGTTCCGCGACGCGGGCGCGACGGTCGACGGCGAGCGGGTGCGCTTCGACGCCGGCCACGTCCGGGCGCTGTGCTCCACGGCGCCGAGGAGCTTCACGCAGCGGGCCCGCAACCCGGCCCGATCGGTGGAGATCGGTGGCGACGCCGTCGTGCTCGCGCCCGCGTACGGATCTCCCTTCGTGCGGGATCTGCCCGGCGGCCGCCGCTACGCGTCGCTGGCGGACTTCGAGAACTTCGTGAAGCTGGCCTACGTCACGCCGTGGCTGCACCACTCGGGCGGCACCGTCTGCGAACCGGTCGACGTGCCGGTCAACAAGCGGCACCTCGACATGGTCTACGCGCACCTGCGCTACAGCGACAAGGCGCTCATGGGCTCGGTCACCCAGCCCAGCCGCGCCGAGGACTCCATCGAGATGGCGCGCCTCGTCTTCGGCACCGACGTCGTCGATCAGGACTGCGTCATCCTCGGCAACGTCAACGTGAACTCGCCCCTGGTGTGGGATGCGGCGATGACCGGCGCGCTCAGGGCGTACGCGTCCGCCAACCAGGCGCCGGTGGTCGTCCCGTTCATCCTCGGCGGGGCCATGGGGCCGGTGACCCTGGCCGGTGCCATCGCCCAGGCCCACGCGGAGACGCTCGTCGGGGTGGCGTTGGGGCAGCTCACCCGGCCCGGCTCGCCGGTGATCTACGGCAACTTCCTGTCGTCGATGGCGCTGCGTTCGGGCTCGCCGACGTTCGGGACTCCGGAGCCGGCCCTCGGCTCGCTGGTGGTCGGCCAGCTCGCCCGGCGGGTGGGGTTGCCGCTGCGCTGCTCGGGCGCGTTCACCTCCTCCAAGGTCCCGGACGGGCAGGCCATGCTGGAGTCCGCGGTGTCCATGCAGGCCGCCGTGCTCTGCGGGGCCAACTTCATCCTCCACTCGGCCGGGTGGCTGGAGGGCGGGCTGGCCATGGGCTACGAGAAGTTCGTGATGGACGCCGACTTCTGCGGCGCGCTGCACACCTACCTCCGCGGCATGGACCTCTCCGAGGACCAGTTCGCGCTGGACGGCTTCCTCGAGCTCGGTCCGGGCAAGCACTTCTTCTCCGCGCAGCACACCCTGCGGCACTACGAGACGGCGTTCTGGGACAGTTGGGTGGCCGACAACAACTCGTTCGAGCAGTGGCGCGATGCCGGCGAGCGGCGCGTCGAGGAGCGGGCCGCGGAGCGGGTGGCGGCGATGCTGGCCGCGTACGAGCCACCGCCGATCGATCCCGCGGTGGACGAAGCGCTGCTCGACTTCATGGCCCGGCGCAAGGCCGACACGCCGGACATGTGGCACTAGGTGCGTCGACGTGGCTGGAAGCGACGTGGCCGACCCCGCTGACCGACGATCCCCTGCTGCAGCCGTTTCACGCTGCGCCATCTGACGCTGCGCAACCGGGTCTTCTCGTCGTCGCACGAGCCCGCGTACTCCGAGAACGGCCTGCCCACCGACCGGTACCGGCTGTACCACGTGGAGAAGGCCAAGGGCGGCATCGGCATGACGATGACGGCGGGCTCGGCCGTGGTGGCCGAGGACAGCCCGCCGGCCTTCGGCAACCTCCACGCCTACCGCGACGAGATCGTGCCGTGGCTCCGGCGGATGACCGACGAGGTCCACGAGCACGGCGCCGCCTGCATGATCCAGCTCACGCACCTCGGTCGGCGGACGGGTTGGGCCCAGGACGACTGGCTGCCCGTCGTGGCACCCTCGCCCGTGCGGGAGCCCGCCCACCGTGCGATCCCGAAGGAGGCCGAGGACTGGGACATCGAGCGCATCGTGTCCAAGTACGCCGACGCCGCCGAGCGGATGCAGGCGGCCGGCATGGACGGCATCGAGATCGAGTCCTACGGCCACCTGTTCGACCAGTTCTGGTCGCCGTTGACCAACCGACGGACCGATGCCTACGGCGGTTCGGTCGAAGGCCGCTTGCGCTTCGGCTGGGAGGTGCTGGGCGCCATTCGCGAGCGCGTCGGCCCGGACTACATCGTCGGTCTGCGGATGGCCGTCGACGAGCGGGTGCCGGGGGGCATCGACGCCGAGTCCGGGTTGTTGATCCTGCAAAGGCTCGAAGCCGACGGGTTGATCGACTTCGTGAACGTCATCCGCGGCTACATCGCCAGCGACGCCGAGCTCATCGACGTCATCCCCATCCACGGCATGGCCTCGGCCCCCCACCTGGATTTCGCCGGGCTGGTCCGCCAGTCGTCCGGCCTCCCCGTGCTGCACGCCTCGAAGGTGGACGACGTGGCCACCGCCCGCCATGCCATCAGGGAGGGCAAGGTGGACCTCGTCGGCATGACGCGTGCCCACCTGGCCGATCCTCACATCATCCGCAAGCTCCTCGACGGTCGTGAGGCGGAGATCCGCCCGTGCGTCGGCGCCACCTACTGCCTGGACCGCATCTACCAGGCCGGCGAGGCACTGTGCATCCACAACGCCGCCACCAGCCGCGAGGCCACGATGCCCCACGAGATCCCACGGGCGGCAGTGCCACGCCGGGTCGTCGTCGTGGGCGCCGGGCCCGGCGGGCTGGAGGCGGCCCGGGTGGCGGGGGAGCGAGGACACGACGTCACGGTGCTCGAAGCCATGCCCTGGGCGGGCGGGCAGATCCGGCTCGCCGCCCGCAACCCGCGCCGTCGCGACCTGATGGGCATCGTCGAGTGGCGGGAGGCGGAGCTGGCCCGCTTGGGCGTGGATCTGCGCTACGACATGCTGGCCGAAGCAGACGACGTGCTGGCCCTCGAGCCCGACGTCGTGATCGTGGCCACCGGTGGCCTCCCTCAGCTCCCGGAGCTGGAGGCCGGTGACGACCTGGTCGTCACCACGTGGGACGTGATGGGGGGCGACGTGCGCCCGGCCGGCGATGTGCTGCTGTTCGACGACAACGGATCGCATTCCGCCCTTTCGGCGGCGGAGCTGATCGCCCGCTCGGGTGCCCGCCTGGAGATCGTCACGCCGGAGCGCATGCTCGGTGTGGAGGTCGGTGGGCTCAACCACGTGCCCTATGCCAAGGCGTTCAACGAGACGGACACCAGGATCACCCTCAACCAGAAGGTCCTGGCCGTGCGACCGGAGGCCGGCCGCCTGTGCGTCGACCTCGGCAGCGAGCATTCCGCCCACCGGGTGCCCAGGCACGTCGACCACGTCGTGGTCGACTTCGGTGCCGCGGCGTCCGACGAGCTGTACTTCGAGCTGAAGCCGCTGTCGTCCAACCTCGGCGCGGTCGACTACGGCGCGCTGATCGAGGGCCGTCCGCAGACGGTGGTGCGGAACCCCGAAGGCCGATTCCAGCTCTTCCGCATCGGGGACTGCGTGGCTTCCCGCAACATCCACGCCGCGATCTACGACGCGCTCCGCCTGCTCAAGGACCTCTGAGGACCCGGTCTGGCGTGAGCGACGACCGGATCGCCCGCGCCCGCTCGATCACGAGCGCCGACGAGGCGGCCGCGGTCTACCGGGACTGGGCCGCCAGCTACGACGAGGACGTCTTCGACCGACTCGGCTTCATCGGGAGTGCCCGCATCGCCGAGCTGCTGGTGGCGCACCTGCCCGACCGGTCCGCATCGGTGCTCGATCTCGGTTGCGGCACCGGCGCAGTCGGGGTGCGCCTCGCCGAGCTCGGGGTCACCACGATCGACGGCGTCGACCTGTCGCCCGAGATGCTGACCATCGCCGAGCGGACCGGCGCGTACCGGACGCTGACGGTCGCTGACCTGACCGCGACCGATGTCGACCTCGCCGGGCGCTACCGGGCGAGCGTCTCCGCGGGCACCTTCACCAGTGGCCACGTGGGGCCCGATGCCGTACCCCGTCTGCTGGGCGCGCTGGAACCCGGCGGGCTGATCGCGTGGGTCATCGGCGACGGCGTGTGGCCGTCGTTCGAGGATGTGCTGTCTGCCTCGGCGCTGACCGTGCTGCACGCCGCCCACGAGCCCATCCGCTCGGGCGCCGGCCCGGAGGCGGTGATGTACGTCGCTCGCTCGACTTGATCGTGGCGAGTTCCCTTATGGTTGCGGCGTGGACGGTGGCGGGATGGCGGTCGCGGGTTGGTACGAGGATCCCGACACCCGGGACCGGTTGCGATGGTGGGACGGCCAGCGCTGGGACACGTGGGTGTCGGCCCAGGGCCGAACCTGGGCCGAGCCGTTGCGGAGCCAGGTTCCCGTGGCGACGACCTTTCCGCCCCCGGCGTATCCGTCACCTGTCCCGGTGGCGCCGCCGGTCGGGCTACGTCTGGGGTGCCGGGGACGCGCCGGCGGAGCGGTTCCGCTCGCTGAAGGGGTTGTCCGTCGCCCTGCTGGTCATGTTCATCCTGGCCGCACTCTCGTACGCGGCCGTGTCGTTGACGCTCATCGGCCGCGCCGACACGTTCTCCCGTGCCGACAGCGGCTTCGTTTCCGCCGACGAGGTGACCACGGCCGATGACGGTGTGGCCGGGGCGTACCTGCTGTCCTCGATGTGCGAGATCGCGATCTTCGTGCTGCTGATCGTCTGGTTGTGGCGGGCCTACTCGAACACCCGTGCCTTCGGCGTCGGACCATGGCGGTGGGGTCGCGGCTGGACGGTGGGGTCATGGTTCATCCCGCTGGCCAACCTCGTGATCCCCAAGGTGCTCATCAACGACGCGTGGCGAGGCGCCGACCGCGGCGCGGCGGACGACCCGGCGTGGCGGAAGCGTCCGGTGGCGGGCGTGGTGACGACGTGGTGGGTGCTCCTGGTCGTCGGCCGGGTGGGGCTCCAGCTCGCCGACCTCTCGGCGACGGTCACCGAGGACATCGGCGACGTGGTCCCGTTCGATCAGTTCGGCGCGGTCGTCGCGCTCCTGTGCGTGGCCGGCTCCATCCTCGGCGCCGTCGCCGTCTGGAAGCTGTACCGCCGCCAGCACCAGCGAGCGGCCGAGCTCGGCCTCGCCTGAGCTCCAGGCGTTCCGGTCAGAGGTTCGTACCGCCAGGCGCGCAGATGTCTGACCGGAACGCCTCGGGCGGCGAGTCGCGCTACGGCCCGAGCAGCTCGTCGGTCCGGGTGTCCCGCCGGACGGTGTGCCAGCGGCGGCAGCCGGCCTCGTGGAACCAGCGCTCGACCGTGGGCCCGTCCAGGTTGTCGAGCATCCAGACGTAGTCGAGGTCGCGCCCGTCCGGGTCGGTGATGCGGTCGGGCACGCCCGGCAGCTCCCCGCCGAAGCGGAACTCCTCGACCGGGCGGGCGCCGCAGTTCGGGCAGGACAGCCAGAGCATCAGCGGGTCCCCGCCGAGCTGGGATCGCCCATGGCCGCCTCCCGGGCGAAGCGGTCGAGCCCGAAGGGGGCGATGAGCTCGGGCACCGTCCCGGTGGCGATCAACGAGGCGAGCGCCTCGCCGGCCGCCGGGATGGCCTTGAAGCCCCACGTGCCCCAGCCGGTCGACAGCATGAACCCGTCCACGCCGGACAGCCCGAGGATGGGGGAGAAGTCGAGCGAGACGTCGCACACGCCGGACCACTGCCGCAGCACCCGCAGCCGGGACAGGAACGGGAGCACCGTGGTGGCCTTGCGGGCGCAGGCCTGCAGGTACGAGAACGTCGTGCCGGTGCGGTAGCTGGGCGGCCGGTCGAACTCGGCCCCGATCAGCATCTGACCGCGGGCGGTCTGCGACGCGTAGAAGACCAGGTCGTTCGAGCTGACGATCGGGCCGAGTACCGGCGCGAAGGAGTTGGTCACGAAGGCCTGGAGCGTGTGGGTGCGCACGGGCAGCCGCACGCCCGCCCACTCGGCCACCCGGGTGACGTGGCCGCCCACGGCGCTCACCACGACCCCGGCGGTGATCGGGCCCTGCGGCGTGTCGACGCCCACCACCCGCTCGCCGTCCCGGAGCAGGCCGATGACCTCGGTGCCCTGGAGCACATCGACGCCGCGCCGCATGGCGCCCTGCGCGTAGGCCCACACCACCCGGTCGTGGCGGGCCGTGGCTCCCTCCTCGTGGTACGACGCACCGACGATCGGGTAGCGACCGGCACCGTCGAGATCGATCAGCGGGCAGATGCGGCCGATCTCCTCCGGCTCCACGTACCTGGTCCGGGCGCCGCAGGCGGTGTTGAGCAGCGCCCTGCCCTGCTCCGTGCGGGCCGTGGTGACCGAGTGCGCCAGCCACAGGATCCCCTTGGTGGCGTGCATCACGTCGCAGCCGGTCTCGTCCTCGAGCTGCTGGTACAGCTCGAGGCTGTGCTGGTAGAAGCGCACCGCCTCGGGCAGGCCGTAGTTGGCGCGGATGATGGTGGTGTTGCGGCCGGAGTTGCCCGAGCCGATGTAGTCCCGCTCCAGCACGGCGACGTCCGTGATCCCGTGGCGGGTCGCCAGGTGGTAGGCGGTGGACAGGCCATGGCCCCCGCCGCCGATGATGACGACGTCGTACGACCGTTTCGGCTCGGCCCAGCGGAGGTCGACGAGCGTCTCGACGAACTCGTTCACGTCAGCCGCTCCCGGAGCTCGGCGGCCAGCGGCGCGGCGCACAACAGGAGGGCCGATCCGTCGGACCGGAGCCAGAGCTTGGCCGGGACCTGCGCCACGAATCCCTGCGCCAGGCTGGATTGGGCGGCCGGCCGGGACGCCGGCAGCTCCCACTCGATGTGACGGTGGGCCAGCGCCTCGACCTCTCCTGGCCCGAGCTCCCAGCCGACGAAGCCCCGCTCGGCCACGACGACGGCGTGCGGATCGTCGACCGCGGGCTCGCGGTCGTCGAGCACCAGCGCGTCGTCCGGCGCGATGCGGAGCACGAGCCGCGCGCCGCGTGCGGCGAGCGCGTCGACCGCGTCCGGATCGGCCACCACGCGCCACGCGTGGAGGCGATCAGGCCCGCGCACGAGCACCCTCCGGGTCGAAGAAGGGCGTGTCCGTGACGAGCGCCGGGCGGCCGTCGATCTCGACCTCGGTCGGGAACGGGCGCCGGCGCAGCCATCCGAGCAGGACGGCCTGCCCGAGGACGGGCGAGTCGAAGCTCGACGTCACCTGACCCACGACCGCGCCGCTCCGTCGCGGATCACGCTGCCCTCCAGTGGCGCCGGGCCCGGCATGGTGAACCCGTGCAGGCGCCGGTCGTCGGGGAGCGGAGCGGTGCGCTCGAGGGCCCGCCGACCGAGGAAGTCCGGCTTGTCCATCTTGACCGCCCAGTCCATCCCGACCCGGCGAGGCGAGCTGTCGAGCTCGGTGTCCTGGCCCACGATGATGTGGCCCTTCTCCAGGCGCAGGCCGAACAGCGCCTGCAGGCCGTGGGGCCGCACGCCGAGGTCGGCCCCGGCCTCCAGCAGCGCCCGCCACAGCGCCACGGACCGGTCGAGTGGGTGGTGGAGCTCGAAGCTGGCTTCGCCGGTGAACGACAGCCGCATCACATGGCAGTCGACACCGGCCACCTTCCGGTGGTCGTGCCGCAGGAAGCGGGGCGGGTCCGGCAGGCCGAGGCGGGCGAGCAGATCGGCGGCCCGTGGCCCGGTCACGTTGATGGCGCCCAGTGACATCGTGCGGTCGAGGACGTGGACCCGGAGCCGCCACGTCTCGATCCAGTCCCGCACCCACATCTCCGCCGCCGACGCCCCGCCCGAGGTGAACGTCAACGTGAAGCGGGTGTCGCCGTCCCGGCAGATCATCCCGTCGTCGATCAGGTGGCCCCGCTCGTTGAGCACGAGGGCGTAGCGCGACCGGCCCGGTCTGATGTCGTGGACGTGGCAGGGGTACAGGCGCTCGAGCGCCTCGACGACGTCCGGACCGGACACCACGAGCTTCCCGAGGGTGGACACGTCGCCGACGCTGACCGCGGTTCGGACCGCCGCGTACTCCGTGGCCACGTCACCGTAGGTCCAGGGCCGCCACCAGCCGCCGAAGCGATCCATGCGGGCACCGAGGCGGAGGTGCTCGTCGTGCAGCGCGGTCCGGCGGGTCGGGTCCAGCTCGTAGCCGGCGGCGGCCTCGCCGAGGGTGAGCTGGCGGGCGGCCGGGCGGGCCGTGAACGGCTCGGCGGGCTGCTGCGACCGGTCGGCCACGAACGCCCGCAGGTAGGGGACGCACACCGTCCCCTGGCAGGTGCCCGTGCCGCAGAGGCTGGCCCGCTTGACCAGCTCCAGCTCGGTGAAGCCCCGGCGCCACACGCCGTCGAGGTCCTCCACCGTGGTCCCCGCGCACGGGCACACGACGCCGTCCGTCGGTGGCGCGGGCAGGGCGTGTGCAGCGGCCGCGGGTCCGACGACGGTCACCGGCACACCGGGCGCCATCCGAGCCAGGACGTCACGGGGCGCGGACCCCAGGCCGAGGATCGCCGTACGACACGGGTATGGTCCGCTCGACACCCTCGTCGTCGGCTCCATCCTCCTCGACGACGACCGCGCTCACCGGCTCGCCGTCCTCGTCGCCCTCGAGCCGCAGCAGCCGCCCGGCCACGGGACGGCAGGGAACGCCGTCCGGCGGAGCGCCGACGGCGACCGCGTCGGGCAGGTCGATGCCGGCCTCGTGGGCGGTTCGAGCGGCGTGTGCCGTGAACAGCCCCCGCAGCCGGTTGCCCGGGCACACGGGATGCAACTCCGCGGCGCCCGTGGCGAGCACGACCTCCCCGGCGTGCAGGTGCACGAGCTCGACAGCACCGTCGTCCGCCCACCCGCCGGACGACGAGCGTCGGGCCGGTGTCGATGGTGACGACCTCCTGACCGTCGCCGGCGTCGAGGACGAGCGCTCCCGGATGGTCGGCGGCGGCCGCCTGCCCGCTCGCCCCAGCGCCGACGACGACCACCTCCGCGTGTTCGTGGACCGCTCGCGCCGTGGGAGGGTCGGCATCGGCCAGCGCCGTGGGCGCGCCCGTCGCGGGATGCCGCCGCACGACGGTGCCTGCCCGGGCCGGCACCTGGCAGGTCCGGACCCAGGCCACACCGTCCACCTCGGCCACGCAGTTGCCGCAGTCCCCGGCCAGGCAGAGCGTGCCGCCGTGGCCCGGGTGCTCACCGGCCCGCAGGATGGCCAGCGCCACGGTGTCGCCCGCCGCGGCCGTCACGGCCCGGCCGTCCACCGTCAGTGCCGCTCCCTGCTCCGAGGCCGTCTCGGTCACGTCCGCATCCGCAGGCCTTCGGGATCGAAGGCCGGCTCGGGCTGGAGGCGCGCGGCGCAACGGTGCCCGATGATCTCGACCTCGAAGCCGTCGCCGCCGAGCCCATCTGAGACCTCGGCCAGGGCCGCGGGCACGTACCCCAGGGCCAGCGAGACACTGCTGTGGTGGGCGTAGGCGCCGGAGGTGACCCATCCCACGACCTCCCCGTCGTGCCAGATGGGCTCGTCACCGATGACGTCGGCGGGCTCCTCGGCATGAGGCTCGACGACCAGCGTGACCAGACGGCGTTCGGGACCTCGCGCCATCTCCGCCTCCAGCGCGGCCCGCCCGACGAAGTCGTGGTCGAGCTTCAGGTAGCGGTCCATGCCCGCTTCCAGCGGGGTGTAGATCGGCCGGTACTCGCGGAACCAGGTGCCGAAGCTCTTCTCCATCCGCAACGACATCAGGGCGCGGAAGCCGAACAGCCGCATGCCGTAGGGCTGGCCGGCCGACCACAGCAGGTCGAACAGCGCCCGCTGCTCCTCCGGCCGCACCCACAGCTCGTAGCCCAGGTCGCCGGTGTACGTCATGCGCCCGACCCAGGCGGGGACCATCCCGACGTCGATGCGGCGGAAGGCCATGAACGGGAAGTCGGCGGTGGCCAGCGACGCTCCCGTCACCGACTGGAGGACGTCGCGCGCGGAGGGGCCGGCGAGCGACAGCCCGACCAGTGAGAGCGCCAGCACCTCGAAGCGCACGGAGCCGGCCGCATCCCCCGTGGGCAGGTGGTCGAGGAACCAGCGGCTGTGGTGGGCCTCCGCGGCCTGCGAACCGAACAGGAAGAAGTCGTCGTCGCCGACCCGTGCCACCGAGAACTCGCCCACGATGCGGCCCTGCGGGTTCAGCATCGGCGTCAGCGCGATGCGTCCCACCTTGGGCAGCCGGTTGGTGAACAGACCCTGCAGCCAGGCCGCGGCTCCACGACCGCTCACGCGGTACTTGGCGAAGTTCGACGTCTCCGTCAGCCCGACTCGCTCCCGCACCGCCGCGCACTCCTCGGCCACGAGGGGGAAGGCGTTGGACCGCCGGAACGTCACGTCCTCGACGGGCTCCTCCCCCGGGCGCTGGAACCACAGCGCGTGCTCCAGCCCGAACGACGCCCCCCACACCGCGTTGTGCTCGGTGAGCCGGTCGTGGACCGGCGTGGTGTGCAGCGGCCGGGCCGCCGGCAGCTCCTCGTTCGGGAAGGTGATGCGGAACCGGCGGCTGTAGTTCTCCCGCACCTTGGCGTTGGTGTACGCCAGCGTCGCGTAGTCGCCGTAGCGGGCGACGTCCATGCCCCAGATGTCGAGGCCCGGATCGCCCTCGGTCATCCACGTGGCCAGGGCCAACCCGACCCCGCCGCCCTGCGACAGTCCCGCCATCACCGCGCAGGCCACCCAGCAGTTGCGGATGCCCCGCACCGGCCCGACCAGCGGATTCCCGTCGGGCGAGAACGTGAACGGTCCGTTGATGATCGACCTGATCCCTGCCGTGGCCATGGCGGGGTAGTGCTTGAAGGCGATCTCCAGCGACGGCGCGATGCGGTCCAGGTCGGGCTCGAGCAGTTGCATCTCGAAGTCCCAGGGGGTGTCCTGCGCGGACCAGGGCACGCAGGCTTGCTCGTAGGTCCCGAGGAGCATGCCGCCCTGCTCCTGCCTGATGTAGATCTCGCCGGCGAAGTCGAGGGCCATCGGCATCTCGCGCCCGGTGAGGGCGTTGTGGTCGGCGACCTCGTCCATCGGCTCTGTGACCAGGTACATGTGCTCCATGGCCAGCACCGGCAACTCGATGCCGACCATCCGCCCGACCTCGCGGGCCCACAGGCCGCCGGCGTTGACGATGTGCTCGGCGTGGATCTCGCCGCGGTCGGTGATCACGTCCCACGTCCCGTCGGCCCGCTGGCGCAGGTCCGTGACCATCGTGTGGCGCTCCACCTCGGCGCCGGCTTGCCGCGCGCACATCGCGTAGGCGTTGGTCACGCCGGTGGGGTCCACGTGACCCTCGACGGGGTCGAAGAGCGCGCCCACGAAGTACTGGTCCTCCATGAGCGGGAACATGTCCCGCGCTTGCGCCGCGGTGATGATCTCCAGCTCCATGCCGAGATACCGGCCGCGGGCCTGCGCCATGCGCAGCCAGTCCAGGCGCTCGCGGGTGTCGGCCAGCATCAGCCCGCCGGGCAGGTGGATGGAGCAGTCCTGGCCCGACGCGGCCTCGATCTCCTTGTAGAGCTCGATCGTGTACTGCTGCAGCTTCGACACGTTGGGATCGCCGTTGAGCGTGTGCATCCCACCGGCGGCGTGCCACGTCGACCCGGACGTGAGCTCCCGCCGCTCCACCAGGACCACGTCCGTCCACCCGGCCTTGGTGAGGTGGTAGAGCACGCTGGCCCCGACCACCCCGCCACCGATGACCACGACCTGCGCCGAGGACTTCACGGTTCCTCCCTCGTCAGCACCCTCGCCTGCATCTTGCTCGGTGGACCCTGCTCAGTAGTCCGTGGGGACGCCGCCCTCGGCGACGCGGCGGGCAACGTAGCTCTCGAGCTCCTCGCGCACGGCCGGCTCCATCGCCGGGGGCTCGTAGGCGTCGAGGAAGCGGCGCGCCAGCCCCGCGGCCCGGCCCGCCGCCTCCGGTCGCCCGGCCTCGGCCCACGTCTCGTAGTTGCGCCAGTCGGAGATCATGGGACGGAAGAACGCGGTCCGGAAGCGCTCCTGGGTGTGGCCGACGCCGAAGAAGTGGCCACCGGGACCCACCTCGTCGATGGCGGCCAGCGCCAGCGTGTCGTCGTCGACGACGATCGGGTCGAGGAGCGTGGCCACCATCGCCAGCAGATCGGCGTCGAGCAGCACCTTCGCCGCCGACGCGTGCAGCCCGCCCTCCATCCAGCCGGCACCGTGCATGAGGAAGTTGACCCCGCCCATGACCGCGCCCCAGAGCGAGAAGACGCTCTCATAGGCGGCCTGCGCGTCGAGGGCGTTCGCGGCGCAGACGTTCGACGAGCGGTACGGCACGCGGTAGCGCCGGGCCAGCTGGCCGCCGAGCATCGCGGTGCGGACGTACTCGGGCGTGCCGAACGCGGGTGAGCCGGACTGCATGTCCACGTTGCTGGTGAAGCCGCCGTAGACGACCGGCGCTCCGGGCCGGACCACCTGGGTGAACACCATGCCGGCCAGGGCCTCGGCGTTCTGCAGGCCCACCGCCCCCGCCAGCGTCACGGGGGCCATGGCGCCGGCCAGCGTGAAGGGCGTCATCACGACGACCTGGTTGCGGGAGGACAGCTCGATGATGCCCTGGAGCATCGGGTGGTCGATGCGTAGCGGGGACGACGAGTTCACGACGGTGAACACCGACGGCTCACGCTCGAGCGTGGCTTCGTCGATGCCGCGGGCGATGCGGGCCAGCTCCAGGACGTCCCGGTTGCGCTGGCGCCCGAGGCTGTAGGTGTGGAGGGACTTGTCGGTCAGGGTGAGCACGTCGAACGCGGCGTGGAGGTGGCGCACGGAATGGTGGGCGTCGATCGGCTCGACGGGATAGCCGCCGATGAAGTGCACGATCTCGAGCATCTGGCACAGCTTCAGCAGATCCTGGAACGCCGCCCGGTCGCCCGGCCGGCGGTTGCCCTCCAGGTCGACGTAGTTGGGAGGAGAGCCCACGGAGCCGAACGCCAGGTGGTCGCCACCGATGGTCAGCGTGTGGTCCGGGTTCCAGGAGTGGAGCCGGAAGGTCTCCGGGGCGGTGGCGATCCGCTCGATGACCATGCCGGGGTCGAAGCGGACCCGCGCGCTGCCGGGGTCGGGGTCGACGTCCGCGCCGGCGGCCTGCAACAGGCTGCGGGCCTCCGGGTCGAGGAAATCGATCCCGGTGTCGCGGAGGATGCGGAGCGACGCGAGGTGGATGGCCTCGAGCTCGTCCTCGGAGACCACCTCCGTGGGACGCAGACGCATCGTCGGCTGTCCCCAGGGGCGCTGGACCGGCAGCTCCTGGCCGGTGCTGTGCCCGCCGTGCCCGCCCCGCCGGCCGCCGCGGCGCCGAGCGGTCGGCGCTGCCTGCCCGGTCAGCTCGCTCCCCGTGTCATGGAGCTCGCTCCGCTCGCTCACCAGCCCCCTCTCACCCGTGCGTTCGGCTTCCGACGCGCCACCCTAGAGGCCACGCCGTTTGTTCCGCATTCTGGTACCATTCCACCTACCGGTCCGTCTCGATGCGCTCCTCGGGGGTCCCGACATGGCAGACGAAGGCTCCAGCGACGATCTCGGGCAGGCCGAGGGCGTCGAGCAGGACATCGACCTGAGCAGCCTGGGGGACGCCGAGCTCGTCGCGCAGATGCACGACGACCTCTACGACGGCCTGGCCGACGAGATCCACGACGGCACCACGATCCTGCTGGAGCGGGGCTGGTCGCCCCAGAAGGTGCTGGACGAGGCCCTGGTCGAGGGCATGCGGATCGTCGGCATCGACTTCCGGGACGGGATCCTCTTCGTGCCGGAGGTCCTCCTCGCCGCCAACGCCATGAAGGCCGGCATGGCCATCCTCCGGCCGCTCCTGGCCGAGACCGGGGCCCAGCCGATCGGCAAGGTCGTGATCGGCACCGTCAAGGGCGACATCCACGACATCGGCAAGAACCTGGTGGCGATGATGCTCGAGGGCGCCGGCTTCGAGGTGATCGATCTCGGCATCAACACCGACGCCGATGCCTTCGTCGCCGCGCTGGACGAGCACAAGCCCGACATCCTGGGCATGTCGGCGCTCCTCACGACGACGATGCCGTACATGAAGGTCGTCATCGAGACCCTCAAGGGCAAGGGCCTGCGCGAGGAGTACATCGTCCTCGTCGGTGGCGCCCCGCTCAACGAGGAGTTCGGCGTCGCCATCGGGGCCGATGCCTACTGCCGCGACGCGGCCGTCGCCGCGGAGACGGCCAAGACGCTGGTCGCGGCTCGCCGCGCCGCCTGAGCGCATGACGGCGGGTCGGCGCGTCCTGGTGGTGGCCTGCGGTGCGCTGGTGCGCGAGCTGCGGGCCGTGCTGGCGCAGCTCCCGGCCGTCGAGGTGGACGTCGAGTACCTGCCCGCGCACCTCCACAACCGGCCCGAGCGCATCACGGACGCCGTGTGCGCGGTGCTGGACGGCCCGCGGGCGCAGGGGTACGACCTGCTGGCCGTGGCCTACGGTGACTGCGGCACCGGCGGCCGGCTCGATGCCGCGCTGGCCGAGCGGGGCGTGGCCCGGCTCGAGGGTGCCCACTGCTACGAGTTCTTCGCCTCGGCCCCGGTCTTCGAGGCTTTGCAGGAGGCCGAGCCAGGCACCTTCTACCTGACCGACTACCTCGCTCGGCACTTCGACGCGCTCGTCATGGGCGGGCTCGGCCTCGACCGGCATCCGGAGCTGCGGGACGCCTACTTCGGTCACTACCGCAGGGTCGTGCACCTGGCCCAGACGGACGCCCCCGAGGTGGCGGACGCGGCCCGGCGGGCCGCCGCGAAGCTCGGCCTGGCCCACGAGTGCCGACCCACCGGCCTGGCCCCGTTGCGTTCGCAACTGGTCCGGCTGCTGGAGGTGGCGTGACGCACACGGTCGTGTCGTCGGCGACGCGTGAGGTGACGATCGGCTTCGATCGACCCTTCGTGATGATCGGCGAGCGCATCAACCCGACAGGCCGGAAGCTGCTGGCCGAGGAGATGAAGGCCGGCGACTTCAGCCGCGTCGAGGCGGATGCGATCGCCCAGGTCGCGGCCGGTGCCCACATGCTCGACGTCAACGCCGGCATTCCCCTCGCCGACGAACCGGCACTCCTCGCCCGCGCCGTGCAACTCGTGCAGGGCGTGGTCGACGTCCCGCTGTCGATCGATTCGTCCATCATCGACGCCCTCGAGGCCGGCCTGGCCGTGTATCAGGGCAAGCCGCTGGTGAACTCGGTGACCGGCGAGGACGAGGTCATGGAGCGCGTGCTGCCGCTGGTGGCCAGGCACGGCGCCGCGGTGGTCGCCATCTCCAACGACGAGACCGGCATCAGCGAGGACCCGGACGTCCGGTTCTCGGTGGCGCAGCGGATCGTGCACCGGGCGGCCGACCATGGCATCCCGGCCGCCGACATCGTCGTGGACCCGCTCGTCATGCCCATCGGGGCCATGGGCACCGCCGGCCAGCAGGTCTTCCGCCTGGTCCGGCGCCTGCGGGACGAGCTGGGGGTCAACACCACCTGCGGCGCCTCCAACGTCAGCTTCGGCCTGCCGAGCCGCAACCACATCACGGGCACGTTCCTGGCCATGGCCATCGGTGCCGGGATGACGTCGGCGATCATGAACCCGCTCCACCCGGAGGTGAAGCAGATGGTGATGGCGGCCGACGTGCTGGCCGGCAACGACGAGCACTGCGCGGCGTGGATCCGGGCCAACCGCGACCCCGGCGCCGACGGAGAGGCTGCCCCCACCGGCCGTCGCCGCGGCGGGCGGGCGGCCAGGACGGGGGCCTGAGTGGACGGGTCCTTCCTCGACGAGCACGCGAGCTACCCGATCAGCGATGGCATCAGCTTCGAGCTGATCCCCATCAAGAACCTGGAGCAGCAGCTCCCGCTCCTGCCTGCCGGGTCGAGGGTGTCCGTCACCTGCTCGCCGGCGAAGGGGGTCGACGTCACGATGGCGCTGGCCGCCCGGCTCCAGGGGCTCGGCCTGCGGGCCACCCCGCACGTATCGGCCCGCATGGTGCGCGATCGTGGTCATCTCGCCGAGCTCGTCGCCGTGTCGGGCGAGGCCGGCCTCGGCGAGTGGTTCGTCGTCGGCGGCGACGCCGAGCACCCGGTCGGGTCGTACGCCGACGGGCTTTCGTTGCTGCACGATCTGCTGGCGCTGCCCCACGGGCTCGACGCGGTGGGCGTGCCCGCCTACCCCGACGGCCACACCTTCATCGCTCCGGCGACGGTCACGTCCACCCTCCACGCCAAGCAGGCCGCTCTCGCCGAGGCGGGCGTGGCCGGCTGGGCCTCCACTCAGCTCTGCTTCGACCCCGAGGTCATCCGACGGTGGTTGCGGACGGAACGAGCCGCCGGGCTGACGCTTCCCGTCCGCCTCGGCCTGGCCGGGCCGGTGGAACGCACCAAGTTGCTGACCCTCGGGATGCGGGTCGGCGTCGGGCAGTCGCTCCGTTACCTGCGCAAGAACCGCCGCGGCCTCGGTGGGTTGCTGGGCGGCGACGGGTACGACCCTGACCACCTGCTGACCGCCCTCCGGCCGGACCTGGAGCCGCTCGGCGTGAACGGCATCCACCTGTTCACCTTCAACCAGCTTGGCGCGGCCGTGGACTGGCAGCGCTCGCTGGCCGCCTGATCGCCGGCCGGAGCCGCTCGTGGCCAACCAGCTCGTCGTGATCTCCTGGCGGGACATCCCTGCCCAGGTCAACGCCCAGGCCGGGCGGCGTCGCCATCAGGTGGTGCTCGACGACCGCTTCCAGCAGGCCATCGACCGCGCCGCCATCGTGGCCGGCAAGACGACGGCCCAGGACTACGTGGCCGAGTGGCGCCGGACCAGCACCCCCTGCGGTGACGATCTCGAAGCGGTGGCGGCCAAGGAGGCCGAGCGGCTCGAGCAGTCCTACCCGCCCGAACGCCTGGACCGCCTGGCCGCCAACGGCGGCCGCGAACCCCCGGACGACTGATCCAGCCTGACCCCGGCACGGTCACCGCGGTCACTTCTCCCGCACAAATCGCGCCCAGAGGCACTCCGGGAGTCTCCCGTCGCGATTTGTGCGTGGAATGCGACACGGAGGCAGGCGTCGCTCGAACGGGCATGTGGCCGTCAGAGCATCAGGGCGAGGCGGCGGCCCTCGTAGATGGCCAGGCTGGCCCGGCGGGCGGCCACGCAATCCCCGATGCGGTGGTGCGCGATGCCGGCCGTGTCGAGCTCGGCGCTGAGCTCGGCGCGGGGCGTCGGTGTCTCCGCCACCACCAACCAGTCGAACGTTGCGGTCCGCTCCTCGCCGGTGAGCGTCGAGCGGATCACCGCCGAGCCCTCGGCCCAGGACGCCAGGGTGGCGTGGGTGGCGGTCTCCCCGCCGGCCAGGGCGAAGCGCCGCCGGGCCGGGACGTCGGCGGCGCTGTGGAACAGCCCGGACGCGACTGCAGGGGCGGAGGTGAGGAGCGTCACCCGGCAGCCGGACTCCTGGAGGTACAGGGCGGTGCCGATGCCTCTCCAGTCGCCGAGGTCGTCGAGCAGCAGCACCCGCCCGCCCGGGACGGCCTCGCCGGCGAGCACATCCTCGACGCCGGCGACCCGGGACTGGTCGATGCCGGGCAAGCGGTCGACCATGGGGAGAGCCCGCTGGAAGCCGGCTCGGGCCGGGCGTGCCCCTGCGGCCACCACGATCTCCTCGGCGCCGGCCGCCTCGATCTGGCCGGCGTCCATCGGTTTCCCGACGCGCACGTCGACGTCGAGACGGGCCAGCTCGCGCTCGTACCAGGCCAGGTGGTCGAGCACCTGCGATCGCGTGGGCTGGCGCCCCGCCAGCCGCCATTGGCCGCCCAGCTCCTCGCCGGCCTCCCGCAGGGTGACATGGTGGCCGCGCTCGGCCGCGACCCGCGCCGCCTCCAGGCCGGCCGGGCCGCCACCGACGACGAGCACCCGCCTGGGCCGGGCGGCCGGCGCGAAGCGGTCTCCGCCCCACTCGTGCTCCCGTCCGGTCGAAGGGTTGACCAGGCAGGAGATCCAGTAGTCCCGCGAGCGCCGGCCCCAGCACAGCTGGTTGCAGGAGATGCACGGGCGCACCTCGTCCTCCCGGCCCGTGCGGGCCTTGGCCACCAGGTGCGGGTCGGCGATCTGGCCCCGCACGATCGAGACCATGTCGGCGTGGCCGGAGGCCAGCACCTCCTCGGCCGCCGGCGCCGTGCGGATGTGGCTCTCCGCCTGGACCAGGGCATGCCTGGTGACGTCCTTGAGGGCGGCGGCGAACGGCTCGCCGAGGCGGGCCGGGTACAGCGAGGTGGGCATGAGCTTGTAGAAGTCGAAGTAGCTGCCCGTGCCGCAGGTGACGTAGTCCATGAGACCCCGCTCGTCGTGCCAGGCCACCACCTCCTGCACCTCCTCGAGGCGCAGCGAGGGAGCGGACTCGGGGTCGACGTTCACCGCCAGTCCGACGATGAAGTCGTCACCGCAGGCGCCTCGGATGCGCTCGAGCAACGTCGCAGAGAACCGCATCCGGTTCACGAAGCTTCCGCCCCAGCGGTCGGTGCGCCGGTTGGACCACGGCGTCCAGAACTGGTCGATGACGGCGTGATAGGCCGCGAACAGCTCGACGCCGTCGAAGCCGGCTTCGCGGGCCCGCCCGGCGGCGCTCACGAAGCCGTCGAGCAGTTCCTCGATCTCGGCCTCGGTCATCGCGTGGCTGCCGTCGGCGTCGTGGTACGACGGCAGGCCCGAGGGAGACCAGTTCGGAGCGAAGGAGTTGTCGGCGTCGCCGTGCTGACCGACGTGGTACAGCTGATGGATCATCACCACCCCGCCGTCGGCGGATGCCGCCTCGTGGCAGCTCTCCGTCAGGCGCCGGAAGGCGGGGATCACCGAGTCGTCCCCCGGCCGGAAGTTGCCGCGGGTGAGCACCCCGGTGGCATGCACCGGCATGGGCTCGACGACGATCATCCCGGCGCCGCCGAGGGCCCGCTCCCGGTAGTACGCGATGTGGCGCTCGCCCGGGAGCCCCGCCTCGCCCATGTTGGTCGTGTGCGCGCCGACGTTGATCCGGGCCCGCAGCGTCCGGTGGCGCAGCCGCAGCGGAGCTGAAGACGTGAGGGAACCGCGGGTGCGCGCCGGCGGTCGTCATGCGCTCTCCCGCCACCGATGCCACAAGAGCTCGGCGGTCATCAGATCCAGGTGGCCGCCGCCTCCGTTCTCGAACAGGGTGATCGTGTCCGGTCGGCGATCGACCGCGACCTCGCCGCGGCAGAGCTGGAACAGGTCGGCCCTGATGTCGTCGAGGGTGATGGTGCCGGCGGCCAGCGGGATGGCGAGATCCCCGTCCTCCACGGTCGTGACCTCCCGGGTGTCGACGTACAGCTCGGCCCGCACCACCGCCTCGTCGTCGACCTCGCGGCGATCGGGCAGGAACGCGCCGACGAGGTCGAGGTGGGCGCCCGGCCGCAGCCATCGCCCCTCGACCAGCGGTTCGGTCGTCATCGTCGCCGTGCACACGATGTCGGCCTCGGGCACGGCCGACGCCAGGTCCTCGACGACCTCCGCACCGAGAACTCCCGCGACCGCGTCGGCTCGCGCCCGGGTGCGGTTCCACAGCAGCACGCGCTCGATCGATGGCCGGACGGCGCGGTGGGCGGCGATCAGGTGGGGCGCGAGACCGCCGGCACCGACCATCAGCAGAACGTGGGCGTCGGGCCGGGAGAGGAGCCGTGAGCCGAGGGCCGAGTCGGCTGCCGTCTTGCGATAGGTCAGCTCGGTGCCGTCGACGAGGGCGAGGGGCGAGCCGTCGCTCCCGTCGAAAAGGACGTAGACGGCCTGCACGCTCGGGACGGGTTCGGGGAGGCCGGTGTTGCCGGGGAACACCGTCACGAGCTTCACGCCGAGTTGTCGTCCCGGGCTCCAGGCGGGCAGGCCGAGGAAGGACTGGTCCGTCCCGTCGGGGCCGAAGACGGTGCGGCGAACCACCGCGGGCGGGAGCCGGTGGCCGGCCTCGAGCGCGTCGACGAGCTCGAGATAGGGGAGCAGCCGGGCGACGTCCGGACCGTCGATGATCGCCAGGTCCTTCAGGCTCTTCACACGGTGCGGCGCCGTCACGGGACGGAGCCTGGCAGATCATCGGCGGGGCCAGGGTTGGAGGTGCCCAGAACTGAAGAAGATGACAAGTAACCGCGGCTAGGGTGGCCGCACGCCACCCGGCCTGTGCCGGGTCGGCGCCGGGAGGCAGGGATGAGCTTCGAGGGCAAGGTGCTGTTCGCCACCGGTGGGGGATCGGGGATCGCCGCGGCCACCGCCCGGCGCTTCACCGCCGGCGGTGGGCGGGTGGCGGTGGTCGATCTGGTGGCCGACCGGGCGGACGCGGTGGCCGCCGAGCTCGACGGCGCCATCGGGCTGGCCGCCGACGTCGCCGACGAGGACTCGGTGAGGGTTGCCGTCGACACCGCGAGGGCGGAGCTGGGCCGGATCGACTGCGTCCTCAATGCGGCGGGCCACGCGGAGTTCGGACCGATCGGGGAGTGGCCGCTAGAGCGCTGGAACCGGATGCTGGCCGCGCATGCCGGCGGGACCTTCCTCGTGTGCAAGTACGCGGCGCCGGTCATCCAGGACGGTGGCGGTGGTTCCATCGTCAACATCGCGTCGACTGCCGCGCTCACCGCCAACCAGCACAACGCCCCGTACGGGGCGGCCAAGGGCGCCATCATCGCCTTCTCCCGGCAGCTGGCCCGGGAGCTGGCCCCGGCGATCCGGGTCAACGTGGTCGCGCCCGGCCGGGTGCGCACCGGGATGACGGAGCCGCTGATGGAGCAGCGGGGAGGCGGCGACGTCGAGGCCGGGGCCAGGGTCTTCGGTCAGGGCAACCTCCAGCAGCGGGTGGGCGAGCCGGACGAGATCGCGGCCCCGATCTGCTTCCTCTTGTCCGACGACGCCAGCTTCGTCACCGGCACGCTCCTCGTGGCCGACGGTGGCGAGACCGCGATCTGATCCCACGGAGGTTCCCATGAGCATGAACGACACAGCCCACCTGGCCGATCTGCAGCCGGTGACCGACCGCTGGGCGGACGTGCCCGATCCGGCTGACGCCATCGCCGTGCAGAACCTCGTGCAGGCCTACGCGGTGTACGCCGACGCCGGGCGCACGGACGCGGTGGCGGGGTTGTTCACCGCCGATGCGTTCTGGGACGGGACCGCCCTGAACTACGGCACCGCCGAGGGTCCGGAGGCCATCGGCGTGATCGTCACCGGCCACTTCCGCGCCGACGAGCCCATGATGCACGTGCCCGGTCCGCCGCTGTTGGCCGCCGCCGGCCCGGACGAGATCCACGGCGTCTGCTGGTGCCTGGCCACCAGATGGACGGCCGGTGCCACCGGCCCGCTCATCCGCTTCTACTACGAGGACGTCGTCCGCCGCAGCGACGACGGCCGCTGGCGCTTCGCGCGGCGCCGCCTGCGCCCAGCCTTCCCGACCAATACCTGATCGAGGCACCTGATCGCTGGGCCCTGATCGCGGCAGGGTCACCGACTGCCGTTGTCGACCAGCTTGTCGATCCAGGTGTGCAGGTTCTGGTTGCCGCGCTCGTTGCGACCGAAACGGATGTGGTCGTCGCCCATCGCCCCGAGTGCCCGGTTGATCTTGAAGCCGGTGACGAAATCCTCCTGGCCGGTGACCTGGGCGTAGAGCTGGCGCCGCGCCTCCGCCGTCGCGGTGGCCTCGTCCCCCTCCACCGGCTGGCGGTAGTAGTGGTACTGCACGGTGGTGGAGCGCTCCGGGGTCGGCCCCGGCAGCAGCCGGCTGACCATCAGCGGCCGATCGGGCTGCCCGGAGATGGACACGTTCGGGAAGATGTAGTGGACCATGCTCATGATCTCCCACATGGGAGGCCACTCGGACTCCGGCCGGTCGCGGATCTCGTGGACCGGCTTGTTGGCGAAGCCGATGCGGACGTGGGGGCCGAACAGGTCGTAGGTGTTGCGGTTGGTGATGGCCTTCTCGCCGATGGTCGAGCTGTGCAGGTAGCCGATGTGGTACCCGTCGACGTAGCCGTCGGCGGTGAGCTTCCAGTTCGGGCTGTCCAGTTCCGTGACGACCGAGTAGCGGTGCAGCTCGTCCAGACGGAGGAGCTCGAGCGCATCGTCCATGCCCGCCATCCACTCGGCGGGGTCGAAGTCGATGCCCGGCGTGAGCACGGCGAGGATCACGCCGGCCCGCTCGTGCGTCGTCAGCTCGACGAGCCCGCTGACGTCGAGCTCGCCGAACGTGTCGCGACCGGGAACCCCCACCAGCTTGCCCCGCGTGTCGTACACCCAGGAGTGGTACGGGCACGTGAAGCGGCGGGTGTGGCCGCAACCTTCGGCCACCGCGGCGCCGCGGTGGCGGCAGATGTTGAGGAAGGCACGAGCCACGCCGTCGTCACCCCTGACGACGACCACGGGCCGGCCGACGATCTCCATGGTGTCGTAGTCGCCCGGCTCGCGCAGGTCGCACGAGAAGCCGACCATGAGGGGGGAGCGGCGGAACACCCGCTCCATCTCCTCGTCCCAGCGCGTCTCGTCGCGGTAGGCGGACGCGGGGACCTTCATCTGCACCGGGCTCTGATCGCTGGTCCCGGCATCGACGTTCGCCAGCAGGCGCCGGGCGACGTCGGCGTGCGACAGGTTGATCTCCTGTGACGTGACGCTCATGCGGTGGCTCCTCTCCGTGCTGGGTAGATACTTTACACTCACTCCACCTCGTCCGGGCCAGCCCCCCGGCCCGCGGCTGTCACGCGGGACCCGAGGATGGTAACGCTGGGCAACATGCGTTGCCAGGGTCGCGACTTCCGGCCGGCTCAGGCCGAGTCCGGGCCGCCTCAGAGAACGTCGGCGGCCAGGTCCCGGAAGCGGGCCAGCGCGTCGAGATGCTCGTCGACGCTCGTGTAGCCCAGCACCGGCACTCCGATCCGGCCGGCCAGGGTGTCGAAGGTGCGGAGCGCCAGGTGCGTGCCGCCCATGTCCCGCCAGGCGGCGATGGCCTCCGCGCACGCGTCAGGCCCGTGCGCCCAGTCGAGCATGCCGGCTACCGCGAACCCGCCGTCCGCACTGTCGCCGCCGCCGGACCGGCCCTGCTCGTCGAGGAACGACAGCACCTGCTGCGCCTGGCTGCGGGCACGCTCGTCGGCCCGGGAGGCGATGAAGCCGTCGCCGAGGCGCGCCGCCCGCCGGAGCTGGGGCTCGGCGCCGCCGCCGAACCAGATCGGGATCGGTTGGCCAGGCATGGGGAGTATCCCGGCGCGCTCGATGTCGTGGTGCTGACCGTGCACGGTGACGAGCGGTTCGGCCCACAGGCGGCGCAACACGTCGACCTGCTCCTCCAGGCGTCCGGCGCGTGAGCGGTACGGCATGCCGAGCCCGTCGTACTCCACCCAGTTCCACCCGGACCCGATGCCCAACCGGAGGCGGCCCTCCGAGAGCAACGCCACCTCGGCGGCCTGCTTGGCCACCAGCGCGGTCTGCCGCTGCGGCAGGACGAGCACCCCGACGACGAGCTCGAGCCGCCTGGTCACCGCGGCCAGGTAGCCGAACAGCACGAACGGCTCGTGGAACGCGTCGCGCTCCGTGTACGGACCGGTCAGCGGGGGATCGCGGTCGGCGTGATCGGCGCCGAGCACGTGGTCGTACGTGATGAGGTGGTCGAGGCCGAGCTCCTCGACACCCTGGGCGAAGTCGCGGATGGCGACGGGATCGTCGCCGATGTCCGAGGTCGGGAACACCGCGCCGAGGCGGAGGCCGGAGCTCACGATCACCGACACTACGTGAGCAGTCGGTGTCCGCTTACGCTGCCGGCGTGGCCCGCACGGTGGATCACAACCTGCGCAGGGACGAGGTGGCGACGCTGGCCACCGTGCTCATCGCCCGCGGCGGCATCGACGCCGCCACGGTGCGCGACATCGCAGCCGCCGGTGGCTACAGCACGAAGGTCGTGAGCCGCTACTTCTCGGACAAGCGCGAGCTGCTCTTGCTCGTGTACCGCGCCGCGGCCGAGCGGGCCCGCGGCCGGCTGATGGCAGCGAGGGTGGCGAGGGGGGACGACGTGCTCGCCTGCACCGATGCCCTCCTCCCGTTGGACGCCGAGCGCCGCACGGACTGGGCCGTCTGGCTGGCCTTCTGGGGCATGGCGGTCTCGGACCAGGGCTTCAGTCGCGAGCAGCGCCGCCGGGTCCGCTCGACCCGCCAGTTCCTGGGCGCGGTCATCGAGAACGCGGCCGCCGCCGGCGAGCTGCCCGAGGACACGGATGCGCAGTGGTTGGCCGCCGAGCTGCTCACCGCCGTGAACGGCGTGGCCGTGCAGGCGATGTTCGATCCGGGGGACTGGCCGGTGGAGCGCCAGCAGGCGATGGTGCGGGCCCACTACTCCCGGGCGCTCGGCGCCTGATCAGGACCGGCCGTTCCGACTGGGCCGCTCAGGCGAGCGGTCCGCCGGCCCACCACCGCTCGAACATGGGGCGAACGACCGTGCTGACCAGCTCCAGCACGAAGCCCGACGGCGACACGACATAGGACATGGCGCCGTACCCCTCCTCGGGCGGGAGCTGCGCGCCGACCATCGCCCATCCCGCGTCCACGAACGCGTCCGATTCGCCCTTCACGTCCTCGGACCAGACCCCTGTGTGGTGGATGCCGGCTCCGGCGCCCGCGTCCCAGATGGTGCCGGGCTGGCCCTGGAGCAGCTCCAGATGCACCGGCCCCTCGGCGGAGTAGGTGAAGCGGAGGGGCGTCTCCTTTGCGCCCCCTTCCGGGGTCCAGACCCGCTGGTCCCGCTCTTGCACCTGGGCCCAGGTCACCCCGAGCGCCGGTCCGAGGTCGGCCATGGCCGCCTCGAGGTCGATCACACGGATGCCGACGTGGAAGGCGTTGGTCGGTGGGAAGGACACGGGCACGAGGGCCTCCGATCGCCGGGATCGCCCGGACGGTACCAACCTGGCAACATCTGTTGCCACCAAGCCGGCACCGGGGAGGCCACATGGCCATCGAGCTGCGGTTGGGCCGCATCGTCCAGATCGCCTACGACGTCGACGACGTGCACGAGGCCGCGGCCCGGCACGCGTCTCGGTTCGGCTCGGGGCCGTTCTTCGTGCACGACCACATCCCCCTGGCCTCGGTGACCCACCAGGGCGAGCCAGGTGTCTTCGACCACTCCTCCGCCTACGGCCAGTCGGGAGGAGTCATGGTCGAGCTGGTGTGCCAGCACCAGGTCGAGCCGGTCTCGTTGCGGCAGCAACTTCGGCAGCGGGGCCCCGGCATCCATCACATGGCCTACTTCGTGGACGATCTCGACCGCGAGGCGGCGCGGCTCGACTCGCTCGGCTACCCACAGGCGATGCTGGCGGCGACCGGCAGCGGCCGGCGGTTCGCCTTCCATGACGCGGTGGCCGACCTGGGCCACCTGCTCGAGATCTACGAGCTCGACGAGGGTCTGGGCGGCTTCTACCGCATGGTGGCCGAGGCGTCCGAAGGCTGGGACGGTCGCGACCCGGTCCGCTCGCGGTGACCGTTGTGCAATCCTGAACCGCCATGGAGCTGCTGCTCATACGTCACGCGCTCCCGATCCGGGTGGAGGACGTGGAAGGTCCGGCCGACCCGGAGCTCTCCGAAGCCGGGCACCACCAGGCCCGCCACCTGGCCGAGTACCTGGCGTTCGAGCGGGTCCACGTGGTCTACGCCAGCCCGCTGCGCCGTGCCATGCAGACGGCGGAGCCCGTGGCCGAGCGCCAGGGTGTCGAGGTGCAGGTGGCGGAGGGCATCGCCGAGTACGACCGGGAGGCCTCGGAGTACATCCCGGTCGAGCAGATGAAGGCGGAGGGTCACCAGGGCTGGCAGGACATCCTGTTGGGTGGGGTCCACGAGAGCATGGGCGTCGACCCGCACGAGTTCCGGAGCAACGTGGTCGCGGCAGTCGAGCGCATCGTCGGCGACCACCCGGGGGAGAAGGCGGCTGCGGTGTGCCACGGCGGCGTCATCAACGCCTACCTGACCCACATCCTGGGCATCGACGACCCGAGCGGCTTCTTCTACCCCAACTACACCTCCATCCACCGTGTGGCGGCCGCCCGCAGCGGCGAGCGCAGCGTGCTCACCATCAACGAGACCGCGCATCTCAGGGGGACCGGCCTGCCGATCGGCCTGTTCGGAGGCTCCTGACCGCTGGTAGTTTCTCCACTCAACGTAAAGAAAGGTTGGGTCGACGATGACGATGACGACGGGGACAGCCGAGACGATCGACCGGGAGCTGCTGCTGCGGATCTACGAGACGGCCGCCCGGATCCGGGCCTTCGACGACAAGGCGCAATCGCTCATCGGCAGCGCCCAGGCCTTCTTCGTGCACTACCCCGTGCGCGGCCACGAGATCATCTCGGCATCGGTCGCCGCCGCCATCAACCCCGACGACTACATGACGGCCACCTACCGCGGGCTCGGGGACGAGGTGGCCAAGGGCGTGCCGCTGCGGGAGATGTGGGGCGAGATGCTGGGCAAGTCCACCGGGACGTCCAAGGGCCGCGGTGGGCCCATGCACATCGCCGATCCCGACCACGGCCTGATGCTGTGCACCGGCATCGTCGGTGGTGGCATCCCGGTCTCCATCGGGTTGGCCCTCGCCTCGCAGCTGCAGGGCGACGGTCGGGTGACCATCTGCAACTTCGGTGACGGTGCAACCAACATCGGGGCCTTCCACGAGTCGCTCAACATGGCCTCGGTCTGGTCGCTGCCGGTGGTGTTCGTCTGCCAGAACAACCAGTACGGCGAGCACACCAGGTTCGCCGACACCCAGAAGACCGCCTTCGTCGTCGACCGCGCCCCCGCGTATGCGATGAAGGGCATCAAGGTCGACGGCACGGATCCGGCGGCCACGTACACCGCCGCCAAGGAGGCCGTGGACCACGCCCGGCGCGGTGACGGTCCGGTGCTGCTGGAGTGCGTCACCTTCCGCACCCTCGGCCACGTCCTGAGCGACAAGAACGAGTACATGGATCCCGACGAGCTCGCGGCGCAGAAGGAGGCCGATCCGCTGCCGCGGTTCCGGGCCGCGCTCATCGAGCAGGGTCAGGCCGACGAGTCCGCGCTGGCCGACATCGATGCCCGCGTCGCCGCCGAGGTCGGCGCCGCCTACGAGCAGGCGGCCGCGGACCCGCCGGCCGACCCTGAGCTGGTGACCGGTGACCTGTACGCCGACGCCGATCCGAACGCCACCGAGCCCGGCGAGGACACGACGCCGTCGGAGAAGCTGACGTTCCGGGCCGCCATCACCCAGGCCCTCGACCAGGCCATGGCCGCCGACGACCGGGTCTTCCTCATGGGTGAGGACGTGGCCGACTCGGCCGGCGGTGGGGTGTTCCACCTGACCGAGGGCCTGTCGACCAAGCACGGCGACGACCGTGTGCGCAACACGCCCATCGCCGAGGAAGGCATCATCGGCGCCGCCGTCGGCTCGGCCATCGCCGGGATGCGACCGGTCCCCGAGATCATGTTCATGGACTTCCTCGGGGTCTGCTTCGACCAGCTCTCCAACCATGCCGCCAAGCTCCGCTACATGTCCGGCGGGCGCACGCCGGTCCCGATGACGATGCGGGTGTCGATGGTCGGAGGGACACCGATCGGCGCGCAGCACAGCCAGTCCCTCGAGGCCATCCTGATGCACACGCCGGGCCTCAAGGTCGTGTTCCCGTCGACCCCCTACGACGCCAAGGGCCTCCTGATGGCCTGCATCGAGGACGAGGATCCCTGCGTCTTCATCGAGGCGACGTCGTTGATGATGAAGCGGGGTCCGGTGCCCACCGACCCGTACACGATCCCCCTCGGCAAGGCCGCCATCCGGCGGGCCGGTGACGACGTGACCATCATCAGCTACGGGCGGATGATGAACGACGTCATCAAGGCCGCCGAGGAGCTGGCCGGGGACGGGACGTCGGCGGAGGTCATCGACCTGCGTTCACTGGCGCCCATCGACATGGATGCCGTCCTGACGTCGGTGGCCCGCACCCGGCGGGCGCTGGTGGTGCACGAAGCCGTGCGGACCTGCGGGCCTGCGGCCGAGATCGCCACCCGCATCCACGAGGAGCTGCACGGGGAGCTCCACGGGCCGGTGCGCCGGCTCACCGCCCCGGACTCGTCCGTGCCCGCGGCACCCGGGCTGGTCGCGGTGTTCTACCCGAACGCGGCCGACGTCGTAGGGGCCGTCCGCGGCATGCCCTGACGGGGCCTTGCCGGTCGGCAGTCAGCCGGCCGGACCGTGTGAGTTCTCCACCGCGCTCAGGCGGTGGTGCTTCGCCGGGCGCTTGGCCGAGATCCACAGGCAGAGCTCGGGGTCGGCCTCCCGCAGGTCGCCCTCGATCCACTGCCCGTTGCGCCCGAACCGGCCCTGGAGCCCGTCACGGGTCACCCGCACCCCGCCGGCGCCGTCGGGCTCGTAGAGCGCTCGTGTGAAGGGATGACGGATCCCGCCGGTCATCGCGGCGGCTCCGCGAGCCACTCGTCGAGCAGGTCCTGGCGCCAGCGCACGATGGCCTCCTGGTACATCGACACCGTGATTCCGTCCCGGCGGAGGATCTTGAGGCCGCGCTGCACCTCCTCCATGTTGAAGCGTGTCCTGGTCCAGCACCATCCCGAGGCTGTCGAGCTCCGGAGCGTCGGTCCACCGGTCGTCGGGGCCGAGCTGGCGCAGCGGCGCCGGCGGGGGGCGTGGGCCGGCGAACGGCGTCACGAACATGACCTCGAAGATGCTGCTCTGGTGGTCGTCGCCGTTGGGGCGGAAGCGGTAGACGATGCGGTTGAAGCCGCCCCACGGGTGGATGTTGGGGAACACCGTGTAGTTGAAGTGGTCGACCAGCTCGGCGTCGCAGTGCTCCTCGATCCGGTCGCCGAGCGCGGGGCGCCAGCGGGCTCGGGCGGCCAGCGCCATGGCGGCGCGGGCGGTCTGGCCGTCCTCGAGCTGCACGGGGAGCGGCTCGCCCTCCCGCACGTCGAGCATGGCGCGCAGGATGTCCTCCTGCGACGCCTCCCACGGGAGCAGCGGCGACGGCACGCCTGACGGGCTGACCTGGCGGGCGAAGTTGCCGTAGACGTCGATCTGGCTGCCCGGATCCATCACGTAGGCGACGCCCTGGGGATGCGTGGCCGAGACGTGGTACCCCTCGGCGAAGGCCTCCATGGCGACCTTCCAGTTGCAGCGGACGATCTTGGCCACGTGCGCCTGCACGTAGCGGTCCTCCACGTGCCAGCGCTCGAACTGGGCGGGCAGCTCGCCCAGGAAGTCCTCGAGCGGCTCGGCGTCCGGATCCGGGTTGATGAACACGAACCCGGCCCAGCAGCCGACGCTGGGCCTCGGGCAGATCGAACTCGGCTCGGCGATCGTCGAGGTGGGGGAAGTCCCAGGCCGCCGGGATGTTCTTGAGCGTGCCATCGAGGTGCCAGGCGAAGCCGTGGAACGGGCAGCGCAACTCGGTGCAGCGGCCGTCGTAGGTCTTGAGCCGGCGGCCACGGTGGAGGCAGGCGTTCGGGTGAGCCTTGATCGATCCGTCGGGGGCGCGCAGCACGAGATAGGACTGGTCGGCGATGTCGTACACGACGTAGTCGCCGATCGCCGGCAGGTGCTCCTCCCGGCAGGCCAGCTGCCAGACGCGGCTCCAGAGCCGCTCCTTCTCGAGCTCGTGCCAGGCCCGTGACAGGTAGCGGTCCTTGCTGATGTCCGCCGTGCCGTTCAGGTACGGACGCTGCTCGCGGAGGAAGCCGGGCACTGGATGACTGTCCGCGTCGAGGAGGTCCTGCCAGGTGAGGGCCAGGCCGGTCATGGATCCGGCCGGCGGCGGACTGAGGGTGCGATCCTCGATCCCCGTCATGGGGTGACGGTACCAGAGGGGAAGCGGATCGGAAATGGCCGCGGCGGAGTTTCTTGACACGAAGACCTGATTGTCGACGGGTCAAGAGCAGCGTCTCCGCGCCCGACGATTTGTGTCCGCGCGGCCGGCAAACCCCGGTGCCGAGTAGGCCGCGGCAGTAGGGTGCGCGGCAACGGGAAGCCGTCGCCGGACGGACCGGCGTTGTGGGGATGCGGCTCCGGCCGCCTCTCTCCGGGAGGAGCTCGTGGCCATCCTGATCGACGAGTCGCGCCCAGAGCACCGCCGCCGTTCGCGCCGCCACGACATCGTGGCCGCGGCCATCCGGGTCTTCGCTCGCCAGGGCTACGCCGACGCCAGCATCCAGGAGGTTGCGGCGGAGGCCGGCGTCGCCCCGACCGCGGTCTACTACCACTTCTCCGGCAAGGAGGATCTCTTCGACGTCGCCCTCGGGCGGATCCTCGAGACCATCACCACGGTGGTCCGATCGACCAGGGCGGACGCCGACCCCGCCGACGCCGAGAGCCTGCGGGCCGTCATCTTCGCGGTCTGGGACTGGCTCGACGAGCACCCCGACGAGTGCCAGCTCCTGCACCATCACCTCCCTGGGGCCACACCGCGGGCCCGGCTCCTGCAGCAGCAGTTCGAGGAGATCCACCTGCAGCGGGCGTTCGACTACGTGGACCCCGACGCGGAGGTGCTCCCGACCGGGGGAACCGCGGGTCGCGACTCGCCCATCGCCCGGCACGCCAATGCCGCGCTGGCCGTCCGCACGCTGCTCACCCTGACCCTCCTCATCCACCCTCTGCGGACACCGGACGGGCCCTTCCGGAACCTCTCCCAGGAGGCGATGCGGGCGGCGCTGAGCGAGGTCTCCCTGCGGCTCGTGATCCGGCGACTGAGAGCGGTCGCATCAGTACGGCCGCGTTCAAGAAACTGCATGGGTGGCCGACGTGGTAGACCGCTGCCATGGCTGATCTGCTCCCGCTCGATCCCGACGAGCTGCTCACCACCACGCGAGCGGTCCGCAAGCGACTCGACCTGACCCGTCCGGTCGACCGGGCCGTGGTCGAGGAGTGCATCGAGATCGCCATGCAGGCTCCGTCCGGTTCCAACCGGCAGACCTGGCAGTTCGTGCTGGTGGACGATCCGGACACCAAGCTGGCCCTGGCCGAGATCTACCGGAGCGTCTTCGATGCGTTCTCGTCCTCGACCCCCGCGGCCAGCTACGGCGAGGACGACACCCGGGCGCAACGCAAGGAGGCGGTCAACGCGTCAGCCCTCCACCTGCGGGACCACTACCACGAGGTGCCCGTCCTGCTCGTGGCCTTCCAGCTCGGCCTACCGGACGAGCTGCCGGCGGGCTCCCGTCCGGGGTGGTGGGGGTCGGTGATCCCGGCCGTGTGGAGCTTCATGCTCGCCCTGCGGGCCCGAGGTATGGGCTCGGTCTGGACGACGATGACCTGCCGCAAGGCGGAGGAGGTCGCCGCCGCGCTCGGGGTGCCCGCGGAGTACACCCACATCGGGATGTTCCCCGTCGCCTACACCATCGGTACGGACTTCAAGCCCGCTCCCCGGGTGGATCCCGCCGGCGTCATCCACTGGAACCGCTGGTAGGGATCGCCGGGCGGGCCGGCGAGTCCGACGGCGTGAAGGACGGCGTGACCGACTTACTTGTCACCGGCTGTATCTTCGCTACGCTACGCGCCGCCGGCCGGGGGCTCGGGCCGACGGGGACAGCCAGGGGGTGTGCATGACCGACATCGCAGAGGTGACCTCGCAGCTCGAGGCGTTCTTCCAGAAGCGCTGTCCCGGTGGGGACAGCCTGAAGATCGCCGGCTACGAGCCCATCACGGGTGGCTACAGCCGGGCGATGGCGCGGGTCTGGGTGGAGGACTCGGACGGCCGCCGCGGCTACATCGTGCGGGCCGATCCGCCGCCGGGCCAGGCGATCATCGACACCGATCGCACCGAGGAGTGGGAGCTCCTCACCGCGCTGAGCAGCACGGGCACCATCCCGTTGCCGAAGCCGCTCTGGTTCGACCAGCAGGGTGACGAGCTCGGCACGCCGTCGATCGTCATGGAGATGATCAACGGCCAGTCGCTGGTCAGCGTCGCCCGGCAACGCGACGACTCCGAGCACCTGGCCATGGCGCTCAGCATGTGCGAGGTCGGTGCCAGCATCCATGGCTTCGATGTGACGGCACTGCCCGACCACGTCGACGTCCCCACATCGTGGGACGACTACATGGACAGCCGCATCCAGGAGTGGACCGACGCCGAGCAGGCGTACGCGGACTCGAACCCGTTCATGCGGCTCATCGCCAGCTACCTGCGGGCCAACAAGCCACCGCCGGCCCCGCTGACGCTGGTGCACGGCGACTTCCAGATCGCCAACATCCTGATCGCCGAGGATGGCTACTACATGGTCGACTGGGAGCTGGCCCACGTCGGCGACCCCCGTGAGGACCTCGGGTGGATGATGTTCGCCAGCGTCACCCAACCCCCCGATGTCATCGCCGAGGATCCCGAGGCCTTCTACGCCCGCTACCGGGAGCTCACGGGGTTGTCGGAGGACGTCATCAACCCGGCGACCATCGACTACTTCGTCATGCTCGCCGCGGCCACCGTCTTCATCCCCGTCGTGCAGCAGTTCGAAGCGGTGGTCAAGGGCGAGGCCACCGGGATCATGGTCACCTACATGTCCAACGCCATCGCCGGCATGCACAACGTGCTCATGAGTGCCATGAACCGCCACCGTGCCGCCACCGGAGGTTCCGCATGATCGCCAAGCCCAGCACGGCACAGCTCATCGAGGCCGTGAACGCCGAGCTGGCCTCCAAGGTGAGCCCGGAGCTGGACGCCGGCACGACGAGGGTGGTGCTCGACATGGCCATGGCGGTCCTGCAGGGTGCCGCCACCCGCAGCGCCAACGAGCTGGCCTGGATGCGGGAAGAGGAGCACGCCGTCGCCGCGGTCGCTGAGCGACTGGTGGCGGAGCTCCCGTCGGCCACGGGTCTGACCGAAGCCTTCCGGACCTACACCGACAACCGCTCGGACAGCCTGTACCTGGCCGACGCGCTGGCGGACTACGAGCGGATCAGCGAGGTGCTGTCGTGTTCGGCCGAGGCCGTGTACGCCGACGGCGATCCCGGCCGGATCGCGGCCGTGCAGGAGCTGTTCGACCAGCGGCTGGCCAACGAGAACGCGGTGATCGGCGCGTTCCAGGCCGTCGGCCGGACCTAACGCTTCGCCGACCCGCCGCCGACGAGCGCCGGCCGCGAGCCATGTCACTTTCCGCACAGAGGTGTCCCAGAGCGCGGTCCCGCTGTCGCCTTGCGACATCTCCGTTCGAAAGTGGTGGGTCAGCGTGTGGTGGTCAGCGGCCGACGACGGCGGGGTTGCCGTCGGTCCAGTGGATGGTCAGCGTGCGATGGACGATGCGCCAGCCGTCGGCCGTGCGGGCCAGCTCGTCCTCGTAGACGCCGGCCATGATGAACGTCTCGCCCCCCGCGGTGCCCTTCTTGACGTGCTGCCCGACGAGGTAGCAGCGGCATTCGGCGGTGTCGCCGTCGACGCGCACCTGGTGGTTGGTCACGACGTGCTGCGTGACGTCGAGCCGGCTGAGCGGCTCCTGGATGCGGGCGATGATGGCGTCGATGCCCTCGCAGTGCCGCCCGCCGAGATCCCCCACGGCGTCCGGAGCGAAGACCTGCCGCAGGTCATCGAAGGAGCGGGTGTCGAGCGCCCACGTGTAGGCGATGGTGAGGTCGATGATGGCCTTCTCGTCCGAGAAGGCATCGGCCCACGAGCTGTTCATCCGGCGACGCCGATCACACCAGGGTCCAGCCGCCGTCGACCACCAACGTCTGGCCGGTGACGTACGACGCGGCGTTGCTGCACAGGAACAGGACGGCGTGGGAGATCTCCTCGGGGAGGCCCTTGCGCCCGAGCGGGATGTTGGACGAGCGGGCCTTCGCCATCGGGCCCATCAGCCCGGTCGGGACCGAGGGCTCGTCCCACAGCCGCGGGAGCTCGCCCGCCTTCATCCGCCGGATCGTCTCGACCGGCACGTTGCCGGGCGCCACGCAGTTGGCCCGCACCCCGAACGGTGCCAGGTCGACGGCGAGGCTCCGGGTGAACTGGAACAGCGCCGCCTTGGCCGAGTCGTACCCCGTGCCGAGGCAGGGGACGATGCCGTCGACCGAGGAGATCGTGACGATCGCACCTCCGGCGCCTCTGGCCACCATGTGCTCGGCGGCCGGCTTCGAACAGAGGAACACGCCCTCGTAGTTGATGGCGATGGCCCGCCTCCAGGACTCGTACGTCTGGTCCACGATGCTGCCGGAGTCGTGGAACGAGCCGGCGTTGTTCACCAGGATGTCGAGCCCGCCACCGCTCTCGATGGCCTGGCCGATGCCGGACCGGGCCGACGCCTCGTCGGTGACGTCGAGGTGGACCGCCTCGGCGCGGTGGCCCCGCTCGCCGATGGCCGCCGCCACCTTCCCGGCCCCGTCCGCGTCGATGTCGGTCACGACGACGTGGGCACCGGCGGAGGCGAGCACGCCAGCGATGCTCTCGCCGATCCCAGTCGCCGCGCCGGTCACGAGCGCGACCTTGCCGTCGAGGGAGAGCAGTTGCGCGATCGAGTCGTCCATCGCACGGACGGTACCGCGCTCCGCCTGTGGGGCGACAGCCGTTGCCCCTCGGGCGTATCGTCCCGCGCATGACCGATCACGCCAAGCGCATCGAGGTCGCCCGCCAGCTCTTCGCCGGCTGGAGCTCGGGCGACCCGGACGCCCCCGAGCCCTTCATGACCCCGGATGCCGTGCTCAACGACGTGGCCAGCGGCCGGTTCGAGGGCTGGCCGGCCATCCGGGCCTTCTTCGCCAAGGGTCTGGCCAAGTGGGACGACCTGGTGCTGGCCCCGGACGAGTTCTGGGTGAACGACGACGGCCTGGCCCTGCACTACCTGATGAGCGCCACGGTGACGGACCCGGCCATGTTCGGCGAGGAGTACGTGGGCCGGAAGTGGGAGGTGGAGGTCATGTCGTCCCTGCGCTTCGACGGTGACCGCATCTGCTACGAGGCCGACTTCCACGCCCCCGGAGCCCGCAACCGCTTCCTCGGCATCACGTAGGGCGGCCGGCCGTCGGCCCATCGGCTGGCGTAGAAGCCCCTGCTCCGCCGATGCTGTTCTCGCGGAGATCGGTTGCGGATTCCGCCACGGATCTCCGCGAGATGGCGGCCCCTCGACGGACGGCCGGGCCCGGGGCGGGCTACCAGGTCCGGCGGTGCTCGGGGATGGCGTCACCGCCGGCGAGCTCGGGCGTGAGCAGCCAGCGGGCGGTGCACGCCCGGCGGGCGAAGCGCCAGCCCTCGGGCGTGCGCACGACGACGTCCTCGTAGTCGCCGCCGTACCAACGCCGGGGATCGTGCGAAGGCCGGGTGTACGGCGCCAGGAACTTGCTGCGCACCCGCACCTGGCCGGCCTGCTCGGTGACGACGATGTTGGTCACGTGGTGGGCCGACGGGTGGTTGGCCCCGCGGAAGTAGTCCTGGATCGCCTCCAGCCCGTGCAACGGTGCCGGGGCCCGAACGCCGGTGTAGTCGAGCTCGGCGTCCGGCAGGAACAGCTCGTCGAAGCGGTCCCACTCCTGCGCGTCGACGATGTGGCCGTACTGGTTGAGGAGCTGGTGGATCTCGATGATGTCCAGGGCGTCCACGATCGTGCCGGGGGTCTGCCGAGTCAGCCGGGAGCGTGGGTCGGCGCGGCCGCGGCCTCGCGGCCGGCGATGAAGCCGTAGGTGAGGGCCAGCCCGATGGTGCCGCCCGCGCCCCAGTACGCCTGGCCGGCTGGAGAGGCGATGCAGTTGCCGGCGCCGTACAGCCCGGCGATCGGCTCGCCCGACGGGGCCAGCACCCGCGCCGAGGTGTCGACGACCGGGCCGCCCTTGGTGTCGAGCGCGCCCGCCCCCAGGATGACGCAGTGGTACGGGCCCTGCGGGGCGAAGCGGTGCAGTGCCGCCGTGGTCGCGCCCGGGCGGGGTGCGCCGGCCCAGACCTCCTCGATCGGCGTCTCGCCGCGACGGAAGTCGAGGTCCCGGCCCTCGTCGGCCATGGCGTCGAACCGCTCCACGGTCGCCGCGAGGCCGGCGGCGAAGCTGGGGTCGAGCTGGAAGCCGCCGGTCCACGGCGCCAGCTTCTCGAGTCGCTGCGCCAGCTCGTCGGCCAGCGCGTCGAACGTCGGCGCGGTGATCACGAAGTCGTAGCGCTCGCCGGGCGGCGGGACCGGGAAGCGGAACCGGGTGGGGTCGGGATTGGTGGCCACGGCCTCGTCCCAGACCATGAAGAGCAGCAGGTTCGGGTACTCGCGGCGCACCGGGTCCCAGGCGAAGTGGACCTGGGCCCGCTCGTTGTACGGGATCTTCTCGTTGACCACCCGCCGGCCCCGCCGGTCGACGATGACCATGCTGTCGCCGAACGGCTCGTAGACGTCCTTCACGGTCTCGGGTACGCGAACCGCCAGCTCCGCCACGACCTGGTCCCACCAGGCGTGGCTCATGTTGCCGAGCTGCGCACCGACCTCGATGCCGATGTCGACGAAGTCGCCCCTGCTGCCTTCCGCCGCGGCTCCGCCCAGCACCGGCCCGCGAAGGAACTCCAGCGCGAGCCGCTTGTTGTGGAGGAAACCACCTGAGCAGAAGATGACGCCTCGACGGGCGCCGAACAGCTCGGTGCGCCGCCCGACCTGGACCTCGAGGCCGACGACCTCGAGCTGCTCGTTGCGCACGAGGTGGGCGGCTCGGTGCTCGAGCAGCACCTTGGCGCCGAGGCGCTCGGCCGCGGCCTGGAGCTGGTCGACGAGGAGCTGGCCGCCCGTGGGGTCGATGCCCCGGCGCCAGCCGTCCGGGAACACGGGCTGGACCGCCCGACCGTTGGGTGCGGTGTCCTCGGGGAGATCGGCGTAGTAGTCGGGGTAGTCGACGCTCTCGAGCGAGAGAGCCTCGAGCGCGACCAGTTCCTCGACGGCGACCGAGCCGTTGTCGTAGAAGGCCGCCAGGAGGGCGTGCTTGTCAGCGGGCAGCCCGAGCGTCTCGTGCTCGGGGTTGTAGAGCGTCGGGTAGGCCGTCCGGGCGAGGTAGCGGAGCGCGTCGGCTCGGTCGTCGACGAGACCGCGCTCGCGCATCAGCGGGTTGTTCGGGATCCACAGCACTCCTCCGGACTTCGCGGTGGTGCCACCGGTGAACGCGCTGCGCTCCAGGACGACCACGGACGCCCCGCGGCTGGCGGCCGCGACCGCGGCGGCCATGCCCGCGACCCCGGTACCGACGACGACGACGTCGGCGACGGTGTCCCATTCGTCGCCCCAGCCCTCGCCGGGGCCGGTCACGGGTGCTCGACCCAGGCCGCGAGCAGGTCGGGCACCTGCAGGTGCTCCGGGATCCGTTCCGGGCCGATGATCTTGTCGATCCACGCCTGGACGTGCCAGATGCGCCGCTCCTGGTAGTTGATGGCCTGGCCGCCGTGGGCGGCCGACTCCATCGACCGCTGGATCGGCCCCAGGTTCTCGTAGTCCTCGTCCATGACGGTGTCGAAACGAATGAGGCGCTGGGCCCAGATGGCCTTGTGATCCTCGGGCTGCTCGCCCTCGCCCCAGTCGGCCGCGAACCAGATGATGTCCAGGCGGGTCCTGTCGATGGCGAGCGGCCAGAAGACGAGGAACGGGAAGCCCCGGGCATCGAGCGGCGTGATGAGGTTGGGGAAGATGCCGTGGGCGGGCTGGATGTCGCTGAGGAACACGTTGGTCGCGCCCTCCCAGACGGGGAGCTGCTCGCGGTTGTCGTTCCGGGTGCCCCGGTTGACGGGCGACAGCATGCTCTGGTGGCCGTGGTCGTAGAGGGTGATGACGGTGCCCCTGGTGTCGAGCGACGGGCCCACGGTCTTCGGGTGGATCGTCCGGGCGTGGTACACCTCGAGGAAGGCCTCGGCGAGGATCTTCCAGTTGCAGTCGAGCTCGACGCGCTTGGTGTCGATCATCCGCAGCGGCGCGGCCGCCACCTCGGGCAGCAGGTCGGGCAGCGGAGCGAGCCACTCGACCAACGGCATGGCGTCGGGGTCGAAGTTCACGAACCACCACCCGCCCCACCGCTCGCAGCGCACGGACGGCAGTGCCCGCTCCTCCTTCTGCAGCCCGACGAAGTCGCGCTCGTCGGGCACCCGCACCAGGTTCCCGCGCAGGTCGTAGCTCCACGAGTGGAACTGGCAGACCAGCATGCGGGCCTGCCCGCACTCACCCCGAACGACAGGTGCGCCGCGGTGGCGGCAGGCGTTGAAGAACGCACGGACCTCACCGTCGTCGTCCCTGGCCAGGAGGATCGGTGAGCCGACGATGTCGCAGAGCTTGTAGCTGCCGGGAGTCGGGAGCTCGGAGTCGTGGCCGGCGTAGAGCCAGACCCGCTTGAACAGGTGCTCGTGCTCGAGCTCCTGGAACGTGGGGTCGGTGTAGCGACCGAGCGGCAGGTCGGGCAGCTTCGGGAAGCCGTCGGGAGGCCCCTCGCGTGCGGTCTCGTAGGCAGAGCGCTCCCTGAAACGGGCGAGGAAATCATCGTCCATCGGTCACCTCCGAATGGTGCTCGACCCCCGGTTGCCACCGCTCAGCGGCAGCGGTGCCATGCTATGCGAGCAAAGTAGACAGCGCCTAAAGAAAGCGCCCAGAGCAGGCGCAGAGCGAAAGGGGTCGCGGATGAAGGCGTACCGCATGGTGGCCTGGAAGACGGCGCCGGAGTACCAGGAGGTACCCCAGCCCGAGCCGGGGCCCGGCCAGGTGCTGGTGAAGGTCGGCGCGGCCGGGATCTGCCACTCGGACGTGCACGTCATCCACGAGTTCGACGAGGGCGTCTTCAACGCGTCGCTCCCGTTCACGCTGGGCCACGAGAACGCGGGTTGGGTCGAGGCGCTCGGGCCTGGTGCCTCGGGCTTCGAGGTCGGCGAGGCCGTGGCCGTCTACGGCCCCCTGGGCTGCGGGAGCTGCGCCCGCTGCCAGGTCGGCGACGAGAACCTTTGCGACCGGCTGGCCGAGCTGCCCGGCGCGGGGTGGGGGCTGGGTGTCGACGGTGGCATGGCGCAGTACATGCTCGTCGACAGCCCCCGCCAGCTGGCTGCCCTGGGCGACCTCGATCCCGTCCTGGCCGCGCCGCTCACCGACGCCGCCGTCACGCCGTACCGCGCCATCAAGCGCTCGCAACGCGTCCTTGGACCCGGGTCGGTGGTCACGGTGATCGGCATCGGCGGCCTGGGCCACCTGGCCGTGCAGATCCTGCGGGCGATGTCCCCGTCGACCGTGATCGCCGTCGATTCCAGGCCGGACGCGCTCGCCCATGCCACGTCGCTCGGTGCCCACCACGCCGTGCCCGCGGACCCGGGAGCCGCCGAGGCGATCCAGGACCTCACGCACGGGCTGGGGGCCGACCTCACGCTGGATCTGGTCGGCAACGAGGCGACGATGACCCTGGCCATGGCGACGACCCGGAGCGCGGGCCGGATCATGCTGGTGGGTGTGGCCGGTGGCGCCGTGCCCTGGAGCTTCTGGTCCACGAAGTTCGAGGTCGAGCTGTCGGCGTCCACGTGGGGCAGCATCTCGGACCTGACGGCGGTCATCGCCCTGGCCCGGTCCGGCCATCTCAAGCCGACCGTCACCACCTACGGGTTCGACGACATCCCGGCCGCCTTCGCAGCGCTCGAGTCCGGATCCTTGGAGGGCCGGGCCGTCATCCTGCCCAACGGCTGAAGGCTGCGCCGGACGCCACCAGAACGAGGAGACCACTGTGTTCAAGAACGTCTTCCAGATCGCCTACGTGACGAACGATCTCGAGCGGGCGGTCTCGCTGTTCCAGGAGGAGCAGGGCGTGGCGGAGATCGCCACGTTCGACGACTTCACGCTCGTGACGCCCGACGGCGGCACCGCGGTGATCAACGTGGGGCTGGCCTACGTCGGCGACGTCCAGCTCGAGATCATCGAGCCGGTCGAGGGCGCGGTCGACCTGTACCGGACGTGGCTGCCCGAGGGCTTCGCCGTCCGCCACCACCATTTCTGCAGCCTGCTGGACTCGGTGGAGGAGCTCCAGCAGGTGCGGGCGGACTACGTGGCCCGCGGCTACGCCATCGCGCTCGACGCCAGCCTGGGCGGCAGCCAGATCTTCTATGCGGACACGACCGCGCTGCTGGACCACTACCAGGAGTACGCCTGGGTCGACGAGGACTCGATCGCGTTCATGGCCACCCTGCCGAGGAACTGACGCGATCGAAGCGCGCGACGTCCCAGCAGGGTCAGCCGGCCAGTGGGGTGAGCGCGGAAGCCACCGGTTCCAGCAGCCCGGGTTCGTACGGCCGCGGGAAGCCGACCAGCAGCCGCTGCGCCCCGGCCGCCTCGAAGGCTGCGGCCTGGTCGACCACCGAGCCGGGGCCGTCGGCGTCCGGACGGACCATGGCCGACAGCTCGATGTCCGCCAGCGCGCGTCCCTCGGCCTCGCACAGCTCGCCGAGCCGCTCCCGCAGGCGCCCGAACTCCTCCGGGTCCATCCCGGAGTAGTTCCAGTGGTCGGCGAAACGGGCCACGAGCGGGAGCGTCCGCCGCTCCCCCTTGCCACCGATCACGATCGGCGGGTGCGGCTGCTGCTGCGCCTTGGGCTCGCACCAGGCGTCGCGCAGTTGGTACGAGCGACCCTCGAACGTCGTGGTGCGCTCGGTCAGGAGGGAGCGGATCACGGTCAGCGCCTCCTCGAACCGGTCGAAGCGCTCCGTCAGCGAGCCCAGCTCGATGCCGTACGCGTCGCACTCGGCCTCGAACCACCCGGCCCCCAGACCCAGCTCGAGGCGGCCACCGGACGCGATGTCGACGGTGACCGCCATGTTGGCCAGCACGGCCGGGTGCCGGTAGGGGATCCCGGTGACGAGGACCCCACCCCGGAGTCGCCGAGTGCGGGCCAGGAGCATGGCCAGGCAGATCCAGCCCTCGAGCGTCGGCTCCTCCGGGCCGGTCCGGAGGGGATAGAAGTGGTCGTAGGTCCAGCCGGCCCCGAAGAGCTCGATGTCCTCGGCCACCTCCCACATGGCCCAGATCTCGTTCCAGGTGCAGTTGGACTGGGCGGTGACGAAGTCGAAGCGCATAGCGGTTGGCCTGTCAACTTACTGAAGATGACGACTAGTTTCTAGTGCCGGACGACCGCACGAGAGCCGTCCCGAACTGGAGGCAGCGATGGTTCGCAGCGCCCGCGACCTGGCATGGCCGGACCTCATCTGGTCCCACTTCAGCCGCTCCCGTTTCGGCGGCTTCGACGAGCGGGTGCAGGCCGCGGCGAAGGCCGGCTTCGACGCCATCGGGCTCTATGCGTTCGAGTACCGCCGCCTTCGCGACGAGGAGGGACGCTCGCCGGCCGACATCCGCGCCCTGGTCGAGGACCACGGCCTGGTGATCGGCGAGATCGAGGCGGTGAAGGGGTGGTCCAGCCCGCCGGGCCCGGAGGCGGACGCCTGCCGCGAGGTGGAGGAGCTCGCCTACGAGATGGCGGACGAGTTCGGCTGCCGGTACTTCCAGGCGGTTGCGCCGTCCGAAGGCGACCCCGCGGAGCTCGGGCCGGCGTTCGCGGCCCTGTGCGACCGCGCCGCGGCTCACGGACTGCTGGTGGGGATCGAGTTCCTGCCCTTCACCTGCGTCCGCGACGCCGCCGACGCCAAGGTGCTGATCGACGCCGCCGACCGCCCGAACGCCGGTTGCTGCGTCGACATCTGGCACCACACCCGCGGGGCGAACGACGAGGGGCAGATCCGGGCGCTGACCGCCGAACGCATCATGGCCGTCCAGATGAACGACGGACCCCTGACACCGACGATCGACGACTACTACATCGACTGCCTCGCCTCCGCGTCCCTCCCGGCGAGGGCGAGTTCGACACGACCGGCTTCGTGCGCCTGCTCATGGACATCGGCGTGACAGCACCGATCGCGGTCGAGGTGTGCTCGACCGAGCTGTGGGCCGGACCGGCCGCAGGAGGCCGCGCAGCGGGCGGCCGACGGGATGCGCGTGCGTGCTGGCCGAGGCGGCCGCCGGCGCGTGACGTCAGGTCTGCTGCTGTTGCTCCCGGGTGATCCCGTCGTAGATGAGGTCCCCTGGACCGCGGACGCCCTGCGTGAACCGTTCCGGCGGGAAGGCGAGGGTGACCGGCTCCGCCTTGTTCCACTCGTGGACGACCACCCGTCGGGCGATCTTCCACACCCCGTCCCGGCGCTCGAACCGGTCGACGTAGCGACCGCCGAACGTCTCCAGCGCCAGCTCCCCGTCCTCACCGGCCCGGACATGGCGCGCGCACACGTGGCTCTCGACGTGCGCGATGTCGTCATCCACGAAGTCGATGATCGTGTTGGCGATGGTGTGCTGGGTGGCCTGGTACCGCTCGGGCAGCCGCGTGGTCGCGTAGATGGCGAAGTCGCTCCCGAGGCCCTTGAAGGAGCCGTGATCGTCCGTGCCGTCCGGCGTGGTACACGGACGCCATGAGCTCGGCGTCACCGCGGTCCACACCCCGGCAGTAGTCGAGGAGGCACCGGTGGATGGCCCGCTCGTCGAGGAGGCGCCCGAGTTGATCGTCGATGCCGGCAGTTTCCCACGCCGGAACCCGACGTGAGCAGGCGAGAAGGCCCCTGGCACCTCGACATCGAGGGTTGCTTCAACGTGCGCGATGCCGGCGGCTGGCCGACCGGCGACGGCCGGTGGATGCGCACCGGCGGCCTCTACCGGGCCGACGACCCGGTGCGGATCACGGCGGTCGGGCGCAAGGCCATCGAGGCTCTCCACCTGAGCGCGGTCGTCGACCTGCGCCAGCAGAGCCAGTTCGACCGCGGGCCCGGGTTCGCCGACCGCGCCATCACCCACCACATCCCGCTCGTCGACCGCGTGATCAACACCGACGACCCGCCGCGCATCGAGGAGCCGCACCACATCGCCGGGCTCTACGACGACATGGCCGACCGCGGAGGTGAGCAGCTGGTGCTGGCCGTCGAGACCGTGGCGGATCACATCGGTGACGGACCGGTCATGGTGCACTGCGCGGCGGGCAAGGACCGGACCGGGATGCTCGTGGCGCTCATCCAGGCGGCCATCGGGGTCGGACTGGAGGAGATCGTCGAGGAGTACGCGCTGTCCGACGTGCCCAGCCGCACCCGCCGCCGCGCCATGATCGACGACCCGCTCCCCGACGACCCGCCCGTCGCCCGCGCCCCCGAGTACCTGTGGGCGGCGCCGGCCGAGGCCATGGATCTGTTCGCCCGCGGGGCCGTCGAGGCCTACGGTTCGCTCCCGGCCTGGCCCCGGGCACTCGGCGTGAGCGAGGCGGCCGTCGAGCGCCTGACTTCAGCGCTGGTCGCCGACGCCGCGTGATCAAGCGGCCTGATCGGCCCCCGGATCAGACCTTCGTGCGGCTGGGGCCGGCGGGGGAGTCGCGGAACATCTCCTCGGCGTCGAAGCCGATGCGGGTGTCCGGGACGATCTCGATGACGACGCGCCCGTCCGTGGCCAGGTGGCTCACGAACGCTGCCTGCCGGTCGGCGCTCTCCGGGCGCACCCGCGCCGCCAGGGCGGGGTAGAACCAGCCCTTCGTCTCCTCGTCCTCGTGCACGACGGCCGTGCCCTTGTAGGTGACGGCCTGGCTGGTGCCGATGTCGGTGCCGCGGCTGGTGATGGCGATGGCCACCCGGGGGCGGGCCTCGACCGCCGCCACCCGCTTGCGCCGCCTGGTGCACGTCACCCAGAACCGGTCGTTCTCGACGACGTAGTTCATGATGACGCCGACCGGGTCGCCGTCCTTCGTGGTCCACATGAAGCAGCACTCCGTCTGCGCGTCCAGGAGCGCCCGCTCCCGGTCATCGCTCAGCCGGAACATGGACACGTCTTCGTAGCTGTCGGCGTAGTCGGGCATGGCGGTACCCCCGTTGTTCACTCGGCCCGTGGTTCGTACTGGTAGCTGCGCTGCGTGCGTCCTCCGGCGACCAGGATGTTCTGCCCGGTCACCCAACCGGCGGCCGGCGAGGCCAGGTACAGGACGGCGGCGGCGATGTCGTCGGGCTGGCCCAGCCGCCCGAGCGGGATGGTCGCTTCCAGCTCCTGCAGCTTGTCCGAGACGCCGAGCACCTCGATGAAGGCCTCGGTGATGACCGGCCCGGGCGACACGGCGTTCACGCGGATGCCCTTCGGCCCCAGCTCGAGCGCCAGGGTCTCGGTGAGGTTGAGCATGCCCGCCTTCGCCGCCGCGTAGGGCCCGGTGCGCGGAGAACCCCGCGTGCCCGCCCCGGACGAGATGTTCACGATGGCGCTCCCGGCCGCCATGCGGGGGGCGGCCGCCTTGGCGCCCTGGAAGGCAGTGGTGAGGTTCAGCTCGAGCTGCGAGCGGAAGATGTCGTCGGGCGTGTCCACCAGCTCGCGCACCGTCTTTTCGTCCGAGCCGCCCACGTTGCTGACCCAGACGTCCAGTCGACCGAGCTGGGCCACGGTCCGGGCCGCGAGGTCCTCGGAGTGATCGCGGATGTCGGCGTCGTCGATGAGCGCCCGGCGGCCCCGGTCGGCGATGCCGGTGGCCGTCTCCTCCAGGTCCTCCCGCCGGCGGGCGTTGATGGCCACGTCGCACCCGGCGTCGGCCAGCGCCCACGCGATGGCCCGGCCGATGCCCCGTCCCGCCCCTGTCACGACCGCCACCTTCCCGTCGAGGCGGAACTGGTCGAGCAGGCTCATACTTGACGGACACTACAGCTCGGCGACGCGGGCCCCGTCGGGCGACGCTACGTTGCGGATGCCACCGGCGAGGGGTCGCCGGCAACCGCCGAACTCACCGCGAAGTCACAGTGAAGAAGCCACAGCCAGGGGGGACGATGCAGGATCGCTGGTTCACCGACCGTCACGTAGGGGAGCGCTTCCCCTACTACACCCGGGGCAACGCAGCGGATGTCCTCGCCGATCCGGTCAGCCCGCTCGGTTGGACCTTCCTGTGGGAGGGCGCCATCGCGCGGGGTGCTCGCGACGGCTTCATCGTCTTCGGTCTGGTCGACTGGGACGAGTTCGAGACGCCCGACGATCCCGAGTGCTTCGGCCTCTTCGGCGGGTACTTCTACAACCCGCTGTCGATCGTGCGCCTGATGGGTGCGCGTCTACCTGGCGCGTCGCCCGACCAGATCGACCGTGCGTACTTCGACCCCAACCCCGAGATCCCGCCGTACGTCGCCGAGCCCTGGCACGAGAGCGAGCGCCACGCGGGCAAGCTGGCCGAGAGCCTCGGCTGGGTCATGACCACCGACGCCCTGCGCGAAGTGGATGAGGAGAAGGTGCTGGCCGACCGCCTCCGCGAGGACCGGCCCGACCTCGCGGCGGCGGGCGATGGCGCTCTGCTGGCCCGCGCCCGGTCGCTGCGGCCGCACCTCCAGCAGATGTTCGAGACGTCGATCTGGGCGTCGCTCGGCGCGTCGGTCGGGCCCGGTGCGCTCGGCGCCATCACCGAAGGGCTGGGCGATCCGACACTCACCATCCGCCTCCTGGGTGGCATCGAGGTGGACTCGGCCAAGCCCACGTTCGCCATGTGGGACCTCTCCCGCCTCGTGCGGAGCTCGGAGGAGCTGACCGAGCAGTTCGATGCCGGCAACGACGGCTTGGCCGGTCGCCTCGCCGCGTCCACCAGCGCCGACGGCATTGCGTTCAACGAGGCGTTCGCCCGCTTCAAGCACGACTTCGGCTCCCGGGGCCCCAACGAGTGGGACTTGCGCTGCCGGTCCTGGGAGACCCACCCCAAGATGGCGCTGGCCGCCATCGACCGCATGCGGGCGGCCGACGACAGCGCGTCTCCCACGACCCGCCACGACGAGGCCGTGGCCGACCGCGAGCGGGCCGCGGCCGAGGTACGCGAGCGCCTTGCCGGGGGCGGGGACGAGGCCGCCGAAGCTCTCGGCACCTTCGAGGCCGCCATGCGGTCCTCCGGAGTGTTCCTGCCCGCCCGTGAGCGCTACAAGACCAACTGCATCAAGGTCATCGGCGAGATCCGGGTGTGCTTCCTGGAGCTCGGACGGCGGATGGTCGAGCGGGGCGCGCTCGACCGGGCCGACCAGGTCTGGTTCCTGGTCGATGGCGAACTGGACCACTTCCGTCACGAGCCGGGCGCGTTCACCGAGACCCTGCGCCAGCGCGAGGCCGAGTACCTCGAGCTGTACGAGCTGGAGCCACCGTTCATGGTCACGAACGCCGCCAAGCCCCTCGACCAGTGGACCCGGCGCGGCGGTTCGACGGTGGCTGTGGCCGAGGCCGGCACGGTGCTGTCCGGCACCGCCGGCTCCGGCGGCCGCGCCCAGGGTCGGGCGAGGGTGCTGCTCGACCCGTCGGACCCGTTCGCCCTCGAGCCGGGCGACATCCTCGTCACGCTCAACACCGACCCGTCGTGGACACCGCTGTTCGTGCCGGCCGCCGGAGTCGTGACGGAGATCGGCGCGCTGGGCAGCCACGCCATGATCATCAGCCGCGAGCTCGGCATCCCCTGCGTGGTGTCCGTCAAGGACGCGACCAAGGTCATCCCCGACGGCGCGGAGGTCACGGTCGACGGCACCCTCGGCACCGTCACGATCGGCACCTCGGCCTAGCGCGCCGACGCCCGTCTCGTCCGAACCGCACGCGGCCGCTGAGATCGGGCGGGCGCCCACACCGTCAGCTCCCGACGAGGTAGCCGCCGACGACGGACGAGGTCCGCCCGAGGGAGTCGTTCAACCGATCGGCGCCGACCATGCGGACGACGCCGGCATGGCCGAGGCCGAACTGCACGGGCATCACGACGTAGCCGCGACGGTCGACGAAGGTGGCGATCGCCTCGGGTTGCGCGACCTCGAACGATCCGTCAGGTCGCTCGGTGACGCGCAGCCGCACCATCATCCCGTCCTGGCCGCGTACCCCGCAGCACGGGCTCGCCGCGCCCATGCCGGTCAGGAAGTTCCCCAGTCCGAACACCACCCACCGTCCGTTGACCTGCTCGATCGGCTGGACCACGTGGGTGTGGTGACCGACGATCACGTCGACGGCGCCGCTGGCGGTGATCGCTTCCGCCACCTGCCGCTGGGCGGAGCTGATCGCGCTGGAACCCTCGTTGCCCCAGTGCAGCGAGACGATCACGAAGCGGGCCCCGGCGGCGCGCGCCTGCTGGGCCTCGGCCACGATGCGGGCCGGGTCGATCAGGTTTGACCGCCATGGCCGGTCGCGAGGGAGCGGCCGGCCGTTGAACCCGAACGTGTAGGACAGGTGGGCAACGGGCGTGCCGCGGACGTCGAACAGGCTCGGACCGGCCTCCGGCGGCGTCCGGGCCATCCCGGCGTGACCGACGCCGGCTGCGTCGAGCGCGTTGAGCGTGGAGTCGATGCCCGCCTCGCCCTTGTCCATGGAGTGGTTGGAGGCCACCGAACACCGGTCGAAGCCGGCCGCCGCGAGCGCCGGCGCGATCTGCGCCGGCACGCCGTAGGTCGGGTAGCTCCCGTCGGGTGGCGTGCCGGGCGGAGCGACGGGTGTCTCCAGATGGCACACGGCGAGATCGACGGCACTGACGATCGGTCGGACCGCCCAGAACATCGGCGTGAAGTCGTAGCCCCGATAGCCGGCATACCAGCTGGCCATGTCGATCACCGATGTGTGGGGAAGCAGATCGCCCGCGACGAGGATCGTGAACGTGTTGTCGGCGGGTGCCGCCGTCGTCGCCGTCGGTGTGGGTGTGGGCGTCGTTGTCGGTATCGGTGTCGGTGTGGTCGGCGGTGCGGTCTCCTCGGTGGGCGGTTGGGCAATGCTCGTGGTCGGGTCGGCCTGCGGCGCTCCGCTGGAGGTGGTCGTCGTGACCTCGACTCGGCCGGTCTGCGCGGCCGACGTCGCGGGGCCCACAGTCGGCGCGTAGGCGCCGCTGCACCCGAACACGGCGAGACACCCCGACACGGTGAGCACCCGGACCACGGACTTCCGCCGCACGCCCATCACCCCAGCGTATGACCCTCCGCCGGCGTGGGTAGGGACCCCGTCGGCCCGCCGCACGAACGGCAGCCCTCTCCGGGCACTCAGCGTGGCTTGTGACCCGCATCGAAATGCTTGCATACTGTAAGCATGACGAACGTGCTGGTGCGGGACATTCCCGACGACGTGCACGCGGCGCTGCAGCGGCGCGCCGCGCAGCGAGGGCAGTCGCTCCAGCAGTACCTGGCTTCCGAGCTCACTCGCCTGGCCCAACGTCCATCGGTGGAAGAGCTCTTCGACGGCATCGCCCGGCGGCGCGGCGGCCGGGTCGGGTTCGAGCGAGCGGCGACCGACATCGACGAGGACCGTGCACGACGTTGATCGTCATCGACGCGTCGGTCCTCGCCAACGCGCTGGCCGACGACGGTCGCGATGGTCGCCTCGCCCGTCAGCGCCTGACGGATGGTGGCGACCTCGTCGCTCCTGATCTGGTGGACGTCGAGACCGTGTCGGTGCTCCGTCGCCGCTGGCTGGCGGGGGACCTCACCGCCCGGCGGTTCTCCGCCGCCGTCGACGATCTCCAGGCACTCGACCTCACGCGGTTCCCGGGCCTGCCCTTGATGCGACGCGCCTACGAGCTGCGGGCCAATGTCACTCCGTACGACGCTATCTATGTGGCGCTGGCGGAGCAGCTCGACTGCACGCTCGTGACCGCGGATGCCCGGTTGGCGCACGCTCCGGGCATCACCTGTGCAGTCGACGTGCTCCGCGGCGAGAACTCCCAAGTCTGAGCGCAACGCCGCACAAATGGCGCGTGGGCGTCGAAGTTCGGCTCCGGACGCCTGGCGCTAGTCCCTCGCGTACCTTCCAGCGCAGGGGCAGGTTGGTCAGGCCGTGGAGCACGTACGAGTCGTTGCGGCGCGGCTCGCCGGCCAGCTCGAGATCATCGACCCGGGCCAGCAGCCGTTCGAAGGTGATGCGCGTCTCCTGGCGGGCCAGGGGTGCTCCGATGCAGAAGTGGATGCCCCACCCGAAGGCCACGTGCCGCCGCAGCTCGTTCGGTTCCCGGTCGATCCGGAACTCGTCGGGAGTCTCGAAGCGGTCCGGATCGCGGTTGGCCGAGCCGTAGAGGATCTGCAGCTTGCTGCGCTCGGGGATGGCCTCGCCGCCCAGCTCGCAAGCGGACGCGTTGGTGCGGAACAGCCCGGAGACCGGGGAGTCGAACCTGAGAGCCTCCTCGACGGCGGTCGGGATCAAGCTCGGATCGTCCCGCAGCGCCGCCATCAGCTCTGGGTGCTCGATGAGGCGGAGGAGCATGAGCCCGATGAGGCTGGTCGTCGTCTCGTGGCCGGCCACGAGCAGCTGGTAGCCGAGGTGTCGTACCTCGCCACGGGTGAGGATGCCCTCGCGCTCGGCCAACATCAGCCGGCTGCTCACGTCGGCCGGGATGACGGTGCCGAGCGGATCGGCATCCGGCGCCACGTCGGACGCGTCGAGCAAACGGGCCCGCTTCTCGACCTCCGCCTCGATGCAGTCCGCGATGGCGTTGCGGGCCTTCTCGTAGGCGTCCAGGTTGCCGCCGGTCAACGCGGACACCGAAGCCAGGCTCCAGTGGTGGAAGTCGTCGCGGTGTTCCTCACCGACGCCCAGCAGCTCGCTGATGACGACAGCCGGGAAGGGCGCCGCGTAGAGCTCGACGAAGTCGCCCTCGCCGGCGGGCAGGATGCGATCGAGCAACTCGTCGGCCAGCGCGGTGACCCGCGGCTCCAGGCGGCCGATGGCGGTGGGGAGGAAGGCGGGCTGCAGCACCCGGCGGTGCCGGGCGTGGTCGGGGTTGTCCGAAGAACCGAGGACGCCCGCTTCCTGGTAGAAGACGCCGGGCCCGTCCCGGTTGCCCCACAGGTCGGGCTGCTTGAGGACGCCCACGACGTCGCTGAACCGGCTGAGCACGTAGAACGGCGGATCGTGCTGCTCGACCCGGTGCAGGGGACACTCGGACCGGAGATGGGCGAAGGCCTCCGAGGGCTCGAAGTCCTTGGCCTCGTCCAAGTAGGAGAACGTGTCGGCCATCGTCATCTCCTCCTTCGGTCAACCGGCTACGGTGAGCCTAGTTTCCCTAGTGCGGATAAAGAAACCCTAGTCCGAACCGAGACGGGGACGCCCATGTCACTCCGAAAGTCCGACTACCGCGACGTGAGCGACGTCCAGGTCGACGACGCCAAACGCGAGCAGCTCTACGAGGCCCAGACGGAGTGCTGCCTCTTGTGGACCAACCGGGATGGCTGGCCGGTCGGCGTGATGGTCCGGTACGTCTGGTCCGAGGGCAAGTTCTGGGTGACGTGCACGGCTGAGCGCAAGCGCGTCCCAGCGCTGCGGGCGCGACCCCAGAGTGCGGTGGTGGTGTCGAGCGAGGGCACGTGGCTGGGTGGGGACGTCACCACGACGGCCAAGACCGTCGCCACGGTCCATGACGACGACGCCACGAAGGCGTGGTTCTACCCGGCGCTGGCGCTGCGGCAGCGCCGCGGCGACGACGAGGCCAGCCAGGCGGCTCGGGCCGAGTTCCTCCGTCGCCTCGACACGCCGACGCGTGTGGTCATCGAGCTCGATCCGGTGGCCTGGATCACCTACGACGGCAACCGCTTGGAGGCGGCGTTGCGGGGCGTCGACTACGACCCGGCGTCGGTGAAGCCGACCCGGAACCTGACCTCACCTCCGCCCGGGCTCGAGCTGAGGACGCTGTGATGCGAGCGTTGGTCCTCGGCGGTTCGGTGTTCGTCGGCAAGCGGCTGGTGCAGGCGCTCGTGGCCGGCGGGCACGAGGTCTCCGTCCTCAACAGGGGCAAGACGCCGACCGAGCTGCCCGACGGAGTCCGCCACCTGGCGGCCGACCGGACCGACATCGGGTCGATGCAGGCCGCCATCGGAACCAGCGAGTGGGATGTCGTGTACGACGTCTCGGGCTTCGTCATGGCCGCCGGCGGCAGCGACATCGACGGCCTGCTCGACCTGTTCGAGGGGCGGGTGGGCGACTACGTCTACGTGAGCTCGATCATGGCGTACGACCAGTCGCTCACCGGGATCTTCCCGTGGACCGAGGACCTGCCGTCCAACCCCGAGGGCACGGCCAGCTACGGCGGCTTCAAGGCGGTGGCCGAACAGGCCATGCTCCGTCGCCACGCGTCCTCGGGGTTCCCGGCCTCGGTCGTGCGCCCGGCGGCGATCTACGGGCCCGACAACAACATCTTCGACATGGAGGCGCCGATGTTCCTGCGCCTTCTGCAGTCGAGGCCCATCCTCGTCCCGCACGGCGGTCTGGTCGCCACCTCCTACGGCCACGTCGACGACCTCTGTGACGTCATGGTCGCCATGGCCGGCCAGCCGGCGGCGCGGGGCGAGATCTTCAACGTCACCGCCGGAGGCCTGACCTCGACGCGGTACGTCGAGCTCCTGGCCGACATCGTCGGTGCCGATCCCGACGTCGTGTTCGTGCCCGACGACGTCCTGCCCTCCATCGAGCGTCCCGTGTTCGGCCACCTGTTCGGGGTCCGGCACCACTCCATCGCCAGCATCGAGAAGGCGGAGCAGCTGCTCGGCTTCCGGCCCCGCTACGACGCGAGGAGCGGTCACGCCCAGACGTACGAGTGGTTCCTCGCCCAAGGCTGGGCCGATCGGACCGAACCGCTGAGCGATCCCGTCTGGGGGGCCAGTTGGGACTTCGACGCGGAGGCGGAGCTGGCTGCGAGGCTCCGATGAGCGCGGTCGAGCGCCCGGTGGGCCGGCCCAGCGAGGGCGCGCTCTGGGCCTCGGTGGCCGAGACGGTGCAGCAGGTCGTGCTCCCCGCGCTCGGCGATGATCCCCACGTGCGTCAGGTGGCGATCCATCTGGTCGGGCTGGCCAGCTACGCGGGCCGGCGGGGGCCGGATCCGATGCCGGCCCGCGATCGACGAGCTGGCCGATCTCCTCGACGCCGGGGCCCGGGCCGGCAGCCCGCTGGTGGCGGGGCGGTGGACGGAGGGCTCGCCCCGGATGACCAACGACGTGTTGGCCGCCGCTGGGGCGGTGCTGGCGGCCGCCGCGGCATCCGACACCATCGACATCACAGCCGGACGGTGGCGACGCCGTGCGGGACGACCTGCGGGCGGCGTTGCTGCGGCACCTGGACGAGGACCTCGCCACCGAAGACGTGCTCCTCGGCGCGTTCCGCGGGAGGCTGCCGGATGGATGAACCGGCGCTCGGCACGCTGGCCGCGTACCTCTCGGCGCAGCGGGGCGAGCCGACGGCGGTGCTCGCGGCGCGCCGCCTGAGCGTCGGCCACTCGCGCGCCATGTATCGGGTCGACACCGACGGCGGGTCGTTCGTGGTCCGGGTCGAGCAGGGCGGCGTGTTCGGCACGTCGAGCGGCGAGGAGTTCGGCGTGATGGAGGGGCTGGCGCGGGCCGGGTTCCCGGTCGCCCCCGTCCGCTGGTTCGAGCCGACCGGGAGCGTGCTCGGCCGGCCTTTCTTCGTCATGGACTTCGTGGAGGGTGCCGAGCTCCCCGACGAGCGGGCCATGGACGAGGCCACGGCGGTGGACTTCGTCCGCACGATGGCGGACCTGCACGCGCTCGACTGGCGATCGGCCGGTGTCGACGACGCGCTGGCCGTGCGGCCCGAGACGCCCGACGAGGCCACCCACCTCCAGATCGAACGGTGGGCCGGTCTCTATCGCGCTGCCGCGGCAGCGCCCATCCCACTGCTGGAGGAGGCCGCGGCCTGGCTGCACCACCGCGCCCCGCCGCTCGAGCGGCTGTCGGTCGTCCACGGCGACGCCGGCCCGGGCAACGTCGTCCAGGCCGACGGCCGGATCGTGGCGGTGACCGACTGGGAGTTCGCCCACCTGGGCGATCCGGCCGAGGACTGGTCGTTCTGCCTGTCCATGCGGGGTTCGCGCACGCTCCCGAGGGACACGTGGCTGGAGCTGTTCGACCGCGTCGCCGGCTTCCGCATGGACGAGGCCGGTTGGCACTACTGGGAGGCCTTCAACCTCTTCAAAGGGGCCTGCGCCAACTGCACCTGTCTCGACCTGTTCGAGCGCGGTGGCAACCGGGCGCCGAACATGGCCATCATCGGGACGGTGCTGCACCGTTCGTTCCTGCGCAGACTCGTGGAGGTGGTCCACAGGTGACATCACCCCGACAGCCCGTCGCCGAGCTCGTGCACCGGTACTGCGACGCGGTCGTGCGGCAGGACCGGGAGCAGTGGGGCGCCACGTGGACCGAGCACGCGGTGTGGGAGCTCGGACCGGACCGGGTGATCGAGGGCCGCGGACCCATCATCGCCCACTGGGAGGAGTCGATCGCGCCGATCGAGGTCGTCGTGCAGCAGGCCAGCAACGGCGACGTGTGGAGCACCGGGGACACCACGGCCGCGGGCCGGTGGTACATCTCCGAGCACATCAGGCGCCGGAGCGGTGAGCTCGGCATGCTGCTGGCCTGGTACGACGACACCTACCTCTGCGAGGACGGTTCGTGGCTCTTCTCCAGCCGCCGCCTCACTCCGGTCTACCGCGGACCGCCCGACCTCACAGGCACCTGGACCCGTCCGGCCTGAAAGATTGATCCAGCGCTCGCCTACCAGATCGGCGGTTGCGTCGGCCTTCCACCGGCGCCGACGCCGGCGGCGCGGGCCTGGATGACCGGCCGGTACGCGTCGTGGGTGAGGATCCAGAACTCACCCGTCCTCACTGCGTCGACCACCATGGCCGCGACGTCGGCCGCGTCCATCGTCGCCTCGGCACCCGCGGTGGTCCGGGCGACGGCCGGCGCCTCTGCGGCATCGCCGAGCACCGGCGGGCGGTTGCGGGCGCTCTCCGTGATCCGTGTGGCGATGAACCCGGGGAGCAGGACGGACACGCCGATGTCCGAATCCTCCTCCTCCAGTTCCATGGCCAGCGCCTCCGACAGCCCGACCACCGCCATCTTGGCGGCGTCGTAGGTCGCCAGGTTCTTCACCGGCAGGAGCCCGACCATCGAGGCCGTGTTGACGACATGCCCGCCCTCGCGCTGCGACAGCATCTGCGGCACGAAGGCCTTCACACCGTGGATGACGCCCCACAGATCCACACCGAGCACCCAGTGCCAGTCGTCGAGGGTGAGCGCCCAGGTCCGCGCCCGCTTCACCACACCGGCGTTGTTGCACACGACGTGGACGCCGCCGAAGGCCTGCACGGTGGCCTCGGCGAGGGCCTCGACCTCCGGCCAGCTCGCCACGTCGGCCCGTACCCCGATGACGTCCCGGCCCTCGGCGCGCAGGGCGGCGACCGCGGCGTCCAGCGGGCCGGTCTCGATGTCGGAGAGGACCACCTTCATGCCCTCGGCGGCGAACGCGGTGGCCATGGCCAGGCCGATCCCGCTGGCCGCGCCCGTCACGACGGCGACCCGGCCCTCGAGTTGCTCCAGCGGCACGGCCGGCTCCGCTCGGGCTACAGGACCTTGTCGCCGAGGTAGCTGGCTTCGAGGAGGTCGCGGCGGCCGGAGAGCTCCTTGCCGGAGCCCTCCAGCACGACCTCGCCGTGGTTCATCACGTAGGCGCGGTCGGCCACGGTCAGGGCCATGTGGATGTGCTGCTCCACCAGCAGGACGCCCGCGCCCGTCTCGTCGGCGATCTGCCGCACGAGCGGCAGCATGCGCTCCACGATGATCGGCGCCAGGCCGAGGCTCATCTCGTCGATCATCAGCACCTTCGGCTGGGCGACGAGGGCGCGGGCCACGGCCAGCATCTGCTGCTCGCCGCCGGACAGCAGGCCGGCCCGTCGATCCTTCAGGGGGGCCAGGGCCGGGAACATCTCCAGCGCCCGGTCGTACGCCTGCTTCTGCGATCCCTTGACGCCCCGCAGGCCGAGCCGCATGTTCTCGTCCACCGTGAGCTGGAAGAACAGCGAGCGGTCCTCTGGCACATGACCGAGGCCACGGCGGGCCATGCGGTGAGGGGCGCCGTAGTGGACGGCCTCGCCGAGCACGGTGGCGGATCCCTCCAGCACCTTCACGATGCCCGAGCAGGTCAGGAGCGTGGTGGTCTTGCCGGCGCCGTTGGGGCCCAGCAGGGCCACGACCTCGCCGGGACCGACGTGCAGGTCCAGACCCCGGACGACCGGGATGCCGGCGTAACCCGACGACATGCCCTCGATGCGGATCAGCGCGCCAGCGCCGTTGGTGGCGTTCATGGCTGCCCCTCGAGGTCGTGCTGGTCCGCCACGATGAGCTGCTCGTCCGGGTTCTGCAGCTCCTCCGGTCCTCGCGGATGTGTTCGGCTTCCGCGTGCACCTCGGTGCCGGACTCCCCGAGGTAGGCGTCGATGACCAGCGGGTTGTCGCGGATCTCGGTCGGCGTGCCCTCGGCGATGATGCGGCCGAAGTCGAGCACGTAGATGTAGTCGCAGACGCTCAGCACGAGACCCATGTCGTGCTCGATCATGAAGACCGACAGGCCGGTCGACAGCAGCGAGCGGATGCGCTGGCCGAACACCTGGGACTCGTCGCTGTCGAGGCCGGCCGCCGGCTCGTCCAGCAGCACCAGCTTGGGATCCATCACCAGCGCCCTGGCCACGCCGACCAGCTTGCGCTGGCCGTGGGACAGGTTGGTGGGGGTGAGCCCGCTCACGTCCTCGAGGTCCACCAGCCGGAGCACCTCGTCGATCCGGCCGCGGATCTCCGGCGTCACCCGCGAGATGTGCAGCATGTCGAAGATCCAGTCGTTCCAGCGGGGCGGCTGGGCGGCGACGAGCAGGTTGTCCTCCACCGTCAGGTCCTCGAACAGCTCCAGCGACTGGAACGTCCGCACCAGGCCGCGGCGGGTGCGCTCGTGGGGCTTGAGCGGCCGGAGGTCCTCACCGTCCAGCACGATCCCGCCGGTGGACCCGACGTAGCCGGTGATGGCGTCGATGAAGGTCGTCTTGCCGGCACCGTTGGGCCCGATGAGCCCGACGAACTGCTGCGGGTTGACGCGTGATGTTGACCGCGTTGTTGGCGTGGAGGCCGCCGAACGTGACGGTGAGGTCGGTCGTCTGCAGCAGGGTCATGGCACTACCGGGGCCGGAGTGGTGTCGCCGGTCTGGGCGGGGGACGGTGGCGCGGGCGCGGCCGCGCTCCCTCGGGCTTTGGCCCAGAGATGTTTCACCGTCAACGACGTGCCGGTGGCGATCCCCTCCGGGTTGAGGATGGCCGTGAGGATCAGGCCGATGGCGCCGATGATCGACAGGTAGGCGTTGAAGTCGGCGTCGGCGAAGTTGCCGATGGTCTGCGAGACCAGGCCGCCGCCGACCATCAGCCCGCCGATGATCGCCCCCCAGACCGACGTGATGCCGCCCAGGTAGGCGAAGGCCAGGATGGCCAGGCCCGCGAACAGGCTGTAGGTCTCGACCTGGACACCACCCAGCCGGTAGGCCTGGAAGATGCCGCCGATGCCGGCCAGGGCGGAGGCGATGGCGAAGCCCAGCATCTTGGTGCGGGCCACGTCGATCCCGGCGGCCGCGGCGGCCCGCTCGTTGGCCCGCACGGCCAGGAACCTCCGCCCGGTGGCCCCTCGGCGGAGGTTGACGACGGCCAGTCCGAGCGAGGACGAACACGATCACCGCGAAGGCGGTGAACCGCCAGTAGTCGGTGCTGGTTGGTCGTCGGGTCCGTGGCCGACACGTAGACCCCGAACCACTCGGGCTTCGGCACCGGCATCGTGGCCTCCGGCCGCGGCGGAGTAGATGCTCTGGTTCTGCAGCAGCAGGTTGCCGATCGGGCCGACGGCGGCGAGGGTCACGATGGCGAGCTGCACGCCTCGGATGCGCAGGGCAGGAAGGCCGACGAGCAGACCGACGATGACGGCGGCCGCGATACCCAGGACGAAGGCGATTGGTGCCGGCCAGCCGGGCCCGTCGACGGCCACCAGGTCGAACGGGCCCAGCGTGCCGTCGGAGGCGAAGCGGATGGCGGTGTAGGCGGCAACGCCGGCGAGTGCGGTCTGGGCCAGGGAGATCTGGCCCAGGAAGCCGATGAGGACCACCGACGACAGCATGATCATCCCGGCCACGAGCGACGTGGTGAGGGCCACCTCCCACTGGGCGGTGAAGGTGTTCGAGAGGATCGCCACCAGGACGACGCCGATCACGACGCCGATCCAGGCCCGCTTGGTCGCGAGGGCGAGCGGCTGGCGGCGCTGGATGATGCTGCCCCGGACCGGCAGGCGCGAGCCGCTGGAAGAACAGCACCAGCACGATGGCGAGGAGCGGGATGAGCTCGCGCACGCCGTTGGCCGGCAGCCACTCGGGCCACCAGTCCTGGTCCGCGACCTCGACCATGCCGGACTGGAACATGCCGATGAGGAACCCGCCCGCGACCGCCAGGGGGATGGAGGTCAGGTTGCCGACCAGCGCAGCGGCCAGGGCAGGCACGACGAACAGGGTGAACCGGTCGACCTGCAGCGAGCCCAGGCCGATGACGACGAGGCCGGTGATGCCGGCCAGGAGCGCCGAGAAGACCCAGTTGATGCCGGCGAGGAGCTGCGGGGAGTAGCCGATGAGGCTGGCGCCCTTCTCGTTCTCGTCGGCGGCCCGCGTGGCCAGGCCGAAGCGGGTGAACGTCAGGATCGCCCAGACCGACGGCGCCCATCACCAGCGCGCAGCTGCCCATCCAGACGAAGAGGTAGGGCAGGTTGCCGAGGCTCGAGGAAGTCCTCGATGAACGTGTTCTGGCCCGACGTGCCGGGCAGGAAGCCGGGGTTCTCCCGTGCCTCGGCGCCGAAGTTGATGCTGGCCACCGACTGCAGGTAGAGCATGATGCCGACGGCGCCGATGACCTTGCCCAGCGCGGGCGCGTTGCGCAGCGGCCGGAACACCAGCAGGTGGGCCAGCAGGCCGATGAAGCAGGCCATCAGGAGCGCCAGCACGGCGGCGGGGAAGTCGCCCATGCTGTCCCCGAAGCTGACGGTGACGGGGATGTTCGGGCGGTGGCCGGGGATGATGTCCACCCACGGGAAGACGAGGTCCCCGTTCTTGTTGAGCTCGTCGAACACGTACACCGTGTACATGGCGAACGCGCCCTGGGCGAAGTTGATGACGCCCGAGCCCTTGAACGCCGTGACGAGGCCGGTGGCCAGCATGGCGTAGAGCCCACCGACACCGATGCCCAGGATGACGGCGAAGAGGATGTCGCTCACGCTTCCCCCGATCGTGACCGTTCGGGCCGATCCCCTCGACCCGAACGGTGGTGTGCGATGCGATGTTACGGACCCGACGTCACCCGGCTCGGACAGAGCCGGGTGACGTCGATACGACAGGGGTTCGTCAGCTCGCCTGGCGCGGGCTGCTCTCCGCCACCTTCTCCATCAGCTCGGTGACGTCGATGTACGTCCGTCCCGAGCGGGGTGTCGGTCGTGTACTCGGACCCGTTCCACTGCAGGTACGTCGCGTCCCGGTAGCAGATCGACTGGTACTCCTCCGGCGCGCCGGCGCAGTCCACCGGCGGTCGACCGAGGAAGTGGTAGCGTGCCCAGGCCGGCCAGGGCCTCGTGCAGCGTGGCCTGTGTCGAACGGGATCGCCGCCGTCGGCGATGACCTGGTTGGCGAGCTGCCAGCCCCAGATCACCGTCGAGAACGAGTCGTTCATGAAGGTCGACACCGCGCGCCTCGGGCCCGTAGGCGGCGATGCGCCTCTTCCCGCACGCCGAGCTCCAAGTTCGGCGAAGTCCGTGAGGCGAGGCCGGATCGGCCGACGTTGTAGCCCTGGAGCTCGACGAACATGCCCTCGCTCTCGGGCAGGCCGAGCACCGTGTCGTCCACGCAGGCGGTCGACACGACGATGCCGGCGTCGACGCCGGCGGCCGCGAGGCCCTTGAGGAACTCGACGCAGTCGGAGGACTGCACGCCGAAGAAGATGCCCGGGTTCTCGGCGCCCTCCAGGAAGTCGGCCACGTTCTGGATCAGCGCGGCGTTGTCCGACGGGTCGCCCGGCTCGTCCGGGAAGCCCTCGAACTCCCACACGCCCTGGTCCGCGTAGTACTGGTAGAAGCGCTCCTGCGTGTCCGTCCAGCACTGGTTGCCCGGCGCGTTGTTGGCGTACGGGATGGCCAGCTTGTCGAACTTCTGGAACTCGGCCATGAACTGCGCGGCGCTGATGAACGCCGTCGGGCAGCCACCGATGGCCGAGTACACGCCCGGCCTGGTCGAAGTCGGCCACGAAGATCGGCAGCGTCTGCAGCGTCGGGATGCCCTGGAAGATCGGGTACATAGCGGCGTGAAGAAGTCGACGCCGATCTGGATCAGGTTGGGGTCGCTGCCCCACGATCTCGTTGGCGCAGCGCTGGGCCTCCTCCTGGGTGAGGAGGTGCGAGCAGACCTTGAGCTCGATCGGACGGCCGGGCGTGCCGGCCTCGTAGTCGGCGCCGATGCCGCCGAGCTGCTCGTTGATCAGCTTGACGGCGGCCTCCGCGCCCTCGCGCACGTCAGGGAAGGTGCCACCGGCAGTCGCCCTCGAGGTTCGGCATGGCGATGACGAACGGCTCGCCCTCGGCCACCAGCGGCGCGTCCGCCGTGGCGTTGACCGCGGTCTCGAACGCCACGGCGCCCTGACCGTCACGGGCGTCGTCGGCCAGCTCGCCGGCCGGCGCCTCGCCGCTGGCGGCCGTGGTCTCGCCGCCGGTCTCGGGCGGTGCGGTGGTCTCTTCGCCGGCAGCCGTCGTCTCGGCCCCGGCCGCCGTGGTGTCGGCTGCTCCGCCGCCGTCGTCGTCACTGCCGCAGGCGGCGGCGACGAGCAGCAGGCTGAACAGGACGGCGCCGCGCCTGGCGGTCCTTCGTGGGTGGTTCACGTGCTTGTAGCCCCCTTGGGTGTCGTCCTCGCCCGCTCCCCCTGGAATCGGGCGACGCCGGCCGACGACCATCCGCGGTGCTCCCGCGGCCTCTCGACGGATGCGCAGCGCCATTTCACCATGACACTGAACGACTATCAAGTATCTTGTTCTCCCGGGTCGGCCGCGAGAGCCGCCGATGGGCTGCCGAAGCGCCGCGGAGAACCCGCGGAAAGAGAGGGTGCCGATGCTCCTCGGGATGGACGAGTACCCCTACCACCAGATCACCAACACGTTCGCCGCGGTCGCCGGGAGCGACCCGCAATGGAACGACGGCCACTACGTCTGCGCGGCCGACGGTGAAGGCCAGGTCTGCTTCACGTCCAACGTCAGGCTCTACCAGAACAACGACGTGCTCGACGGTTTCGTGTGCCTGCGGCATGACGGCCGGCAGCACAACATCCGCCTGTCACGCCGGCTGCGACCGGAGATGGACCATCTCGGCGTGGGTCCGTTGCGGCTCGAGGTGGTGGAGCCCCTCCGCGCCGTGCGGCTGGTGCTGGAGCCGGGCGACCACGGGTTCGCGCTCGACGTCGTGTGCCGGTCGACCGCGGTGCCGTACATGGATCCCATCGAGATCACCCGGGTCGACGGCCGGCTGATCAGCGAGCGGGCGACCTACGAGGTGACGGGGGAGTGCGAGGGGTGGGTGAGCGTCGGTGACGTCCGCGTCGACCTCCGGCCCGAGGCGTCGGCGTTCTTCCGCAACCACTCCTGGGGGTACCAGGCCGGCCGGGGAGGCCCGCGGCCCTACGGCGCGCCGCTCGGGACGCCTCGGCGGGTCCCCGGCATCCGGCAGTGGGTGCTCTTCCACATGCCCGACCACGGTGGGTTCTTCTTCGAGGACCCCAAGCGCCGAGCCGCGTCGGGGCACGGGATGATCCTGCTGCCCGACCGTGCCGTGCCCATCCGCCGTGTAGCCCACGACCTGCGCTTCTACGAGGGCGGTCGGCGCTTGCAGGGTGGCCGGCTGGAGCTCGAGGACGAGGAGGGGACGGCCCGGTCGTACGAGGTCGAGGACCTCGGCTGGGTGTACTGCCAGGGCGGCGGCTACTTCGGTGGGTTCGACGACGGGCTCGGCCAAGGCGTCTACCGCGGCGACTACCACCAGGAGGGGGAGGTGTGGGACGTCAGCCACCCGACGCAGATCGTCCGGGCCGACGGCACCACGTTCGAGTTCGACCACGACTGGGCGGAGAACTTCACCCGCCTCCGTTCCGGCGACGCGATCGGGCCTGGCCCACTACGAGTGCGTCGTCATCCGACCGCCGCAGGAGACAGCATGACCACGATCGCCGGCACCGGCTCCGACACCGTTCAGCACCTGACCAACAGGATCTACCGCTACGCCGAGCTCTTCGACACCGGTCAGTTCGACGCGTTCGCGGCGCAGTTCGAGCACGGGGTCTGGCACAAGGCCGAGCCCGGCGCCGACGGGCGTGCGGAGGTACCTCGACGCGCACGTGCTCACCTACGACGGTTCGCCGCGCACGAAGCACGTCACCACCAACCTCGTCCTCGACGTCGACGAGGAAGCAGGTACGGCGACGGCCGAGGCGTACGTCACGGTGTTCCAAGCGTTGCCGGAGTTCCCTCTGCAACCGATCTTCTCCGGGCGCTACCGAGATCGGTTCGAGCGGGTCGACGGCGACTGGAGGTGGACCGAGCGGCGTGTGCTCGGCGACCTCTACGGTGACGTGTCCCACCATGTGCGCCATCCGTCCCCGGCCCCATCTTCGGACGCGGCCGACGGGGCGGATTGACGGAGTTCTTGGAGAGAGGTTCTACTATCCCGGCCGTACGGTCCGAGGTGCTAGGGGGTCCTGATGGGTGAGCTCGACGGCCGTGTCGCCTGCGTCACGGGTGCGACGCGCGGCATCGGCAGAGCGATCGCGGAGGCATTCGTGCGCGAAGGCGCCAACGTGGTCATCGTCGGTCGCAGCGCCGAGAAGGGCCAGCAGGCCCTCGACGAGATGCAGGCCGGCGACGCAGTCACCTTCGTCCAGGGGGACGTGAAGGAGCGCGCCTCGTGCGAGGGCGTCATCGATCAGACGGTCGAGCGCTACGGCCGCATCGACATCCTCGTGCCGAACGCCGGCGGCGCCAGCAACCACGCCCCCGTGGCGGAGATGACCGACGAGGCCATGCAGGACGCCCTGGTGTGGAACTTCTGGCACGCGTTCTGGTGCATGCGCAAGGCGTTCTCCTACATGATCCCGCAGCAGTTCGGGCGGGTGATGCTGATGTCCTCCCTCGAAGGGAAGGTGGGCAAGCCGGGCATCGCCAACTACGTGGCCGCCAAGCACGCCATGAACGGCCTGACCAAGACGGCGGCCCAGGAGGTCGGCACGCTCGGCATCACGGTCAACGCCCTCTGTCCGGGGGGCATCGAGACCGACATCATGAAGGAGGAGGGCCCGGTGGCCGCGAAGGCCATGGGCCTGACGTACGAGGGCCTGCTCGACGTCTTCGCGCAGGAGTCGGCGGTGAAGCGCCTCAACGAGGTCGAGGACGTGGCGCTGGTGGCGGTGCTGCTGGCCTCGGACGCCGGGGGCGGGATCACCGGCTCGCTCATCTCCATCGACGGCGGCACGTCCCCGTACTGAACCGAAAGAGGGATCATGGGCAAGCTCGACGGCAAGGTCGCCTGCATCACGGGCGGGACGCGCAGCATCGGCCGGGCCATGGCGGACGCCATGCTGGCCGAGGGGGCGAAGGTGGTCGTCAACGGCCGGGACCCGGCCAAGGGCGAGAAGTGCCTGGAGGAGATGGGCGGCGGGGACAACGCCGCCTTCTTCGCCGGCGACGCCTCCAAGCAGGAGACGGTCGAGGGCCTGGTCGACTTCACCATCGACCGCTACGGCCAACTCGACATCTGCTGCCTCAACTCCGGAGGCGTGCAGATGACGGCGCCGGTGGCTCAGATGTCGGACGAGGAGTGGAAGCTGGAGGTCGACTGGAACCTCAACCACGTCTTCTGGGGGATGCGGCGGGCGCTCCAGCACATGATCCCGCGGCAGTCGGGGCGGATCATCGTGACCTCGTCCGTGGAGGGCAAGCTGGGCAAGCCCGGCATCCCCGGCTACGTGGCCTGCAAGCATGCGGTCAACGGCCTGGTCAAGGCGGCGGCGCAGGAGGTCGGCACGCTCGGCATCACGGTCAACGCCGTGCTGCCCGGGATCATCGAGACCGACATCGTGCGCGAGACGGGTCCTGATTCCGCCATCGCCATGGGCGTGGACGACTACGACGCCATGATCGCCCTCTTCACGAAGGAGGCCGCGCTCAAGCGGCCCAACACGGTCGAGGAGGTGGCCGCGGTCGCCGTGATGCTGGCCTCCGACGCCGCCCGCAACATGACGGGCTGCCTGTTCCCGATCGACGGCGGGACGCTGCCCTACTGATGCCCGCTTCGTTCGAGGGCAAGGTGGCTCTGGTCACCGGAGCCGCCGGTGGGATGGGCCGCGCCATCGCCATCGCCTTCGGCCAGGCGGGCGCGGACGTGCTGGTGGCCGATCTGGCCACCGAGCACGGTGAGGCGACGGCGGACCTGGTCCGCGAGACCGGGGTCCGCGCCCACTTCGTGACCACGGACGTCGCTGACGCGGCGAGCGTCGAGGCGATGGTGGCCGCCGCGGTGGACCAGTTCGGCGGCCTCGACTGCGCCGTCAACGGGGCCGCGATCGAGCTGGAGCAGGTACGCCTCCACGAGCTGGAGGACGACGTGTTCGACCGCGTGATCGCGGTCAACCTGCGCTCGATCTACCTGAGCATGAAGCACGAGATCCGGGTGATGCTGGAGCAGGGGCGCGGTGGTTCCATCGTCAACATCGCGTCCACGAACTCGTTCCGCCCGCAACCGCACCACTCGGCGTACACCGCGTCCAAGCACGGCGTGCTGGGCATCACCCGCAACGCGGCCATGGACTACGCCGCCGACGGCATCCGGGTCAACGCCATCTGCCCGGGGGCCATCGACACGCCGATGCTGAGGGCGGCCATGGAGCGCCGCGGCCGCGATCCGAAGGACGTCGCCGCCCGCCTGAGCCTGCTCGGCCGCTTCGGCGACCCGAGCGAGATCGCGCAGGCCGCGCTGTGGCTGTGCTCGGACGAATCGTCGTTCACGCTGGGCCACGCCCTCGCCGTCGACGGCGGCTACCTGGCGCGCTAGCGAGGATCGGGGCCTGTCGAGCGGGCGCGCGCCTCCCACGTCACCGTCCTCGCCTGTCCGGGACCTCGCTTCCCTCTGGTGGTGCAGCAGAGGGTGAAGTCGCATCACCCCTCGGGTCGTCGACGTTCTCGGCCTTGTCGACGCGGAACCCACTCGGGTGTCGAGGGGAGGCTCAGGACTTCGCGATCGAGTTCCGCGCGCATGAAATGACTTGAAAGGCGAACAGGTGTTCGCTATGTTGGCTGCATGGCGGATGGGGGAATGGATCACACAACAGATGGGGGCGGGGTGGTGTCGGCGTTGCGGGCGGTGACTGCACTCGACGTCGCGGTCGCCGAACGGGCCGAGCTGGAAGTGGCGCTGGCCTCGGCGGGACGGGTGCAGGGTTGGCTCGACGCCTTCGCAGCTCCGCGCCGCCCGCCGCCTGGAGGAGGTGGTGTCGTTCCCCGAGAAGGTGATCGCCGATGCCGAGCGGTCAGAGCTGCGGGCGGGCGAACGTGTCGTCCAGCGCTCGAGGACCGCGGAGCAGGCACCGGTGTTCGAGACCGCGCTCGCCGCTGGTGCCGTTCGCAAAGGGCACCTGGACGCCCTCGGGCAGGCGCTGCGCCGGCTCGGGCCAGACGAACAGGTCCAGCTCCTCGCGGACGCGGACCGGTTGGTGGCGACCGCCGCGAGGGCGACGGTCGAGGACTTCGCGCGGACCTTGCGTCGCGACGTCGCCCGCCTGGCTGCGGACGCCGAGGTCGACCGTCTGGCCCGTCAACGACGGGCGGCTCGCCTGCGGACCTGGGTGGACACGACCGATGGCATGTGGTGCCTGCACGGCCGGTTCGACCCGGACACCGGGCGGCGGCTGCACGACCGCATCGACGCCGCGCTGGCCGCGCTGTTCGCCGAGGGCACGCCCGACACCTGTCCGCACGACCCCGGCGAGAAGCAGGACCACCTCCGAGCCCTGGCCTTGGCGGCGCTCATCGAGCGGACCGTGCCCGGCGGATCCGGCCGGACCGAGAGCATGGTGGTCGTCGACGTCACGTCGCCGGTCGGGCCGGAGGTCGACTGGGGGCTCCCGGTCGAGGTCCCGTGGCAGGTGCTGGAGGATCTGTTCGGGGCGACCGACCCGAGCGTGGTCGTCGTCCGCAACGGCGTCGTGTTGCACGCGCCCGGCCAGCTCGACCTCGGACGGTCGACCCGTCTGGCCAACAAGGCCCAGCGGCGGGCGTTACGGGCGCTGTACCCCACGTGCGCCATCCCCGGCTGCGGGGTCCGGTTCCGTTACACCCAGCCGCACCACGTCATCTGGTGGGAGCACGGAGGGTCGACCGACCTCGCGAACATGCTCCCACTCTGCGACAGGCACCACCACTGCGTGCACGACAAGGGGTGGCGCCTCCGACTCGGCCCCAACCGGGAACTGGTGGTCGCCCTGCCGGACGGTCAGGTCATGACGACCGGTCCACCGAGGCGCCAGGCGGCGTGAGGATGGGGCGGCGCAGACGCTGGCTGG
>CAWEYT010000010.1:0-505948 GCA_963813375.1 uncultured Acidimicrobiales bacterium | reverse complement strand
CCGCGCCTTGTCGAACCGACGGGACATACCCTCAGAGGGGCGTGTTCCGGACCGCGCCGAAGTCGGGACCGCGGTGCCTCAGAGGTAGCGGTGTGAGGCCTTGTGGGCGATCAACGAATGTCGCGATTTACGATCAGTGAAGGTCGCGATGGCTGATCGGCTGCTCCTCGCTCGGGACGTTGGCGTCCTCTCCTTTCGGGCTGGTCGTCGCTGGTCCTGGTGGCCTCGGTGAGCGCTTGGTGCTCGCGCATCTCCCATGACGGGCCGCGGATGCTGAACACGACGGCGTTGTGCATGGGCCGGTCGACGATGGCTCCGGCGACGACGGCGTCACCGAAGATCTCGCCCCATTCGGGTAGCCCCGCGGTTGACGGGACGATGGTGGGGTGGCCGCGTTCGTAGCGGCGCTTGACGCTGTGGAGGAACGCGGCGGCGACGGTCAGCTGCCGAACGTTGCGACCGTCAGCACCGGCCAGCGAGTCAGTGGCTGGCCGCGATCAGCAGTTCGGCGAGGCGCTCGGGCTGTTCGCGGTGGGCGCCGTGCCCGGCGTCGGTCTCGACGACCTGCAGCATCTACCGAGGCCGCCATCGGCCCGCTGGGCGTCGGGGGGCACCGACAGGTGGCGGCTCAGACACGGGACCGAGAATCGCGCCGAACGATTTCGCGAGCGTGATGTCCTCTCCCGCTTCGCTGTCGAACAATGTCATACGGGGCATTGTCGAGCGTTCGGGTGCGCTCAGGGTTTCGGGTGTGCGAAGAGCCACTCGATGATGCCTGCTGACAGCGGTCGCGACCCGTCGGCGAACCGGATGTCAGGGTTGTGGCTGCCACCCTGCACTGTCCACAGCTCCAGCCCAATGCCGTCGGGGCAGCCATCGACACGCGTCAGCACAGTCTCCTCGCCGGGCAGCGCCGAGTCGAGGTCGAGCGTGCCCGCGGTGTCGAGCGAACGAGCGCGGCAGCCGTCGTAGCCCGCCCACGTGGCCACCGAGGTGGCGGCACCCGGATACGCGCCTGTGTCGGGCGGGGTCGCGCCGTCGTACTTGACGGCGACGTCGGCTGTGCCGTGGACCTGGAGCACGCTCACTGGTTCTGACGGGTTGCACTTCGACGTGTCGGCCCAGGTGGCCCCGGCGACGCTGGCGATCGCGGCGATGCGCTCGGCGGCGTCGCAGGCCATTCGGTACGACATGAAGCCGCCATTGGAATGACCCATCACGTAGACCCGGGACGAGTCGACGTTCCTGGTGGCACTGACCTGGTCGATGATCGACGTGAGGTATGTCACGTCATCGGCGGTGCTGCCGAGTCCACAGCACGCGTCGGTGGCGTCCCAGAACCGATCACCGGCCGGATGGGGAGTGCCGTCGGGGTGTACGTAGAGGAAGCCTCGCGACTCGGCGAGCGGTTGCAGCTGGAAGTACGCCTCTACGATCTCGCCGCTCTGGCCGAGGCCGTGGAGGAGGATGACCAGCGGCATCGGCGTGTCGTCGCGGTACGACGATGGCGTGAACAGGGTGAACGGTCGGGAGGCGTCGCTCGCCACCATCGTCGCGAAGCTTGGGGTGTCGGTGGTGCTCGACGAGTTGGCGCAGGCAGCCAGCGCCACGATGCCCGCGAGGAGGGTGAGGGCGCGCCTCATTCGCTTGCACGCTATGCCGCGATGGGAGTCGATGCGCGGCGGATGCCCCCGTCGTCGGGCGTCGAAACCACCTGTCGTCCATCGACGCCGTAAGTCTCGATCGCGTGCGTGCTCCCGAAGACGCAGGGTTTGGAACGGAGGCGGACCCCTGAGGGACTCGATCGCCGCGCAGCGCATACTGTCCGTTTCTGCGCTCGCTCCAGAGCGCGATCGCGGGCTGCCGGGAATCGAGGCTGTGCGGGGCCTCGGGGCGACCGGCACGGGGACGAAGCCCGACCGTGCCGACCTTGACGACTCCGAACATCTGTTCGTAGACTCCGGAAGGACAAGGACTGGACTAAGACGACGGGCACGGTAACGGGCGCCCTCGCCCACTAGCTTGCCGTGGTGCCTCGCTCTCGGGCCTCCCTGGCCGTCATCCTCGTCGCTGTCGTCTCGGCGGTGCTCGTCCCACTCACCCTGTCCAGGGGAGGAACCGGCGAGCTCGTCTCGGCTCAGATCCCACCGGGGCCGATCCCGACGCCGGCCCCCACGGCGCCGTGCCCGGGCTGCGGCCCCGGTCCCGTCCAGCCTGGCGTACACGACTTCGCTTGGTCCTACCCACTCCACTTCTGCCCGCCCGACGACCCCACCTTTTCAGCCGTGTACGCCATCGTCTACGGCAACGGCCCCGACTCGGCCGCCCCGGTCACGTTCTTCGCCCGCATCGAGAACAACGTCCGACAGCTCGACACGCTCGCCCCAGGCGAGCGGGCCATCGAGAACCAGGCCATCACGGTCGGCCAAGGCGTCACGTTCAACCTGGAGATGTGGGCCACCACAGACGGCACTGAGACCGGGCCGCGAGTGCAGTTTGGCAACGGTCAAACCCAGCGCTTCGACACGCTGACTTGCGATTGCCCCACCAGCCGGCAGGTGACCACCACCACTGCCGTGACTACGACAGGGACCACAATCACGGTCACGACCACGCCCGGCGAGACGCCGAGCACGGCTCCGCGCCAGCTGCCGGCGTCACAATGACCAGAACCAAGCGGAGCTGACGGCCACCTCCCTCCGGCCCGGGGCCCGGTCCGCAGTCGAGCCGCCCCTTGCGATATCGAACAGGCGTTCCCTATACTCCGTGGCCTGGTGGGAACACGGTTGAAGGGCTACGAGATCGAGGGGATGGCCCGCTCAGCGGCCATGGCGCCCCTCTCGGCGGCGAGCGTCACCCGGCTCCTCGAGAGCCACGCCGAGCTGTCGAAGGACTGGTCCGAGGTCGAGGGTCTGCTGCAGCGGCTCGGACCGGCGTGGGCCGAGCTTCGGTCGCTGCTGAACGAGCTCAACGCGGTGCTGGGGCGGTCGACGCGCAGCGCCCCTCGGCTTCATGGGACCGAGCCGAAGCGATGACGTCGGCGCTGTGGGGATCTCCCTAGCCCTTGCCGTAGCGAACGTGGGGGGCGGGTCTACGACGCGGTCGAGCGGGCGATGGACGCGCTGTGGCCTCCACGCTCCGCCCACGGCTCCGGCCTAATCGATCACCAGGAGGTCGTCGAGGGGGTCGTCGAGGTCGTCGAGGTCGTCGCGGTCGTCGAGGTCGTCCTCGAGGTCGTCGAGGGGGTCGTTGTCGGGATCGTGCATTGGGTACAAGTCGAAGATGTCAGCGGACCCTTCCACGGAAGCGACCACGGCTAGGGTGAGACCCAGCATCCTCTCCTCCCAGAGCGCCACCGCTTCGAGGCGAAGCTCCAAGGCGCGGTTCACTACGTCGACAGGGTCTGGGTCGTTCTCGCTCATGGCGATGTGACGGCCGAGCAACCCGGTCATGACGCAGTACGCACCAGAACGCCCCGGGACCGTCCCCCGCACCCACATCCCACCCGCCCCCGTTCGTACACTCGGGGCATGCTGGAGAGCCACGAACTCGAGCGGATGCGGCGCTCGATGGCGATGGCACCGCTCACGGCGCACGCGGTGGGCACGTTGCTGGCCAGTCATCAGGAGGTGACGGCGGAGCTGGCCGAGGTGCGGGCAATCGTCGCCCGGCTGGCGCCGGCGTCGGCCGAGCTCCCGCGACGTGCTGAACGGGCTCAACCGCCGAACTGGGACTTGTTGACCTGTCAGGCCCCGCTTCGATCTATGCAGAGCGGGAACCAGGCGTCACGGTCCAGGCCCGGTCCATAGAGGTACTTGAACGTGGTGTCCCCGTTGGTGATGCCGCTTCGACCAAAGCGGAACTCCACCTGCAAGTAGACCTCGTTCTCGTCGTCCCACGGTGTCCAGTCGGGAGCGAGAGGCATCGGCATGCCCATCATGGCCTCGGTCCACGTGGAGCCGGTGTAGGCCCACAGCACGCCGTCGATGTCGGCCCGGAATATGGTCTGGTCGCCGATCTTCGCCTGCATGTACCCCGCGTTGTCGGTATCGGGATTCGCGGCCATCTCCAACCAGTTGCTCCACCCCATCACACTTCCTGTCACATCGCCGCCGATGTGCCACTGCCAACGCACGGCGAAGCGGTCAACGCTGTCGAAGTCGCTCTGGTTGTGGTCGTTCGCCATGCGGACCTGGACCAGCCGTACGCGCCTGATGGAGTGGCCGGCCGGAGTGACCTCGTCCCGCGTGCAGAACGACGTGACATCGGCCCCGCTGGCGGCGACCGTCGGCTGCGTCGTGGGCGGTGCCGTGGGGGGAGGCGTCGTCTGCCCAGGGTTGTCGTAGACGCACGACGCGCAGTCGGGGGGGTCCGGTGTGGACGGCGGCGAGCACGCAGCTATCACCGCCGCCACGGCGACCAACGCCAGGATTAGTCGTTTCATGCTTCCGCCCTGTGTGAACCCCTCGTCCGCCAAGAAGTCCCGTCATTTACCGCGGCGGCCCTCCACGGACCCAGCACCAGGCCGGCGGCGGCTCACGCGCAGCCCTCGTCCGTCCACCTGTCACGTCGGCAAGCAGGACACCGCCACCGAGCCGGAGAGGACGCCGTCGACGATCGCCCGGCCGAGTTCGTCGGGGCCCAGCGACACGTCCGGGCTCTCACCGACCGCCGCTCCGGAAGCGTCCGTCGTCACACTGAACTCCACGGGATCAGGAGGCGCGCTGCCGTCGGCGGGAGCGACTACAACGGCGTATTGGGTGTCGGGCGCGAAGCCGCTCACGTCCACTCGGGCGCGGCACAGGATCCGTCCCATGAACGTGAAGTCGGTGAGGACGTACGACAGGTTGACGGTCGGTCGGGTCACCCCGCCGCCGCGGGCGGCGTGGCGGACGCAGTCGGCGCGGCTTGCGAAATGCGTCCCGTCCTCGGCCCGGCGAAGGAACTGCCATCCATCCTGACGACAGTCAACTGGACCGCTCCCGACCCTCTGGGCAGACGTGCCCCCATCCGCCGACGCGGTGCCTGCACCGATCCCCGCGAGTAACCCGGCGAACACGACCGCCACGATGATCTTTCGCATCGTCCTACTCCAATCCGCCCCAGTGGATCCGCCGCCGGAGTGGAGCGGGACGGTAACACACCGTCACCGGGTGCTGGCTAAGTGTGCCTCTGCACGATCATCGCTCGACTCCCGTTAGGCCGAACTCCCGAACCGATCTGCCTGATGGAGGATCTCTGGGGCGTTGAGCGTTTCTCGTAGCGTCCTCGGTGGTCTCGGTTGGCTGACTCTCGAACTGCCTGCTGCTCGTGTGTCGGGTTGGCTTCCGAACGAAGCGTCAGCCGGCTGGGACCTGGTCACGGCGTGGCTCGAAAGAGGCGAGCAGCGATCCTTCATCAGGGTCGAGCTCGACCTCGTGCAGCGCAACGTCGCGGCCCGGGCGAAGGGGCTGCCACCGGTAAGCGCGGCGCACCGCGAGCGTGGACAGTCGGGCAGTTGCAGACGTTCCTGTCGTTGGTCGGTGGCGAGCGGCTCGGTCCGCTGTGGCGGTTCGTCGCGGTGACGGGGTGCCGGCGTGGAGAGGCGCTCGGGCTCCGTTGGCGCGACGTCGACCTCGAAGCGGGCACGGCGGCGATCGTGAATCAGCGGGCCATCGCTGGCGGGACCGTTGTCGAGGGTCCGCCGAAGACGAAGGCGGGTGCTCGCACGGTCGCTCTCGACGCCGACACGGTGCGTGCGTTGCGTAGCTGGCGGAAGGTGCAGGCGGCCGAGCAACTGGCGATGGGCGCGGGCTGGCCGGACACCGGCCTGGTGTTCACGAACACGGACGGGAGCGGGCTGTGGCCGCAGCGTGTCACGGCCGAGTTCCGTCAGACCGCCAACCGGCTCGCGCTGCCGCTGATCGGCGTGCACGGCCTGCGGCACACCGCAGCGACGTGGCTGATCACGTCCGGAGTAAACCCGCGGGTCGTGCAGCAGCGACTCGGGCACGCGGACGTGAGTGTCACGCTCGGGCTGTACACGCACGTGTTGCCGGGACACGACGTGGCAGCCGCGGAGGCGCTCGGAAAGGCAGTCGGATCCGCGCCGTGACCATTCTGTGACCACGCCCCGTCTGCGCCGGTCATCGCCCCACGTAGATGGCGTGCGCCCCCTGGGATTCGAACCCAGAACCTGCGGATTAAGAGTCCGTTGCTCTGCCGTTGAGCTAGAGGCGCGAAGGCATCGGAGTGTACGGCGCGCGGCGACGACCGCCTCGTCCGTCGATCGGGTGCTTGGGGTGAGCGAGGGGACTTGAACCCCCGGCCTTCAGGGCCACAACCTGACGCTCTAACCAGACTGAGCTACGCCCACCAAGGGACGAACATCATGCCACAGCGAGTGTCCGCCTCCACCGGCTGATCTGGCCGGCCCGGTGGCACCGCGCCTCGTGACTGACCGGCCGGGGTTCTCGCGGGGGACGGTCTCGCTGGGCGAGACGGAGGGCCGCGAGAACGTGCGGGAGACCCGTCGGAGCGGCCAGGGTCAGGCCACCGCAGGCCGGGCGGGATTTCGTCGCGGAGTACCCTGCCCTCGACGCATTCCGACAGGGAGACCCATGGCTGCCACGGATTCCTACGCATCCTCCCTCGCCGCCCGCGCCCGCGAGATCGGCGAGATCGAACAAGCCGCGTACCGCGACCGCACCCCCAGATCGCAGGCCGCGACCGATCGGGCCCGCAAGAGCCTGCCGTTGGGCGTGCCGTCGTCGTTCCAGGCCTATGACCCCCATCCGGTCGTGGCCAAGCGGGCGCAGGCGGCCTGGCTGGAGGACGTGGACGGCAACCACTACGTCGACTTCAACATGGGGTTCGGCGCGCTGTTCGCCGGTCACTGCCACCCGAAGGTGCGGGCCGCCATCGAGGAGCAACTCGATGACGGCACCCTGTTCGTGACACCGTGCGAGACCAACGCCGATGTCGCCGAGCTGCTGGCCGAGCGCTACCGGCTCCCGATGTGGCGCTTCACCAACTCCGGCACCGAGGCGACCATGGACGCCATCCGCATCGCGCGGGGCGTGACCGGTCGGGACAAGCTCGTCAAGGTCGAGGGCGGGTACCACGGCCACCACGACGAGGTGATGATCTCGATGAAGCCGCCGGTGTCCGAGGCCGGGCCGCCCGACGCGCCTCGTGCCATCCCGGCGACGGCCGGCATCACCAGAGCCGTGCTCGGCGACACGGTCGTCGTCCCGTACAACAGGCCGGACGTGCTGGACCGGGTGTTGGAGGGCGGCGACGTCGCCTGCTTCATCGTCGAGCCGGTGATGGAGAACATCGGCATCTGCCTGCCCGAGCCCGGCTACCTCGAGGCGGTCAGGGAGATCACCCGGCGCCACGGCACCCTCCTGATCTTCGACGAGGTCAAGACCGGCATCACGGCCGGTTGGGGCGGCGCGACCGGCGCCCTCGGCGTCCAGCCGGACCTGGTGTCCCTGGCCAAGTCGATCGGCGGTGGCCTGCCGATCGGCGCGTTCGGCGGACGGCAGGAGTACATGGACTCGGTGGCCGCGGGCAAGGTGCTGCACCTCGGCACCTACAACGGCAACCCGCTCGTGATGGCGGCCACCAAGGCCGTGCTCGCCGAGGTCTGCACCCCCGAGGCGACGCAGGAGGCCATCGACCGCAACCGTCGCTACCTCGATGCCTGTGACGCCATCATCGCCGAGCGATCGCTTCCCGCGCACACGGTCCAGTTCGGCGCCAAGGGCTGCATCACCTGGTCGCCCGATCCGGTCCGCAACTACCGGGACTACAAGGCGACGGACTTCGACCTCGCGTTCGCGCAGTGGCTGTGGGGGATCAACCGTGGCGTCCTGCTGCCGCCCGGTCTCGACGAGCAGTGGCTCATCTCCGTCATGCACGACGATGCCGACATCGCCCACGGAGTAGAGGTGTTCCGCTCCTTCGCCGACGCCGTCACCGCCTGACCGGACGAGCGTCGGCCCGGATCACGCCTCGGCGCCGCGACGGCGGGCCAGGAGCCCGGCGCCGGCCAGGCAGCCCAGACCGGCACCGACCAGGAGCACGACGACGGCGATGAGCACAGGCTGCTGGTTGCGAGCGACGTCGGGCACGAGCGCCAGCCAGGGCTCGTCCGACAGCGCCGGCACGGCGCGCACCGGTACGAGGTAGCCGACGACCAGCACGAGCACGGCGGTGGCGAGGCAGCCGACCCCGACCATCCCGAGCGCGGCGGCGCGCCATGGGTGGAGCGCCACGCCGAGGAGCACCAACGCCAGTGAGAGCAGCGCACCTCGGCCGACGTTGCGTTCGAGGGCGCGGCGGGCCGAATCGAGCTCGTCGATCGGCGGGATCTCGAGCGTCACGGGCGGCAACGACTGGGCGCGCACGTCGCCGAGCGCCGCGGCCAGGAGATCAGGGCCGACGACGACGGGCTCGGGCCGCGTGCCGATGAGGCGGGCGTGGATGTCGCCGATGATCGGTGCGAACAGACTTGCCACGGCCGGGCGGGCCAGCGTGTCGTCGGCCACCCGACGGACGATGACCGGGTCGGTCCCGAGCTGCGGGGCCACCTCCTCTGCGATGCGCCGGGCGAGGTCGTCGCGGAGCACCGGATCAGCCAGGATGTCGTCGGCCAGACGTTCGGTCCGCGAGGTGACGAACGCGGTCCGGCGGACCCACCACCCGCTCAGCGTGAACGCTCCGATCACGAGGCCGACGACGATCAGGATGGAGGCGATCGCTCGGCGCACGGCAGGGAGTATTGCGGGCGGGCGACGTTCGTAGCATGCACCGGTGATGGCGAAGGACCTGCCTGCCGGCCAGATCGTCGCGCCGGTGTCGTTCGTGCGCATGGTCGGTCGCGCGGTGCGGCTGCGCTGTCCCCGATGCGGCGGGCGGCGCGCGTGGCTCCGCGGCTGGTTCGGCCGCGTGGACCGATGCCGGACGTGCGGCTACCGGTACGAGCGGCAGGAGGGCTTCATGCTCGGCAGCCTGACCGTGAACACGATCCTCACCTTCGGGGCCATCCTCGTCGTGCTCGTGGTCGGGATGGTCGTGACCTATCCGGACATCGAGGTGGTGCCGATCACCCTGGCGTGCATCGCCGTGGCCGTGCTGGTCCCGTTGCTCGTCTACCCGTTCACGTCCACGATCTGGGCCGCCATCGACCTCGCCATGCACCCACTCCAGCCGGCCGAGGTGGCGGACGCCTCGGCATCGCTCCGTCAGGGACCTGCCCCAGGTACTTGAAGGGATACTTGAACGAACAGGCGTTCGAAGTTACGATGCTGTCGTTCAAAGCAGCTTCACGGGTTCGGTCCCCGAACCGTGTAGCACCCCGTACGTAGGGTTCGCAGGCATCGGGGTCGACGTCCCACAGGGCGCCCGCACCCCCTCGACATCGAGCGTGGCGCCGGAACAACCGGCACGGAACGTAGGGAGAGACCGATGGTGATGGAGAGGATAGGCGAGCGCAGCGGCGCCGATCGGGAGAAGGCGCTGGACATGGCGCTGTCCCAGATCGACAAGCAGTTCGGCAAGGGCTCGATCATGCGGATGGGGGAGAAGGGGTCGATGGCGATCGAGACCATCCCCACCGGGGCGTTGGCCCTGGATCTGGCGCTCGGCGTGGGCGGGTTGCCCCGCGGGCGTGTGGTGGAGATCTTCGGCCCGGAGTCGTCCGGCAAGTCCACGCTGGCGATGCATGTCGTGGCGGAGGCGCAACGCAACGGCGGCATCTGCGCCTACATCGACGCCGAGCACGCCATGGACCCGGTGTACGCCAAGGCCATCGGGGTGGACATCGACCAGCTGCTCATCTCGCAGCCGGACACGGGGGAGCAGGCGCTCGAGATCGCCGACATGCTCATCCGCTCGGGTGCGCTGGACGTGGTGGTCATCGACTCGGTGGCAGCTCTCACCCCCCGGGCCGAGATCGAGGGGGAGATGGGCGACACCCACGTCGGCCTCCAGGCCCGCCTCATGAGCCAGGCCCTGCGCAAGCTGACGTCCAACCTCAACAAGTCGAACACCATCGCCGTCTTCATCAACCAGCTGCGGGAGAAGATCGGGGTGATGTTCGGCTCCCCGGAGACCACCCCCGGCGGCCGGGCGTTGAAGTTCTACTCCTCGGTCCGGTTGGACATCCGCCGCATCGAGTCCATCAAGGACGGCACGGAGGTGGTCGGCAACCGCACCCGGGTCAAGGTGGTGAAGAACAAGGTGGCACCACCGTTCCGGCAGGCGGAGTTCGACATCATGTACGGCAAGGGCATCAGCCGTGAGGGATCACTGCTGGACCTGTCGGTCGAGATGGGCATCGTCAAGAAGTCCGGGGCCTGGTTCACCTACGAGGGCGAGCAGCTCGGCCAGGGCCGCGAGAACGCCAAGGTCTTCCTGGCCGAGAACCCGGAGATCATGGTCGAGGTCTCGGACCGGGTGCTCCAGCAGGCTGGGCTCGGGGACACGCCTGAAGAACCGGAACCGGTCTTCACTCCGGCCGACGAGGAACCGATCGAGCTGGACTAGATCTTCGTCGCCGGCCGGATGTCGCCGGCGCTCCTGACGCGGACCTGCCGTGCAGCAGCACACCGCCGCCGACCCGGCCCGCCTCTATCCTTGGGTCTCCCATGGAAACCCGCCGCTACGTCATCCGGACCTTCGGATGCCAGATGAACGAGCACGACTCGGAGCGCATCGCCGGCCTGCTGGAGCAGGACGGGCTGGTGCCGGCCGGTTCCCTCGACGACGCCGACGTCGTCGTCCTCAACACCTGCTGCATCAGGGAGAACGCGGACAACAAGCTGTACGGCAACCTCGGCCACCTGAAGCGCTGGAAGGATGCCGGCGCGGCCGACGGGCGGGAGCGCCAGATCGTCGTCGCCGGCTGCCTGGCCCAGAAGGACCAGGACCTCGTTCGCCAGAAGGCGCCTCACGTCGACGTCGTACTCGGCACCCACAACGTGCACCGCAGCGCGGCGCTCATCGAGGAGGCCCGCAGTTCCGGGCCCATCACCGAGATCCTCGCCGAGGCCGTCGCGGACGACCACGCCCGCTTCCCCTCCGCGCTGCCGGCCCAGCGCTCCAACGGGTACAACGCGTGGGTCACGATCCAGATCGGCTGCGACAACACCTGCGCGTTCTGCATCGTCCCGGCTGTCCGCGGCCCTGAGATCAGCCGGCCGTTCGCGGACGTCGTCGCCGAGGTGGAAGCGCTCGCCGGCGACGGCGTCACCGAGGTCACCCTGCTGGGCCAGAACGTGAACAGCTACGGACGGGACCTCACCCTGGCCGCCCGGCAGGCCGGTGACGCGGTACGAGTCCGACCGCTGTTCGCCGACCTCCTGCGGGTGGTGGCCGCCGTGCCCGGCATCCGCCGCGTCCGCTTCACGTCCCCCCACCCCAAGGACCTCCGCGCGGACACCATCGACGCCATGGCCACGACGTCGGCTGTGTGTCGTCAGCTCCACCTTCCCCTTCAAGCCGGGTCCGACCGGACGCTCGCCGCCATGCACCGCGGGTACACGGCCGCCCGGTACCTGGACCGACTGGCCGCGGCCCGGCGCGCGGTCCCCGACCTGGCCGTCTCGACCGACCTGATCGTGGGCTTCCCGGGCGAGACCGAGGAGGACTTCGCCCAGACGCTGGAGGTGGTGGCCGAGGCGGCGTACGACTTCGCCTACACCTTCATCTTCAGCCCCCGGCCGGGCACGGAAGCGGCCACGCTGACCGACCGCTTCGTCGAACCAGCGGTCTGCGGTGAGCGTTTCGAACGGCTGCGGGTGGTGGTCGAGCGGTCCGCTCTGGCCCGCCATCGGGACCGCGTGGGACGCGTCGAGGAGGTGCTGGTCGAGGGACCGAGCAAGAAGGAGCCGTCCCTCGCGACCGGCCGCACGGAGCAGGGGAAGCTGGTGCACTTCCGCCCCGCCGGCCCGCTCCGCCCCGGCGCGTACGCCGAGGTCGAGATCACCGCTGCCGGCCCGCATCACCTCATGGGTGAGCTGCGGCGGGTGACGGCCGAGGCCTCCCACCGCACCCGGATCCCGGTGATGGCTGGGTGACAGCCCCCTACCGGCCGCGATCCTGCCCGATGCTGCGGTGAGCGTTTCCGGGCCCGCGGCCCCTCGACCGGTCGCTCTCGTCGGCCCGACCGGGGCCGGCAAGTCCACGCTCGCCCTCCTGGCGGGAGCGAAGGTGGCGGGCACGGAGGTCGTCGTCGTCGACTCGATGCAGGTCTATCGGGGCATGGACATCGGCACCGCCAAACCGACGCCCGCCGAGCGCGCCGAGGTGCCTCACCACTGCCTCGACCTCGTCGAGCCCGACATCGACTTCTCGGTCACGATGTACCAGGAGGCCGGCGACGGGGCCCTCGCCGATCTCGCCGAACGCGATGCGCGACCGCTGTTGGTGGCCGGCACGGGCCTCTACCTCCGCGTGCTGATCGACGGGTTCGACCCGCCCGGTCAGTGGCCGGACGTCCGGGCCGGGCTCGAGCGGGAGGACGACACGGCCGCCCTCCACCGCCGACTGCTCGACCTCGACCCGATCGCGGCCGGCCGCATGGAGCCGTCCAACCGGCGTCGGGTGGTGCGGGCGCTCGAGGTGACGATCGGGAGCGGGCGGCCGTTCTCCTCGTTCGGCCCCGGCCTCACCCACTACCCGGACAACGGTGTCGTCCAGATCGGTCTGCGCTGGCCGCGGGACCTCCTGGCTCGCCGGATCGAGGACCGTTTCCTGGCGATGCTCGACGCCGGCCTGCTGGACGAGGTCCGGGCGCTCGCGGATCGTCCGGACGGTCTCTCCCGCACCGCCGCGCAGGCTCTCGGGTACAAGGAACTGCTGGCCCATCTCGACGGTCAGTCCTCGTTGGACGAGGCCACTGCGCTCGCCATCACCCGCACGCGGCAGTTCGCCGTGCGCCAGCTCCGCTGGTTCCAGCGGGACCGCCGCATACGCTGGGTGGAGATGGACCACGACGAGGACGACGCCGTTGACCTGCTGGTGGACGCGCTGAGCCGCTGATGGCGTCCCTCACCCTCACGAAGCACCACGGACTGGGGAACGACTTCCTGGTGGTGATCGGCGCGAACGGCGTCCCCCCTGGGCGAGGGACCTGGGCCTCGTTCGCCGGGCACGTGTGCCACCGGCGCCATGGGATCGGCGCCGATGGTCTCCTCGTCGCCACGAAGCCGGATGATGCGGAGCGGGCGGCCACGGGCGCCGAAGTGGTCATGCGGCTCTACAACTCGGACGGCAGCACCGCGGAGATGAGCGGCAACGGCATCCGGTGCCTGGTCCAGGGCTGGGCGCGCGCCCACGGCCGTGAGCGGGGCGCGGTGGTCGTCGCCACCGACGCCGGCCCTCGACGGGTCGACTTCGCCCCCGGCACCGAGCCCAACACGATGGTGGCCAGCGTCGACATGGGGCCGGTCACGGCCATCGAAGCGCCGGCCTCGTGGCCGGACGTGGCCGCCGACGAGCATCGGCCCGTGGCCCACCTCAGCCTCGGCAATCCCCACACGATCGTGGCCGTCGAGGACGTCGCCACCGTCGATCTGCGCAGCGTCGGCCAGCGGGTGCCCGACGTCAACCTGGAGATCGTGGAGCCCGGCCCCGAACCGTCGGCCATCACCATGCGCGTCCACGAACGGGGTGCAGGGATCACCGAGGCCTGCGGGACCGGTGCCTGCGCGGCGGCGTGGGCGGCCGCGAGCTGGGGGCTGGCCGAGCCCGCAGCGGGCGAAATCACGGTGCACATGGACGGCGGCGATGCGAGGGTACGTCTGGACGACCCCGCGCCAGGGCGGGTCACGCTGATCGGTCCGGCGACCTTCGTCGGCGCCGTCGAGGTGGAGCTGTGATCCTCGCCATGCGGTGCGGGCCGTCGAACGGCCTGCGCAGGTCGGGCAGGTAGGAGAGGCCGGACAGGAGGATGTCGACCACGTGAGCTATGACGAGGCGCTCGGCGCCACGCTGATCGAACGGGGGATCCGCGAGAAGATCGTGCTCGTCGGGGTGACGATCCCACCCGCGCGCGGTGACGAGACCGAGGCGGAGCTCGACGAGTTGGAGTTGCTGGTCGACACCGCGGGCGCCGACGTCGTGGCCCGCCTCGAGCAACGCCGGGAGCGGCCCGACCCGGCGACGTTCGTCGGGCGCGGCAAGGCCGAGGAGCTGCGCGAGCTGTGCCTGGCCGTCGACGCCGACACGGTCGTCTTCGCCAACGACCTGACGCCGGCGCAGCAGTACAACCTGGAGAAGCTGCTCGGCCGGACCGCCATCGAGCGCACCGCGGTGATCCTGGACATCTTCGCCCAGAACGCGCACACCCTCGAGGGGCGGGCCCAGGTCGAGCTGGCGCTGCTGCAGTACCGCCTGCCCCGACTTCGGCGGGGCGCCAAGGGGCGGCTGTCGCAGCAGGGCGGTGGGATCGGCACTCGTCAGGGGCCGGGCGAGACGAAGCTGGAGACCGATCGCCGCCGGCTCACCCGCCGCATCGCCCGCCTCCAGCACGATCTGGCCGACCTGCAGCGCAACCGGCAGCTCCAACGCCGCAGCCGCAGCCGGAGCGGTCTCGCCAACGTGACCATCGTGGGCTACACCAACGCCGGCAAGTCGACGTTGCTCAACCGGCTGACGACGGCGGGCGTGCTCGTCGAGGATCGGCTCTTCGCGACGCTCGACCCGACCACGCGGCGCCTGGCGCTTCCCGGCGGCGAGCCCGTCCTCCTGACCGACACGGTCGGGTTCGTGCATCGACTGCCCCACGGCCTGGTCGAGGCCTTCAAGAGCACCCTCGAGGTGGTGGCCGAGGCCGACCTGCTCGTCCACCTGGTCGACGCCAGCTCCGTCGATCCCGAGGCCCAGATCGATGCCGTGCACACGGTGCTCGGCGAGATCCAGGCCGGCGCCGTGCCCGAGCTCCTGGTGTTCAACAAGGCGGATCTGGCGCCAGAGGAGGCCCGACGGCAGGTCAAGCTCCATCCGGGCTCCGTCGCGATCTCGGCCACCACCGGGCGGGGCGTGGACGACCTGCTGAACGCGGTCTCGGATCGCCTCCGGGCGGTCGCCGAGGTCGTCGAACTGCTCGTGCCCTACGACAGGGGTGACGTGCTGGCCGCGCTCCACCGTGAGGGCGAGGTGCTGTCGGCCGTGCACGACGACGCCGGCATCCGAGTCCGGGCCAGGCTGAGCGGGCCGTCGGCCGGACGTCTGGCCGAGTTCGTCGTTCGCGACGTCGCCGCCGCCCCGCAACCGGCGGGCTCCCGGCCGCGCTGACCTGTGCCGACCTCCGGCCGCGCCGCGACCTGATGTCACCATTCGATCGGGCCGGCTTCGTCCCGCCGCCGTATCCCTATGACCGGCTGGACACCCTCGCCGAGCTGGCGAGCCGGCTCCCGGGCGGTGTCGTCGACCTCTCGGTCGGCACGCCGTGCGATCCGCCGCCGGCCTCGGTGGTGGCGGCACTCTCGTCCTCCGACAGCGAGCGGGGCTACCCGCCCAGCATCGGCACGCCCGCGTTGCGCGGCGCGGCGAGCAGGTGGCTGGCGCGGCGGTTCGGCGTGGAGGTGCCACCGGGACAGATCGCCGCCTGTGTCGGCACGAAGGAGTTGGTCGGCACCCTTCCCCAGTGGCTCCGGTTGCGCAGGCCCGACCGCGACACCGTGCTGCACCCCTCGGTCTGCTACCCGACCTATGAGATGGGAGCGACGCTGGCAGGCTGCCGCGCCGTCCCGGTGCCGGTCGACGAGGGCCTCCGTCCTCGCCTGGACGCCATCGATCCCGACGACGCCGCCCGTGCTCTCGTGCTGTGGGTCAACAGCCCCGCCAATCCGACCGGCGCGCTCGACGACCTGGCCGCGGCAGCCGAGTGGGGGCGAGCCCACGGCGTCCCGGTGTTCAGCGACGAGTGCTACTGCGAGTTCACCTGGGACACGCCGCCCCGCACGATCCTGGAGCACGGCCTCGAGGGTGTGGTCGCCGTCCACTCACTGTCGAAGCGTTCGAACCTGGCCGGCCTTCGTGTCGGCTTCTACGCCGGTGATGGTGAGCTGGTCACGTACCTGCAGGAGGTGCGCAAGCACGTCGGCCTGCTCGTGCCCGGCCCGGCGCAGGCCGCAGGTGTCGTCGCCCTCGACGACGACGAGCACGTGCAGGTCCAGCGCGAGCGGTACCGCTCGCGTCTCGAGCTGATGGCGGACACGCTCGGGAGATGGTCACGGTCGGCGGTGCCCATGCCGGAGGGAGGTTTCTACCTCTGGTTCGAGGTCGACGACGGTTGGGCCTTCGCGGAACGCCTGGCCCGTGAGGGAGGCGCACTGGTCAGCCCGGGGGAGTTCTACGGAGCGCGCAGTGCCAACTACGTGCGTGTGGCCGTGGTACAACCTCTCGACCGACTCAACCTCGTCGTCGAGCGCCTAGGGGTGTCCTGACCATGTCCTACCCACCGCCCAGCGTCCCGAGCGACTCGTCCCCACCGACGGGAGAACGCCCGAAGATCAAGCCGGGCAAGGGTTGGTACTGGGTCGGAGGGCTCCTCGTCGCCGGCGGTCTGCTCGGCGGCGCCGCGCTCGGCGCGGCCGGCGTCGTCAACATGGTCAACAGCATCGAGGACTTCGGGCGCTTCAAGGTGGAGGGCGGCGCCGGCGCGGCGACCGTGACCTTCGAGAAGCCGGGCGAGTACTCCATCTACTACGAGAGCGAGAGCAAGGTCTGCGGGGAGCTCGGGTGCCACCGGCGACGAGCCCTGCGAGACAGTGGCCGTGCAGGGCGAGGACGATCCGCCGGCCCAACTCGACATCTCCATCACCAGCGGCGAGCGGTCCCTGCCGATCGGGCCGGCCGAGCGGTCGCTCGACTACTCCTTCAGCGGGTTCAGCGGTACCGAGGTGGCTACCGTCGACGTCGACGAGGCCGGCGCCTACAGCATGGTCGTCGAGACCCGCAGGGAGGGCGAGTTCGCCATCGCGCTGGGCAAGGACGTCGTGTCGACGATCCTGCCGTGGATCCTCGGCGCCGTGGCTCTGGCCGCCGTCGGGCTCATCCTCGGGCTCATCATCCTGATCGTCACCGGCGTGAAGCGGAGCCGTCGCAAGCGCGAGGCGGCGATGGCTGCCGCCACCGCCTACCCGTCGGCGCCCGCGGTCTTCACGCCGGTGCGCCGCTCCCGCCCGCGCCGGTGCCCGTGCCCCCAGTCGTCCCCGCGCCCGTGGGCGCGCCGCCCCCGCCGCCGGTCGGCGAGCCACCCGGTCCGGTGCCGGCCCCGCCGCCCCCCGACCGCGAGCCCGTCCCGGTGGGACAGGGCGCACCCACCCGCGACGACTCCGCGTTCGCCCCGCCGTCCGGCCAGGATGCGTGGGGGGCGCCGACCACGGAGCCGGCCCCGCCGCCTGCGGGCACGGCACCCGTCCCACCGCCTCCACCGCCCCCGGACCGCCCGGTGGAGCCGGGTTCGACGGATGACGACGCCACGGACGCCGACGACCGGGGCTGGGACCACCCGACCCCGGCCGACGCGGCCGCCGGCCCGCACCTCCCCCCGCCACCGCCATCGACGCCACCGCAAGCCCCTCCGGGCCAGGGTGGTCCGCCGGCTCCGCCGCTTCCGTCGCCCTCGGAGCCGTCGTCTGGGACCTCGCTGCCTCCGCCCCCTCCGCCACCGCCCTCCTGAGCTGCGTTTGCGCAGCTAGTACGGGCTTTTTTGACGGCCTGTGTCATCGGCCCGCGGACGTGTTACGGTTTCGTGTCGGTCGGATGACCGTCTGAGGGGCTGGCCGTCATGGCCGCGAATGGCGAGGAGAGACCCGGATGCTGCTGTCGAGCCCGTTGCGCCGCCTGCTGACCGCTCTTCTCGGGCTCCTGGTCCTCGTCGCAGCAGCGTGTGGGGGCGGGAACGGTCTGGCGGCCGAGGACGCCACACTCGTCAACCAGTACCGGGCGGCCAACGGGATCCCGGCCCTGCCCAGGTCCTACGAACTCGACCTCAAGGCCCAGGCCCAGGCGCAGCGGATGGCCGACGCCAACACGATCTTCCACTCCGCCAACCTCGTGGCCGGGGTGAGCCCCGGGTGGCAGCTCATCGGTGAGAACGTGGCGGTGGCCGGCTCCGTGAGCCAGGCCCAGGCCGCTCTCCAGGCCTCCGCCCCGCACCGCGAGAACCTCCTCAACTGGGCCTACACCGAGATGGGGATCGGCGCCGTGCAGAAGGGCAACAGGCTCTACCTCGCCCAGGTCTTCGTCCAGCGCTGACTCGCCGGTCAGCGGCTCCGGCCTGCGGTCGGCTGGGCATCACCGACCCGCTTGTAGCCTGCGGCCATGGCCGATCTCGCTGCCCGGGTGGAGGCGCTGTGGGAGCAACGGGATCGCCTCGAGGGTGACGACGAGAGTGCCCGCGCCACGGTCCACGAGGCCATCGACCTCCTCGACCGGGGCGAGGTACGGGTCGCCGAGATCGTCGACGGCGAGGTCGTGGTCCACGAGTGGCTCCGGCTGGCCATCCTGCTGCTCTTCCGCCTTGGTCGGATGGAGACCGTCGAACTCGGTCCGTTCGAGTACGCGGACAAGATCCCACTGAAGCGGGGCTACGAGGCGGCCGGCGTACGGGTCGTGCCGGGCGCCAGCGCCCGGTGGGGGGCGCATCTCGAGCCGGGCGTCATCATGATGCCGAGCTACGTCAACATCGGCGCCCGCGTCGGGCGAGGCTCCATGGTGGACACGTGGGCAACGGTCGGGAGCTGCGCCCAGATCGGTCGCAACGTGCACCTGTCCGGCGGCGTCGGCATCGGTGGGGTGCTCGAACCGCCGGGCGCCGCACCGGTGATGGTGGGCGACGAGTGCCTGATCGGCAGCCGCTGCGTGGTCGCGGACGGAGCACGGGTGGGTGACGGGGTCGTGCTCGGCGCGGGCTGCGTGCTCACGGGGTCCATCCCCGTGATCGAGGCCTGGAGCGGCCAGGAGGTCGGGCGCGGCGTCGTCCCACCGTGGACGGTGGCGGTGGCGGCCACACGGCCGCGCACCTTCCCGGGCGGCCACGAGTTCGGGCTGCCGTGCGTGCTGCTCCTCAAGCAGTTGGACGAGGGTCGTCGCCACGACAAGAGCGCGCTCAACGACGTCCTGCGCGATCACGGCGCCACGCTGTGACCGAGACGGCGTCGGTCGGGCGGGCGCCGCTCGGGGATCTGCTGGCCCTGACCGCGCATCTGGTCGACATCCCGTCGGAGAGCCACTCCGAGGAGGCCATCACCGATCTGTTGGAAGCCGAGCTGGCCGCCGGCGCGCCCTGGTTGACCGTCGACCGGGTGGGCTCGAACCTGGTGGCGCGGACCGAGCTCGGCCGGCCCCACCGCCTGATCGTGGCGGGCCACACCGACACGGTCCCCGTGAACGGCAACCTTCCCTCCCGGCAGGAAGGCGACGTGCTCTGGGGATGTGGCGCCGCTGACATGAAGTCCGGTCTCGCCGTGATGCTGGCCTTGGCCTGCGGTGTCCCTGATCCGGCCGTCGACGTCACGTGGGTGTTCTACGAAGCCGAGGAGGTCGACGCCCGCTTCAACGGTCTCGGGCGCCTGTTCGGGGAACGGCCCGATCTCCTGCGCGGTGATGTCGCGCTGCTCGGCGAGCCGACCGACGGCGTGATCGAGGCCGGGTGCCAGGGCACCATGCGGCTGCGCGTGGTCCTCCGCGGTGCCCGCGCCCACACGGCCCGGCCGTGGATGGGGCGCAACGCCATCCACCGTCTCGGGCCGGTGCTCGACCGGCTCGGGCGCTACGAGGGGCGCCAGCCGGTCATCGACGGTTGCCAGTACCGCGAGGCGCTGCAGGCCGTGCGGGTCGAGGGCGGGGTTGCCGGCAACGTGGTGCCCGACGAGGCGGTGCTCCTCGTCAACCACCGCTTCGCACCGGACCGGACCCCGGACGAGGCGGAAGCACACCTGAGGGAGCTGCTGGTGCCGGTGCTGGAAGCCGACGACGAGCTGGCCGTCGCCGACTACGCCGACGGAGCCGCGCCAGGCCTGGGCCACCCGTTGCTGGCCGCGCTGATCAGCCGGAACGCACTCACCGTGCGGGCGAAGCTCGGTTGGACCGACGTGGCTCGCTTCGCCGCCCACGGCATCCCGGCCGCCAACTTCGGGCCCGGCGACGCAACGCTCGCCCACACGGCGCAGGAGCACGTCGCCCGCGAGCCCATCGAGCGGACCTACTCGGCCCTGGCCGACCTCCTCCGCACCGGCGCCTGACCGTCGACGGCCGGTCGAGCCGGCACGGTTGCTCCGCGGCCCCGCTTCAGCCGAAGCCGATCACAGCCGGCGGAGCACCGTGACCACCTTGCCGTAGAGGGTCACGTCGGCCGCGTCGAACACCATGGGCTCGAGCCTGGGGTTGGCGGGGACCAGGGTGACCTTCGCCCCCTTGGCCCGATAGGTCTTGACGGTCGCCTCCTCGCCGGGCAGGCCGGCGACCACGACATCGCCGCTGTCGGCCGTCTCCTGGGCGCGGGCGACGACGAAGTCTCCGTCGAGGATGCCGGCTTCGATCATCGAGTCGCCCCGGACCCGGAGCATGAACAGCTCCCCGTCGCCGACGAAGTCCGCCGGGAGCGGCAGCAGTTCCTCCACGTTCTCCTGCGCCAGCACGTCCGTTCCCGCGGCCACGTCGCCGACGAGCGGTACCGACCGGAACGGCCGCCGCTCGAGCGCCGCGTCCGAGGACGGGTCCCACCGCACCTCGATGGCCCGCGGCTTGGTGGGATCACGCCGCAGGAGGCCCCGACGCTGCAGCGCCGCCAGATGGTTGTGCACGGTGGAGGGAGACGTCAGGCCGACGGCTTCGCCGATCTCCCGCACCGACGGGGGATAGCCCCGCTCCCGCATGTACCGGTCGATCACCTCCAGGATCTCGCGCTGGCGACTGGTGAGGGCCACCGGCGGGGGCGAACTGGGCATGGCGTCGGTCATGGAGCCACAGGGTACTGGTGTTCGGCGCGCTCGTCAAACATCTGTTCCCGGGAACAATTGTTCGCTTTCTGCCTTGACACCGAACGGGCGTTCGTGGCAGCCTGACGAACGCCTGTTCGGAAGTGCCCGCACGAACCGACCTGTGCTGAGACCGAACCACTGAGACCGAACCACCCGCCCATGAGGAGCAGCCATGGCCCACGCCATGACCCGAACCGCCGACGCGATGACCGGTGTCGCGTTCGTCGCCCGCGTCCCGTCGCGCCCCGCACCCACGGTGCGCACCTATCGACGCCGGCGGCTGGCGGTGCTCCTCGCCGCCATCGCCACGTTCCTCGTGGCGCCCGTGGCGGCCAGCCGGGCCGTGGCGGCGTTCCGGGACGTCCCTGCCTCCGTCCCCGAGCGTCGCCCGGCACCGGCCATGGCTTCCGCAGCCCAAACCGGCGGGTACCTCGTCCAGCCGGGCGACACCTTGTGGTCGATCGCGCGGCGGCTCCAGCCCGAAGGTGACGTGCGAGCCCTCGTGCACCAGCTCGTGGCGGCCAACGGCGGCGCGGAGCTCCGCGTCGGGCAGCGGGTGGTGCTCCCGTGAGCCGTTGGCCCCGCCGTGGCGGAGCGATGACCGCCAGTCTCAGCCGTGCGGGACCTCGCGCGGACCTCGCGCCGCACGTACCTGCAGAAGAGGAACCCGCCGTCCTCCAGGACGTGGGCCAGCTCGAGGCCGTCGGCCGCGACGGCCGCCGGCCCGTGAGCGATGCGTTCTGCGCTGCCGCTCACCAGCCGCGGCGCGATCGTGAGGCACAGCTCGTCGACCAGCCCTGCAGCGGCGAGTTGACCGTTGAGCGACGGCCCGCCCTCGGCCAGCACGATGTCGCCCGGCAACTGCGCCACGGCGGCCGGGAGATCGACCCTGCCCCGGCCGGCCCGCACCGCTCGCACGGGGACCGTGGGCCCGTCCTCCGGGAGCACGGCCATGCCGGACCCGCTCGTGAACAGCGGCGTGGTCCAGTCCATGTCGCCTCTCGTCACGACGGCGATCGACTGATCGGGTCGGCGGGGCGGCCCATAGTGCTCGGCCCTCACCGTGGCTCCACCGACGAGGATCACGTCAGCCAGGCCGCGGATGACCGAGAACACGGCCCGGTCCCCCGGTCCTCCGAGGCCGCCGGAGGTGCCGTCGACGGCGGTGGCCCCGTCGACGCTGGCGATCATGTTGACGAGGACCCACGGACGGTCGGGTCGTCGCGCCCGTCGGACGTCCTGATAGGCGGCGGCCAGCCCGGCGGCGTCGAGGCCGCCCTGGGGGGCGGGCAGGAGGCGGCGCACGGGCACCGATGCTGCCACGGCGGTCACGGACGTCGCGTGCCGGCGACGCCAGGCTGCCCAACAGGGGACAAGTGGGCGACAACTCACAGGGAAATCCACAGGATGTGCCCCTTCCGTTCCACAGGCCAGGCTCCGTAAGGTGGGCGCCCGTAGCAGCCGTGGCGTCAGGTGGGTGGATGTACGGGCGAGACCCCGGGGGAGGCCCGGTGGATCGACGGGGGGCGCAGGGCCCTCGAACCTACCCACCGACGTCACGGCGTCAGCCCGGCGGGTCCCGCTGGGCGGGCGACAGCGCTCGGTTCGACCGGGCCGGGACGGGCCGGACGGCGGCGGAATGGACGGGGATGCACAGGCGTTGACACCCCTGTAACTACAGTGCTGTAATGCCCGAACCGGGTGCGGGGAAGGCGCAGTGGGGACCGGACCGAGCCGGTGCCTCTGTCGTCCCTCCACATCCCGGACCCGCCCGTACGATCGCTTCCACCCAATCGCTTCCACCCATCGCTTCCAACACGGTGCACGGCGGCACCACCAGCCACCGAGCGCACCAGCCCGAACGCCCAGCACAGCCCCTGAGACGACGAAGGAGACGCCGACCATGTCCTTGGCCCCGGAGCGCACCGGCATCGGCATCGCCCGTCACTTCACGACGGCAGGGGTGCACCCGTACGACGAGGTGGTGTGGGAACGGCGTGATTCCCGCATCACCAACTGGAAGGACGGGGCGGTCGCCTTCGAGCAGTTGGACGTGGAGTTCCCGGTGACCTGGTCGCTGAACGCCACCAACATCGTCGCCCAGAAGTACTTCCGCGGCACGCTCGGCACCCCGCAGCGCGAGCGGTCGCTGCGCCAGGTGATCGACCGCGTGGTCGACACCATCGCCGACTGGGGCGCTCGCGACGGCTACTTCGTCGACGACGCCGAGGCCGACGCCTTCCGCGACGAGCTCAAGCACCTCCTGGTCACCCAGAAGGCGGCCTTCAACTCGCCGGTGTGGTTCAACATCGGCGTGGCCGGCGTGCCGCAGCAGGCCAGCGCCTGCTTCATCCTGTCCGTGGGCGACACCATGGACTCGATCCTCAACTGGTACCGGGAAGAGGGTGTCATCTTCAAGGGCGGGTCGGGATCGGGCGTCAACCTCTCCCGCATCCGTTCCAGCCTCGAGCCCCTCAACGGGGGCGGGACGGCCTCGGGCCCGGTGAGCTTCATGCGGGGAGCGGACGCGTCCGCAGGCACCATCAAGTCCGGCGGCAAGACGCGCCGCGCCGCCAAGATGGCCATCCTCAACGTCGACCACCCCGACGTGCAGGAGTTCATCTGGTGCAAGTCGAAGGAGGAGCGCAAGGCCCGTGTGCTGCGTGACGCCGGGTTCGACATGGACCTCGACGGCTCCGACTCCTTCTCCATCCAGTACCAGAACGCCAACAACTCCGTCCGTGTCACGGACGACTTCATGCGGGCGGTGCTCGACGACGCCACCTGGGATCTCGTCGCCGTCACCACGGGTGAGGTGCTCAAGACCGTTCGCGCCCGCGACCTGTGGCGTGAGATCGCTCAGGCGGCGTGGGAGTGCGCCGATCCGGGCCTGCAGTTCGACACCACCATCAACGCCTGGCACACCGCCCACGCCACCGGGCGCATCAACGGCTCCAACCCTTGCTCGGAGTACATGCACCTGGACGACTCGGCGTGCAACCTCGCGTCGATCAACCTGCTGAGGTACCTGGACGAGGACGGCCGCTTCGACGTCGACGGCTTCCGCCACACGGTCGAGGTCGTGTTCCTGGCCCAGGAGATCCTGGTCGGCAACGCCGACTACCCGACGCCGGCCATCGCCGAGACCAGCCGTGCCTTCCGCCAGCTCGGCCTCGGCTACGCCAACCTCGGCGCCATGCTCATGGCTCTCGGGCTCCCGTACGACAGCGAGGCCGGCCGGGCCTGGGCCGCGGCCGTCACCTCACTGATGACCGGGCACGCCTACGCCACCAGCGCCCGCATCGCCAGCCGCATGGCGCCGTTCAGCGGCTTCGCCGTCAACGAGGAGCACATGCTCGGCGTGCTCCGCCAGCATCGTGTCGCCGCGGCCGACATCGACGAGGAGCTCCTGCCCGCCGACCTGCTGTCCGCCGCCCAGCTGGCCTGGGACGAGGCCGTGGCGAGCGGCGAGGAGTTCGGCGTCCGCAACAGCCAGGCCAGCGTCCTGGCGCCGACCGGCACCATCGGCCTGATGATGGACTGCGACACCACTGGCATCGAGCCCGATCTGGGGCTGGTCAAGCTGAAGAAGCTGGTCGGCGGCGGGACGATGTCGATCGTGAACCAGACCGTGCCGCGGGCGTTGCGCCGGCTCGGCTACTCGGTCCAGCAGGTCGACGAGATCATCGCCTACATCGACGAGCACAAGTCGATCGTCGGCGCCCCGCACGTGACGGGCGAGCACCTGCCGGTGTTCGCCTGTTCGATGGGCGACAACGTGATCCACCACGAGGGCCACGTCCGGATGATGGGCGCCGTCCAGCCGTTCATCTCGGGCGCCATCTCCAAGACGGTGAACATGCCGGAGGAGGCCACCGTCGAGGAGGTGGAGGCGCTGCACCTGTTGTCGTGGGAGCTCGGTCTCAAGGCCGTGGCCATCTACCGCGACAACTGCAAGGTGGCCCAGCCGCTGTCGACCGCCAAGAAGGGCGACACGCCCTGGGTGGCCGGAGCGAGCGGTGCGTTGGCAGACGCCATGCCCGCGCCGACCGGAGCGCCGGCGCAGATCGTGGAGCGCATCGTCGAGCGGATCATCCCCCAACCGGTGCGGCAGAAGCTGCCCCGCACCCGCACGAGCCGCACGTTCGAGTTCAGGGTGGCCGACTGCAAGGGGTTCGCCACCATTGGCGAGTACGCGGACGGCAGGCCGGGCGAGATCTTCCTGACGGTCTCCAAGCAGGGCTCCACGCTCTCGGGGATCATGGATGCCTTCGCCAAGTCGATCTCGTACGGGCTGCAGTACGGCGTGCCGCTGCGGGCCTTCGTCGAGGCCTTCACCAACATGCGCTTCGAGCCGGCCGGCATGACCGACGACCCGGACATCCGGTTCGTCTCGTCGATCATGGACTACCTGTTCCGCCGCCTCGCCCTCGAGTATCTGACCCTCGAGGAGCGGGCGGAGCTGGGCATCTTCTCCATCGAGGAGCGGTTGCAGCCCACGCTGCCCGGTGTCGAGGAGTCGGTGATCCAGACCTCGACCGGCAGCGAGATGGTGCCTGACCCGAAGTCCATCCCGTCGGTGAGCGAGCTGGCCACCCAGATGGAGTTCGGGATGGGCGCGCCGGCCCCGGTGGAGCAGCCGCCGGGCGTCCGCCACGCCGATGCCCCGATGTGCATGCAGTGCGGCGTGCAGATGATCAGGGCCGGGAGCTGCCACGCCTGCCCGAGTTGCGGCAGCACCAGCGGTTGCAGCTGACAACGGCGGCGTGGAGCGCTTCTTCCCCTACGAGTTCGACGAACGGCTGCGCGTGTTCTGGTGGCCGTTCGGCGTCCGGTCGGCGAAGGACGGGGTGCGTGTCGACGAGGAACAGTTCGAGGCCACCTTCGGCCGCCTGCGGCTGCGCACCGCCCGGGCCAACGTCGCCGGCGCGCACGTCACCGGCGACTACCGCTGGTGGACGGCGGCCGGCGCCCGGCTCTCGTTCGCCGACGACGGGCTGACCTTCGGGACCAACACCCGTGCCGGGGTGTGCGTGCACTTCGCCAGTCGGGTCGGCCCCGTGCTCGGCGTCCGTCCGCACTCGGCGCTGACGGTCACCGTGGCCGATCCGGACGGCCTGGCCGAACTGCTCGGCTAGCGTCGCTCGAGCGCCATCGACGAAGGAGAGGGTCATGGGTCTGCTCGATTCGATCATGGGGATGCTCGGCAAGGGCGGTGGCAAGGATGTCATGTCCCAGCTGGCCACCATGCTGACCGGCAAGGGGGGCGACGGCCTGGGGCTCAGCCGGCTGCTCGACCAGTTCAAGGGCGCTGGGCTCGGGGACAAGGCGGATTCCTGGGTGGGCACCGGGGACAACCAGCCGCTCGACCCGGACGAGGTGGAGAAGGCCATCGGCTCCGAGCGGTTGGCCAAGATGTCCAAGCAGACGGGGGAGAGCGTCGGGGCACTGAAGACGGACCTGTCGAAGATGATCCCGGACGCCGTCAACAAGCTCACACCTGACGGGAAGATGCCCTCGCCTGGAGACCTGATGGGGATGATCAAAGGTCTCGATCTCGGCAAGCTCCTCGGAGGGAAGTGAGCCCGAGGAAGTTGAGCCCGAAGACATGAGCCGGGCCACCCGCTGACCGCGCCGGCCTGCGCCTGACGTGCTGTTCGTGGCGCTCGTCGCCACCGCGGACGCGGTGGCGGGGACGACCAAGCGGACGGCCAAGGTGGCCGCCCTGGTCGACCTGCTGCGTCGCCTCGACCCCGAGGAGGTCGAGGCGGCCGTCGGCTTCCTCGTGGGGCGGCCCCGCCAGGGCCGGGTGGGTGTGGGCTGGTCGGCTGTGCGTGGACTCCCCGCGGCGTCGGCCGCCGAGGCCTCGCTCTCGATCGCCGACGTCGACCGGGCCATCTCGCGCGTCGAGGGGATCACCGGGCCGGGCTCTGTATCCCAACGACAGGCGGAGCTGGGGGCCCTGTTCGCGGCGGCGACCGAGCCGGAGGGTCAGTTCCTCCGCCGGCTGCTCCTCGGAGAGCTCCGGCAGGGCGCCTTGGAGGGTGTGATGGCCGACGCGGTCGCGAAGGCGGCGGGCGTCCCCATCGATCTGGTGCGCCGAGCCGCGATGTTCAGCGGGGACCTGGGTCGTACGGCCGTCGTCGCCCTGTCCGGCGGTAGATCCGCCCTCGAGGATGTGGGGCTCGAGGTCCTCCGGCCCGTGCAGCCCATGCTGGCGGGTACGGCTGCGGACGTGACGGCGGCCCTGACCGAGACCGGCCCGGCCTCGGTGGAGTGGAAGCTGGACGGCGCCCGCATCCAGGTGCACCGCGACGGCGACCACGTGGCCATCTTCACCCGCAACCTCAACGACATCACCGAACGGCTGCCGTCGGTGGCCGAGGCGGTCAGGCTGCTCCCCGTCCGCCGCGTCGTGCTGGACGGTGAGTCGATCGGCCTCGACGACAGTGGCCGGCCACGGCGCTTCCAGGACACCATGAGCCGGTTCAGCCGGGAGCGGCAGGGGCCCGACGGCGTACCGGCGGCCGCCCTGCTCCAGGCCTTCTTCTTCGACGTGCTGCTCGTCGACGACGAGGACCTCGTGGACCGGCCGCTGGCCGACCGGCTCGCCGTCCTCGACACGATCGCCCCCGCACTCCGGCTACCCGCCCTGGAGACGGCCGATCCAGCCGCCGCAGAGGCGTTCGCGCTCGACGCCGTCGCCGCTGGCCACGAAGGAGTGATGGTGAAGTCGCTCGAGTCGACCTACCAGGCGGGCCGGCGGGGCGGGTCGTGGCGGAAGGTGAAGCCGGTCCGCACGCTGGATCTCGTCGTCCTGGCCGCCGAGTGGGGACACGGACGGCGCACCGGCTGGCTCTCCAATCTCCACCTCGGCGCCCGCGGGTCCGACGGGGGCTTCGTGATGGTGGGCAAGACCTTCAAAGGCCTCACGGACGACCTGCTGCGCTGGCAGACCGAGCGCCTCCAGGGTCTGGCCATCGGGACCGAGGGCCACGTCGTGCACGTCCGACCGGAGCTCGTGGTGGAGATCGCGCTCGACGGCGTCCAGGCGTCCACCCGCTACCCGGGTGGGGTGGCGCTGCGCTTCGCCCGGGTGCGCCGGTACCGGGAGGACAAGCGGGCCGCCGAGGCTGATCGGATCGAGGACGTCCAGGCGCTCCTGGGTTGAAAGACGGGTTCAGGCCGCGGCGATCACGAGCGCGACCGCCGCGAAGTGGCAGACGCTCGCCAGCACGGTGCAGGAGTGCCAGACCTCGTGGTAGCCGAAGACGGCCGGAGCCGGGTTCGGCCGCCCGACGGCCAGGACGATGCTCCCGGCCGTGTAGATGACCCCGCCGGCCAGGATGAGGGCCAGCTCGGTCGCGCCCAGGTGTTGGAGCAGTGCGGGCGCGGCCATGAGCGCCGTCCACCCGAGGACGAGGTAGAGCGCCCAGCCGGCGGGCCCGGCGCGATCGAAGGCGACGAGCTTGAGGACGGCTCCGATGATGGCGCCGACCCAGACGACGGCCAGGACGGGCAGACCCCAACCGGCCGGGAGGGCCAGCAGGCAGATGGGGGTGTAGGTGCCGGCGATGAGCAGGTAGATGGTCGAGTGGTCGGCCCGCCGCATCCAGCGCAACGCGCCCGGCGAGCGGGCCAGCCGGTGATAGGCGGCGGACGTGCCGAACCCGGCCACCAGGGTGACCACGTAGATCGCCGCCGCCGCACGCGCTTCCGCTGGTCCGGCGGCCAGCACCAGTGCCAGCCCGAGCGGGATCGAGAGCAGGAAGGCGCCGGTGTGGATCCAACCGCGCCAGGACGGCAGCTCGGAGCGATCCGTCGTGGCGGTGAGCGGCTTCACGGGCGCCTCAGAGCGGTGCCCGCTTGGTGACGTCGTGCCGGAACAGGTCCCGGCCGGTGACCCTCACACCGGCCAGCCCGGCCCGGAACGTGGCCATGTGCTCGGTCTTGAAGTGCGCCGCCAGCGCCTCCTCCGACTCCCAGGCCTCGATGAGCCAGAAGCGGCCGGGCCGCCCCAGCTCCTCGGCGAAGCGGTACGTCAAGCACCCCTCCTCGGCTTCGCTGGCGTCATGGACGGCCACCATGAGCGGGATGACGGCATCGCGGTCCGCAGGGTCGATGTCGAGGTAGCCCTGGATGACGATCATGAGGGGATGACGATCATGAGGCAGTCCTCCCGCCGCTCGGGTTCGAGCCAGCCTGCCACAGGCGCCCCGATACCGTGTGGCCCCCGTGGCGCAGCTCCGCTTCTCCTTCGGCACCATGGGCTCGGGCAAGAGCACCGTCGCCCTCCAGATCCACCACAACCTGGCCAGCCGGGGCCTGCGAGGCCTCCTGCTGACCCGCCTCGATCGCGACGGCACCCAGGTCACGAGCCGGCTCGGGGTCGCCGCTCCTGCCGTCGAGGTCGGCGACGACGTCGATCTCTTCGCCCTCGCCACCGCGCGAGGGCCCCTCGACTACCTCGTGTGCGACGAAGCCCAGTTCTACGCCCCCGCGCAGTGCGACCAGCTGGCCCGGGTGGTCGACGAGCTCGGCGCCGACGTGTACGCCTTTGGCCTCATCACCGACTTCCGGGGCCTGCTGTTCGACGGGACCAAGCGCCTGCTGGAGGTGGCCGACGAGCGCGTGCCCCTCCAGGTCGAGGCCCGGTGCTGGTGCGGGGCGCGCGCCACGCACAACGCCCGGCTGGTCAACGGTCAGCGTGGTCTACGAGGGCGATGTCGTCGTGGTGGGTGACACGGACGAACCGGACGCCCCGCTGTTCGGCGACACCGTCCGCTACGAGCTCCTGTGTCGCCGTCACTACCGCAGTGGCGAGCTGGCCCACGAGGAGCCGGCGGGCGACGCCCGCTGAGCGAGCGGAGCGAGCTCCATGTCACGGAGCTACTTCCAGGCGCAGGGCATGCGCTTGATGCCGTTGATGAAGTTGCTCTGCAGGTACGCGGGTTCGCCGGTGACCCGCAGCTCGGGCAGGCGGCGGCGGATCTCGTCGAACATGACCGTGATCTCCCGCCGGGCCAGGTTGGCGCCGAGGCAGAAGTGGGGCCCGCCGGCGCCGTAGCCGACCTGCGGGTTCGGGTCGCGCCGGACGTCGAACACGTACGGGTCGGCGAACTTCGCCTCGTCCCGGTTGGCCGAGTTGTACCAGAGCACGACCTTGTCGCCCTCGGCGATCGGGTGCCCGGCGATCTCCGTGTCAGCCGTGGCCGTGCGACGGAAGTGGATGACCGGAGAGGCCCAGCGCACGATCTCCTCGGCCGCGGTACGGGCCACCCCGCCGAAGTCGTCCCACCAGATCTCCCTCTGATCGGGGAAGTCCGTCAGCGCCTTGATGCCGTGGCTCATCGCGTTACGGGTGGTCTCGTTGCCGGCCACGACGAGCAGGATGAAGAACGACCCGAACTCGGCGCTGGTGAGCCGCTCGCCGTCGACCTCCGCGTGCATGAGCGCGGTGGTCAGGTCTTCCTTGGGGTTGGCCAGCCGGTCGTTGCCGAGCTCCATGGCGTAGGCGTTCATGGCCATGCTGTGGTTGAGCAGCGCGTCGAACTCGCCGCCGTAGTCCGGGTCGCCGGCCCCGAGGATGGTGTTGGTCCAGGCGAAGATCTGCTTCTCGTCCTCGTCGGGGATGCCCATCATCTCGCAGATGATCTGCAGCGGCAGGGGAGCGGCGACCTCCTCGACGAAGTCGCAGGCGCCGTCCGGGTACCTCTCCAGCAGGTTGTCGACGATCCCCTCCGCCTTCTGGCGCACGTACTCCTCGATCTGGCTGACCATCTTCGGCGTGAACCCCTTGCCGACGATCGAGCGCAGCCGGAGGTGGCGGGGATCGTCCATGTTGATCATCGAGCCGAAGAACTCGGCGATCTCGATGGGCAGGTCGGGGATGTTGGAGCCCTTGCCGGAGCAGAACAGCTGCGGGTTGCGGCTGACGTGCCAGACGTCGTCGAAGCGGGTGATGGCGTAGTAGCCCGGCCCCTTCGGGAACGGGGGGAACTCGGCCTCCTCGAAGAAGTGGATCGGCGACTCGCGGCGCAGGGTGGCGAAGGTGCCCTCCCGCCACGACCGGGGCGCGAGCCAGAGCTCGGGATCGGAGAGGTCGATCTGGTCGAGGGGGACGTCATCCACGTCGATGGGGCCAGCCATGGCCGCGCATCGTACGCCGGGCCGCGTCGGGGAGGCCGGGCCCCGAGAGGCCAGGTCGTGACAGAGAGGCCGGGGTAGCCTTGCCGCAGTGATCGACGAGAGCCAGATCGTGCGGGTGCTGGTGATCAACCAGCACGGCTTCGGCGGGGGACGGGCCGCCGAGCTGTTCGTCGTCGTGGACACGGGGTAGCCGCCTCGTGACGGCGTGCGGGAGGCGGGCCCGGTGACGGTGGCCGCGGTGACGATCCCCGGCCCGGTCGACCGGCGACGCCGGCAACGGCGGGCCGCCTTCACCTGGATCGCGCTCGCCGTCTACGCGGCCACCGCCCTCTACGTGCTGGCCCGCCCTGACCTGTCCACCGGCGAGGAGCTGGCCCTCGACGGGGCCCGGGTGGCCCTGATGGGCCTCGGGGTGGTGTGGTGCTACCGGGCCGCCGCCCGCCTGAAGCAGCCGCAGTGGCGCTTCCTCGGCGCCGTGGCCGCCGTGTGGACGCTCACGATGATCGACGGCATCGTCGACGACCTGGGCGACGGCCGGACGGCGGGATTCCCCAGCACCGCCCAGTACGCCTTCCTGATCATCGGCCCCCTGCTGATCATGGCCCTGCTCGTGGTCGGGCTGCCGACGGTCCGCTGGGTGGGCCGCTTCCGCGTCTTGGCGGAGGCCTGCACCGTCTCGCCGGCCGTGCTGTTCATGGGATACACGCTGGCCGTCAGCGTCATCCAGCGCAGCAGCGACGTCGTCCGCGGCAACTTGGTGCTGGTCCTGACCATCGGCCTCATCGACCTGGTCGCCGTCACCGTCTGCGCGCTGGTGCTGGTGGAGAGCCGTACGACGCCCCGGCTGCTCATGACGCTGTCGTTCTTCCTCCTGCTGGTGGGAGACGTGCTCTTCGGAGTCGACTACTGGACCGAGCCCGTCATCTCCCAGCGCTTCTTCCTGCTGCCGTGGCTGGGGTCGGCGCTGTTCTTCGCGCTCGCCGCCCTCCACGCCCGACCGGCCACCGTACGGATGCGCACCGTCCGCCCGCTCGTGCGCTCGATGGTCGTCTACACGCCGGTGCTCATCGCCTACCTCATCGGCTTCTACCAGCTCGTGTGGGGCGGCAGCAGCCTGAGCACGCTGGAGGCCGCCCTCCTGGTCATCACCGGCATCCTGGCCAGTGGCAACCACGTCGCCATCTTCGTGGAGAACGCCCGCCTCACCCAGTCGCTGCGGACCAACCTGCGAACGCTGGCGGAGAGCGAACGGCGCTTCCGCCTGGTGCTCGACGAGCTGGCCGAGGGGGTGGCGGTGGCGGGGGCCGACGGGACCATCCGCAGCATCAGCGCCCGCATCACCGACCTGCTCGGGTGGCGACCGGCGCAACTCGTCGGCCGGTCGGTGTTCGAGTTCGTCCACCCCGAGGACCTCCCCGGCGTCCGCAACGCGTTCGCCGCCGCCGTGGGGGGCGGGATCGGGAGCCCGCTCCTGTTCCGGGTGCTCAAGACCGACGGCACGTACGCGCCGGTGGAGGCCGACGCCGGGAGCTACATCGAGGAGACGGCGATGAGTGGTCTCGTCATCTCGGTGCGGGACCTCACGGTCCGCCTTCGCCAGGAGGCGTTGCTGCGGGAGGCCGAGCAGCGGTTCCGGGTCGCGTTCGAGGAGGCCCCCATCGGGATGCTCCTGGCCAGCACGGACGGTCACCTCATCCAGGTCAACGCCGCGTTTGGCTCCATGCTCGGGCTCCCCAGGGACCGCCTCGAGAAGCGCCACCTCAGCGAGCTCGGTCCGCCGAGCGAGCTGCGCGCGCACGAGGAGTTCCTCGGCATGCTGGCCGACGCGCCGGCGGAGACGACCCGCCGCCACCGTTTCCACTACGAGCACGCCAGCGGCACGGTGCTGGTGGGCGACACCAGCATCTCGGTCATCGAGCAACCCGACGGCCGGCGCTACCTGATCGGCCAGGTGCAGGACGTCACGCGCGAGAACGCCATCGCCGAGCGCCTGGCCTACTCGGCCCACCACGACGAGCTGACCGGGCTGCTCAACCGGACGGCGTTCATGGAACGGCTGGCGTCGGCGCTCATCAGGCGCTCGGCGGGGGAGACGCTCGGCCTCATCTTCCTCGACGTCGACCGGTTCAAGCTGATCAACGACAGCCTCGGCCACGCCGCCGGCGACCGTGTCGTGAAGGCCGTGGGTGAGCGGATCCGGATCGCCGCCGGCGACGACACCACGGTGGCCCGCTTCGGCGGCGACGAGTTCGTCGTCTTCCTGTTCGACCCGGACAGTGGAGGGCGCATCGACGCGCTGGCCGACCAGCTGGCCGACGTGGTCGCCGAGCCGATGTCGCTGCTCGACGGGGAGACGTTCGTGACTGCCAGCGTCGGCGTGGCCAAGGCCGACCGGGCCTGGGTCACGGCCGAGAGCCTCATGCGGGACGCCGACGCCGCGATGTACCAGGCCAAGGACCGGGGCCGGAACCGGGTGGAGTACTTCGAACCGGCTCATCGTGACTCCGTGGTCCGATTGCACCACCTCGGCAACGATCTCCACCGGGCCATCGAGCGCGACGAGTTCGCGCTGCTCTACCAGCCGATCGTGGAGCTCCGCACGGGGCGGCTGGCCGGCTTCGAGGCGCTCGTACGGTGGGACCATCCCGAGAAGGGCACCGTCTCGCCCTCCGACTTCATCGAGCTGGCTGAGGACACCGGGCTCATCGTCGCCATCGGAGAGCTCGTGATGGACCGGGCCATGCAGCAGCTCGCGGCGTGGAAGCTCCGTCTCGGTCACGTCGCCGACCGCGCTGACGGTCTCCATCAACCTCTCGGCTCGCCAGCTCGGTGGACCGGAGCTCATCCAACAGGTGAGCGACGCCCTGGCCCGCTCCGGGCTCGATCCGAGCTGCGTCTGGTTCGAGATCACCGAGAGCGCGTTGGTGATCGACGTCGACCGGTCCAGCGATGTCCTGTACGCACTGCGTGGGCTCGGGGTCCGCTTCGCCATCGACGACTTCGGCACCGGCTATTCGTCGCTGAACTACCTGCAGCGCTTTCCCGTGGAGGCCATCAAGATCGACCGCAGCTTCGTGCGGGGCCTGCCGGAGGGGAGCGACGACGAGACCATCGTCTCGGCCGTCACCCACCTCGGGCACTCGCTCAACCTCCTCGTCACCGCCGAGGGCGTCGAGCGGGTCAACCAGCTCGTCCGCCTGCGGGAGCTGGGTTGCGACCACGTCCAGGGGATGCTGATCGGTCCGCCGCAGACCGCGCCGGAGGTGGACCTGGCCCTGCCGGTCTGGCTCGAAGCGGGGCTGATCGCCAAGACTGTCGGCGTCCCGTAGCACTGCCTGTCGCACGTCGGAGGATCGTCATGCCCGAAGCCGTCATCGTCGCCACTGCCCGCAGCCCCATCGGCCGGGCCATGAAGGGCTCGCTCGTCGACGTGCGGCCCGACAACCTCGCCACGCAGATGGTCACGGCGGTGCTGGACCAGGTACCCGAGCTGCCGCGGGACCAGATCGACGACCTGCTCATGGGCTGTGGCCAGCCCGCGGGGGAGCAGGGCTTCAACGTCGCCCGGGTCGTGGCCGTGCTGGCCGGGCTCGACGACGTCCCAGGCGTCACCGTCAACCGCTACTGCTCGTCGAGCCTGCAGACCATCCGGATGGCCGCCCACGCCATCAAGGCGGGTGAGGGCGACGCCTTCATCGCCGCCGGGGTGGAGTGCGTGTCCCGCTACGGCGCCGGCGCGTCCGACACGGCGCCGAACCCGGTGTTCGCGCCGTCGGGCGAGCGGACGAGGCGTCGGGCCGAGGGAGGCCAGCCGTCATGGGCGCCACCGGAAGGGCTCCCGGACATCTACATCGCCATGGGGCAGACGGCCGAGAACGTGCGCGAGCTCGAGGGCGTGAGCCGGCGGGAGATGGACGAGTTCGCCGCGCTGTCGCAGCAGCGGGCGGTGGCCAGCGTGGAGAACGGCTTCTTCGAGCGGGAGATCGTGCCGGTGACGCTGCCGGACGGCTCGGTCGTGTCCACCGACGACGGCCCCCGTGCGGGCACCACCGTCGAGAAGCTGGCCGAGCTGAAGCCGGTCTTCCGGCCCGACGGTGAGATCACCGCCGGCAACGCCTGCCCCCTCAACGACGGGGCGGCCGCTGTCGTCGTCATGAGCGACACCAAGGCCCGGGAACTCGGCATCGCGCCACTCGCCCGCATCATCTCGTCGGGCGTCACCGGCCTGAACCCGGAGATCATGGGCCTCGGGCCGATCGCGGCGTGCCGGCAGGCGCTCGCCCGCGCCGGGATGAAGATCGGTGACATCGATCTCGTGGAGATCAACGAGGCGTTTGCGGCACAGGTGGTGCCGTCCGCTCGCCATCTCGACATCGGTTGGGACAAGCTCAACGTGCACGGTGGTGCCATCGCCCTCGGCCACCCGTTCGGGATGACCGGCGCCCGCATCATGGCCACGCTCATCAACGGCCTCCAGAGCGAGGACAAGCACATCGGCCTCGAGTCGATGTGCGTCGGCGGTGGTCAGGGCATGGCGATGATCATCGAGCGTCTGCGCTGAGCGAGGGTTCGCCTCCGAGCTGACGGGTGGCGTCGGCCCGGTCCGCCGCAGTGGTCAGCGCCCATGCCGCGACGGCCAGGGCGGCGACGACGGCCGCCGTCCCCGCGAACAGGATCCCGGGCCCCAGGTCCTCGTAGACGGGCGCGGCCAGGAGCGCGGCGAGCGCAGCCCCCGCCAGCTGAGCCGAGGTGGCCAGACCCTGGCCCGCCGCGGCCCGGCCGGGCGGGCAGGCCGCGGCCATCGCGGCCTGGGAAGCGGGCACGGTGGCCGCCTGGGCCACCGCCTCGACCATCGGCAAGAGCACCAGCACGGGGATGGAGCGGAAGACGCCGTACAGCGCGAGGCACGGTACGAGCACCGCCAGACCCCACAGCGAGATGCGCACGTGCCCGAGTCGGTCGGCCAGCCGTCCGGCCGGGGCGGTGAGGGTGACGAAGGGCAGCGCGAAGAGGGCGAAGGTCAGGCCGACGAGGAGGTTGGATCCCCCGAGGTCCGTGAGATAGCGGTCCCACAGGGAGTCGAACACGCCGACGGGTAGGAAGAGCGCGAGGGCCAGGAGTGTGGCCACCAGGACGCGGCGGTGGCGGAGCAGGACGAGGCTCGGTCGGGATGACTCGGCGCTCGTCGGGAGGGACGGCAGCGGCCGGGGCGCCAGCAGCACGAGCGCGGCGGCGGCCACGACCGCGAAGAACACGAACGTGCCTCGGAGGCCGACCACCTCGAAGAGCAGGCTGCCGATGATCGGGCCGGTGGCGAACCCGGCCAGGTCGACGCGGGCCAGGCGGCCGAGGTTCTCGCCTGACCGCGCCGGATCGATGCTGGCGGCGATGGCACGGGCGGCGGGGATGAAGCATCCCGCGGCCGCGCCGACCAGGGCCCGCGAGGCGAGCAGCATCGGGAGGGTCTGGGCCAGGGCGAAGCCGATCCCGCCGATGGCGGCGAGGCCGAGACCGACGAGCAGGAGGCGTTTGGCCCGGCCGCGATCGGCCATCGGGGCCACGACGAGGCCGGCCACCAAGCCGACGATGAAGCCGGTGCCGGCGATGAGCCCCAGGCTGGACGTCGACTGGCCGGTGGCGTCCTGGAGATCGGAGATGAGAGCGAAGATGACGCTGGTCGAGGCGTTGAGGACGAACGTCGAAACGAAGATCAGGCCGAGGCCGGCGGTGACCTTGCCTCTGGCGGCACGGGAGCCGGGGCGCGCGATGGCAGAGCGTCCCCGTTCCATGCCGGCGACGCTACCGGGCCTCCCCGAACCCGGCGCGGTCCGATTCGGCGCGGCCCGCCCCGGGTGGTCACCTTCCGGGCACAAATCGTGGCAAGTGGCCCGGCAACGGTCTCCGGGCACGATTTGTGCGCCCGGAGTGACCATCCGGCGGCGCTCCGGGCGCGCTGCGGACGCGCGGGCGTCGTCAGTCGGGGGTGGCTGCGGAGCTCGGCGAGGAGGGCGTCGTTGAACGGGATCCAGGCGGCCAGCGCCCACTCGTCGAACTCCCGCTCGGCCAGGGCCACGCAGGCCCGGTCGAGCTCGGGGTCGACCCAGAGGAACGTGCCGCTGCCGCCGAAGTGCCCGAAGCTCCGCGGGCGGGCCGTCTCGCCCATCCAGGAGGGCTCCTTCGTGCTGCGCAGGTCGAAGCCCAGCCCCCAGTCCATGGGGTTCTGCCGGCCCAGTCCCGGGTGCACGCCGGCCAGGCCGGGGAACTGCACCGACACCGCCTCGGCCAGCAACGGCGGCTCGACCAGGGTCGGCCGCAGCAGCTCCTGCGCGAAGCGGCTCAGGTCCGCCGCCGACCCGAAGGCGCCGTGGGCGGGGGAGCGCTTGAGCTCGGTGTGCTCCATGCCGAGAGGAGTGAAGATCCCCTCGCGGAGGTAGTCGGCCACGGGGATGCCGGTCGCGCCGGCCAGCACCTCGCCCAACCGCTCGAACCCCGGGTTGGAGTAGGCGCGCCGGCGGCCGACGGGGCTGACCGGCACCGTGTCGTCGAACCCGAGGCCCGAGGCGTGGGCGAGGAGGTGGCGCACGGTCGCCCCGGGTGGACCGGCGGGTGCGTCGAGGTCGAGCACGCCTTCCTGGCGAGCGATCAGGCAGCCGTAGGCGACGAACAGCTTTGTCACCGACGCCAGCCGGACGGTGCGGTCCAGGTCGCCGCGCCCGGCCAGCGCGCCGTCTGGACCGACCACGACCACCGCGGCGTGATCGACGGGCCAGCCGTCGACGAGGGTGAGCGCGTCCACGTCCGCCCTCGCGCCCCGGCCGGCCCTGCTCAGGCCCGGACCAGCTCGGCCACCCGGAAGGCGAGGTCGACCGATTGGCGGGCGTTGAGGCGCGGATCGCACACGGTCTCGTAGCGGTCGTCCAGCATGCTGTCGACGATGTCGTCGGCACCGCCCAGGCATTCGGTGACGTCGTGGCCGGTCAGCTCGACGTGGACGCCGCCGGGCCACGTCCCCTCGGCGTGGTGCGCCCGCACGAAGCCGGCCATCTCGTCGAGGATGTCCTCGAAGTGCCGGGTCTTCCGCCCCGTGGCGGAGGTGAACGTGTTGCCGTGCATCGGGTCGCACGCCCAGACCACGGGATGGCCGGCGTCGCGCGTGGCCCGGAGGAGCGGCCGCACCGTGTCCTCCACGCGCTCGGCGCCCATGCGGGTGATGAGGGTCAGGCGGCCGGGGACGCGGGCCGGGTTGAGCGCGTGGCAGAGCTCCAGGACCTCTTCGGCCGTGGCGGTCGGCCCGAGCTTCACACCGATCGGGTTGTGCACGCCCCGGAGGAACTCGATGTGGGCGCCGTCGAGCTGGCGGGTCCGCTCGCCGATCCACAACATGTGCGCCGAGCAGTCGTACCAGGCTCCCGTCAGCGAGTCCTGCCGGGTCAGCGCCTCCTCGTAGCCGACGAGCAGCGCCTCGTGGCTGGTGTACACGTCCACCTCGTGGAGGGCCGCGTTGGACTCGGTGTCCATGCCGCAGGCCCGCATGAACCGCAGCGCCCGCTCGATCTCGTTGGCCAGCGCCTCGAAGCGGCGGCCCTCCGGGCTGCTGGCCACGTGCTCCTGGGTCCATGCGTGCACACGGGACAGGTCGGCGAACCCGCCCTTGGTGAAGGCCCGCAGCAGGTTCAGGGTCGACGCCGACTGGTGGTAGGCCTGCACCAGCCGCTCAGGGTCCGGTACCCGGGCCGCCGCGGTCGGCGCTTCGGCGTTGATGATGTGCCCGCGGAAGCTGGGGAGCTCGGTGCCGTCCACCAGCTCGGTGGCCGCGGAGCGAGGCTTGGCGAACTGCCCGGCGATCCGTCCCACCTTCACCACCGGCACGCCGATGGAGTAGGTGAGGACGACCGCCATCTGGAGGATGACGCGGAGCTTCTCCCGGATGCTGATGGCCGAGAAGTCGTCGAAGCTCTCCGCGCAGTCGCCGGCCTGGAGGAGGAAGGCGTTGCCGGCTGCCACCTTGGCCAGTGCGCTCTGCAGGGCCCGGGCCTCGCCGGCGAAGACGAGCGGAGGGTAGGTGGCGATCTGCTTGATGGCGCGGTCGAGGTCGGCCTCGTCGGGCCACTCGGGCTGCTGGGCGGCGGGGAAGGCCCGCCACGACGACGGGGACCAGGAGCGTGCCACGGCACCAGCGTGCCCGCCCGGACCGACCTGCTGCAACGCGGTTGTTGCCGGCCCGACCGCGCTTCGGCCGCCACCGCTCTCGGGGGGCCAGAGCGGTGACGGCCGAACGGGGCCGGCGGGTGGGGGGACCCGCGCCCGGGGGGTCCTAGCGGTGGCTCACGCCACCAGGATGCGGGCGGCGTCGTCGCGCAGGTCGTCGACGGCCCGCTTGACCAGGCGCCGGGCGGCCTCAGCGGTGACGCCGAGGTCCTCACCGACCTCCCGGAAGCTCTTCGTCTCGCCGTCGAGCAGCCCGAAGCGGGCCTCGACCGCGTACCGAGCCCGACCGTCGAGCGTGTCGAGCAGCTCGTCGAGCAGCTCCCGGTCGACACCGGCCAGCATGGCGGCCTCGGGGGAGATGACGTCGGCGGCGATCAGATCGCCGAGGGTGGCATCCCCATCGTCGCCCACGGTCTTGTCGAGCGAGACCGGGGTGGTCAGGCGGTGCAGCTGCGCGTTCTCGGGATCCAGCTCCTCGCCCTCGGCGCCCGTCTGGCGCAGGGCGGCCCGAAGGCTGGCGGCACGATCACCGGGGATGCGCACCAGGCTGGCCTTCTGGTCGAGGGCCCGGCCGATGGCCTGGCGGATCCAGAAGGTGGCGTAGGTGGAGAACTTGAAGCCGCGCCGCCAGTCGAACTTGTCGACGGCGTGCTCGAGGCCGAGGTTGCCCTCCTGGACGAGGTCCAGGAGATCCATGCCCGCCGGCAGGGGGTAGCGGCGGGCGATGCTGACGACGAGGCGGAGGTTGGCCCGGATGAAGCGGTCCTTCGCATGCGCAGCGGCCGCGACGGCCTTGCGCAGATCCTTGCCCTTCTCGCCGGCCTCGAGCCGGCCCTCGGCCTCCCGGCCGGCCTCGATGACGCGCGACAGCTCCTTCTCCTCGTCGGCGGTGAGGAGCGGCACCTTGCCGATCTCGTTCAGGTACAGACCAATCGAATCGTTCATGACAGGAGGTAGAACGTGGCAATTACCCGTCCGATTCCGTGAAATGACAGTGACATCCGACACACGGTGGCGGACGGCGCGCCGAGCCCCGGTCACGGTGGGAGGGTGACCACGGAGTGTGGTGAGGGCTGGCCCGAAGCCAGCACAGGCAGGGCCTATGCTCCTCGGCCGTGCCTCGAACGACCGAGTGGCGGCTGCGGCTCGGACTGTTCGGTGGCACCTTCGACCCTCCCCACGTCGGTCACCTGGTCACCGCGGTCAACGTGCGCCATGAGCTGGGGCTCGACCGGGTGCTGCTCGAGGTCGCCAACCGGCCGTGGCAGAAGGAGGGGCAGCGGGCGATCTCGGCCGCCGAGGACCGGTTCGCCTTGGTCGCGGCGGCGGTCCGGGGTGTCGAGGGCCTCGAGGCCAGCCGGATCGAGATCGACCGCGGCGGCGTCAGCTACACCGCCGACACCCTGGCCGAGCTCGAGCGGCGGCACCCCGGGGCCGAGCTCTTCACGATCGTGGGCTCGGACGCCGCCGCCGGGTTGCTGACCTGGGAGCGGTACGACGAGGTGGCGCGTCGATCGCGTCTCGTCGTGGTGGAGCGCCCGGGCAGTGACGAGGAGCTGCCCCGCGAGGTGAGCTGGCTCCGGGTCGTGGTGCCGCATCTGGACGTGTCGAGCACCGACCTGCGCTCCCGGGTGGTCGACGGCCGACCGCTCGACTTCCTCGTCCCCGAGGACGTGCTGGCCGAGATCCGGCACCGGCACATGTACGAGCCGGCTGCGGCACAGGTGCGGGGGCGGCAGTGAGAGGCGTCGGGCGGGGCTGGACCGCCGCCGCCGCCGCCGTCGGTGTGTCGGCGGCGGTCGTGGTGCCGTTGCTGGCGCTCCTGGCCGCGCGCACGCTCGGGGACAGCACCACCGGGACGCTGGACGTGCCGCCGTCGACAGTGGCTCGGCCCGCCGAGACACCCGGCGCTCTTCTGGTGGCTGTCGATGGGACCGAGGTCGTCGGCCTGACGGCGTTCGCCCTGGCCCCGAGTGGGGCGGGTGGAACGGCGGTCGTGGTGCCGGCCGGCAGCATCGCCACCGTCGACGGCTTCGATCATCCGACCAGGCTGGCCGCGGCGTACACCCAGGCCGGTTTCGAGGGCCAGGTGACGGCCACCGAAGGCCTGCTGGGGGTGACGTTCTCCGTCACCGAGCAGGTCGACGAGGCCGGCATGCAGGCGCTCTTCGCGCCGATGGAGCCGATACCGGTCGACCTGCCCGATCCCGTGGTCCGGACCGCCCCGGACGGGACGGTGCTGATGCAACTACCTGCCGGCCCTCAAGACCTGACCGCGGCTCAGGCGGCCGCCGTGCTCTTCACGAGGGTGCCCAACGAGACGGAATACGTGCGCCTTCCCAACCAGGTCGCCGTGTGGACCGGGGTCGTGGAGGTGAGCGATCGGGTGGCGGTGCCGGCCACCGAGGAGACGCCGACCGACGTGGCCGGTTTCCTCGCCGCCATCGGCGCCGGGCCGCGGACGGTCGTGAGCCTCGTCGTCACCCCTGCGCTCGATGTCGTCACGAACCCGGACGGCATCGACCTGCTCGAGGTCGACCCTGTGGACCTGCGGATCCTGATGGCCCGGATCCTCCCGACGGCCGCCTCACCCACCGGGTCGGGCCTGCGGATCAGGCTGGTGAACGCCACCGGCGATCCCGCCGCGCTCCGCGAGGCCACAGCGCGCCTGCAGTTCGTCGGTGCGGACGTGGTCGCCGTGGCCGACGGTGCCGACATCGCAACGGCCGCCGAGAGCTCGCTCCGCTACGACCCGTCGCTCACCCAGGAGCAGGTCGACACCCTCACGCTGGCCGTGGGGCCCGTGGTGGCGGTGCCGGCGACGGCGAGCATCGACGGCGTGGACGTCACCCTGGAGCTGGGCCAGGACTTCCTGGCCTTCCTCGAGGCGGCGGCCGAAGAGGCCGCGGCGCAGGAGGTGGCCAGCACCGGGAGCGTGGCAACCAGCGCTCCGGGCGGGTAGAACGGACACCGCGATGACCGACGAGCAGGACGGACTGACCCGCCCCATGGCCGAGGACGCTCCCGCTCGGGACCGGGCCCGGCTGGTGGCGGCGGTGGCCGACGACAGGAAGGGCCTGGACACCATCATCCTCGACGTGGGTGACGTCCTGGCCATCTGCGAGCTGTTCGTCATCACCAGCGCTCCGAACACGAGGTTGGTGAAGACCATCGCCGAGGAGATCGAGGTCCGGCTGCGCGAGGCCGGTGGCGGTTCGCCGTTGCGGGTCGAGGGCGTGCGGGACCTCCAGTGGGTGCTGGTCGACTACGGCGACGTGGTGGTGCACGTCTTCCACGACGACACCCGCCGCTTCTACGACATCGAGCGTCTCTACCGGGACGTGCCGAGGGTCGAGTGGGAGCCGCTGACGGGCGCGGCCCGCGGCGAAGGAGGCTCGCGCCGGTAGCGTCGAGGGTTCCATGTCTCTCGTGCTCACCGGCCCCTTCGACACCAGCGAGTTGCCCCGACTCGGCGTCGATCCCGTCACCGTGACGGTGTCCCGCGACGTCGCGCCGGGTCATGAGGCCGACTTCGAGGAGTGGGCGAGCGACGTCCAGCAGGCGCTCCACGAGTTCCCCGGCTGCCTCGGCGTCGGCGTGCTGAAGGCGGGCACGGTCGGCGGGCGGTACCACATCGTGTTCCGCTTCACCGACCTCGTGGCGCTTCGCCGCTGGGAGCGCTCACCCGAGCGCACGGCTCTGCTGGCCCGCCTGGACGAGCACGTCGTCGCCACGAGCGTCCGCCGCACGGTCGGCGTCGATCACTGGTTCGACCTTCCGACGAAGGTGGAGCCGCCCCGACCATGGTGGCGCCGGTGGATGGGCGATGTCGCCTGGATCACGCCCATGGCCTTGGTGATCACGTTCATCGTCAGCCCGCACCTGACCTTCATCCCGGTCGTGCCGCGCGTGGTGCTCACGACGGCGGCCACCACGGCCGTCGTGGGCTTCGGGATCATGCCGCTGCGGCGCCGTCTCCGGGTCCACCGTCACCCGGTGTGCACCGGCAACATTTGAGCTCCTCGGGCCCGCTGGTATCGTCTTTCCTCCGCACGGGGCTGTAGCTCAGTTGGCAGAGCACTTCCATGGCATGGAAGGGGTCAGGGGTTCGATTCCCCTCAGCTCCACGGTCCGAAGTCCCTGGTAGACGGCCTCGGGTCCATTCGGGCGCTCCAGACCGCAATCCTCGTGTGCGCCCAACCCCCGGGGGGCGGCTTCTCGGCTGCGGGTAGTGTCCGGGTGTGGGCGGGACGCGGGCGGCTGTCGCAATGTCCTTGTTCTTGTTGGCGGTGGGGTGTGGGTCCAACGACTCGGCGAATCCGCCGACGTCGGTGGGCGGAACCGCGGCGACGAGTGCGCCGCAGACGTCGGTGGTGGTGACCACTGCGCCGGAGTCGGCGGCGGTGCCGCAGACGACGCAACCCGGGACCTTGCCCCTGCTCCTCGCGGTCGAGGCCGCGTCCGGCCGTCAAAGGCTCGCGGTGCCCGTGGACGGCGGGGCGCCAGACGTTCTCGGGCATGATCGTGACCAACGGAACCGTCGCCGGTCTCGGTGGGCGATGCGACGGTCAGCCGGCCTCGGCGTTGGGGTTCGACGCGGCGACCGGCAGCCCGCCGTTGGGCACTGCCCTTGCCCGGCGGCGCGGAGGTCTCGGAGCCGGTCTCTACCGATAGTGGCGTCCTCGTGCTCGCGACGTCGAAGGGCCCGAGCACGGTCCTCAGCGCCATCGACATGGCCTCGGGCCAATCGCGGGTGGGCGGTCGACCTAGGGGTGAACGACGAGTTGCGGACCGTGCTCGACGGGCCCGTGGTTGCCGCCATCTCTCAACGGGTACGGGAACCGGAGGGGCCGTGGCAGCTCGTGGTGTTCGATCGGGCCACCGGGGAGCGGTTGTGGGAGCGCAGTGTGCCCGCCGTCTTCTACCTGGCTGCAGCCGGGGACGTGGTGCTGATGCAGGCATCGGACTTCCAGCCAACAGAGAACCCAGCCCCGCTCCTGGCCCTCGACGCCACCACCGGTGCGCAGCGTTGGCAGGCCGACGGCATCCAGCCGACCTGGACGCCGGCCGTCGGCGGTGGCGTCGTCGTGGACAGCGTCACCACCGGGGGCGTCGTCGTGTTCGACCTCGCTACAGGGATGGAACGGTGGCGCCGTCCCGATCTCGACCTGCCCGAGATCGGACAGGGGAACAGCTCCTTCGCTGACGGTTACGCGCTGCTCTTCAGGCCCGCCGACCTGGCGCTCGAAGTCGTCGATCTGGCCACGGGCCAAGCCACGTTCGCGACCCCGGCGGAAGGTCAGATCTTCGCGCTCGTTCCCGGGGCGGTGCTCGCCGGCGCGGCGCCCAACCACCTGCTCGTGTATGGCCCCACCGATGGGTCGAAGCTCGGCCAGGTCGAGGTGCCCCCGGCCGAGCCCGACCAGGTCACCGTCCAACCCGCCGTCGGGCCTGACGGGACCGTCTATCTCGGTCGAGGCTGCCCGGGACGAGGGTGACGCTCCGTACCCTGGAACGCATTCTCCGACTGGCCGTCGGTGTCAGAAAGGCTGCAACGAGCAGGTCAGACCGGCTTCGTCTACGACGTGTCCATGGCATGGAAGGGGTCAGGGGTTCGATTTCCCTCAGCTCCACGGTCCGAAGTCCCTGGTAGCTGCGGGGTCGTTGCCCGTGAACACCTCTCGGGGCGGCCGGCCAGTACCACTGGCCGCAGCGCCTGCAGAACTCGTCACCGGCGAGGTTCTGGTGCTCACACTCTCGACAGAGCCAACTCGGCCTCGGCACGGGTCCCTCCTCAGTTCGAGCCCTGTCGGTACGAGTACCCATCGCGTGGCGGCAGCGAAACGCAATGAGCCCTGGTGGGCAGCGAGCGACGCCCTGTCAGCGTGGCGCGATGACGGCCGCCGGCCAGAGCTGGGCCACGAGGCGGGGGACGTCGGCCGGGTCGAGTGGCTCGGGCGACATCAGCCGGCGCAACACGATGGCACCGGCGAGCGCCTCGGCCAAGAGGCCGGGGTCGGTGTCAGCCGGCAGCTCGCCGGTCCGGATGCCTTCGGCCAGGAGATCGACGAGCACCTGGCGGCCGGCGTGGGCCAGCCCACAGTGGAGCTCGCGGGCGTCGGGATCACGCTCCGCGGCGTCGATCAGTGCGGGGAGACACGAGGACCAGGTGGAGGAGACCAGTGTCCGCGCGAGGTGCTCGAGCAGCACCGTGACCTTTGACCGCACGTCGCCTTCCACCGGTACGGGTATCGGCGGCTTCAAGGCATGGAATGCGTCGCTGATCAACGCGTCTCGATTCGACCAGTGACGGTAGATGGTGCTCTTGGCGACGCCGGAGGCGGCCGCGACCGCCTCCATCGTCACCGCGCGGTAGCCGCCCTCGATCAGGAGCGCGATCGCGGCGTCGAGCACGACCCGCCGCGTGCGCTCGATGCGCGGGTCCTGCCAACAGAGCGCGGTGCCGCTCTCGTCCATGGGCTCATTCTGCCGCGGCGACGCTGCCGACGACCTCGAGCTGGCCCAGCTCGTTCGCCGACGCGTTGACCGCCGCGGCCTCCTTGTCCCTGGTGAAGGTCCGTGACACGACCACCGCCGCGACCACCAGCATCGCCATCGAGATCGTGGCGGTGACGTTCATGGCGTCGGTGAACGCCGTGGCCGCCCGGTCGACCAGCGTGGCGCCGCCTTGGCCACCGAGCTGGGCCGCGACCTGCCCGGCCGCACCAGCGGACTCCGTCGCCTGCTCGGCCGCACCCGCCGGCAGGTCCAGACCACCAACGTCCATCGCCGCGCGATAGCCCGAGTTGACGATGCTGCCGAACACCGCGATGCCGAGCGCCCCGCCCACCTCACGGGTCGTGTCGTTCATGGCCGAGCCCACGCCGGCCTTGGCCAGCGGCACGGAGCTCATGATGCCGGTCGTGGCCGGGGCGGCCACGACAGACATCCCGGTGGCGAGCAGGATCATGATCGCCACGAGGGCGAGGTACGGCGTCCCGACACCGACGAACGCGAGGCCGCCCATGCCCGCGGCGATGATCAGGAATCCGACGGTGATCGTCGTGCCGCTGCCGAGGCGCTCGACCAGGCCGGCGCTGCGGGGTGACACGATCATGAACGTGGCCGCCATCGGCAGCGTCGCCAGACCGGCGTCCAGCGGGGAGTAGCCGCGGGCGAACTGCAGGTACATCGAGAACAGGAAGAAGAAGCCGAACATCACGAAGAACGACGTGGTGACGACGGCGCTCCCGACACTGAACCGGCGGTCGGCGAAGAACTTCAGCGGCAGCATCGGATGTTCGGCGATGCGCTCCCAGAGGACGAAGAGCGTGATGAGAGCGGCAGCCGCCACGAAGGTCGTGACGACGAAGGGGTCGGTCCATCCCCGCTCCGGGCCTTCGATGATCGCGAAGAGCAGAGCGCCGAGTCCTGTGAGCGACAGCAACGCGCCGCGTGGGTCGAGCGGTGTCGCCGCGTCGTCACGGGACTCCGGGCTGTACATGGCGACGGCGACGGCCGTGACGATGATGACGGGGACGTTGACGAGGAACGCGCTGCCCCACCAGAAGCGCTCGAGCAGCGCGCCCGACACGATCGGCCCGATCGCAGCGCCGGCACCGGCGAATCCGACCCATATGGCGATCGCCCGTTGACGCTCCTCCGGCGGGAAGATCGCCGTGATCAACGACAACGTCGCCGGCATCACGAGTGCGGCACCGATGCCTTGGATGCCGCGGCCCACGATGATCACCGACGCCGAACCGGCCAGGCCGCTGACCAACGCGCCCGCGCCGAACACGGCCAGGCCCATCAGCAGAGCCTTCCTGCGACCGAAACGATCGCCCAGTGCGCCGGCCGTGAGCAGGAGCCCGGCGAACACCAACGCGTACGCGTCGACGATCCATTGGAGCGTCGTGGCGCTGGCGCCGAGCTCGCGCTGGATGGTCGGGATGGCCACGTTCAGCGACGACACGGCCATGACCACCATCACGAGCGAGAGGCAGAGCACCCCGAGCAGGAGCCACCGACGCTCGCGGACCTGCGGTTGCGCATACAACGGAAGTTCGAAGCGCGGCTCGGCCTCGATGGCCGGGCTCGAGTCGGTGGGGTGGAGCGGGAGGTCGGACATCGGGGGGTCTCCTCAGTCACAGCCGGTTCGGAGCTACGAAACGTAACCGTCCGATAGCGCTACGCCAACGTCCTATTTCGTGACGTCTGGCACGGCCGGCGCCCCTGATGGGAGGTCGGGGACTCTCAGGGATCGAAGCGGGAGGTCCCCGATATCGCAAGACCAGCGGTCGTCGTACCTTGCTCGTGTGAGCACTCGCGGTCGTCGTCGGCGGGAGGCGCGATGGGTGCGGTGATCGAGATCGACGGCCTGCGCAAGGCGTACCGCCGGCGGCACGGCCGGGTGCGGGCGCTCGACGGCCTCGACCTGTCGGTCCGGGCTGGTGGCGTGTTCGGCTTCCTCGGGCCGAACGGGTCCGGCAAGACCACGACGATCCGCTGCCTCCTCGGGCTTGCCCGACCCAGCGGCGGTCGCTGCCTCGTGTTCGGAGCCGAATCGCCCGGCGAGCTCCCTTCCGTGGTGGGCCGCGTCGGCTCGCTCGTCGAGGCGCCCGGCGTCAATCCTGGCGTCTCCGGTCGCGACGCGCTCCTGGTGCTGGCCACCACCGCCGGCATCGGGCGCCGGACGGTCGACGCGACGCTGGAGCGCGTCGGCCTCGCCGAGCGGGCCGACGATCTCGTCCGGGGCTACTCGCTGGGCATGCGGCAACGGCTGGGCATCGCCATCGCCCTCCTGAAGGACCCGGAGCTGCTGATCCTCGACGAGCCGGCCAACGGGCTCGACCCGGCGGGGATCCGTGAAGTGCGCGAGCTGGTCCGGCGGCTCGCCGACGAGGGGCGCACCGTGTTCCTCTCGAGCCACCTCCTGAGCGAGGTCGAGCAGGTGTGCGACGAGGTCGCGATCGTCGTCCGCCGGGCGCACCGTCGCCCAGGGAGCCGTGAACGACGTGCTCGCCCGCGCCCGCCCGGCGGCGCTGTGGGTGAAGGTCACGGACCTCGTCCGGCGCGACCGACACGCTGCGGCGCGCAGGGCTACGCGGCCGAGCCCGATGGTGACCGCATACGCGTCGGGGTCGTCGCCGAACGGGCGGAGAGCGTCACCCGTGCACTGGTCGCGGCCGGTCACTTCCCGAGCGAGCTCCGCCCCGTCGAGACGACCCTCGAGGACGCCTTCTTCGCGCTCACCGCCGGAACCGGCGAGGACGGATGATGGCCGCGCTCCTGCTCGCCGAGCTGCGCCGCATCGCGACGCGCCGGTTGGTGCGGGTCACCGTGCTCCTCACGGTGGTCGGCATCGCGCTTGGGCGGCCTCGCCGCCTTCGCGTTCAGCGGCTCGCTCTCCGACGAGGCGTTACCAGCAGCGGGTCGCCGAGGCGAAGGCTCGTCAGGTCGCGCAGGACGAGCAGATCGAGACCTGCCTGCGCGAGCACGACTTCCGCGGCGGTGGCCCGGTCCCCGAGGAGGTCGCAGAGGAGTGCTTCCCGGACAACCCGCCCGCTGGCGTGGACGATCCACGCTTCACCCGCAACCGCCTCGAGGGGATCCTCTACGGCGTCAGCGGGGCGCTCGCCGTGGTCGGGCTGGGCGCTCGGAGCGTCCCTCGTCGGCGCCGAGTTCGCGTCACGCGGCATGACCACCCTGTTGACCTGGGAGCCGCGCCGCGCCCGGGTGTTCGCGGCCAAGACCGTGGCCGTGGTCGGGGCGATGGCCGTGTTCGCCGCCGCCGCCCTCGCACTGGTGGCCCTCGCCATGTGGCCCGCCCTCGCCCTGCACGGCGCCCCGCTCCGAACCGGACGATCCCTCGCTCTGGTCGCTCGCCGGCATCGTCGCCCGCGGCGTCGCCCTCACCGCGATCACGTCCGCCATGGGGCTTGCCATCGCCACCATCGGTCGCAACACCGCCGTCGCTCTCGGCGCCGGGTTCGCCTACATCATCGTCCTCGAGAACATCCTCGGCAGCTCCGTGGAGCGATGGCGGCGGTGGTTGCTGCTGGGCAACGTCATCGTCCTCGTCGCGGGCGAGAACGACGGCGTCCGACGTCACCGGCCGAACCGTCATCGGGGCCGCCGTCTTCCTCACCGCTCGTCGCCGTGACCCTCCTCGTGGCCGCGGCGACCTCCTTCCGCGCACGCGATCTGGCCTGACGCCCGCGGGCCCTCGCGGCCTCTTGAGTCGTGCGCGATGACCTCGGTCCGGCCAGCCTGATGCCCGATGCTGGCGTCATGACGCGCCGATCGCGAGCCAGCGACCGGTCGTCTGGTCGTCGGCGGGGAAGAAGGCTTCGACTCGGAGCTCTTGGGCGGTGACGTCGATGGGAGTTCCGATGGTGGACACCACCGAGAAGAACCGGAGGTTCGTCCCGTCGAGTCGGAAGTGCACGTCGACGACCGGGCTGGACGGCGCGATCGACCTCGGGGCCACGGTGAGCGCCTTCACGTCCGGGCGGGCCCGCAGCTCCTGGACGAGTTCGGCGGTCGCGAGGTCGAGCACCCCGCCGACCGCTTCGCGGCGAGCCCGTTCCAGCAGCGCCGGTGCCACCTCCTCCCAGTTCGCGACGTGGGAGCGGACCGGCCCCGGTTCGAGGATCAGGCGCAGCACGTTGGCGGTGTCGGGGACCGGGGCAGGAGCCCACATGAGCCCGAAGAGGCGCTGCGCTCCGCCGTTGGCGCGCAGGAGGTTCCATCCCCGGTCCATCACCACGGCCGGGAAGGGCTCGTGCTGGTCGAGCATCCGATCCAGCGCCAGGGTCACCCGGGTGAGCGACGGGTCGTCAAGTTCGCGGTGCGGATAGAGGGGAGCGAAGCCGGCGGCGAGGAGCAGGCCGTTGCGGTCACGCAGCGGCACCTCCAGTGCGTCCGCGAGGCGCAGCACCATCTCCCGACTCGGCTTCGATCGCCCCGTCTCCAGGAAGCTCATGTAGCGAGAGGTCGTCATCGCGGCCGCGGCCAGATCGAGCTGGCTCATCGTGCGCACCCGGCGCCAGTAGCGCACCAGGTCCCCGAACGTGGCGCCCGCCCCGGCCGCTGCAGCCGCCGTGGTCCCGGGCATGAGGCCGACCCTACGGGCCATGCCGGCACGAAGCCCTTCCCTCGTGGGGAATCGTCGCCGGCCTGACGGTGGAGGAAGGTGTCCCCGTCCATCGCTCGCCGAGCAGAAGGAGTCTCGATGGAACTCACGATCCTCCCGCGCGATGCCGCCCCGGCGGCGTCGCAGGCCTTCCTGGATGGGATCGCCGCCGACCTGGGCTTTGTCCCGAACCTCGCCGCAACGGTCGCCGCCAGCCCGACGCTCCTCGCCGGGTTCGACGGACTCCGTCGCGCCGTGGGCGACCCGTCGTTCAATCCCGTGCACCGCGAGATCGCAGGCGTCGCCGTCGGAGTCGCGGTCGACAACGCCTACGGAGTCGCGTTCCACTCGACGGTGCTCGGCCGCCTGGGCGTCGACGAGAGCGACATCGAGGCGATGCGAGGCGGTTCGGAACCCCGCGACGCCGTCCAGGCGCGCCGTCTATTCGTTCGCCCGGGCGGTCGTCCTCGATCGAGGGGCGGTCGATGAGACCGTCGTTCAGCAGGCACGGGATGCCGGCCTGACCGAGGCCGATCTGCTCCAACTCGTCACCGAGTGCGTTTTCGCCAGCCTTGTCGGGTTCGTCGACAACCTCGCGGGCCGCGTCGAGCTCGACGAGTTCCTGCAACCGTGGACGTGGAAGTAGGCGGCCGGGGAGCACGGCCGAGCGCATAGCGTCGCCGTCCGTGCGACTCCATCTCGTGCAGCACGGTCAGGCCATGCCTGAGGCCAAGGACCCCGATCGTCCCCTCACCGACCAGGGCGCCGCCGACGTAACACATGTCGCGCGGTACGCGGTCGAGCAGCTGGGTGTGCGGGTGGACCGGATCGTTCACTCCGGCAGGACACGAGCCCGCCAGACAGCGGCGATCTGGGGCCGTTCCCTGGACTGCGCGATCGCGGAAGCGAACGGCCTCGCACCCAACGACGATCCGATGATCTGGGTGGAGCGCGTGGCGACGGAGACGTCCGGCATCATGCTCGTCGGACACCTTCCCCAACTTGCTCGCCTGGCCTCGCTGCTACTGGCCGGTGCCCCGGAGAGCTGCATGGTCCGCTTCCGACCGGGCGGACTCGTGGGACTCGAGCGCACCGACGCCGGCTGGGAGCTGACGCTTCTGCTCCCACCGGCCGGTGCCTGATCGCGACACGTCGGGTGGGTCGGCCGAGCGTGCCGACGACGTGGGCCTCTCTAGCGCCTCGTCTTCGTCTTCGCGAGGTAGTGGAGCAGCCCCCACATCTGGGGGCCGATGACGCCGTCGGCCTTCTGACCGAAGAACCGCTGCACGCTCTTGACCGCCGCGCAGGTCGGCGTGTCGAACATGCCCGTGGTCTGGACGTGTTGCTTGGCGCACACTCGGAGGACTTCCTGCGCGTAGGCGATCTCCCAGCGCGGCCCGTCGAGCAGGCGCAACGTGGGCAGGCCGGGACGGTCGATCCACTGGTTCCACCAGTCCGGACGGCGGGGGAGCGCGGCGTTCTGGCGCTCCTTCACGGCCAGGAAGTAGGCCTTTGACGCCTCGGCCATGAAGGGCGCGTGGGCGCCGACCCGGAAGGTGTTCCACGGCTGCATGTTCCGCCCCGCCGACGAGATCCGGTGGGTCTCCTTGGTGGCGCAGGCCAAGTTGAACGCGCAGGCGTCGGACACGGTCGGGTGGAAGTAGGAGTTGATCTGGTACACGCCGCGATCGCGCGAGCCGTGCCAGGGCAGTGGGCTGCCGTCCGGCCGGAGCGCCCTCACGATGCCGACGGCGTTGGTCTGGCCCCGGGACTCCGCCCACCCGACGGCGACGACGGTGGGAGGGTCGTAGAAGTCGAATCGGATCACCTCTCGGGCCATCTCCAGCATCGTTGCCATGGCAACGACCGTAGGTGGAGGAGCCCGTCCGGGTCAGGTGGTGAGGACGCGCACGGCACCGAGCAGCGGATCGACGACCACCGTCGCACCGTCCGTGAGGTCCAGCGCGCCTGGCGCGCCGACCACCGCAGGGATGCCCAGTTCCCGCGCCAGCACCGCAGCGTGGGACAGCGGTCCACCCTCGGCGGTGACGACCGCTCCGGCGATGGCCAGGACGGCGTTGAACGCCGGCGACGTGGCCCGCACGACGAGCACGTCGCCCGGCTCCATCGTGTCGATCGCCTCCTCGGGGGACGAGGCGATGCGCACCCGGCCCTCGTACGACGCGGTACCGACACCGGCGCCCTGGAGCGGATCGACCTGGCGCTCGCCCACCATCCCCATCTGGGCCAGCGCGACCTGCACCATCGACACCATCTCGGCGAGTGACGGCGGCAGCACGTCGACCGGCGGCGCGGGCTCGTCCGGCCCCAGCACCGCCGGTGGCGTCAGCAGGGCCCTGGCCGCGCGGTCGGCCGCCCGCCGGGCCAGTTCAGCGGCGTTGGGCGCCGCCGCCGCCAGCACCGTCGGCGCCTCGGTCGGCGTCAGTTCCAGGGCGTGCTCGGGATCCTCGGCCCGACCTTGGGCGGCGAGCCGTCGTCCCACCTCGAGCAGCGCCCGGCGCAGCAGGCCGGCGGGCCACTCGTAGGTGAGCGGGCCGTTGTCGTCCCTCATGTCCATCACGGCTCGGGCGTCCTGCAGGACCACGTCGAACAGCGGCCGATCGTCGGCGGGCACCCGTTCCCGCAGCGCTGCCCCCACGGGGGCGGCGTCGACCTCGACCGGTTCCGAGGCGTCGAGGATGCTGGCCAGCACCACGCCCGGCAGCTCGGCCAGCGTGAGCCCGTCGAGGTCGTACCGGGTGACGATGAGCTGGCCCCGGCGGGCCAGGTAGGCGTCGAGTGCCGCCGCCGCCTCCGGCGAGGCGCTCCGCACCTCCGCCAGCGAGGTCGGAGCCACACCGGCCTCGCTGACCATCTCCCGGAGCCGGGCCAGCTGGCGCAGCGGCTCGGACGTGGACGGCGAGGCACCGGCCAGGGCGGGCAGGGCATCGTCCGCCGAGATCCCCCAGCCCTGGCAGCAGTACAGGTAGCGGGCCAGCGGCCCGAGGTCGTGGCCATGGAGCCAGAAGTGCAGCTCCGCGTTGGTGCGGCAGTGCGCCAGGAGGTCGGCGACGTGGCGGCCCAACTCGTCGTCGTCCAAGCCGGCCACGTCGATCTCCTGGAAGCGCGTGTTGGCGGCCTCGAGCCCGGGCTTGATCTCCGAGCTCCACCGCTGCACGACGTCGACCCACGGCCGGTCCTGCAGCACGGCCGTCGCCGTCTTGGCCCTACGCCGGAACTCCGGATGGATCCGGGCGGCGACGCGGAGCACGAGGTCCGGCGGCGGCTTCGCCGGCGGGTTGTCGGGCCGCACCAGCGGGCGCAGCCGGGTGTACATGAAGCCGTTGACGAAGCGGGCCCGAAGGCCGTCGGCCGGCACGCCGAGCTCCGCGAACACGCGACGCATCCCGGGCTCCATGGACTGCTCCATCAGCCACTCGCAGATCGGCGTGGTCCCACCGGCGAAGTGGGAGCGGTCGATGGCCCATCGGCCAGGTCCTGGAGCGTCGAAGGTGGTGGTCATCGGGGTTCCGTTCGTTCGGGGCGGGGCGCCTGGATCACGGGCTCGCGGCCTGGTTTCAGCCGGGCGGGCGGGCCACGTCGGCCAGGGCCCGCAACTGTGGGGGCGTACCGATGGCGATGAGGATCTGGCCGGGTTCGATCACGGTGCCGGCGGTCGGGTTGGTGATGAAGCCCTTGTCGTCGTCCCGCAGCGCGAGAACCAACGCGCCCGTGCGCTCGGGCAGGTCGGCGTCTCCCAGGGTGATGCCGGCCAGCGGTGACTCGGGCACGACGAGCAGCTCCTCGAGGCGGAGCTCGATCTCCCGCTCGTGCATCACGACGTCGAGGAACTCGGTGACGTGCGGCCGCAGCACGAAGGCCGCGATGCGGGCGCCGCCGATCTCCTGGGGATTGACCACCCGGTCCGCTCCTGCCCGCTCCAGCTTGGCCACGCTCGACTCCTCCCGGGCGCGGGACACGATGAACAGCTCGGGCCGCAGCGACCGGCCCGACAGCGTGATGAACAGGTTGGCGGCGTCGGTGGACACGGCGGCGATGAGGGCCGTGGCGCGCTCGATCCCGGCCTGTTGGAGCACGGCGTCGTCCGACGCGTCACCGAGGACGAACGGGTGCTCGTCGATGGTGGCGACGCGGTCGGCGTCGTTGTCGATGACGACGTGCGGTGTGCCCGCCGTCGCCAGCTCGCGGGCGATGGCTCGGCCCACCCGGCCCCACCCGCACACGATGACGTGGCCCCGCAGGGCGGCGATCTGCTTGTCCATCCTTCGCCTCTCCATGGCCTGGCCGAAGTGTCCCTCGACCAGCAGTTCGAGCACGACCGTCAGCGTGTAGAGCGCGGTGCCGACCCCGGCCAGGATCAGCACCATCGTGAAGACCTTGCCGCCGCCGTCGAGCGGCTCGACCTCGCGGAAGCCGACCGTCGTGATCGTGGTGACCGTCTGGTAGGCGGCGTCCAGGAGGCTGAAGCCGAGGACGACGTAGCCGATGGTGCCGACGACGATGATGCCGGCGAGGATCGAGAGGCCGAACGCGAGGTGACGCGGCCGGCGCATCAGCGACCTGTTCGGTTGGTGGCCACGTGCCGCACGACGAGGTTCTAGCCCACCCTCGGCCGGGCGGCGACGGATCAGACCACGATGTTGACGAGACGGCCGGGGACCACGATCACCTTCGCCGGTACACGCCCTGACAACGCCGTGACCACCTTCGTGTCGCCCAGTGCGGCCGACTCCACGGCGGCCCGGTCCGCGGCGGCCGGGACGGTCACGCGGCTGCGCACCTTCCCGTTGACCTGCACCGGGTACTCCACGTTGTCCTCGACCAGCAGCGCGGGGTCGGCCACCGGGAACGGTTCGAACGCGAGTGAGGTGGTGTGACCCATCCGGGCCCACAGCTCCTCGGCGACGTGAGGGGTGATCGGCGCCATCATCAGCACCAGCGGCTCGGCGACCTCCCGCGGGATACCGTCCGCCGTGGTGCGGGTCAGGTGGTTGTTCAGCTCGATCAGCTTGGCGACCGCAGTGTTGAAGCGGAGGCCCTCGTAGTCGGCGGCCACGGCCTGGATCGTGCGGTGGAGCAGCCGACGCGTCTCGTCGTCGGTCGTCGCGCCTGGGCCGCTGTCGACCACCCGAACGGCGCCGCTCGCCTCGTCGACCAGGTTGCGCCAGAGCCGCTGCAAGAAGCGGTAGTAGCCCACGATGTCCCGGGTGCTCCAGGGGCGGGAGGTGTCGAACGGGCCCATCGACATCTCGTAGAGCCGCAACGTGTCGGCGCCGTACTCGGCGTAGATGTCGTCGGGGCCGACGGCGTTCTTGAGGCTCTTGCCCATCTTCCCCCACTCGCGGACGACGGGCTGGCCCTCGAAGCTGAACGAGCCGTCGTCGCCCTCGGTGACGGCGTGCGCGTCGACGTAGATCTCCCGCGCGTCCTTGTAGGCCGCGGCCAGGATGTACCCCTGGTTGAACAGGCGTCGATAGGGCTCGAAGGACGACACCTCGCCCAGGTCGAACAGCACCTTGTGCCAGAAGCGGGCATACAGCAGGTGCAGCACCGCGTGCTCGACACCACCGACGTAGAGATCGACGCCGCCCGAGTCGCCCGGCGCCTGTGGGCCCATCCAGTAGCGCTCGACCTCCGGATCGACGAAACGGCGCTCGTTGGTCGGGTCCAGGTAGCGCAGCTCGTACCAGCAGGAGCCCGCCCACTGCGGCATGACGTTCAGCTCGCGCTGGTAGCGCCTCGGCCCGTCGCCCAGGTCCAGCTCCGCCGTGGCCCACCAGTCGACGCGGGACAGGGGCAGCTCCGGCTCGGAGTCGGCGTCCTCGGGGTCGAGGGTGCGGGGGCGGAAGTCGTCGAGCGGAGGCAGCGTGACCGGCAGCATCGACTCCGGCAGTCCGATGGGCAGGCCGGTCTCGTCGTAGACGATGGGGAACGGCTCGCCCCAGTAGCGCTGACGGCTGAACAACCAGTCCCGCAGGCGGTAGGTCGTCGTGGCACGTCCGTGCCCGTTGGCCTCCAGCCAGGCGTTCATGGCGACCTTGGCGTCGGCCACCCCCAGGCCGTTCAGATCCAGGCTGTCGTTGGCGCTGTTGATGGCGGGCCCTTCGGCCAGGTAGGCGTCACCCTCCCAGCCGTCCGGCGGCTGCACCGTGCGCACGATGCGCAGGCCGAACCGCTCCGCGTACTCCCAGTCCCGGTCGTCCTGCCCGGGCACGGCCATGATGGCTCCGGTGCCGTAGCCCATGAGCACGTAGTCGGCGATGAAGATCGGGATCAGGTCGCCGTTGGCCGGGTTGACGGCGAACGAGCCGGTGAACACCCCCGTCTTCTCGCGGTCCTCGGCCTGGCGGGCCAGATCGGTCTTCGCCGCGGCCGCGGCCCGGTAGGCGGCGACGGCGTCCGCGGGCGTCGCCAGGGTGCCGGTCCACAGCGGCCGGGTGTGGTCCGGCCACGCCGTCGCCGTCAGGGCGTCGACCATGGGGTGCTCGGGAGCCAGCACCATGAACGTGGCCCCGAACAGCGTGTCCGGGCGCGTCGTGAACACCTCGATGGGCCCGGCGCCCGACGCGAACGAGATCATGGCCCCCTCGGACCGACCGATCCAGTTGCGCTGCATCGTCTTGATGGACTCCGGCCAGGCCAAGACGTCGAGGTCGTCGATCAGGCGGTCCGCGTAGGCCGTGATCCGCATCTTCCACTGGCGCATGTTGCGCCGGAACACGGGGTAGTTACCGCGGTCACTGCGTCCTTCGGCCGTGACCTCCTCGTTGGCGAGGACCGTGCCCAGGCCCGGGCACCAGTTGACCGGCGCCTCCGAGACGTAGGCCAGACGGTGGTCGTCGATCACGACGCGCTGCTCGACCCGGCTGAGCTCTGCCCAAGCGCGGCCATCGGGCGTCGCGCGGGCGCCGGACTCCAACTCGGCCCGCAGCTCCTCGATCGGTCGGGCGCGGTCCTGCTCGGCGTCGTACCAGGACTCGAAGATCTTCAGGAAGATCCACTGGGTCCAGCGGTAGTAGCTCTCGTCCGTGGTGGAGACGGATCGGCGGGCGTCGTGGGCCAGGCCCAGGCGCCGCAACTGGCGCCGGTAGGTGGCGACGTTCTCCTCGGTCCGCACCTGGGGGTGGGTGCCGGTCTCGATGGCGAACTGCTCCGCCGGGAGCCCGAAGGCGTCGTAGCCCAGGGCGTGGAGGACGTTGGAGCCCTTCATGCGCCGGTAGCGGCCGTAGACGTCCGTCCCGATGTAGCCCAGCGGGTGCCCGACGTGGAGGCCGGCGCCCGAGGGGTACGGGAACATGTCGAGGAGGAACAGCTTGGGCCGGCCGCCCACCCGCTCGGGCTCGGCCAGCGGACCGGCCGGGTTGGGCGCCTCGAACGTCCGCTCGGCCTCCCAACGGTCCTGCCAGCGGGACTCGATCTCGGCCGCCACCCGGGCGTTGTAGCGGTGGGCTGGTGCCTCGTCGGCGGCCGTGGCCTCCGCCCTCGTTCTTGCCTCGTCCCCTACCTCGCTCATGCTCGGGCGCGGGCCGGACGGCCCGGTCGACCCGTCGGTCGACAGCGTGTCGTCGGTCCTGGCCATGGGGGACCACTCTATGAGGCGCCGCCCGCGCTCAGGGGGTCCCTTCCTGCGGCTACGTGGGCGATAGCGTGGGTGCTACCGGTCCCAGGGGGGTTCGTACACCACATGTCCTCAGCCACGCCCATCGTCACCCGGCTGGAGCGCGCGGCGACGACGTCGAGCGGCATCCGCTTCGTCGGCGCTTCGGTCCCGGGCGACGACGGCGATCTCGTCTCATGGGCCCAGCTCCATGAGGAGGCCCGGGCGGTGGGCGCCGCTCTCCAGGCCAGGGGCATCGTCCCCGGTGATCACGTCGCCATCCTCGGCCCGACCAGCCGCGCGCTGGTCACCGCCATCCAGGGTTGCTGGCTGGCCGGTGCGGCGTCCATGGTGCTGCCGCTGCCGATGCGCATGGGCTCGCTCGAGGCGTTCATCGAGTCCACCCGGGCCCGCATCCGCCACGGCGACGCCAAGCTGCTCCTGATCGACGAGCTGCTCGCCTCGTTCTACGAGCGCGGCGCCCGGTGACCCGCCCACCATCCCGCTGGTGTCGGTGCTGCCCGGCCCGGGCCGCCCGGGCTCCGAGGCGCTGGAGCTCCCGCCGGACGACCCCGAGCGCCTGGTCATCCTGCAGTACACGAGCGGCTCCACGTCCGAGCCCAAGGGCGTGATGATCCCGGACCGGGTGCTGGGCGCCAACGTCGATGCGTGCATCGAAGCCGTCGGGCTGGCCCGGGCCGACGACGCCATCGTGTCGTGGTTGCCGCTCTACCACGACATGGGGCTGGTCGGGCTCCTCGGCATCCCGATGCTCAACGGGATCGACCTCGTCCAAGCCGCTCCTCAGGACTTCCTGGCCCACCCCGGCCACTGGATGGAGTGGCTGTCCCGCTACCGCGGCACGGTCACGGCGGGACCCAACTTCTCGTGGGTGCTGGCGACGCGGGCGCTGCGCCGGCTCAAGGACCTCGACCTCTCACCCATGCGCATCGCGCTGAGCGGTGCCGAGCCGGTCGATCCCGCGGCCGTGGAGGCGTTCGTGGTTGCCGCCGAGCCGTTCGGCTTCCGGCCGGGTGCCGTGTTCCCGGCGTTCGGCATGGCCGAGGTGGCGATCGGCGGCGCGTTCCCCCGCCGATGAGAGGCCTCGTCTGCGACGTCGTCGACCGCGAGGTGCTGGAGCGCGACCGGGTCGCCAAGCAGGTGGAGATCGTCGACCCGGACGACGAGGCCCTGATCGCCCGCCGGCTTCCGCTCCTCGGCCATCCGGTGCCGGGCCTCGAGTTCCGCATCGTCGAGCCGGACACCGAGGAGGACCTCCCCGACCGGCACGTCGGGGAACTGCTCATCCGCGGCACGTCCGTCACGCCGGGGTACTACAAGCGTCCCGAGGCGACCGCCGCGCTGTTCCAGGACGGCTGGCTGCGCACGGGGGACCTCGGCTACCTGCTCGAGGGCGAGTTGGTCCTGTGCGGGCGGATCAAGGACGTCATCATCGTGGGCGGCCGCAACGTGTTCCCGGAGGACATCGAGCGGGTGTGCGGGCGGGTGGACGGCGTCCGTGCCGGCAACGTGATCGCCTTCGGCATGGAGGGCTACAAGGGCAAGGAGTCCGTCGTGGTCGTGGCCGAGATCAAGGGGTCCGACCTCGACACGATCCGCAAGGAGATCCACCACCGCACGCTCGACGTGTGTGGCATCCCGCCCCGGGACGTGATGCTGGTGCATGCGGGAACGCTGCCCAAGACCTCCTCGGGCAAGCTGCAGCGGGCCAAGTGCCGCGAGCAGTACCTCGAAGAGACGCTGACCCTGGCCTGACCGTCGCTGCGGCCAGGCCGGCCAGGGCCCGCCGATCGGCTTGTGTCACGGTTGGGCGCGCCCGGCGGACACCGGACGTGACACAGCGCGCCGGGGAGGGTGTGGTCACAGGCCGTGCTGGCGAAGGGTCTTGAGCACGTAGTCGGGCCGGTGTCAGATGTCGGCGTAGGTGAACTCGAGACCCTGTAGCCGAGCGCTTGCAGCTCGTTGCGCCGTTGTGCGTCCTTGGCTCGCTCGGCGTCGGTGCTGTGACCGCGCCGCCCTGACACCTCGACGATCAGGAGCACCGGTTCGAAGCAGAAGTCGACCCGCCCGACCCGCCTTCCGCTCGAGAAGCGGGATCGGTTGGCACGTGGGCCGGGGGAGTCCGGCGCGGCGGACCAGGGCTGAGGAACGCCCGCTCCAGCACGCTGTGACCGCCGGCATCGACGAGAAGCTCGTCGATGAGCGGCACGCCCCAGTGGCCGGCCCACGCCGCTCGCTCAGTCGGCGCCGAAGGAAGGCTGGCGACGACGAGCCGTCCCGGACCGCGCTGTCGACGGCGCGGACCAGTTCCGCCTTCGTCACGGATCGCGCCAGGTCGAGGATCGTCCGAGAGGCGGACGTGCAGCGGATCTCGTCGATCGTCGTCGTGTCGATGCGATCGATCCGGAGCGCGGTGTGCACGGTCCAGATCGACCGACGGCTCCGACCGGAACGGGAGACGGTGAAATCCAGCCGACCCTCGGGGAACCCGTCGAACTGGTGGAGCGCGGCCGCCGCCCGACCCGACACCACGGCGTGCGGTCCCGAGGTCGAGCAGCCCGGCCATGAGGTCCTGCCGCCACGTCCGGGGCGCACCGACCACGCGCAACACCTGATGCCCGACCCGCTCGAGCAGACCTTGCTCGACGCGGTGGCGGATCTGGGAAGTGGTCAGGCCGCAGGCGTAGGCCTGGGCGAAGGTGGCGCACCCGAACTGCTGGGCGGCGAGCTGTTGGAGAACGTCGATCGGCGACACACTCGAGGAGGGTGTGCCTCAGCCCACCGAACTCGGAAAGCCCGACGCTTGTGTCACAGCTCGAGCGCGCTCGGCGGCCACTTCGCGTGACACAGGCGGGTGGTGGGGGCGGGCTGCCGCCGCCCCCGGACGGGCGGTTCAGGCTGCTTTCGAGCGCGTCGATGATCCGTGCCCAGCGTTCGGGGTCGGTGCGGTAGGGCGCGTAGAACGAGATCCGCTGGATCACGTCGCCGTAGCGGCGGTGGAGCTCCGGCGCCACCGCCTCCGGTTCGGCCACGACGGCGAAGGTGCTGAGGATCTCGTCGTCGATGAGGTCGCCCATCTCCGCCCAGCGGCCCTGCTTGGACAGGCCGTTGAGCTCGTCCTGGAGGCCGCCCCAGCCGTGCAGATCGAGCACCGCCCGGTAGGCCGGGCGTCGAGCCGTAGAAGGCGATCTGCTGGCGGGTGCCGGTCGTGGCCGCGGCCAGTTCGGCCTCGTCGCCGCCGGTGACCACGAAGCTGGGCCCGACGATCTCGAAGCCCTCCATGGTCTTGTCCGCCTTGGCCCGCCCCCTCGCCAGCGCGGGCAGCGTCACCTCCCGCAGGTAGCGCTCGGTGGTGAAGCCATGGCAGATGAAGCCGTCGCAGACCTCGCCGGCTACTTCCGTCATCAGCTCGCCGACGCCGGCCAGGAAGATCTTGGGCACGCCCGCTCGGCCAGGTCGTTCCGGTCCGGCGTGAAGAACGGCGTCATCAGGGTGTGGGTGTAGAAGTCGCCCCGGAACTCGAGCTTCGTGCCGTTCAGCCAGCAGTCCCAGATCGCCCTGATGGCGAGGACCATCTCCCGCATGCGGGGCGCCGGGTGGCTCCAGGGCATCGAGAAGCGCTTGGTGATGTGCGGCTTGATCTGACTGCCGAGCCCGAGGATGAAGCGCCCGCCGGAGTAGGCCTGCAGGTCCCACGCCGTGTTGGCGAGCAGCATCGGGTTGCGGGCGAACGCCACGGCGATGGAGGTGCCGAGCTCGACGCGGTCGGTGTGCTCGGCGGCCAGGAGGAGGGGCAGGAACGGGTCGTGGTTCGTCTCCGCGGTCCACAGCCCGGAGTAGCCGGCGGCCTCCGCGTCACGGGCGCTGCGCCCCGCCTTGCCCAGATCCGACGCGACGCCTCCGTCCACCTTCACGGCCGTGGACCGTAGTGCCTCCGGTGCGCAGCGCCCGCGTCGCCGGGACGGCCCCAACACGGCCCCACACCGCGCACGAACAGGCTCGCACCAGGACCACCCAGGGTGTAGACGTCGGCCCGAGGGAGGGAGTGCGATGCGGTTGAGGACGGCGGTGTTGGTGGTGGCCATCTCGACGTCCGGCGTGGCCGCGGTGCCGGCCGGACCGGCGGCGGCCGTCGCCTCGTCGTACGCGTGGGAGCCGGCGCGCGTCGACGGTGGCGGGTTCGTCACGGCGCTGGCGCCGTCACCGGTGACCGCCGGGCTGTGGCTCGCGGCGTCGGACGTGGCCGGCGTGTTCCGCAGCACCGACGGCGGACGCACCTGGGCCGGCGCCACGAGAGGCTTCGAGAACGTCGATCACCGCAAGGTCGGTGCCATCGCGTGGGACCCGTTCGACCCGTCGGCGGCCTGGGCTTGCGCCGGCACTGTTCGGAGCAACGGCTCGGCGGGCGCCATCCTCCGGACGACAGACGCCGGCCTGACCTGGGCGACGGTGAGCACGTCGGCGTTCTGCACCGGCGGAGTGTTCTCGGGGTCCGGTGTCACCGGGCCCCACCCCCGTTCGATCGGGCGGCTGCTCGTACCCGATCCGACGGTCAGGGATCGCCTCTGGCTCGGCACCGTCCAGGGCGGCGTTCGCCGCTCGGCCGACGGCGGGGTGACGTGGTCGTCAGGCGGGCTCGCGGGGCAGCCCGTTCGTGGCCTGGTTCTTGATCCGCTGGACCCCGACGTGCTCTATGCGGCGGTGAGGTCAACGGCCGGCGGAGGCGTCTACCGCACCCTCAACGCCAACGACGCCACGCCGACCTGGCAGCGGCTTGCCGGCCCTCCGATGGCGGAGGAGTTGGCCATCGTGGATCGCCGTCTCTACGTCGCGGCCGGCACCGCGGGGGTGTGGTCCGCCGATCTGGCGGCGCCGACTCCGGCACTGACGCGCCTCGGACAGAGCAGCCTGCCCTGGGTGAACGGAAAGACGGACGCCACGACGGTCAGCGCGACCGTCATCAACGGGGTGGAGACCGTCCTCCTGGGTCTCGACAGCGACGCGGCCTGCGTCGGAAGTTGGTGTGCGACGCTCTGGCGCTCTGTCGACCGCGGGGCGACATGGACGTCGGTGCCCGCCGGCGCCAATGGGGCTCGCCCGACGGTGGGCGGTCCGACCGGGGACGTCTGGCGTCAGGCGGAGGCGCCGGCAACGCTCCTGGGCGGCACGAACCACGTCGTCGGTGACGTGCAGATCGACCCTCTCACCCCCACGCGGTTCGTGCTGGCCGGCCGCGCCGGCATCTGGAGCAGCTTGGACAGCGGCGCCACGTGGTACCCGGCCGTGGAAGGGCTGACCACGACGTTCCACGGCCAGCCGGCGACCGATCCAGCCGACCCCGGCTCGGTGTTCGTGCCGACCGCCGACTGGAACCTCTTCCGCACCGAGGACAGCGGCCGGACCGTGTCGTCGGCACTGGACGCGCCCATGGAGATGGGGACCGCGGCGCGGCTGACCGGGTGGGCCGGTGCCGGGAGCGCGCCGCTGTACGTCGGCGGGGGCTTCGGAACGGAGCGTTCCGAGCTCTACCTTCACGAACTCTCGCCTTCCAGGTTCACGTCGCTCGGTTTGGCCAAAGCCGCGAAGGCCCGTGGGGTCTTGGCCGTCGCCGCCCGAGACGTCGGAGGCCAACGGGTGGTGGTGGCCATCGGGCGAGGCGCCGGCATCTGGCGACGGGTCGGTACCGGGCCGTGGACCCGAGCGGCGTCGGTTCCCGGTGGGTCCGACGGAACCTCTGTGACGCGCGTCGCCCGCCTGGCCTGGACTCCGGGTGGCGCGCTGTACGCCTCCGACACGGGGAACGCGAGCTCCACCGGCGTCTGGCGCTCGCTCGATGCCGGCGCCACCTGGGTGCGCATCACGTCGACCGCCATGGACATCGCCGCTGACCCGTCTGCCGAGCATCGGCTCTGGCTGGCCGGTGGCGGAGAGGTGTGGCGGGTTGATGACGCCCGCGTCGGGACGGTCGGTGGGACATCGGCTCTGGCGATCACGACGCGGACCGCTGTGCCGGCGGTCCGGCTGGTGGCGACCGATCCGACCGGCGGTGTCGTCGTGGTGACGGGGCAGATCGCGGCGACGACGCTCGGCACGCAGGGCACCCACGGACGCGTGCTGGTCTCGAGCGACGGCGGCCGCACGTTCCTCGATCGCACCACGGACGCCGTGCGTCCCGGGCTGGTGGACCCGGTCGGTCTGGCCATCGAGCCGAACGGCACGATCCACGTCCTCAGCCACGGCTTCGGCTGGTGGGTGGGCCGCCCGGCGTAGCCACACGGCGTGACGCCGGACGGCCCGGCCGACGACGCTTTCCGGGGGGCCAGGGTGGCCGGTCCGGATGGACCCGGACCGGTAGCGTCTGACCCTCGTGCAGGACCGCTCCGCCACTCTCGCCGCCGCCGCAGAGCTCGAGGGCTGGATGACGCCGGCCCAGGGCGAGCGCCTGTGGGACTCGGCCGCCGCAGTGGCGCCGGGCGGCGCCATCGTCGAGATCGGCAGCTATCGGGGGAAGTCGGCGGTGGTCATGGCGTCGGCCGCCGCGCCGGGTGTCAGCGTCACCGCCATCGACCCCCACGCCGGCAACGACCGCGGCCCACAGCAGATCCACGGCACCACCGACGAGGGCCAAGGGGACCACGAGGCGTTCAAGGCCAACCTGCAGGCCGCCGGCGTGGCCGACCGGGTGCGCCATGTCCGCGCCTTCTCCCACGACGCGCTCGACGACGTCGAGGGGACGGTCGACCTCCTCTACATCGACGGCGCCCATCGCGTCCTGCCGGCCCGTGACGACCTCGTGCGGTGGGGGGCGCGGGTCGCCCCCGGCGGCACGTTGCTCATCCACGACTCGTTCAGCTCCATCGGGGTCACGCTGGCTCTGCTGACGACGCTGATCCCGGGTCGGCGGTTCCGCTACCTCGGCCGGGTCGGGTCCTTGACCCGCTACCGGCGTGAGGATCTCCTCGGGAGCGAATGGCCGCTCAACGTGGGGCGGCAGCTCCTCGAGCTGGGATGGTTCGCCCGCAACGTCGTCATCAAGGTGCTGCTCGTGGCCCGCCTCGGTTCGGTCGCCCGCCGACTCGGGCACGACGGCGAGACCTGGCCGTACTGACTCCTGCCAGGGCCCGTCAGCGGCCCTGGTCGCGGAGGAAGCGCTCGAGCTCCGCCGCCAGCTCGTCGCCACTCGGGATGTCGCTGTCCGTGAACGGCAGCGACGTCGCGGACATTCCTCCGGCCGCGGCCTCCTCGTCGTAGGCCTGCTCGAGCTGGTGCAGCACGGCGAGGTGCTCGCTGTTCGACGCGATCAGCTCGTCGAGGCGGTGACCGTGCCGGTCCGCTTCGTCCCGCAGCAACCCGGCCTCGACCTGCAGCCCGGCCACCTCGTGCAACCCATCGAGGAGGGCCATGCTGGCCTGGGGGTAGGCGGAGGCCGAGACGTAGTGCGGCACCTGGGCCCACAGCCCCAGGGCCGGGATGCCGCGTGCGGTGAAGCCGTGCTCCAAGGCGGCCTGCACGCCCGCGGGCACGTCGACCGAGTTCTTCAGGTACGGCACGGTCGCCGCCACCTCCTCCGACCCGCAGCTGACCGACAGCCGGCTGCGCCGGGTGTGGGGTGCGGCGAAGGGGTAGGCGCCGAGGCCGACCATCATCCGCGCCCCGAGGCCGGCGCACAGCCCGGTGGCGGCGTCCACGAACCGGAGCCAGGCGGCGTCGGGCTCGTGGCCGGTCAGCAGGAGGACATCCCGGGCTCCGCCGTCCCGCGCCGCCTTGAGCTGGATCGAGGGCCAGGCGAGGTTGGTGTTGACCCCGTCGCGGAGCTCCATGATCGGGCGGCGCGCGCGGTAGTCGATGAAGGTGTCGGCGTCGAACGTGGCGATCGGCCGCGCCGACCACTCCTCCTCGAGCACGGTCATGGCCATCTGCCCCGCGCCGCCGGCGTCGATCCATCCGGTGAGCATGGCGACGACCACCGGCGAGTCGAGGTCGGGCTCCTCGTGGAGCTCGTACGGCTCGGTCACAGCCGTGCCGCGTGGAGGGCGGCCTGGTCCGCGGCCTGCTCGACCTGCTGCCGGAAGGCGTCGTGTTCGGACGGGTCGCGCCCACCGCCCAGAGCGCCGGCCAGGTAGCGCGCGTAGACGCCCTCGAGGATGCAGGCCAGCTTCCAGAACGCGAAGGCGACGTAGAAGTCGACGCCGCCCACGTCGCGCCCGGACACCGCGGCGTAGCGGGCGAGGAGCTCCGCCCGATCGGGGAAGCCCGGCGCCGTGGAGGCGGAACCCGTCCAGGCCGAAGCCTCGTCCCCCGGTCCCGTCCAGTACACCATCAGCATGCCGACGTCGGCCATGGGGTCGCCGAGGGTGCAGATCTCCCAGTCGAGCACGGCGATGATGTGGCCGCGGTCGTCGACCATGGTGTTGTCGAGCCGGTAGTCGCCGTGCACGATGCAGGCCGGGCCCTGCTCGGGGATCCGCGAGCTGAGGAGGTCGTGCACCTCGTCGACCGCCGGCAGCGGCCGGGTCTGCGACTGCTGCCACTGCCCGTACCACCGCTTGAGCTGGCGGGCGATGTAGCCCTCGTGGCGACCGAGGTCGGAGAGGCCGACCGCCTCGATGTCGACGGCGTGGATGGCGGCCAGGGTGTCGACGAGGTCTCGACCGGCCGTCGAGCGCGCCTCGGCGTCCAGCACCGCCTCGGCGGCCGCGCGGTCCCGGATGACGTGACCGTCCACGAAGTCCATCACGTAGAACGGAGCGCCACACACGTCGACAGCGGCACAGAAGCCGCGAGCGGGGGCGACGGGCACGGGGGTGTCGGCGAGCGCGGCGATGATCCGGTGCTCGCGGCCCATGTCGTGCGCGGAGGCGAGGAGATGGCCGAGCGGCGGGCGCCGGAGCACGAGGGCGTGGCCGTCGGCGCCCACCACGCGGTAGGTGAGGTTCGAGTGCCCACCGGCGATGAGCTCGAACGAGAACGGCGCGACCGCACCGGCGACGCTGGCCTCCAGCCAGGACGACACCGCAGGCACATCGATGCCGACCGGCTCGGTGGCGGGGTCCGGCATGGCCGTCGGCTGGCCCAGCACCCCCGCCGATCGGCCGGAGGCCGTCGACGGTCCGGGCGGCGCCGTCGGCTCGCTGGTCATGGCGTGCACGGTAGCGGCCACCGCTAGCGTGACCACATGGCCGCGATCGATGTCACCGACGCCACGTTCCAGACCGACGTCATCGAGCGGAGCACGCAGGTCCCGGTCGTCGTCGATCTCTGGGCGCCGTGGTGCGGACCGTGTCGCACGCTGGGGCCGATCCTCGAGAAGGCCGTCGACGCCACCGAAGGCCAGGTCGTCCTGGCGAAGGTCAACGTCGACGAGAACCCCCAGATCGCCACGGCGTTCCAGGCCCAGTCGATCCCGGCCGTGCACGCGGTGGTCGGCGGCCAGCGGGTCGACGGGTTCATCGGGGCCTATCCCGAGGACGTCGTCGAGCGCTTCGTCGCCTCGTTGGTGCCGACCGAGGACGAGCAGCAGATGGCGCGGCTCTTGGCCAGCGGGGACGAGGCCAGCCTGCGCCAGGCCTTGGAGCTCGAACCCGGGCATCCCGACGCCGTACTCGCGCTGGCCGAACTGCTGATCGACGACGGGCGGACGGACGAAGCGCTGGCGCTGCTGGCGCGGGTGCCGGAGACGGAGCCGGTGCGGCTGCTCGCCGCCCGGGCCCGCCTGGGACAGAGCGGCATCGACACCAACGGCGCGGATGCCGCGCCCTCGGACGACTTCGAAGAGAAACTCGATGGTCTGCTCCCGCTGGTGCGCGACGACGAGACCGCCCGCCAGGAGTTCGTCGACATCCTCGAGGTCATGGGTCCGGACGACCCGCGCACCGCGCAGTACCGCCGCCAGCTCACGAGCCGCCTGTTCTGAAGTCGCCGGCCCTCTCCGGACGGGTATCGGGCGCCCGTTAGGATGACGGCGATGCGGCTGGAGCGACGTGAAGGCTTCTGGTTGCTGGTGGGCGGCCCAGTGCCACGGGGTGCAGCGGCCATCACGCTGGGCCCGCTGATCTCGGTGCGACGAGCCCACGCCGAGTCCCGTTACCTGCTCCGGCACGAGCTCGTGCACGTGCGCCAGTGGCGCCGGTACGGGGTGCTCGGGTTCGGAGCCCGCTACCTGGGCGCGTACGCCGTCTGGCGGCTGCGGCGCAAGGGCCACCACGGTGCCTATCTCCGGATCCCGTTCGAGATCGAGGCCGACTGGGTGGCCCGTCGTGCCCTCGCCACCGAGGTCCGGGACCCGACCGCGCCCGAGCGCACCTCCGTCTGATCCGGAGCCTGACTCTCCCTGTAGCACCGCCGGTGTAACGTCGGGCTCTGCCCTCCCGGCGGGCCTCGGGCGCTCGGCGCTCCCTCATTTCGCCCGGGCGCTCTGCGCCCCTCACATCGGATGCCACGCGCCCGCCTGTCCGGGCGCCGCGCGTCCCTCGTCGACCACCGGCGCGCCGCGCCGGACACCCGGAGGGATGCCGATGCCGGAGCTGCTCCGCCCCGAACCGCCTCGGTCGTTGCTCGATCGCCTGTCGCGCCTGCGCAGCCTCGTCGACCCTGCCCGCGCCGCCGTCGCGGTCGGCGTCGTCGCACTCGTCGTGGTGGCCGGCTGGTGGCTGGTGCGCCCGTCACCTCAACCGGTCGAGACCGATCTGCCAGTGGCCAGCACCATCCCGCTGGCCTCGCCACCTTCCCTCACTCCGATCGAGGTCGTGGTCCAGGTGGCAGGAGCCGTCGCGCAGCCCGGCGTGTATCGCCTCGCGGACGGTGCGCGCGTCGTCGACCTGGTCGAGGCCGCCGGCGGCGCGCTCGCGGACGCGGACCTGCAGGCGCTGGCCTTGGCGGGACGGCTGACCGATGGCCAGCGCGTGCAGGTGCCGCGCCAGGGCGAGGTCCTGCCACCCAGTGTCCTGGGTGCGGCGCCGGCCCCCGACAGTCCGGGCGTCGGGTCCGTCCCGACGGCACCCGTCGACCTGAACGTGGCCACGATGGCGGAGCTGGACACCCTGCCGGGCATAGGTCCGGCTACGGCCCAGGCGATCCTCACCTACCGGGAGCGCAACGGCCCGTTCCGGACGATCGACGACCTGGGCGAGGTGCAGGGCATCGGCCCGGCGCGCCTGGAGGCACTGCGGGGCCTGGTGCGCGTATGACCGCTCCCGCGGCTCAGGGCTCAGAGGGCCACGTAGCGCATGATGGCCAGCGCGGCCACGGTGCCGAACCACACCGGGACCAGCAGCCAGAGGTACTCGCGCCACCACTCCCGCCACCCAGCCACTGGCAGGCGAGCGCTGCGGCGGGCGGCCCAGCTGCCGATGGCCAGCCACAGCACGACCGCCCCGGCGCCGGCCGCCGCGAGGCGGGCCGGCCCGTTCTCCATCGGGAACCCGGCGACCAACGCGGTGGGCGCGGCGAGGCTGGCCAGGACCCAGCCCACCTCGGCGTTCTTGACGCAGGCCGAGCCGTCGCATGGCCAGACCCGCCACACCGCGAGCGCAGCCACGAAGACGAGAACGGGGAGGAGCAATCCGGCGAAGGGCCCGAAGCGGCGGATGCGCCGTCGGTAGGCAACTGGCCCTTGCGGTACGGGCTGCGAGGTGGCTCCGACGAGGTCCTGGCCCGCGCGCGGCGGCAGGATCACGCTCGGCCGGGCCACGCATCGATGCTACGGCCTCGGCATCGCCGCGGCGCGTCACGGCTGACGGGGAGCGATGCCTTGGCGGTCGTCCTGGCCCTCGTCACGGTCGTCGCGGCGCTCCTCCGGCCCGTGCTGCCCTGGCCCCACGCCTGCCTCGGCGGTGCGGTGCTGCTCGGGTACGGCTGGGTGCGCAGGCGCCCGATCGCGCTCGTGATCGGGTGCTTCGGGTTGGTGGCGACTCTCGCCGGGCAAGCCTGGTCCGCGGCCGCACCCGTGCCCGCGGCGCCCTTCGCCGGTCCGGTCACCCTACGGACGGACCCTGCGCCGCTCGGCCCGGGCGTCGTGGCGGCCGGGGTCAGCCGAGGTCGCATCTTGGAGCTGCGGGCCTTCGGCGGGAGCGCGCGGCGGCTGCGCTCCCACCTCGCCGGCCACCAGCTCGTGGTCGAGGGGCGGGTGCGCCCGCCCCCGGCGCGGCAGGCCGCGTGGCTCCGCTCCCGCCACATCGTGGGCGTGGTCGAGGTCACCCGCGTCACCGTCGTCGGCGACGGATCGCCGCTCGCGCGCTCCGCCAACCGCGTCCGCGAGGTCCTGGCCCGGGGCGCCCGCACCATGGACCCGGTCGACCAGAGCCTGTACCTCGGGTTCGTGGTCGGGGACGACCGTGCCCAGCCACCGGAGCTGGTGGACACGTTCCGCCAGGCCGGCCTGGGTCATCTCAGCGCAGTGTCCGGCCAGAACGTCGCTCTCGCCCTGGCGGTCGTGGCGCCGGTGCTGCGCCGCCTGAATCACCGCGCCCGCTGGGCTGCGACGGTGGGCGTGATCGCGTGGTTCACGGTGCTCACCAGGTTCGAGCCGTCGGTGTTGCGGGCGAGCGTGATGGCCGCGCTGGCCGCCACCGCCGTCCTCACCGGTCGGCCGACGCGGCCGTGGCGCACGCTGAGCCTCACCGTGGTCATCGTGCTCATGGTCGATCCACTGCTGGTCCGCTCGGTCGGCTGGTGGCTGTCGGTCGGCGCCACGGCGGGCATCGCCCTCGTCGCGGCGCCGCTGTCGCGCCGGTTGCCGGGGCCGTCGTGGTTGCGTGTCCCCCTGTCGATGACCGTGGGGGCGCAGCTGGGAGTGGCCCCGGTCAGCCTGGCCGTGTTCGGCCCGCTCCCGCTGGCCTCCATCCCCGCCAACCTCCTGGCTGCCCCGGCCGCAGGCCCGGTGATGGTGTACGGCCTCCCGGCGGGCGTCGTGGCCGGCCTCGTGCCCGACGTCATCGCCAGCGTGCTGCAGCTCCCGACCACGCTGCTCGTGAAGTACCTCGCCGCCGTGGCCTCGATGGCTGCCGCGGCCGACCTCCCCGAGCTGGGTGCGCCCGCCATCGTCATCGGCGCCCTCCTGGTGGCACTCGTGCTCCGGCGGCCTCCGCGGCACCGGCAGTAGGGTCGCTCCGGTGCTGCTGGCGTTGGGTGACGAGGAGTTCGACGTCACCTACCGGGCCCTGATCATGGGGGTGCTCAACCGGACCCCGGACTCGTTCTACGACGCCGGTCGGTACTACGCGTTCGACGAGTTCCTGGCCAAAGCCGACGCGCTCGTGGCCGACGGCGCGGACCTGCTCGATGTCGGGGGCGTGAAGGCGGGTCCGGGGGAACCGGTGTCCGAGCAGGAGGAGCTCGAGCGCGTGGTCCCCGCGGTCGAGGCGCTGCGGAGCCGGTTCGATGTGCCCATCTCCGTCGACACGTGGCGGTCGGGCGTGCTCGACGCCGCGCTCGAAGCGGGCGCCTGCGTGGCCAACGACATCAGCGGCTTCGCCGATGCCGACTACCTCGACGTCGCCGCCCGTCACGGAGCGTCGGTCGTGGCGACCCACATCCGCCTGGCGCCGCGGGTGGCCGATCCGGCGCCGGATTACCCGGAGGGCGTGATCCAGGCGGTCGTGGCCTTCTGTGCCGAGCTGGCTGAGAGGGCCGAGGCGGCGGGCATCCCGCGCCAGCGGATCATCGTCGACGCCGGCCTCGACCTCGGCAAGACGGAGCCCATGTCGCTCGAACTGCTGCGGGCGTCCGACCGCCTGGCCGCGCTCGGCTATCCGGTGCTGCTCTCCGCGTCCAACAAGCGGTTCCTCGGCGAGATCCTGAGCCTGGACGTGGCCGATCGCCGCCTGGCCTCGGTGGCTGCCCATGCGCAGGGCATCGCCCTGGGCTGCCGGGTGTTGCGGGTGCACGATGTGAAGGGGAGCCGGCGGGTGGCCGACGTCATGGCGGCGATCCTGGCTGCTCGCGACGGCGCCGGCGATCGCGCCGGCGTCGCCCAGGGCGCTTCCGGAGCCGGCGGCTGAGGGTCGAACATGGGCGAGCTGCACCTGGTGCACGGCACTGACGAACCGCTGGTCGGCCAGGCGGTGGTCGAGCTGTCCCGACGGCTCGTGGGGTCGGGCGATCGCGCGCTGCTCGTCGCCGACCTGACCGTCGACGGCGAAGAGGTGACCGTGGGCCGGGTGGTCGCAGAGGCCCAGACACCGCCGTTCCTGACCGACAAGCGGGTTGTCGTCGCCAGAGGGGTCGAGCGGGTGGATGCCGACGGTCTGGCCCAGCTCCAGGGGTACCTGGCGGAGCCGCTGGACACGACCGACCTCGTCCTGGTGCACCAGGGTCGGCCGACCAAGCGGCTCCTCGATGTGGTCAAGGCCGCCGGGGGCACGGTCGCCGGGGCCGACGTGGGGTCGAACCGTCGCGACCGGGCCGGCTTCGTGGCCGAGCAGGTGGCGGCGGCCGGCTTGCGCCTCGATCAGGCGGCGCTCGGCCTGCTGACCGACCATCTCGGTGAGGATCTCAACCGCCTGGCCGGGCTGCTCGAGATGCTCGAGGCGACCTACGGCACCTCCACTGGTCGGGTCGGCATGGACGACCTGGCCCCCTACCTCGGCGACGGCGGCGGGGTGCCACCGTGGGACCTCACCGACGCCATCGACCGCGGCGACCGGGTGGCTGCCCTCGACGCGCTCGACCGGATGTCACGGGCCGGAGGCCGTCACCCACTCCAGATCATGGCCATCCTCCACACCCACTACACCCGGCTGCTCCGGCTGGAAGGGTCGGGGGCGGGGGACGAGGTGGCCGCGGAGGCCGTCCTCGGCGTCAAGGGCTTCGCGGCGAAGAAGGCGCTCGAGCGTTCACGGGCCATGGGGCCAGAGGCCATCCACGAGGCGGTGCAGCTCCTCGCCCGGGCCGACCTCGACCTGCGCGGTCAGCGTGAGCTCCCCGAGGACGCGGTCCTCGAGGTGCTCGTGGCCAGGCTCTGCCGGCTCGCCGGCCGCCGGCGTCCTGCCTCCGCAGGCCGACGCTGAAGGGCGGCGGCCCCAGGCCAGGTCAGGCCAATTCAGGCCAGCTCAGGCCAGTTCAAGCCTCGGCTGGTGGCGGCCTCGGCGACCTGCTTCATCATGCGGCTCTTGCGACGGGCCGCCTGGTTCTTGTGGATGATCCCCTTCGACGCCGCCTTGTCCAGCCGCTTCTGGGCCAGCTGTGACGCCGCCAGCCCGTCCTCGGTGCCGGCCACGGCCACGGCGGACTTGACGCGGGTCTTGAGCTCGGAGCGGACCGCCTTGTTGCGCTCTGCGCGCTTGGCGTTCGTCTTGATCCGCTTCTTCTGGCTCTTGATGTTGGCCACTGCTTGGTCCTTTGCGATGCGTAGGGCCCTGCAAGGCTAGCAACCGCCGTCTCGACCCCCCAACCTCCCCGTCGGTACGCTGCCGCGGGGTCGTTCGGGGTCGGGGCAGCCAGACTGGTCGGATTCGGCGTGCCGCGGACGGCGGGCCACGGGGGTGGGTTCGTGCGGGTGGTCAGGACGAGCAACCGAGCGCAGGACCCGGCCGGCCGAACGCGGTCAGCGGCGGCGGTGCTCGGGTTCGCCGCGCTCGCCGTGGCGGGCCTGGGCGTCGGCGCGGCCCGGGCCCAGGTCCCGCCCGACAGCACACTGCCTACGACGACGATCCCACGGATACGACGATCCCGCCGGACACGACGATCCCGACGGACACCACATTGCCGGGCGGGACCACGACCGCCCCGCCTGACACGACCCCCGACCCGCCGAACAAGGGGCGGTTCAGCTCCGGCCCGATCCACGGAGCCGGTTTCATGACGGTCACCGTCGAGCTGCCCTCTGGCCGCTTGGTGTCCGGCGGAGACAGCCAGGGCTTCTTCGTGTCCGACGACGGCGGGCGATCCTGGCTCTCCCGCAACGTCCTGCGGGGAGGCGCGGACCCCTTCGCGTCGCGCGGCGTGGCCGATCTCATCCTGGCCCCGATGGCCGGCCCGGGCGGCAGGAGACCGACGATCTTCGCCGCGGTGGGCAAGCGTGAGCAGCCCACGGCGGCCATCCTGCGATCCGACGACGAGGGGGAGACCTGGGTCGTGGACCACGGCGGGAAGGGCATCTGGTTCGACGGCGGCAACCTCCCCGGCGCCAGCAGCACCCGCAGCCGGGCGACCAGCCGTCTGCTGGCGCTGGCCGATCGGGGTCCGTACGCGGCGCAGCCGAGGATGTTCGCCGGCGACATGACGGGCTGCGTGTGGTCGCGGGCTCTCATCGAAGGGCGCGGCGTGGGCGCAGGTCGGTTGCCTCCCCGCCGCCAGCCGGTCACCGATCCGGAGCGTGGCCGTGAACGCCCGGGGCGACCTCATCGTGGCCACCTCTCGCATGGGGCTGGCCGGGAGTCGCGGCGGTGGCACCCTGCCGCAACCGTCGGCGGTCGGCGCGTGGCGTTTCGTCGTCGAACCCCGCCTGCACGGCGGGCCCGTGCACCTACACGCTCCCGACGTCCCCGCTCATCCTGTTCGCCGCCGTGTCGCAGAGCGTCGAAGAGCTCGTGATCACGCCCGACGACCACCTGTACCTGGCCGTCGTCGACGACCGGTTGGTCAACATGCCGGCCCGCATCGGCGGACTCTGGGCCGGCCGCCCCGACGGCTCACCGCTGGTGTCCGTGGGGGTCATCGGTGACGACCGCCTCCGCAACGTGGTCAGCGTCGACCTCGTGCAGGGATCGGCCGCCGTCGACACCGTGATCACCGGTGCCAGCCTTCCCAAGGCGGCGGCGACCGACACGGAGCGAACGGACTTCGAGGTCACCAGGGCCAGGGTGCGCTGGGACACCGGTCCGTTCCCGTCGCCCGAGGTGCTCGAGCCGCTGGCCCAGGAAGCCGCCGTCGATCTCGACCTGTACGGCCACGACGGTCTCAGGTGGTTCGTCGACGGAACCAGCACGCTGGGCAACGACCAGTACGTGGTGTCGTCCGTTCGGGTCCTCTCGGACGGGCGCTACCTGGTGGCCGGCAAGGCCGGGCTCTGGATCCACCACGTCCGGCAGCAGCCGGGCGGCGGCTCCTCCCCGCCGTGGCGTCCGGCGGTGTTCGGCATCGGCTCCACCTTCCAGGGTGACGTCGTGCTGCAGGACGGCACGTCGTACACCACGGACGCCGACCGCTTCCTCTTCCGCGCCGATCTCACCGTCACCCGCCCGGACGTGCGCCACGAGCTCGACCAGGCGCCCACCATCGCCTCCGACGTGACCAAGGGGCTCTCGGTCACCGTCCTCGACGGGGGCACGGCGCTCGTGGGCCAGGCCACCTCGACGTTCGGTGGCCTCCTCCTCGCCGTGCCCCCCGGGACGGCGCCGTCCACCCAGCTGCGCTTGCCCGTGTTCCGTCAGCCCGTGGCTCTGGCCACCATTGACGGCGCCGCCATCGACAACACGGTGCTGGTCGGCATCGCTGACAACGGTTTGTGGTCCGCCCGTTGGGACCGCTCAAGGGCGACACCGGCACTCGTGGAATGGCGGCGCTTGACCACCGCGGGCGCGGGCGTGCCGCCGCGGACGGCCCAGCCGTTCGAGACACCGGCGCTGCCGGACGACGTGGCGCCGGCCTCGGCCACCGTCCTCACGGTCATCGATGCCGCCGGGACGGTCATCCTCGCCGAGACCGCGAAGGAGGGGCTGTGGGCGGCGCGGTGGGCGCCGGGCACCGGCCCGCTGGCCTGGGTTCCCGTCCTCGGCCGTTCGGGGCTCCCGGGCGAGGCCAGCCGGGAGATGGCCTACGTCCGTGGTGTCGACGCGCTGTTCCTCTCCGGGCTCCGGACCCTGGGGCGGATCGACGATCCGGTCCGCTGCCTGACCGAGACCTGCGCCCTCACCCCCGTGGACGCGCCGGTCGTCGGGGGCACGGGATGGACACCGCTGTCCACCGCCTACGGCGTCGTGCCGCTGGCGGCCAGCGGGTCGACCCTGGTCGTCGTGGCCGGTGCGGATCCCACGCTCGACAAGCCCGGCACGGTTTACCGGTACGACCCCGGCGCCAGCGATGCCGCCGAGTGGGATCGCCTGCCCGATCCGGACGCGGTGGCGGCCAACCAGCTCATCCGGCCCATCGGCGTTCGCGCGCCGAAGGCGGCCGCCTGGCCATCACCACGTCGGGCAACGGCCTCGTCGTCTACGGCTGAGCCGCCGCGCTCGCCGTCGCACCTGCGTGAAGCTCCAGGGCCGAGCCGCGGGCGCGTCGGTAGCATCGAGCGAGCCATGCAGCTCGCCCGCATCCGCAACTTCTCGATCATCGCCCACATCGATCACGGCAAGTCGACGTTGTCCGACCGGATCCTGGAGATGACGGGCGCGGTCGACGCGCGGGACATGCGGGCGCAGTACCTCGACTCGATGGACCTCGAGCGGGAGCGGGGCATCACCATCAAGGCCCAGAACGTGCGGGTGTCGTGGAAGGGCCACACGCTCCACCTGATCGACACCCCGGGCCACGTCGACTTCGGGTACGAGGTGTCGCGCTCCCTGGCGGCGTGCGAGGGCGTGGTGCTCGTCGTCGACGCCTCCCAGGGGATCGAGGCCCAGACGCTGGCCAACTGCTACCTCGCGCTGGAGCACGACCTCGAGATCGTCGCCGCGCTCAACAAGATCGACCTGCCGGCGGCCGATCCAGACCGTTACGCGGATGAGATCGAGACCGTGCTCGGCATCCCGGCCGAGGGCATCCTGCGCCTGTCGGCCAAGACCGGCGAGGGCGTGGCCGAGCTGCTCGACGCCGTCATCGAGCGCATCCCGCCGCCGGCCGGCGACGCGGACGCGCCGCTGCAGGCGCTCATCTTCGACAGCCAGTACGACCAGTACCGCGGCGTGGTGAGCTCCATCCGCGTCATGAACGGACGCCTGGGCGCCCAGGCCAGGGTCCGGTTCGCGCAGGCCGGCACCATCCACGAGGCCGACGAGATCGGGGTACGACTGCCCACGCCGACGCCCGTGGCCGAGCTCGGTCCCGGCGAGGTCGGCTATCTCATCGCCGGGATCAAGGATGTCGGTCAGGCCCGCGTCGGCGAGACCGTGACCGAGGCCGGGCGCCACGGCGCGCAGGCTCTCCCGGGTTACAGCACTCCGAAGCCGATGGTGTTCTGCGGTCTCTATCCCGTGGACGGCGACGACTTCGAGGATCTGCGCGAGAGCCTCGAGCGGCTGCGTCTGAACGACGCGTCGATCTCCTACGTGCCGGAGACGTCCGGCGCGCTCGGCTTCGGGTTCCGCTGCGGCTTCCTCGGCCTGCTCCACATGGAGATCGTGCGCGAGCGTCTCGAGCGCGAGTTCGACCTGGCGCTCATCGCCACCGCGCCGAGCGTCGAGTACCGGGTGCGGCGGACCGACGGCACCGAGGAGGTCATCGACAACCCGGCGGGCCTGCCGGTGCCTCAGGAGATCGACTGGATCGAGGAACCCCTCCTGAAGGTCTCGATCATCACGCCCAAGGACTACACGGGCACGCTCATGGACCTCTGCCAGACCCGGCGGGGCGACATGGTCAAGCTGGAGTACCTGTCGCCCGAGCGGGTCGAGCTGCACTACCGCATCCCGCTGGCCGAGGTGGTGATCGACTTCTTCGATCAGCTCAAGAGCCGGACCCAGGGGTACGCCTCGCTCGACTACGAGCCTGCCGACTACGCCCGGGCCAATCTCGTCAAGGTCGACGTGCTGCTGAACGGCGTGGTGGCCGACGCCTTCTCGACCATCGTCCACCGGGACAAGGCCTACGACTACGGCCGGCGCATGTGCGAGAAGCTGCGCGAGCTGATCCCGAGGCAGCTCTTCGACGTGCCGATCCAAGCGGCCATCGGCGGGAAGATCATCGCCCGGGAGACGGTCAAGGCCAAGCGCAAGGACGTCCTCGCCAAGTGCTACGGCGGCGACATCACGCGCAAGCGCAAGCTGCTCGAGAAGCAGAAGGAAGGCAAGAAGAAGATGAAGTCGATCGGGCGGGTCGAGGTCCCCCAAGAAGCCTTCGTCGCCGCGCTCCGCCTCGATGATTAGCGCGCGCCGAGCCGGCGGTGCATCGGCGCTGAACATCCGGTAGCAAGGAGGGGATGGCTCGGCTGGGGACGTTCCGCTCGCTGAAGCAGCGGAACGCCCGGTTGTTCTTCGCCGGGATGCTCGTGTCGAACTGCGGCACGTGGATGCAGGCGACCGCCCAGGGCTGGTTGGTCTACCGCCTGTCGGGTCAGGGCACGTCGCTGGGGCTGGTGCTGGCCTGCCAGTTCCTGCCGCTGCTGCTCCTCGGCCCCTGGGCCGGTGTGCTCGCCGACCGGGTGAACCGGCGTCGCCTCACCATCGTCACGCAAGCCGGCATGGCCGCGCAGGCCCTCCTCCTCGGCGTCCTCGACCTGACCGGCGTCGTCACCCTGGGGCTGGTCTACGGCCTGACGGTCGTGCTCGGCGTGCTGGCCGCCATCGACAACCCGGCCCGTCGCAGCCTGGTGACGGAGCTGGTCGACGAGGAGGACATCCCCAACGTCCTCTCGCTCAACACCGCCGTCATGACCGGCTCCCGCGTGTTCGGCCCGGCCCTCGCCGCCGTGCTGGTCGGCCTGGTAGGCACCGGCTGGTGCTTCATCGGCAACGGTCTGTCCTTCCTGGCCGTGCTGGTCAGCCTGATCCTCATGAACCCGGCCCAGTTGCGCATGGTCACGCCCGCGCCTCGCGGCGGCCGTCCGCTCCGCGAGGCGCTCGGCTTCGTCTGGCGCGAGCCCGTGCTGCGGCCCACCTTCATCGTGCTGATCGTCGTCTCGACCTTCGCCTTCAACTACGGGGTCTCGCTGCTCCTGGTGTCGTCGCGGAACCTGGACGGCGGGGTGACGGCCTTCGGGCTCCTGCTGGCCGTGACCAGCCTCGGCAGCTTCGCCGGCTCGCTGATCATCGCCTCGCAGCGCCACGTCGGGATCACCGCCATGCTGGCCACGCTCACCCTGCTCGGTGTGTTCTCCACGCTGATGGGCGTCGCGCCGACGCTGGCCGTGGCCTTCGTGCTTGCCATCCCGATGGGCATGGGCGGCGCCGGCTACATCGCGTCGACCAATGGCATCATCATGCCCCGGGTCCCCCCGAACATGCGGGGCCGCGTGCTCGCCCTCCAGGCCACGGCGTTTCTCGGGTCCACTCCGATCGGCGGACCGATCACCGGGTGGATCGGCGACCACGCTGGCGCAGGTTGGTCGATCGCGTACGGGGGCTTGGTCGCCCTGGGATGCGTCGGCGCGGTGGCGCTGTCGCTGAGGGCGCGGGCCAGATCGGTCGCCGCCCCTCCGGTCGTCCCCGCCGAGTCGGTCCCTTGACGTTGCCCGCGTCGTGAGCCGGACGCCGACGGTGCTGTGGTTCCGGCGCGACCTCCGCCTGGCCGACCATCCGGCCCTGTGCGCGGCGACGGCCGGCGGGCCCGTCACACCGCTGTTCGTGCTCGACCCGGTGTTCCTCGCGCGTGCCGGCGCGCCGAGGCAGGCCTTCTTGCTCGCGGGGCTGGCCGCGCTGGACGACGCCATGGGCGCAGCGCTGGTCGTGCGCGCGGGCGATCCGGCCACCGTCGTGCCCGAGTTGGCCGAGGAGCTCGGCGCCCGGGACGTCCACGCCACCGCCGACTTCGGTCCGTACGGCCGGCGGCGGGATCGAGCCGTCGCATCCGCTCTGGAAGCAGACGGTCGATCGCTGGTGCTGACCGGTTCGCCGTACGCGGCCGACCCCGGATCGGTGACGAAGGAGGACGGCGCTCCCTACGCGGTGTTCACGCCGTTCTCGAAGGCGTGGCGGCGGGCCGGCTGGAGCGCGCCGCTCCCGGAGCCCCAGCCCGAGTGGCGGGGCCGTCCGGCCATCAGGTCGGAGCCGCTGCCGCGCCCGCCGGCCACCGACCGCGGAGTTGCCGCCCGCTGGTGAGGCGGCGGGCCACGCCCGATGGGAGGACTTCGCTCGCGGCGCGCTGGTGCGCTACGCCTCGGGACGGGACCGGCCCGACCTTCCCGGCACCAGCGGGCTCTCGCCGTACCTGCACTTCGGGATGGTCCACCCCCGGCAGCTCCTCGGCGAGCTCGGTGCGTCGAAGTCCGAACGGGTCTTCGCGACGGAGCTGGCCTGGCGCGACTTCTACGCCGACGTCCTGTACCACCATCCCCGATCGGGGTGGGAGAACCTCAACCGCCGCATGGACGCCATGCCGGTCGACACCGGGGTGGACGCGGGCCGCCGCTTCGAGGCCTGGCAACGGGGTGAGACCGGCTACCCGATCGTCGACGCCGGCATGCGCCAGCTGCTGGCCGCGGGCTGGATGCACAACCGCGTCCGGATGGTGGCGGCCAGCTTCCTGGTGAAGGACCTGCATGTGCCGTGGCAGTGGGGAGCCCGCCACTTCATGGCGCACCTCGTCGACGGCGATCTGGCGTCGAACAGCCACGGATGGCAATGGACGGCGGGCACGGGCACGGACGCCGCGCCCTACTTCCGTATCTTCAACCCGGTCACGCAGTCGAAGCGGTTCGATCCGGACGGCGCCTACATCCGCCGGTGGGTCCCCGAACTGGCCCACGTCGACGGCGACGACGTGCACGCGCCGTGGGAGTCCAAGCGGGGGATCCCGCTCGGCTACCACCCGCCGATGGTCGACCACCGGGAGGAGCGGGCCGAATCGCTGCGCCGCTACGGGCTGGTCAAGGGACCGGTGGCGGGAAGGCCCGCTGGATAGCCTGAGTCCAGCGGGGTGACCTCATGCTCGACGAACGCAAGTCCAAGATCCTCCGGGCCATCGTCCGTGAGTACATAGAGACGGCGCAGCCCGTCGGGTCCTCGCACGTCGCCGCGGACGCCACGCTGAAGGTGTCGCCGGCGACCATCCGCAACGAGATGGCCGTCCTCGAGCAGGAGGGCTACCTGCGCCAGCCGTACACCTCGGCCGGGCGGGTGCCGACCGACAAGGCGTACCGGGTGTACGTCGACGAGATCGCGCAGCCCGGGATTCTGGACGACGTGCGCAGCCAGCAGGTGCGGGACTTCTTCGCCACGGCCCACGGTGCCCTCGAACGCATGCTGCAGCACACGACCGGCCTCCTGACCCAGCTGACCAACTACACCGCGGTCGTCACCACCGCTTCGACGGCGGAGATCGCCAAGGTGCGGTCGCTCCAGCTCGTGTCCCTGTCCGACCGCGAGCTCATGCTGGTGGCGGTGCTGTCGAACGGCACCGTCGAGAACGTCACCTTCGAGCGGGAGCCGGACGTCTCCGACGTCGTGGTCGACAGCGCGTCCGCACTGCTGGCCCGCCACGGCACCGGCTCCAGCCTGGCGGAGCTGGGTGACGCCACGCTGCCCGCGCCGCCCGAGGGTGACGACCCTGTCGGCCGGCTGGCACGGCGTGGGCTCGAGGAGTTGCGGGCCAGGAGCAGCCGTCCGGACGACCACCTGTACATCGGCGGAACGGCTTCCGTGGCTTCGGCGTTCGACGCAGTGGACGTCGTGCGCAACGTGTTGCTGACCCTCGAGCAGGAGTACGTCGTGGTGTCGCTGATACGCGACATGCTCGACCGCGGCGTGTCGGTGGCCATCGGCGCCGAGCACGGCATCGAGCAGCTCGCGGTCTGCTCGGTGGTCGTGGCGCCGTACATCGTCGAGGGCGAGGCCATCGGCACCGTGGGGCTGCTGGGGCCGACGCGCATGAACTATCCCCAGGCCTTGGCGGCTGTCGACGTGGTCAGCCAGCGCCTCGGCGAGCGCCTGTCCGAGGGGTAGCGGCAGTAGCCTCCGGGGCGACATGGCCGAGGACTTCTACGCGCTGCTCGGCGTCCGTCCCGACGCCTCGGCCGAGGACCTCAAGCGCGCCTATCGCCAGCGGGCACGGGAGCTCCACCCCGACGCCAATCCGGGTGATGCCAAGGCGGAGGAGCGCTTCAAAGCGGTCTCGCACGCCTACGAGGTGCTGTCGGACCCCGAGCAGCGGGTCAGGTACGACCGCTTCGGTGAGGCCGGCGTCGCCGGCGCGTCGGGTCGCGGCGGCGGTGACTTCTTCAACGCCGGAGGCGGCGGCCTCGGCGACCTGTTCGACGCCTTCTTCGGCGGCAACCCCTTCGGCGGAGGCTCCTCCGGGCCGGCCGGACCTCCGCGCGGCCAGGACCTGGAGGTCCAGGCCGACATCAGCTTCGAGGACGCGGTCTTCGGCACGACGCTCCCCGTCACCGTCAAGACGGCCGTGCGCTGCGAGCAGTGCGACGGTCTCGGCGCCGAGCCGGGGACCAAGCCCGTCACCTGCATCGAGTGCGCCGGGACGGGGCAGGTCCGGCGGGTGCGCCAGAGCCTGCTCGGCCAGATGGTCACCGCGTCGGTCTGCCCGCGCTGCGGCGGCCTCGGCGAGGTGGTCGTGACGCCGTGCGAGGTGTGCTCCGGCCATGGGCGGCTGGTCGAGGACAGGACGTTCCAGGTGGACGTGCCGGCCGGGGTCGACAGCGGGTCGACGCTGAGGCTCAGCGGTCGCGGCGCAGTCGGGCCGCGGGGCGGGGGAGCGGGCGACCTCTACGTCCACCTCCGTGTCCGGCCCCACGAGCGCTACACCCGGGTGGGCAACGATCTGGTGACCACCGTCCACGTGTCGATCGTGCAGGCCGCGCTCGGCACCACGGTGACGCTGCCGACCCTCGACGGCGAGGAGGAACTGCGGATCCCCGCCGGCACGCAGTCGGGCCGCGTGTTCACGCTCCGCGGTCGTGGCGTCCCGGCCGTGCGGGGGCGCGGGCGGGGTGATCTCCGGGCCGAGCTCGTGGTGGACGTGCCGACGAAGCTCACCTCCGACGCAGGAGGAGCTCATGCGGCGCCTGGCCGAGGAGCTGGGGGATCCGGTCGAGCCGCCCGGCGGGCAGGGCCTGATGTCCCGCATCAAGTCCGCCTTCTCCTGACCGCCGGATGAGCGGCCGGCCCGGATGTGCTGACCCCTCGGACGGCGGCGGCCCACGTCTTCGTCTCCTCGGTCGACGAGCCCGTCCTCGAGGGCGCTGACCGGCACCATCTGGAGCGCGTCCTGCGCCTACGCGCCGGCGCTGAGCTCACGGTCGGGGACGGACGGGGCCGCTGGCGTCCGGTGGTGCTGGGGGCGGAGCTGCAGCCACTCGGGTCCGTGGTGTCGGAATCGGCCGCCCGACCGACGTTGACGGTCGGCTTCACGGTGGTGAAGGGAGACCGCCCCGACCTGGTGGTGCGGGCCCTGACGGAGGTCGGGATCGACCGCATCGTGCCGCTTCACAGCGCCCGGAGCGTGGTGCGTTGGACCGGCGATCAGCGCGACGAGGCGGTGGAGCGGCTCCGGCGCGTCGTGCGCAGCGCCGGTATGCAGAGCCGCCGGGTGTGGCTGCCGGAGGTCTCCGAGGTCCAGGGCCCTGGCGAGCTGATCGCCGCCGGTGGTGACGACGTTGCCATGGCCGTCCCCGGCGCTGGAGACGGGGTCGACAGGCCGACCGTGCTCATCGGTCCGGAGGGCGGATGGACGGCCGAGGAGCTGGCGAGCGGGGGAGGATCCGTCGCTCAGGTTGGCTTGGGACCCCACGTCCTGAGGACCGAGACCGCCGCCATCGCCGCCGGCGTCCTGCTGGTGGCGGCCTTCCGGCGCCCCACGCCCGGCTGAGCGCCCTGGGTGGTCGGCGACCACCCTCTGCGGTCGGGGACGCACCGATGGTCGCCATCTCGGCCCGGTGACGGCGGAGAGGCCAGGGCACGAGACTTTTTCACTCTGCGTGGTCTTCCTTGTGGTACCAATCCTCCCGTGGTCAAGAACATGGAAACCGAGAACCCCACCGGCGAAGACGGCGCCGGCTCCCCATACGCCCGTCTGGTGGGCCAGCGCCTGCGGTCGATCCGGGCCCAGAAGAAGCTGTCGCTGGACGCCGTGGAGGAGCTCTCGAGCGGCGAGTTCAAGGCGTCGGTGCTCGGTGCCTACGAACGCGGTGAGCGGGCGATCTCCGTGCCCCGGCTGGCCCGACTGGCCCTCATCTACGAGGCGCCCGTCGACCAGCTCCTTCCCGATCCCGGCGACGCCGACGGCGCACCGCCGGCCAACCGCGGCGGCTCGGGCGAGAAGGTCGCAGTCGACCTCAGCCGTCTGGCCGAGCTCGACGGGCCCAACTTCGAGATGCTGGCCCGGTACCTGAAGATGATCCAGCATGCCCGCGGGGACTTCAACGGCAAGGTCCTGACCATCCGGGCGGACGACATGCGGGCGGTAGCCGCCATGTTCGACCTCACCATCGACCAGGCCATCCGTAAGCTCGACGCGTGGGGTCTGCGCTTCAACCCCAACGCGCCGAAGGAGTGACGGCCGCGCCCCAAACGCCTTTCGGCGTCTATCTCCACATCCCGTTCTGCGCGGCCCGCTGCGACTACTGCGCCTTCGCCACGTGGACGGACCGCCACCACCTGGTGGCGGAGTACCTCGATGCGGTGCAGGCGGAGATCGACTGCGGCCGCCGTGGCCGCTGCCGGCGTGCTCGGCCCCGGCGGCGTGACGAGCGTGTTCGTGGGCGGCGGGACGCCTTCGCTGGTGCCAGCCGCCGATCTCGCGCGGGTGCTGGCGGCGCTGCCCCTGGCCGACGGGGCCGAGGTCACGGTCGAGTGCAACCCGGACGACGTGACCGCGGCGCTCCTGGCCACGTACCGCGCCGGCGGCGTGAACCGACTCTCGTTCGGTGTGCAGTCGATGGTGCCGCACGTGCTGAAGGCGTTGGGCCGTACACACGACTCGGAGAACGTGCGCCGCAGTGTGGCGCTGGCCCGCGACGCCGGCTTCGACACGTTCAACCTGGACATCATCTACGGCACCGTCGGGGAGTCACTGGACGACTGGGAGCACACCGTGCGCTCTGTCTTGGCCCTCGACCCGCCGCACGTCTCGGCCTACGGGTTGACCGTCGAGGCCGGGACCCCGCTGGCGCTGGACCCCGCCCGCTACCCCGACGACGACGATCAGGCCGCGAAGTACGAGGTCGCGGACACGTTGCTCAGCGAGGCCGGGCTGGCCAGCTACGAGATCTCCAACTGGGCCCGGCCCGGCCACGAGTGCCGGCACAACCTCCTGTACTGGTCCCAGGGCGACTACCTGGGTTTTGGCTGCGCCGCCCACTCGCACCGCGCCGGCCGGCGTTGGTGGAACGTCCGCACACCGGAGCGGTACATCGGTCTCGTCACCGCGGGCCAGCCGGCCGAGGCGGCCGGCGAGGACCTGGACGCCGAGACGAGGCGCCTCGAGGGCCTGCAACTGGCGCTCCGCACCCGAGGAGGCGTCCCCCGTGAGGCGTTGGCCGTGGACGAGCTGCCGGAGGGTCTCGTCGAACCGGACGGCGACCGGGTCGTGCTGACCCGGGCCGGCCGGCTGGTCGCCAACGAGGTCTCACTGCGCCTCCGCTGACCGCCGGGTGGGGATCGCCCGGGCGCTGCTGTCGGCGGCCCTCGGGTTTCTGGCGCAGAATCGTCTCGGGGGTCGCGACAGATCCTCACCAGAATCCGAGGGCGAGCCGGGCTCCGCCTGCGCCCTCGGGTCCAGGCCGAGTCTCGCGGAGATCGGTTGCGGATTTCGCCACGCAGCTCCGCGAGAGCGCTTCGAAGCGGATGTCTGCGGCGCCGGCCGGCTGGTAGCGTTCGCGCCTCCGGGCGCGTAGCTCAGTTGGTTAGAGCGCCACCTTGACACGGTGGAGGTCACACGTTCGAGTCGTGCCGTGCCCACGGAGAAGCCCACGTCAGATGGGTATTTCTCCGGCCGGCAGTCCGACGCGGCGAAGTCGCCAGGTGCACCAGGTGCACAGAAGTGCGTCGGGCAGCGAGCCGCGATCGACTCGATGTACGCCCACCAGCTCGTCACACCTTCGCCACCCAAGCCATCAGCCGTGATGAGCCTCAAAGCGATCGCTGCGCTGTTGGGTCACCGGTCGATGCGGTGACCCTCGTCTTCGCCCGGATCGCCGACCGCGCCGTGGCCAACGAGTACTCACCGGTACCGCACAACGTCGAGAGCGCTCTAGACGCCGGCGCCGGGGCCCGCCGCCAGCGGCTCACGTCGCGCAGCGGATCAGGCCCAGGACTCGGTCGACTCGCCGGTGCAGCAGGACTTGCGTGTCGCTGGTACGGATCACGACCATGACTTCCGTTTCGTTGGAGGCAAAGGCGAGCGGCGTGAAGTCGGTGACGTCCAACTTCTCACCCAGGGACTTGAAGAGGTTGTGCAGGGCGTCCTTGCCTCGGTGCACGCCGTGCCAGGGGGCGGGGCAGTCCGGCTCCGAGGCCCAGTCGACGTCGTCGATGACCCGCTCGAGGATAGCGTTGAAGTCGCCTCGACCGAACCTCTCGTAGATATCCTGAATCGTTTGGACTTTGGTGTCGCTCATGGTGAAATCATGCCGCGATGCCGCCCTTGCGCATGCTGAAATCATGTAGTCAGCGGACCGCGATCCGTGGCGGTGACCCCGTCCGTAGACACCCGACACGTGTTCCGCTGGGACCGCGGTTGTCGTGTCATCGTTCAGGCTGCCTTTTCATGTCACGGCGGATCTTCGTGCTGGCGGAAGACGTCCCAACGCTGCTCCCACGGTTCTTCGATCGCCTTCTGACGTTCAAGCCGGTCGGGACCGAGTTCGTCGCTGCGGCCATCGAGCCGTCATTGCCCTCTCCGGACGGAGGGCTTCGCTACCATCTCCGGCTCGGGGGGGTTGGCTCGCTGCCACGGCTGGCCCGCCAGGTCGCCGCCAGCGCGGGCCGTGGCGAGCCGCGATCGGTGGCCCAGGTCTTCAGATCGCACGGCGTTCCGGTCGTGGCGATCACCAGCCCAAACAGGGAGGACTTCGGTGGCGCAGCTGGCGCACCTCGAACCCGACCTGGCCTTCAACGCCGGCGCGGGGCTGCTCCGCCCGCCCGTGCTGGCCGTGCCTCGTCTCGGTTGGATCAACCGCCACGCCGGTCGCCTTCCGGACTACCGAGGCGTGGCGCCGGTCTGGTGGGCCCTGTACAACCAGGAGCGCTCCGTGGCGGTGACCTACCACTCGATGGCAAAGGAGGTCGACGGTGGGGAGGTTCTGTGGGAGCACGAAGAGGCCGTGGACGACTCTGACACCGTCGCCCGGCTGTCTGAGCGGTTGTTGGACCACGCTGTCACCGGACTCTGGCAGGCGATCGATGTCCTCGAACGGGGTGAGGGAAGACGAGTCGACACGACCTCCGGGTCGATCATTACCACCTGCCGGATCGCCATGAGGCCCGGGAGTTTCGTCGTCGAGGGCTGCGGTACGTTTGACCGTTCAGACCTCGCGGGATCGGCAATCGAGCAGTAATCACTTCTCGTGCATGGCTTCGAGCGTCGGTTCATCCGCGCAGTAGGAGTCCCTCGAGCTGCGAATTTTGATCGATTATCCAATCGGGCGAGGGCGTTGTGGCTCGGGAAGGGTCGCGCCAAGAGGTGACGACCCACGTTGTGGTTGAGAAGTGATCTCCACGTCGTCACCCGCCTCTGGGACCAGGCCCACATCACCTGACCCACGCGTGCGCTCTCATCCGCCGATGCAGTCGAAACACCATCCGACGCTCCCCCACTCACGAGGCAAAACCCGACACCCCGCCGAACTCGGGTCTGACTCGTGCTACGGCTTTGACACGCGTCGAGCAGCTGGCCGCGAATGCTCTCGCCACCCGACTCGACGATACGATCGCCCGCGCTGCCAATAGCACGAGAACTCGCTAAAGAAGAACGTGCATTTCGTTGACTGGCGAACCGGACCACGCCAGTCGAATGCGTATGAGATGCCTGGTCGCTACCCGGTGCTCGTCAAAGGTTTGATTCCTATGCCCCACCGGATGGTCTCGGCAATGGGACCGGGGCGACGACGTTGATCAATGGCTCGAGCTCTCGTTGAAGATCGATACCAGCGGGCTCTTCCTGACCGTGGACAACACGTTCCGTCCGAACACCGTGGGCTACGGGCTAGCCGTGATACCGAGCACTTTGTGAGCTGGCCAAACTGCTCCGTCCGGCCGATCTGCGAGAGGTAGTCCCTCACCGCGGGTGTCGGCAGCGGCCTCCCGCTCCAACACGGCGCGCGCTGACCTCGTGCCGGGTCTCGTGATCGGACTCGATCACGACAACACGACGTGAGTGCCACAGCTGCTCAGTCCGCTCACTGCCGACTACAGCCTCGTGGACCGTCAACTGTTCCGAGGCGACATCGAGGTGCTCCTGTTCGAGCCGTCGTGACCGACAGCTCGACCGGTGGCGTGCGCTCGCGGGTCAGCACTCGAGCAGTCGCCTCAGCTCGTTGGCCTCGCCCTCAGAGAGGCGAATCTCGTTGCGGTCGTGGAACGGTGCGATCGTGCCGAGAGTATGATCGGACGTCGCTTCCGCTCCCCAGACACGTTCCCTGATCATGCGGACGAAGCTGGTCGGATCACGACAGAACTGCTCGTACTGCACACTCGACGACGCTCGCCGCAGGGACCCGTCGCTCCGACATTTCCAGCTGCTCGTCAAGCCGGCGCGTCTGATCGGCCACCTGCTCCAGGGGAGATGCGGCGGGGCTCAGCAGGCCGTCGTCGGCACCGGCTCCCCACCCGATCGAGCGGTCGCCTTGGACGTCTTCTCGAGCCTTTAAGAGCGACTGAGCAACGTAGAACGGGTCCCGCTTGACGACGATGAACGTGACGTTGTCGAGGGTGGAGGACAGCAACTCGAGACACATCATGTTCCTGTTGTTCTTGTTCAAGAATGGACGGTCGAACTGATGATTCCATGCATGAAAGAAGGACCGCATGCTCGCCTGCTGTTGTACAGACAGGTGACGAGGTGCACGATACCGGTCCTCGCCGAGCCAGCGGTTCCAGACGTGAAAGCCGTCATTCGGCACGCCGAGCTCGACCGTGTTTCCGTAGTAGCTGTCAGCATTGAGCTCGCCCGAAGGCAGAAATCGATTGAAGGCCTTGCACATGGTGATAGGGGATCTCGGGAACAAGCTGCTGAGGTTGTTGAAGAAAGAGAATGGGAGGTGGTGTGCCAGCGTCTGGTAGACGAGTGTCGTGCCCGCACGCGGAGGCCCGACGACGAGCACGATCGGATGCTGGTCGGGTCGTTCACCCACGTGTTCGAGGCGCTGTTCGTGGACGCTCAGCACCAGGTCGACCGGTGTCAGGAGGAGCACGGCCAGCTCGCGGGCGAGCATGCGTCGGGCCGCCCGGCTCCCCGATCGGAGGGCCCTCGACACGACACCGACTGGGTCGTGGAAGTTCCGGTAGCGTTGACAGACCCATCATCTCCAGGTTTCACGATCCGCCGCTGGACCGTGCGTTGGTCTCGTCCCGTGCTTCATGCCTGCCCTCACCAAGGATCCGCGCCACAACCGTACGCACATCGCGGTGCGGCCGCGCACGACGCCGCGCGAGATCGTGTACCCAACCACCACCGCTACCACCACGCCATCACCGTGCAGTCCTGCCGCCTCGTCCCGCCGGAAGGCTACACGGGTCCCGTGTTCCTCGTGCAAGGCGTTCCCGAGCCGAAGCAAACCAAGAACCGCATGCATCTCGATCTGCATGTCTCCGACCCGGACGCCGAGGCAGCACGGCTCGTCGGACTCGGCGCCACTCGAACCGGCGGAGGCTCGCTCGGCGACATCACATGGATCACGATCGCGATCGGGAAGGCAACGAGTTCGACATCGGCCAGCGTGCGCACGCTATCGGAGCCGCGTGTCGAGGGTGCCCTTCTCACCCGACTGCAGCTGGCGTTCGGTGACACCTGGTCCGTCAGCCTGGACGACTCGGGTCGCTACGGTGAGCTACACCGATTCGAGTTGACCACGGACCACGTTGAAGACCGTGCCATCCATCCGTAGTGAGTCATCGGTCTCGTACCGCTTCCGCAAGTCGCCGAATCGGGCGTCGACGTCCACGGTCAACTCCGCAACCGTGTCGAAGCAGTGGAGCACTGCGTCGGTGGGTTGGTCGCCCGGTTGCCAGCCTGCTCCCCAGACATCCCAGGGGAGCATCTCAACCTTGTTCAGCGACGCGAGATCGAGGCGCAGGTTGCCCGCGATCCAGTACGCACCGTGCTCATCGATCGCGGACAGTCCGCAGCGGCCGGCATCGAGTTCGCCGCGACGCCACGCCTGCCACGCATGTCCTGCGGTCACGAACTCCGTCGAAGTGATCGCGTAGGGGTCCCCCTCGAAGTGGATCATCCGTTGCCATGTCGCATCGAGCTGGGCGTCCACCATCTGCCACCGTGCGGCAGCGGCGTTCCAGTACTCCGCCACCCAATGATCCTCGAGCCATCCGGTCGGAAGTACGCGCCGAACCCGCAGCGCGCTCGCGGCAGGTACGCCGGCTGCGCGAAGCAACGCCACCGTCAGCCGGCTGAACGTGTGGCAGCGTGCTCCGACACGGTTGACCGCCGGCCGAGCCTGGCGGAGGGGGCGGGAGTCCACGGCTCGGGCCATGGCAAGCAGGCGAGCAGAGTCGCGTTCGTGAATCGTGTCGGCTTGCTCCGGTGGGAGCTCGACGCCGTAGAACGGCTCGGCGACGACGTCGTAGATCAACAAGCCCTGCACGACGTCCACGACCTCTCGGATGTCGCCTGCACGGAGCTCGCCGTCATCGAGGGCGGTGAAGCGGCCGGGCGTGGCGTAGAAGTCGAGCGTCTCCTGATCCACGTACGAATGCTCCCACGGCGACCGTCCTTCCGTCGTCGAGGCGGCTGACGCGTGCGAGCCTGTCGGCGTGCCGTTCTGGAAGCGACGCCCGGCGCGCCGGCTGCCGGCGGACTGGACCGGCCTGATGCGCACGTCGCTCGGTGAGTGGAACTACCTCGACCAGGACGAACGGCAGCAGCTCGGCGAGCTGACGTCGGAGCTGCTGGCCGGCAAGAGCTGGGAGGCGGCCCGTGGGTTCACGCTGACCGACGAGATGTGCACGGTCATCGCCGCGCAGGCCGCGCTCGTGGTCCTCGGCCTGGGCCTCGACGCCTACCGCGAGGTGCGGGCCGTCATCGTGCACCCGACCACGGTCACGTCACGGCGGCCGCGGCCCGGACCCGTGCCGGGGGTGGTCACCGAGGAGCCCCTCGACCTCCTGGGCGAGGCGCACCAGCAGCGGGGGCCGGTCCTGGTGGCCTGGGACACGGCATCGGGCGATGCCCGGCACGCGGGCACTGGGCGCAACGTGGTGATCCACGAGTTCGCCCACAAGCTCGACATGCTCGACGGGATGATCGACGGCACCCCGCCGGTGACGGGTCGCGAGGCGTACGACCGTTGGGTGAGCGTCTGCACGGCTGAGTACGAGCACCTCCGTGCCCACCGGCACGACCCTCTGCTGCGGGAGTACGGCGCGCAGGACCCGGGGGAGTTCTTCGCCGTCGCCACCGAGGTCTTCTTCGACCAGCCGCTGGAGATGCGGGAGCTCAAGCCCGACCTCTACGAGGTGTTCGCCGGCTACTTCGAGCAGGATCCGGCCGCCCGGCGGGACCGCGCGGTACGGCCTTCCACGTAGACCGCCCTTTTCCACCGAATCGATATCGATTCGGTGGAAAGAGGAGCCCGTCTGATGTGTGCGCGAGGCTGCCCCGGTGGCCGTGATCGAGACCATGACGTTCCGGCTCGTCGACGGTGCGGACGAGGGCGCCTTCCTCGCCGTCGACAAGCGGTTGCAGACCGAGTTCGCGTACCAGCAGCCCGGCCTCCTCCGGCGAACGACAGCGCGAGGTGTCGGTGACCGCGCCGGCGAGTGGGTGGTCATCGACCTGTGGGCGCGCAGCGAGGACGCCGATGCCTGTGCGGATCGATGGGACGACGATCCGCTGGCCCAGGAGCTCATGTCGTACGTCGACCGGTCGACGGTCGAAGTGCGTCGCTACACCGACCTCGACTGAAACGCCTGCGCCCCGTCGCCGGACTACTGCTGGACGAGGACGAGCGGGTTGCCCTCGGGGTCGAGGATCGATGCCAGCGTCGGGCCGCCCGGCACATCGAAGGGCCCGAGCACCACCTGACCCCCGAGCTCGACCGCCAGGTCCAGGGACGCGGCGAGCTCCCTGACCTGGACGTACAGCCGGACGCCCGGGTTGTCGCCGCCCCGGATGTGACCGCCCGGGCCCGGCTCCGGGCCGCCCAGGCCGGCTGGGATCATCATGACGGGTCCCTCGCCGACGTCCCAGTTGCACAGCGCGCGGTAGAAGGCGCGCTGTCGCTCGGGATCACGGGCTTCGATCTCCCAGTGGACCACCGGCCGCGCCCAGTCCGACGTCGACATCGTCCCAGGCTGTCATCTCCCGCCGGGGTGTCGCGACCGGTCGGCCCGGATCCGCCATCCGGGGTGCGGTTCCGGCAAGCATGGGCGGATGCCGAGCAGCGCACCGGCGCCGACCGAGGCCTCGGCGCCCTGGTCGTGGAGCGCGCCCGTCACCCGGCGCATCTTCGGCATCGTCCCCGACGAGGCTGTCCGCCGCCATCCGAGCGACCTGGTCCGCGTCGGCGTCGCCGCGTTCCTCGTGGTGATCACCTCGGTGCTGGCCCGGCACCTCACACAACTCGAGAAGGCCGGGTACGACCTCGTGGTCAGCATCCCGGAAGCGCTGCGCGACGGGCTGTGGGTCATCTACCTCCTCGGCACGGTCGGCGTCCTCATCGGCCTGACCATCGCCGTGCTGGTCGCCAAGCGGCTGCGGTTCACCTTGGTGCTGATCGCCGCCGGCCTGATCGCATTCGGGGCGGGCGCCGCGTTGCAGGCGGTGGTCGACTCCGCGGCCGTGCGCTCGGCCGCCGGCCTGGACGACTACTCCACACCGACGTATCCGGTCGTGCTGCTCGCCGTGTCCAACTCGGTCGTGCTCGTCGCCTCGGCCTACCTGACCCGAACCGCCCGTCACCTGGTCATGACCCTGGTCGCCCTGGCGTCGATGGCCGCCTTCCTCCTGACGGTCGGGCTCTCGGCCGACATCATCGGCGCGCTCGCCCTCGGATGGGGGATCGCCGCGGCCGTCCGCTTCGCCGTCGGGTCGCCCTTAGGGCACTCCCTCGGTCGCCGAGGTGATGGGAGCGCTGACCGAGCTCGGGCGTACCGGTGACGGACCTCCGCCTCCTCGACGAGCAGGTCTGGGGCGAAGCCCGCTTCGTCGCCCACCACGTCGGGGACCTGAGCGAGCGCCGTCTCTACGTCGTGGTCATCGGGCGTGACGCTTCGGACGCGCGGCTCATGTCCAAGCTCTGGAGGTTCGTCTGGTACAAGGACTCAGGCCCGGCGATGTTCCTCACCCGCCTCGGCGAGCTGGAGCACCGGGCCTACCTCCTGCTGCGAGCCGGGCAGGCCGGCGTCCCCGTGGCCGAGGTCGTCGCCGCCGGGACCGCCGGCGAGGACGAGGACGCCGTGCTGGTCACCCGCCAGCAGGTGGGCCGACCGCTGCCATCGCTCGCCGCCGAGGAGATCACGGACGAGCTGCTCGAACGGGTGTGGACGACGGTCGAGCGGCTGCACGCCGCCCGCCTCGTCCACGGCTCGCTCAGCGCCACCAACATCCTCGTACGGGCCGACGGCGTCGTCGTCCTCACGGAGCTGAGTCGCGGCTCCACCGTCCCCACGCCGGTGCAGGTCGGGCTGGACCGGGTGCAGCTCCTGGCCACCACCGCCACGCTGGTCGGCGAGGAGCGGGCCCTGGCGGCCGCGCTGCGCGTGCTCGGCAAGGAAGGCCTGGCCGACCTGCTCACCTTCCTCGAGCCGGCTGCGCTCTCCGCGCCCGTGCGGCGTGACCTCGACGAGGAGAAGAAGCTGCTGGCCAAGCTGCGCGACCAGGGCGCCGCGCTGGCCGGCGTGGAGGCGCCCACGCTGGTCCCGCTCCGGCGGGTCTCGATCTCCAGCGTGCTCATGGCCGCCGGGGCGATCCTCGGCGTCTACCTGCTGATCGGGCAGTTCAGCGACGTGCCCAACCTCGGCGAGATCGTGCGCGGCTCGGAGAAGGGCTGGCTGGTCGTGACGGCTCTCCTGTCCCAGCTCCCGCAGCTCGCCGGTGCGTTCGTGATGCTCGGCTCGGTCGCCACCCAGCTCCCGTACGGGCCGACGCTGGCGGTGCAGTTCGCCAACAACTTCACCGGGTTCGTGGCCGGCTCGGTGGGCACCACGGCGATGGTCATCCGCTACTTCCAGCGCCAGGGCCTCGCCGTCGCCATCGCCGTCAGCTCGGGTGTGCTCAAGACCCTTTCGTCGATGGTCGTCGAGGCGATCCTCGTCATCATCGCCCTCATCTTCACCTGGGGCGACTTCGACCTGTCCTCGACCGGCGGATCGAGCTCGGGCGGCGGTGACGGTTCGACGCTCATTCTCCTCGTGATCATCGTGACCGGCGTGGCCATCGCCGCCGTCGTGACGATCCCGAAGCTGCGGCGGCGGGTGCACAGCGTGGTCGCCCCCCAGATCGCGAGCGCCCGGAGCAACCTGAAGCAGATCGCCGGGATGCCCGATGAAGATGCTGCAGCTCTTCGGCGGCAACCTGGCCAGCGAGCTGCTGTTCGCGATGGTCCTCCTGGCCGCGCTGCACGCCTACGGGGAGTCGCTGCCCCTCATGCAGGTCGTGCTCATCAACTCCTTCGCCTCGCTGATCGGTGGTCTGGCGCCCATCCCGGGCGGCATGGGCGTCGTCGAGGCCGGGCTGATCGCCGGCTTCACCGCGGCCGGGATCCCGCAGGGCGAGGCGACGGCGGCGACGTTCACGGCCCGCACGTTCACGACGTACCTTCCCCCGATCTGGGGCTGGTTCGCGCTCAACTGGCTGCGCCGTCGCAGCCTCGTCTGAACCCAGCGCCACGTCGCCGTCCGCAGGCCGTCGGGAACCGGCGCATGTGTAACGATCCGTGCCGACGAGGGGGAGGGTGGAAATGGTCAAAGCGGACTCGAAGCCGTCCGTGGTCATCGTGGGTGGTGGCTTCGCGGGCATCGGGTGCGCGAAGGAGTTGGCCAAGCAGGGCGTGCCGGTCGTCCTGCTGGACCGGTACAACTACCACCAGTTCCAACCGCTGCTGTACCAGGTGGCGACCGCCGAGCTTTCCGCCACGGACGTCGCCCGCTCCCTGCGGGCCATCTTCCGGAAGGACGAGACGGTGTCGGTCAAGCAGCTGGTCGTGACGTCGTGCGATCCCGCCACCCTGACGGTGACGACGACGGACGGGCAGACGTTCACCGGCGACTACCTCGTGCTGGCCGCGGGCTCGCGTCCCAACTTCTTCGACGTCCCCGGCGCCGCCGAGCACACCTTCCCGCTGTACTCGCTGCGCGACGCCAAGGCCCTGCGGACGCGACTGTTCGAGGTGTTCGAGGAGGCCGACACCAACCCGGAGCGCATCGAGCAGGGCGCGCTGAACATCGTGATCGTCGGGGCCGGGCCGACGGGCGTGGAGACGGCGGGGGCCGTCGCGGACCTCGTGCGCGACGTCCTACCCAAGCGCTTCCACGACCTCCCGGTCGGGAAGACGCGCATCTTCCTGGTGGACCACGGGAAGGTCGTCCTCCGCGCGTTCTCCGACAAGGCGCACACCTACGCCGCGGAGCAGCTGCAGCGCAACGGCGTCACGCTCCTGCTGCAGACCGGCGTGGACGAGGTGATGAAGGACCGCGTCGTGCTCAGCGACGGGCACCAGATCCTGAGCCGCTGCGTCGTCTGGGCCGGTGGCCTCCAGAGCCCGGAGCTCGCCGCGCAGACCGGGCTGCCGCAGGGTCACGGTGGGCGGCTGCCGGCGCAGCCGGATCTGCGGGTGGAAAGCCACGCACGGGTCTACGCCATCGGCGACATGGCGATGCTGCCCGGGCCCGACGGGGAACCGCTGCCGCAGCTGGGGTCGGTCGCCCTCCAGGCCGGCCGATGGGCGGCCCGCAACATCCTCGCCGACATGGAGGGGCGTCCGCCCGAACCCTTCTCCTATCGGGACAAGGGCATCATGGCGATGATCGGGCGGGGGTCGGCCATCGCGGAGGTGGGCCGCCATCACCACGAGCTCCACGGCCACGTCGGCTTCGCGGCCTGGTTGGGTGTGCACGCCTGGCTCATGAGCGGCGCCCGCCAGCGCGTGGACGCCTTCGTGGCCTGGGCCTGGGACTTCTTCTTCTCCAGCCGCTCCAGCTCGATCATCGACGACCCGGATGCCGCCCACATCGACTGGGACGAGGACGAGGACGACGACGTGGTGCGCGACGAGGACCTGTGACCGGCGACGCGGAGGTGGGTCCGCGGCACCACTGGACCCAGACGGTGAGCGGCGAGCGCCGCTGGCCCATGGCGCTGGGCGTGGTCGTGGCCATCACGCTGCAGGCGGTCCTTCCGGACCGCCACGTCTTCAAGCCGACGTACATCTTCCCGCTGGTCGAGTTCGGCCTGCTCGTCGTGCTGATCATCACCGATCCCGGTCGCATCGACCGCCGATCGGCCGTGCTGCGCTGGCTCACCTTGCTGCTGATCCTGGTGTTGACGCTCGACAACCTGCTGGCCGTCATCCAGCTCATCGACGGGATCCTCAGCGAGGAGGCTGCGGACACCGCCACAGTGCTGCTGGCCACCGGCGCGGCGATCTGGGTCACGAACGTCATCGCCTTCAGCCTCTGGTACTGGGAGCTCGACCGTTCCGGGCCCGCGGCCCGGGCCACCGGTGGCGCCACGCCCCCGTCGTTCGCCTTTCCCGAGATGCAGAACCCGAACCTGGTCGAGGGCCCCTGGACGCCGCAGTACGTCGACTACGTCTACCTGGCCTTCACCAACGCCACCGCCTTCAGCCCGACGGACACGATGCCCCTGAAGGCGTGGGCCAAGCTGATGATGATGGCCCAGTCCGCGATGTCTCTGGCCATCGGGATCTTCATCATCGCCCGAGCCGTCAACATCCTGAACTGACCCCGGGGAGCGCACGTGGATCACACCAGCACCACCGGCCAGGGCCCGTCCGCAGGACCGGGCACGGGAGGCATCCCCACCCGCGGGCCCATCGTGCTCCTCGCGCTGATCCTGGTGGCCGCGGTGGCCAACCTCAACCTGGCCGTGGCCAACGTGGCCCTGCCCGACATCGGGAAGGCCTTCGACGCCTCCCAGACCGCGCTCAACCTGGTGGCCGTCGGGTACTCGCTCGGCTTGGCGGCGTCCGTGCTCTACCTCGGCGCGCTGGGCGACCGGCACGGCCGGAAGATGATGCTGATCCTCGGGGTGCTGCTGTCCATCCCGGCCTGCCTGCTGGCGGCGTGGGCACCGTCGGTCGAGGTGCTGGTGTTCGCCCGCATCATGGGCGGGGTCTCCGCCGGCATGGCCTACCCGACGACGCTGGCCCTGATCACGGCGCTCTGGTCCGGTCCTGCGCGCACGAAGGCCATCGCGCTGTGGTCCGCGCTCGGCGGCGCCATCTCATCCCTCGGCCCGCTGTTGGCAGGCATCCTCCTCGAGGACTTCTGGTGGGGCTCGGTCTTCCTGGTCACGCTCCCGCTGGCCGTCGTCGCGCTGCTCATGGCGTTGCGTTTCGTGCCCAGCCACGTCCACGAGACGGCGGACCCCGTCGACAACCTCGGTGGCGTCCTGTCGGTGCTGCTCATCGCCGCGCTGGTGCTGGCCATCAACTTCGCCCCCGTGCCGGACAAGGGCACGGTCGTCGTCGGGCTGGCTCTCATCGCCCTCGCCGCCGGAGCAGCGTTCGTCATCCGGCAGCGCCGCGCTCGGAACCCGCTGTACGACCTCGACGTGGCCGCGCGCCCGACCTTCTGGGTCGCAGCCTGTGCCGGGACCATCGTGTTCGGCACGTTGATGGGCGCCATGTTCATCGGCCAGCAGTTCCTGCAGAACGTGCTCGACTACTCCACCGTCGAGGCCGGTGCGGCGATCCTGCCGGCCGCCATCTTCATGGTGCTCATCGCCCCCCGCTCGGCCAAGCTGGTCGAGGCTCGAGGGGCCCGCTACACGCTGCTGATCGGCTACGGCTTCTGCCTGGCCGGCTTCCTCGTCATGTTCCTCTTCTGGGACGAGGGCATCTCGTACGGGATGGTGGGGCTGGCCTACGGGTTGGTCGGAGGCGGCGTCGGGTTCGCCGGCACACCGGCGTCGCACTCGCTCACGGGCTCGGTGCCCGTGGATCGAGCGGGCATGGCGTCGGGGACGGCCGACCTCCAGCGGGATCTCGGCGGGGCGATCATGCAGTCGATCCTCGGTGCCCTGCTGACCGCCGGCTACGCCGCCGCGGTGTCGACGGCGATCGCCGACTCCCCGGAGAGCGCGCAGATCACCGACAGCGTCCAGAGCCAGCTGACGAAGTCCTTCAGCAGCGCCGCCAACGTCGCCGAGCAGTACCCGCAGTACTCGCAGCAGATCATCGCGGGCGCCCAGAGCTCATTCCTCGACGGAGCGGACTGGGCGTACATGGCCGGGATGGTGGCGATCGTGCTCGGCGCCGTGCTGGTGTTCTTCATGTTCCCCCACCACGACGAAGAGCGGCGTCTTCTGGCCGAGTACCAGGGCCCTCCGGGCCCGTCCACGGCCTCGTCACCGGCCGGGCAGGGTGCCGCGCCATCGCCCTGAGGGGTCCGCTGTGATCGAATCGCGGGCATCACCGCCCCTGTACTGACCCCTACGGCTCCTGTCGCCCCCGCGCCGGCACCGCCCGCGCGCTCGCGCTACCTCCCGGGGGTGGACGGTTTGCGGGCCGTCGCGGTCATCGCCGTGCTGCTCTACCACGCCGACATCTCGTGGCTCCCGGGTGGGTTCCTGGGGGTCGATGTCTTCTTCGTGATCAGCGGCTACCTCATCACGATGCTCATGCTGGAGGAGCACCACCGGACGGGCGCCGTCAGCGTGCGGGGCTTCTACCGGAGGCGGGCCCGCCGGCTCCTGCCCGCCGTCTTCGTGCTGCTGCTCGCCGTCTGCAGCGTGGCCGCGCTCTTCTATCGGGAGGAGATGGCCCGCCTGCGGCCCCAGGTGCTGTCGGCGCTGACCTACTCGACCAACTGGTACCTGATCTTCACCGACGGCTCGTACTTCGACCAGTTCGGCCGCCCGCTCGCCCTCCAGCACCTCTGGTCGCTGGCCGTGGAGGAGCAGTTCTACCTGCTGTGGCCGCTGGTCATGGTCTTCCTGCTCCACCGCTTCCGGGACCGGCTGGGCTCCATCGCGTTGATCATCGGCGCGCTGGCGGGAGCCTCCGCCCTCTGGATGGCGCTGCTCTACGAGCCCGGTGCCGACCCCAGCCGTCTCTACTACGGCACGGACACGAGGCTGGCGACGCTGCTCATGGGCGGCCTGCTGGCGCTCTTCTGGCGCCCGTCGGCCCTGGCCCACGGCGGCGTGCGGCGGCACGGGAGGATCTTCGACGTGGTCGGCGTGCTGGCGCTGGCGACCATCGTCCTGTGCTTCGTCAACACCTCGGACACCAGCGCCGCGCTGTACAGGGGCGGCTTCGCGGGGCTGGCCGTGGTGTCCGCCCTCGCCGTCGCCGCGGCGAGCCATCCGGGCACGGCGTTCGGTCGCGTCCTCGGTGTCGGGGTGCTCACCTGGATCGGCCTGCGCTCGTACGCCCTGTACCTCTGGCACTGGCCGATCTACGTCGTCACCCGGCCGAACGTCGACGTACCGATCGACGGCCTTCCCCTCCTGGCCCTCCGGTTGGGTCTGACCGTGCTGCTGGCCGATCTCTCGTACCGGCTGGTCGAACGTCCGATCCGCCGGCTGGGGTGGGGACGCTGGGTCCGGCGCACCATCCGCATCGGCCCGTCGGGACAGCGCCGGCCGCTCGGGATCGTGGTGCTGGGCGCCACGGTGGCGTCGCTTGTCGCCTGCGTGGCCGTGGTCCGGTCCGGCGAACCTCCGGCCAGCGAGATCGAGCTGAGTCTGCAGGCCGGCCAGCAGGCCATCGCCGCCTCCGAGGGCACGACAGCGGCTCCGCCGGTCCGCGCCACGGCGCGGCGCAGCCCAGCCATACAGGCGGCGGCCCCGGACGTGCTCGATCGTGCGAGTTCCGAGCAAGAGCGTCCAGACATCCAGTCGCGACCGGCCCCTTCGACGACCTCGGTGCCGCGAGCGGCCGCGACCACCGTGCCGCCGACGACCGTGGCGACGACCCCGCCGTCCACGGCGCCGCCCACCACCCCGGCTCCACGCCCGGTCGGGCCCATCGTGGCCTTGGGGGACTCCGTCATGCTGGGCGCGGCGCCGCAGCTGCTGGCCACGTTCGGGCCGGGCACGCTCGTCGACGCGCAGGTCGGTCGCACGTTGTGGCCCGTGGTCGGGATCGTGGCGACACTGCGAGCCGAGGGCCGGCTGGGGGAGCAGGTCGTGCTCCACCTCGGCGACAACGGTGGCGTCGATCCCGGCCTGATCGCCCAGACGATGGCCTCGCTCGCCGACGTCGAGCGTGTGCTCTGGCTGACGGTGAAGGTGCCGCGGTCCTGGGAGGCCGGGGTGAACGCCACCCTGGCCGCGGAGGTCCCGAAGTACCCGAACGCCCGCATCCTGGACTGGAAGGCCGTCGCCACGGACCCCTCGATCTTCTACGAGGACGGCATCCACCTGCGCCCGAACGGCGCCGCGTTCTACGCCGAGCGGGTGAAGGCGGCACTCACCAGTTCCTGACGCGTTTTCGCACGGAGGTGTCGTGAGGTGACATGCGGTGTCACTTCACGACACCCCTGTGCGCGATCGACGTCTGCTTGAATGCGTCGATGGTCGCGGCGAGCCCGGTCCAGGTCGGCCGGTCTCCTGAGCTGATTGAACCCCGGCGAGCGCGCGTACGAGCGCTCACCCGTTCTCCTGTTCCGCCTCCTCGTCGCCGGCGTCGCCGTGCTCATCGGCATGGTGCTGACGGAGGCCGCGGAGGAGACGCTGCTCGACCTCGACGTCCGGCTGCTCGAGCTGTTCGGCGGGCTGCCGGACTCCTTCGAACGGTTCCTCATCGGGCTCGGCCAGTTCGTCGCCGTCCTCGTACCGGTGCTCGTGGTCATCGCGCTGATCGCGCTCCGGCAGGTCCGGACGCTCGTGGTGGCGGCAGTGGGCGGTGCAGTCGGTGCGGCGTTGCTGGCACTGATCGACGGCGTGATCGGCGCGCCCCGCCCACCCGCGCACGTCACGGCGGTCACGGGTGACGCCTGGATCGTCGGCGCCGCCTTCCCGAGTTCGGCGTACATCGCCGGCGGCGCCGCGGTGGCGACCATCCTCGCCGTCTGCGTCGGTCGCCGGTGGGGACGGATCGCCTGGGCCGCGGTGGCTCGTCGTCGCCCTGTTCCGGCTCCTCGCCGCCGCCAGCGTCCCTGCCCACCTGCTGCTCGCCCTCGGGGTCGGGTGGTTCGTCGGCACGGCGGTGGTGCTGGTGTTCGGGGCGCCGGACCGAGCGTCGACGGCCCGCATGGTCGCCGATGCCCTGGCCGCTGTCGGCCTGCCGGTCGCCCGCTTGGCGCCCGCCTCGGTCGACGCCCGCGGATCGACGCCGTGGTTCGCCACGACGACTGACGGCGACGCATTGTTCGTGAAGACGCTCGGTCGGGACGAGCGCGATGCCGACCTGCTCTTTCGCGTCTACCGGTACCTGCGGTTGAAGAACGTAGGGGATCAGCGCCCCTTCTCGTCGTTGCGCCGGGCGGTCGAGCACGAGGCCCTGGTGGCGCTGAAGGCCAGGGACTCCGGAGTCCGCACCCCGCGCGTCCGCAACGTGGCCACAGTGGCCCCGGACGGCATGCTGCTGGCCTACGAAGCCATCGAGGGGCGATCCATCGACTCCCTCGAAGGGGACTTCGACGACGGGCTGCTGGCGCAGATCTGGGCCCAGGTGGCGATCCTGCGTCGGGAGCGGATCGCCCATCGCGACCTGCGCCGGGCCAACATCTTCCTGGGGTCCGACGGCGAGGTCTGGATGATCGACTTCGGATTCAGCGAGCTGGCTGCCAGCGACCGGCTGCTGCAGGCGGACGTCGCCGAGCTCATCGCCGCCACCGCGGTCGTGACCGGCGCCGAGCGGGCTGTGGCGGCGGCGGTGGCCGGCATCGGGAAGAAGGCGGTCGGCGAGTCGCTCCCGATGCTGCAGCCCCTGGCCTTGGCCGGCGCCACGCACAAGGCGGTGGCCAAACAGCACGGGTTGCTGGGCGAGCTGCAGAACGAGGTGCGGCGCCAGACCGAGGTCGAGGACGTCGTGTACGAGCCGCTGGCGCGCGTCAACGCCCGCACGGCCCTCATGCTGGTCTGCAGCCTCATCGCCCTCTACGTGCTGATCCCGCAGCTCACGGACGTCGCCGGCATGGTGCGCCAGCTCCGTGACGCCGACTGGAGCTGGGTGGCGCTGACGGTGGTGCTGTCGTTCATCTCCTACATCGGAGCCAGCATCAGCCTGATGTCGTTCGCGCCGACGCGGGTTCCTGCGGTCGACTCCTTCGAGGTCAGCCTCGCCGGCTCGTTCGTCAACCGCATCACGCCGGCCGGGGTCGGCGGGATGGGGCTCAACGTGCGGTACCTCCAGAAGCGGGGGGCGGAGACCGTCGAGGCTGCGTCGCGCCTCGGCGTCAACAGCCTGCTCGGCGTCGTGATCCACCTGTCGCTCACCTTGCTGTTCCTCCTCTGGGCGGGGAAGGAGGGCAGCTTCGACTTCCGGTTCCCGAAGGTGCCCGTCCTCGTCGCGCTCCTCGTGGTGCTCGTCGCCGCGGGTGTGGTGTTCCTCCTGCCGTGGGGCCGCCACCGGCTGCTCGGCCCGGCCGTGCGCGCGCTCGGCCACGCCTGGCAGGGCGTGGTCGATCTCGCCCGCCAGCCTGCGCATCTCGGCGGGATGATCGCCGGCGGCACGATCATCACGCTGTCGTACCTGTGCGGCCTTTATGCCGCGGTCAGCGCCTTCGGCGGCGGGTTGGCGTTCTCGGCCGTCGGCGCCGTCTACCTGGCCGGGTCGGCCATCGGTCAGGCGGCGCCGACACCCGGCGGGCTGGGCGCGGTGGAAGCGGCCCTCATCGCCGGGCTGATCAGTGTCGGGCTGGACAAGGAGATCGCGGTGCCCGCGGTGCTGCTCTTCCGGCTGTGCACGTTCTGGCTGCCGATCCTGCCCGGCTGGGCGATGTTCTCCCGGCTCACCCATCGCCACCTGATTTGAACGCGCCACCGGGGGGTTCGTCGGCGGGACGGCCGCCGACCAGGCGACGCTTCTCACCGGGCGACGTCATCCGACTCCTCGCTGGGCTGGTGGTCGTCGGCGCGGGCCTCACCATGGCCCTCGTCGGGCGGTCGACGGCGGGTGGGCTCGAGCTCGACGTGGCCCGCCAGGTGACGCGCCTGCCCGATCGGTTCGTCGACGGCGTCCTCGTCGCCATCCAACTCCTCGGTCTTCTCGTACCGCTGGTCGGGTTCGGCTATCTGCTGGCCCGTCGCCGGATCGCGCTCGTCGCGCAGTTGCTCCTGACGGGCGGGGTGGCCGCCGCGGTGGCCGACGGGCTGGCCGTCCTGCTCGAGGACCGCCTGCTCGGACCGGAGCTCGCCCGGCTGTCCGATGTCAGCGGCGTGCTCGGGGGCTCGTTCCCCAGCCCGGGGTTCGTGGCCGGGATGACCGCCCTGGTCACCTTCGGCGCGCCGTGGATGACCCGCCGCTGGCGCCAGGCGAGTTGGACCGCGATCGCCATCGTCGTGCTCGCTCGCCTCATCAGCAGCGCCGTGCCGCTGGGCGAGGTCCTCATCGCCGTCGGCATCGGCATGATCGTCGGCTCGGCCGGGCTGCTGTGCTTCGGTTCCCCCAACCCGGAACCGCCGCCGGACGAGCTGGACCGCGCGCTGTCTTCGATCGGCATCGACGCGGTCGAGGTCACCCGTTCCCACGAGCGCGCCGTCGGCCCGGCGTACCACGTGCGGGAGGCGGAAGGGCGCACGAGCTTCGTGAAGCTGCGGACGCCCGAGGATCGCGACGCGGACTTCCTCAGCCGGCTGTACCGCGCGGCGCGGTTCCGCTCGGTCGGCCTGGCCAGCCCGTTCGCGTCCCTCAAGCGGCAGGTGGAGCACGAGGTCTTCCTGTCGGGCATGGCCCGCGAGGCCGGCGTGCGCTGTCCGGTGGTGCGCGCGTTCGGGACGACGTCGAGCGGTTCAGCCTTCCTCGTCGAGGAGCTCGTCGACGGCCGACCCGTGACCGAGGAGGAGCTGGCGCAACGGGATCGGCTGGCCGCGATCTGGAGCCAGCTCGCCGCGTTGCACCGGGGCGGCATTGCCCACCTCGCGTTGACGACCGGCAACATCCTGATCGACGGCGAGGGCGAGCCATGGCTGGTCGACTTCGACAATGCCGAGGCCGCGGCCGACGACCGGCAGCGGGACCGGGACGTCGCCGATCTGCTGGTGGTGTCGGCTCTGGCGGCCGGGGTCGGACCCGCGGTCGACGCCGCGGTGGCGGCGATGGGCCCCGCTGCCGTCGCCGGCACCCTGCCGCTCCTCCAACCGCTCGCCCTGGCACCAGGGATCCGCCGGCGGGTCCGCCGGGACAAGCAGCTCCTGCCCGACCTGCGTCAGACCGTGCAGGAGGCCACCGGGGCGCCCGAGGCCCAGCTGGCCCGGCTGGAGCGGGTCCGCCCTCGCACACTGGTCGTCATCGTGGGAGCGACGGTGGCCTTCTACTCGCTGCTACCCCAGCTGGGGAACCTCGGAGGGACCGCCGAGAGGTTGCGCGACGCGAACTACCTGTGGCTGCTCGTGCTGCTGGCGGCGTCGCTGGTCACCTACCTCTTCGCCACGGTCTGCGTGCTCGGCAGCGTGTCGCGGACCCTGCAGGGCCCGGCGACGTTCCGCGCCCAGGTCGCCTCGTCGTTCGCCACGCTCCTCGGGCCCGGCAGCTCCGGGAGCGCGGGGCTGAACCTGCGCTTCCTCGAGCGCTCGGGCATCAGGGCCCCCGAAGCCACGGCCGCGGTGGCGCTGAACGCGGTCAGCAGCCTCATCGTCCACGCGGCCCTGCTGTTCGCGTTCGTGCTCTGGACGGGGAGGGCCGGCGTACAACGGTTCTCGCTCCCGGACGCCAACCTGATCCTCTTGGTGCTGGCTGTGCTGGCGACGCTGGTCGGGGTGGCGCTCCTGGTGCGGCCCCTGCGGGAGCGGGTGTTGACGCCGGCCCTGGCCGCGCTGCGGTCGGGCCTGGCCGAGGTCGGTGGGGTGTTCCGCAGTCCGACGCGGGTGCTGGCGCTGTTCGGTGGCTCCGCCGGGCTGTCGCTCGCCTACGTCGCCGGCCTGGCCGCCGCGGTGGCGGCCTTCGGCGGCGATCTCGCCTTCCCGCAGGTCGGCACTGCCTACCTGGCCGGCTCGGCCATCGCCGCACTGGCGCCCACGCCCGGCGGGCTCGGCGCGGTCGAATCGGCGCTGATCGCCGGGTTGACGGGGTACGGGTTGTCGGACGGACTCGCGGTGTCGGCCGTGCTCACCTTCCGGCTGGCCACGTTCTGGCTGCCGATCCTGCCCGGCTGGTGGCTGGCCGGCTGGATGGAGCGCCACCGCGAGCTCTAGGTGCCAGCCTCGGGGCTAGGGAAGCTCGGCCACGGCCTGGACCTCGATCCCGCCCCGTGGCCGCTGGGTGAGCGTCACCCGGACCGCCTCCGGGGACGCGCTGGCCATGATCTCGCCGGCGATCTCGGCGGCCAGCGCCTCCGCGAAGATGGCGCGGTCCCGGAAGGACCACAGGTAGAGCTTGAGCGACTTGCTCTCGACGCAGAGCCGGCGAGGCCGGTACTCGATGACGGCGTGGGACAGGTCGGGCTGGCCGGTCACCGGGCAGACGGACGCCAGCTCGTCGGTCGTGAACCGAACGGTGGTGACGTGCTCGGGGGCCGGGAAGCACTCGACGTGGTCGACCGGGTGTCGCACGGTCTGGCCCAGGATGGTCAGGGGGATGGTCAGCGGCGCGGTCGTTCCGGCCTCGGGGTCGGGGAGCGGTCGGGGGCCCTGTCTCGGCACCCGACCATGGTGCCAGCCGCGGACCCGGCCGCGGTCTCGCGGAGCTGAATAGCGGAATCCGCAACCCAGCTCCGCGAGACCCGTTCCGGGGCCGTCGGCGAACCCTGTGGCGAACCCTGTAGCACCCCATCGGCAGGCTGACGGTGGGAGTGGGCGGAGACCGACTTCCCAGGAGGACCCTGACGTGGCGCAGCATCTCGTGGACACCGATCTGCCGGATCGGGGGGCGGACGCCCCCGGTTGCATCACCATCGACTGCGCGACCTGCGTGATGCGGGAGACGCCAACCTGTGATGACTGCGTCGTCACGTTCCTGTGCGACCGTGAGCCGGACGAGGCGGTCCTGCTGGACCTCTCGGAGCTCCAGGCGCTCCGCCGTCTGGCCGCGGCCGGGCTGGCGCCCGAGCTGCAACACACCCCTGGGTGACGGGGAAGGTGACGGCCGGAGTGCTCCGGGTACCGTGCTCGTGTGCGTCCCGCCCCGCCGGTCCCGGCTGTCGCCCCCGAGGAGCTGGCCCGCCAGATCGATTCCCTCGGACGGGCCCACGGGCTGGACGCGGTGGGCGTCGCGGCGGCGACGCCGCTGACCCGGGCCCGGCACGTTCTCGACGAGCGGAAGGCCGCCGGCCTGCACGGTGGCATGGAGTTCACCTATCGCAACCCGGCCCGCTCGACCTCGCCGGACCGGGTCGTTCGTGGCGCAACGGCCATCGTGGTCGGAGCCCGCCGGTACGCCTCACGACCGCCGGCTCCGCCGTGGCACGCGCAGCCCGCCGGGCCGCGTCGCGCGCTACGCGTGGACCGACCACTACGCCCCCCTCCGGGAGGCGCTGGGGGTGATGGCCCGCCATCTCCGGGCCCACGGCCACCGTGCCGTCGTGGTGGCCGACGACAACGCCATGGTCGACCGCGAGGTCGCCTACCGGGCCGGCATCGGCTGGTTCGGCAAGAACGCCAACCTGCTGCTGCCCGACGGTGGGGGTGATGCGGGCGAAGCGACACCGTCGCCCGGTCCGGCCGGGCGCGGCGCCGGCTCCTGGTTCGTGCTGGGCGCCGTCGTCACGGATGCGCCGCTCCCGGTCGCGGGCGAGCCGGTAGCGGACGGCTGCGGAGCGTGCCGGCGGTGCATCGATGGCTGCCCGACCGCCGCCATCGTCGCTCCCGGCGTGGTCGACGCGCGGCGCTGTCTCGCCTGGCTGGTGCAGCAAGCCGGGACCTTCCCGCGCCAGCACCGGGTCGCGCTGCACGACAGGATCTACGGCTGCGACGACTGCCAGGAGGTGTGCCCGCCGAACGTCCGCTTCGACCGGGCGGCACCCGCGGAGCAGTCCGGATCGGCGCAGGTCGAGCACGAGACAAGAGCTGGCGTCGCCGCCGATGCCGATGCCGATGCCAAGACCGATGCCGCGGCCCCGCCACCGCCCGGGCCGTGGGTGTCGCTGCTCGACCTCCTCGCCGCCGGTGACGAGGCCCTGCTGGCGCGGTACGGACGGTGGTACCTGGCCGGCCGGGATCCCCGCTGGCTGCGCCGCAACGCCCTGATCGCCCTGGGCAACGTCGGCGACGCCGGGGACCGCCGGGTCATCGCGGCCCTGGATCGACACCTCCGCCACGCCGACCCGATGCTGCGATCGCACGCCGTGTGGGCCGCCCGGCGGTTGGGGCGCGGCGACCTGCTCGATGCGCTGGCCGGCGACGACGCACCCGACGTGGTCGACGAGCTGGCGGCGCCCGCACCCCCGGTCCGGGTCCCGGCGTGAAGCACCTCCTGGTCACGAACGACTTCCCGCCCAAGGTGGGCGGGATCCAGAGCTATCTGTGGGAGCTCTGGCGCCGCCTGCCGCCCGAGAGCTTCGCGGTGCTCACCAGCCCCAACACCGACGCCGAGGAGTGGGACCGCCGGCAGCCGTTCCTCGTCCGCCGCGTGCGCGAGCCGGTGCTGCTCCCGCACCCGATCATGGTCAACCGCGTCCAGGCCATGGCCGCAGAGCTCGGGGTGCAGCTCGTGGTGCTCGATCCGGCGCTGCCCCTGGGCATGATCGGCCCGTCCCTGGACCTGCCCTACGACGTCGTGCTCCACGGCGCGGAGGTCACCGTGCCCGGGCGCCTGCCGGGGAGCCGGCCGCTGCTGGCTCATGTCCTGCGGCGGGCCCGTCGCGTGATCAGCGCCGGCGAGTACGCCGCCGCCGAGGCGGCCCGCGCCGCCGAGCGCCCCCTCGACGTCGTCATCGTGCCGCCCGGAGTGGACGTCCAGCGCTTCCTTCCCCTCGACGCGGGGCAGCGGCGGGTCGCCCGGAGCCGGTTCGGCCTGCCCCCCGCCGGGCCGCTCGTCGTGAGCGTGAGCCGGCTCGTCCCCAGGAAGGGCTTCGACACGTTGATCCGCGCCGCGGCCCGCCTGAAGGGCGACCACCCCGACCTCACCGTGGCCATCGCCGGTAGTGGACGGGACGAGTCCCGCCTGCGGCGGCTGGCGGCGGAGTCGGGCGCCAGGGTCGTGTTCCTGGGCCGGGTGCCGGACGACGACCTGCCCAGCCTCTACGGCGCGGCCGACATCTTCGCCATGCTCTGCCGCAGCCGGTGGGGCGGGCTGGAGCAGGAGGGCTTCGGCATCGTCTTCCTCGAGGCCGCGGCGTGTGCCGTCCCCCAGGTGGCCGGGGCGAGCGGCGGCGCGGCGGAAGCGGTGGTCGACGGTGGCACGGGGCTCGTGATCGACCCGCCGGAGGACGTGCAGGCCGTGGCCGACGCCATCGACTCCCTCCTGGCCGACCCCGCACGGGCCCGGGCCCTGGGCCAGGCCGCCCGGCGCCGGGTCGAGGCGGAGCTCACCTACGACGCGCTGGCCGCCCGGCTGGCCGAGGCGCTGGGCGCGCACGGGACGGCGCCGTGACCGCCCGGCCGGACCGCGCGGCGGGGGAGCGAATCGTGCTGCTGGACGTCGTCGGCACCGTCGCCTTCGCCGTCACCGCGGTGCTCGAGGTCGTCCTGTTCCGGCACTGGACGCAGGTCCTCGGGGTCACCGTGGCCCTCGCGCTCTTCGCCATCGGTTGCGCCGCCTTCCTGGCCGGCTACGCCCGAGCCATCCAGCGCAGCCGCACCGAGGAGATCTCCGTCACCGGCCTCTACCTGCTGGCGGGCCCCGCGGTGCCGGGGCCGGTCAAGCTCCGCCTGGGCCTGCTCCTCGCCGTGCAGGTCGTCGTGGCCCTGGTCACCGCCGGCGTCCGGACCTTCACCCCGCTGGCCTTCGGGGTGCTCGTGCCCGTGTTCGGCCTGGGGCTCAACGGGCTGTGGGCCGCCCGCCACGGCCGGTTCCCGCCCCGCCGGGTCCCCCCAGCGGCGCCGGAACACCACAGCGAGGGCGGGATGGAGCAGAATGCAGGCCATGGCTGAGTCCGCCACCCAGACCATCACCATCGCGGCCTCGCCCGAGCGGTGCTTCGCCGTGGCCACGGACTTCCCGCACTACCCCGAGTGGGCCAAGGACGTGAAGGAGGCCGTCGTCCGCGAGACGGACGATCAGGGCCGGGCCACAGCCGTCGAGTTCCGCGCCTCCGCCCTCGGGCGCAGCACCCACTACACGTTGGCCTACGACTACTCGGCGGCACCGGAGAAGCTCTCCTGGCACCTCGTCCACGGCGACATCATGCGGGCCATCGACGGCGCCTACACGTTCGCCCCGTCGGCCACCGATCCCGCTTCGACCGACGTCGTGTACGAGCTCTCGATCGAGCTCGTCGTGCCGCTGCCCGGCTTCGTCAAGCGCCGGGCCGAGGTGCGCATCCTCAACACCGTCAAGGAGCTGAAGGCCCGCGCCGAGGCGTGAACAGGCTGCGGAGCCCTTGGCTGCCACCGCGCCTGATCGTCGTCACGGGCAAAGGCGGCGTCGGCAAGACGACCGTGGCCGCGGCCACGGCCATCGCCAGCGCGGCCAAGGGCCATCGGACGCTGGTCGTCTCCACCGATCCGGCCCACTCCCTGGCCGATGCCCTCGACCGCCCCGCAGACCACCAACCGACCGATGCGGGCCGCAACCTCCAGGCCATGCAGATCGACGCCCGCCGCCGCCTCGAGGAGCACTGGGGCGAGCTGCGCAGCTACGTGAGCGACGTGCTGACCTGGGCGGGCGTCGAGCAGCTGGCGGCCGAGGAGCTGATGGTCCTGCCTGGTCTCGAGGAGGTGCTGGCGCTCACCGCGCTCACCGATCTGTGCGACTCGGGCGACCACGACGTGATCGTCGTGGACTGCGCGCCCACCGCCGAGACGCTGCGGTTGCTCTCGCTCCCCGACGTGCTCGGGTGGTGGATGCGGCGGCTGTTCCCGGTGAGCCGGCAGGTCGCCGGTCTGGTGGCGCCCACCGTTCGCCAGCTGACCGCTCTACCCGTGGCCGGCCATGCGCAGTTCGACGCCCTCGAGCGGCTCTACGACCGGCTGGCCGGGGTGCGGGAGCTGCTGGCGGACACCGATCGCTCGACCGTGCGGCTGGTCACCAACCCCGAGCAGGTCGTCGTGGCCGAGGCCCGCCGCACGGCCACGTACCTGGGCCTGTTCGGCTTCGCCGTCGACGCCGTCATCGTCAACCGGCTCCTGCCGGACGACGTGACCGACCCGTGGTTCGACCACTGGCGGTCGGCGCAGCAGGTGCAGCTGGCGGCCATCCGGGAGGGCTTCGCCCCCGCGCCGGTGTTGGTCAGCCCGCTCGCCCAGGAGGAGCCCGTCGGGTCCAAGAAGCTGAAGGCGTTCGCCGGCCGCCTCTATGGGCGTCGCGACCCGTCGCGGGACATGGGCGCGGTGCCACCCTTCACGCTCGAGCGCGACGGCGACGACTGGCAGCTCTCGCTGGATCTCCGCTTCGCCGGACGGGAGGAGGTCGATCTGGTCCGCCGGGGCGACGAGCTCATCGTGACCGTCGGGTACGTATCGGCGGGCCCTGGTGCTCCCCGATTCGCTCGCCACCCGACCCGTCACCAAGGCCTCCGTCCGCGGCGGCCGGCTGGTGGTGGGCTTCGCCGGCCGGGTCTCCCAGCACAGCTAGCGTCGTCCGGATGGCACAGGACGAGGTCGTCGACCCCGGCGGCGACCAGCGGATCGAGGACGCAGCGGTCGACAGCACGGTGGAGGCCGTCCGCGCCGCGGCCCGCGCCGCGGTCGAGGTGGGCCGCCAGTTGCTCGACGCCGTGGAGCAGGCCCTCGACGATCCGGCCACCGCCGACAAGCTGGCCGAGGTGGTCGCCGGCTTCAGCCGCCTGGCCGACGGGATGCGGCCCCGACCGGCCGACCAGGCCCCGACCGCCGGCCGGACCACCGATGGTGGTCTCGAGCGCATCGACGTGTCGTGAGCCGAAGGATCGGCATCGACGTCGGCGGGACCAAGTGCCTCGGTGTGGTCCTGGACGACGAGGGCACCGTCGTGGCCGAGGAGCGCCGCCCCACGCCGAAGGAGACGGACGAGCTGGTCTCGCGGCTGTGCGAGCTCTCGGAGGTGCTCGGCCCGGCTGACTCCGTCGGCGTCGGCGTGCCCGGGCTGGTCACCCGGCAGGGGATGCTGCGCGCCGCGCCGCACATCGCCTCCGTGGGCGATCTCCCGCTGCGCGACCTGCTGCTCGAACGGGTCGGGGATCTCGAGGTCGTCATCGACAACGACGCCACGTGCGCCCTGCTGGCCGAGACGACCGTCGGCGTGGCCCAGGGCGCTCGCGACGCCGTGCTGGTCACCCTGGGCACCGGCATCGGGGGCGGGGTGCTGGCCGGTGGCGTCATCCAGCGGGGCGCCAACGGGTTCGTGGGGGAGATGGGCCACATGGTGGTCGACCTCGAGGGGCCGGACTGTCCGTGCGGCCGGCGGGGATGCTGGGAGCGGTTCGCCTCCGGATCGGCGTTGGCCCACTTCGGACGGGTCGCCGCGGCCGAGGGCCGGTTGCCGGCCGTCCTGGCGCTGGCCGGTGGTGATCCGGCCGCCGTGACCGGCGAGGACGTGACGGCCGCGGCCAGGGGCGGCGACGAGCCGGCCCTCGCCATCCTCGACGCGTTCGGCCGGTGGGTCGGGATCGGTCTGGTCAACCTCACGAACCTGCTCGATCCGGAGCTGTTCGTCCTCGGCGGCGGGCTGGTCGAGTTGCGGGATCTGATCGTCGAGCCCATCCGCCACTGGCTGGCCCAACTCCTCTACGCGCCGTCCTACCGGCCCCACCCCCGGCTGGAGATCGCGCGGCTGGGGGAGCGTGCGGGCGCCGTCGGCGCCGCCATGCTCCCGAGCTCCATCCGTCGTCCGTACGCCCGCGACGACGCGCGTATGCCCCGCAGAGTCGAGTGCGAGTGACACCGCCGAGGTGGCGGGGCGCGGCTGCGCTCGTGGCGGCGCTCGATCTCCCGCCAGGCGCCGCTGCGGCCCTCGAAGCCGGCCGTGTGGCTGGTCTTGCCCGGCTCGAGCGCCTTGTAGACGTCGAAGAAGTGCTTGATCTCCTGGAGCAGCTCCTCGGGCATGTCCCGCAGGTCCTCCACGCCCCGCCAGCGGGGGTCCGTTGGCGGGACGCAGATGATCTTGGCGTCCTCGCCGGCCTCGTCCTGCATCCACAGCAGCGCGACGGGCTTGGCCTCGACCCACACGCCCGGGTACGTCGGGTCCTCCAGCAGCACGAGCGCGTCGAGCGGATCGCCGTCCCCGCCCAGCGTGTCGGGGATGAACCCGTAGTCGGAGGGATAGGTCGTGGCGGTGAACAGCCGGCGGTCCAGGAAGACGTGGCCGCTGTCGTGGTCGATCTCGTACTTGTTGCGGCTGCCACGCGGGATCTCGATCACGACGAAGATGCAGCCGTCACGGGGCTCTTTGGCCATCCGTGCATTGTGCCCGAAGCCGGACACCAGGGTGGCAGTACGCTCGCTGGCCATGGAGTTCCGCCGGATCACCAACCTCCCGCCGTACGTCTTCACCATCATCAACAACCTGAAGGTGGAGGCCCGGCGAGCCGGTGTGGACGTCATCGATCTCGGCTTCGGCAACCCGGACATCCCCTCGCCGGCCATCGCGGTGGAGAAGCTGGCCGAGGCGGCCCGCATCGGTCGCAACCACCGCTACTCGATGTCGCGCGGCTTGCCGAAGCTCCGCGAGGCCGTGGCCGCGCTCTACCAGCGCCGCTGGGGCGTCGAGCTCGACCCCGAGCTCGAGATCACCAACACCATCGGTTCCAAGGAGGGGTTCAGCCACCTGATGTGGGTGCTGCTGCAGAACGGCGACGCCGCCATCGTGCCCAGCCCCAGCTATCCGATCCACATCTACGGCCCGCTGTTCGCCGGCGCCGACCTGCGGCAGGTGCCGATGCGGAGCCTGTCCGACGCGCGGGTGCAGCAGGACCACGCCGGCGACTTCTTCGCCAACCTGGAGACGGCGTGGGAGGTCGGCTGGCCGAAGCCGCGCGTGCTCGTGATCTCGTTCCCCCACAACCCGACCGGTTCGTGCGTCGACGCCGACTTCATGCAGCGGGTCGTCGACTTCTGCCGTGAGCGGGAGATGGTCGTGGTCCACGACTTCGCCTACGCGGACATCGGCTTCGACGGGTACGACCCGCCGTCCATCCTGCAGGCCGACGGGGCCAAGGAGTGCGCGGTCGAGCTCTACTCGATGACCAAGAGCTTCTCGATGGCCGGCTGGCGCTGCGCGTTCATGGTCGGCAACGCCGAGGTGGTGCAGGCGCTGGTGAAGCTCAAGAGCTACCTCGACTACGGCGTGTTCCAGCCCGTCCAGATCGCGGCGACGGTCACGATGAACGAGGCGCCGGACTACCCGAAGGAGGTCTGCGCCACCTACCAGGCTCGCCGGGACACCCTGCTGGACGGCCTCGCGCGGTTGGGCTGGGAGATCCCCAAGCCCAAGGGGACGATGTTCGTCTGGGCCCCCATCCCCGAGCCGTACCAGGAGTTGGACTCGGTCGAGTTCTGCTCGATGGTCGTGCGCGACTGCGAGGTGGCGCTGTCGCCCGGGGCCGGTTTCGGGCCTGGCGGTGAGGGGTTCGTGCGCTTCGCCCTCATCGAGAACGAGCAGCGGATCGCCCAGGGCATCAGGAACCTGCGCCGCGGTCTGGTCAAGCTCTAGGAGCAGCCCGCGCTCGGGTCCACGGACTCGGGTTCACGGACTCGAAACGGCGGCGTCACGTCCGGCGACGGCTCGCTCGGTACCGTCGCACCGTGCCCCGCTACGTGCTGCGTCTCTGGCTGCCCGACCGGCCGGGCGCGCTGGGACAGGTGGCGAGCCGCATCGGCTCGGTGCACGCGGACGTGGTCGGGATCGAGATCCTGGAGCGGGGCGGCGGGCGGGCCGTCGACGAGCTCGTGGTGGCGGTGCCGTCGGACGACCTGGTCGACCTGCTGGTCCGCGAGGTGACCCAGGTCGAGGGCGTGGCCGTGGAATGGGTGCAGGCGGTCGAGGGAGCAGACCACGATCCGCAGCTCGCGCTGCTGGAGGCCGCCGCCCGCCTGGCCGCCGTCGACGACGAGCCGGCCCGGCTCGAGCTGCTGGCCGCCGAGCTGCAGCGGGTGTTCGAGCTGACCTGGATCTCCGTGGTCGACCGGCCGGGGCGCGACGGTCGTGCTGGCGACCGGGCCGGCTCCACCGGCCAGCTGGGTCCTCGCCTTCGTGGACGGCAGCCGTCACCTCGCAGGCCAGGCCGACCACGGCGCCGAGGACGTGGCCTGGACCGAGCTGGGCGAGGACCGTTACCTGGCCGTCGGGCGCACGGGCCGACCACTCCGGGCCCGGGAGCGGCGGCAGCTCGAGGTGCTGGCCCGCGTCAGCACCGCGATCGATGGCGCCCGCCGGCGGGGCTGGCGTCCGGCGTCCGCCTGACCGCTACTCCGACGTCACTCCTGGGCCCAGCGGCGCGAGCGCTCGACGGCACGGAGCCAGGTCTGGTGGGCGGCATCGGCGGCGGCACGGTCGCCGGCGGGGACGAACTCGGCTTCCTGCTGCCACGCGGCCGCCACGTCGTCCAGGCGAGTTCCACACGCCCTCGGCCAGCCCCGCGAGGTAGGCGGCGCCGAGTGCGGTCGCTTCCTGATCGACCGGGCGGCGCACCGTCACACCGAGCTGATCTGCTTGCATCTGCAACAACAGGTCCATCGCCGCGGCGCCACCGTCCACCCGGAGCTCCTGCACGTCACGGCCGGCGGCCCGTGACATCGCCTCCACCACATCGCGCGTCTGGTACGCCATGGCCTCCACCACGGCGCGGGCGAGATGGGCGCGGGTCGTCCCCCGTGTGATGCCCGTGATGGTGCCCCGCGCGTACGGATCCCACCAGGGGCTGCCCAGGCCGACGAAGGCGGGCACGAGGAACACGCCGCCGGTGTCGGGGACGGTCGCCGCCAGCGGGCCGATCTCGGCCGCCTCCTCGATCAGGCCGAGGCCGTCCCGCAGCCATTGCACGGCGGCCCCGGTCACGAAGATGGCGCCCTCCAGGGCGTAGGCCGTCGTCCCGTCGGCCAGGGTCCAGGCCACGGTGGTCAGCAGGCCCTCCGTCGGCGGCGGGCACTGGTCGCCGACGTTCATCAGGACGAAGCTGCCGGTGCCGTAGGTGTTCTTGCTGGCCCCGGCCGCGAAGCAGCCGTGGCCGAACAAGGCCGCCTGCTGGTCGCCGGCGATGCCGGAGACCGGGATGCCGGCCGGCAGCCCGCATCGCTCGGAGGTCATTCCGAACCGTCCGCTGGAGGCTCGCACCTCGGGGAGGGCCTCCATGGGGACCCCGAGCAGGTCGCACAGCTCCTCGCTCCAGGCCCGCTCGCGGATGTCGTAGAGCAGGGTCCGGCTGGCGTTGGACGGGTCCGTGGCGAGGACCTCGCCTCCGGTGAGGTTCCAGAGGAGCCAGGTGTCGATCGTGCCGATGACCAGGTCCGGTCCGACGGGGACGCCTCCGCCTCCCTGGTCCTCCGGCGTCAGCAGCCACTCGGCCTTGGTGCCGCTGAAGTAGGGATCCAGCACCAGCCCGGTGCGCTCCCGCACGAGTGGGAGGTGACCGGCGGCCTCGAGCTCGGCGCACCGCGCCGCCGTGCGCCGGTCCTGCCACACGATGGCGTGGTGATACGGCCGCCCGGTGGTGCGGTCCCAGGCGACGACCGTCTCGCGCTGGTTGGTGATGCCGATGGCCGCCACCGGTTCGTCGAGCCGCGACAGGACGTCGAGCAGCGTGGCCTTCATCGCCTCCCAGATCTCGGTGGCGTCGTGCTCCACCAGCCCGGGCCGGGGGAAGTGCTGGGTGAACTCCCGGTAGGAGGCGATGGACGGGCGGCCGTCCGGGTACACCGCGCGGGTGCGGACGCCGGTCGTGCCACCGTCGAGGGCGAGGACGACCGTCACGGCGTCAGCGCTTCCGGGTGTCCCTGGTCCGCCGCGGGTAGTTCGTCGGCCCGGTGCTCGTGCGCCGGGTGGGCGCCGGCTTGGCCCGGGGAGCACCGGCGGCAGGGCCGTCGTCGGTGCTCGTCCGCCTTCCCGCCGGAGCCCTTGGACGACCGTGCGGCCTTGGCCGCCGCCCGTGACTCCTCCCGGGCCGCCCGGTCGGCCGCGATCTGGTCCTTGCTCTTCAGCATCGTGGGCTGCCAGCCGAACTTCGACAGGATGGCCATGATGGTCACCGCGACCCCGGCGCCGAACAGCAGGCCCGGAAACGACTGGAGCATCCGATCCGGCTGCAGGACGGCGAAGAGCCCGAACACGACGAGGCTGTAGATGCCGACGAAGGTGAACAGCCGCTTCCACGGGACGGGTCGGTCGCGATCCCATGCCACGGCCCTGCTTTGTAGCAGGCCGTGCCGCTTCGAACCCCGCCGGGCCACAGGCAGCCTCTACCGTGTCCGCCGTGCGAGTCGGGGTGCTGACGGGTGGAGGTGACTGCCCTGGCCTGAACGCGGTCATCCGGGCCATCGTCCGCAAGGGCGAGACCGTCTACGGCGACGAGATCATCGGCTTCCTGGACGCCTGGGACGGGGTGCTGGAGCAGCGGACCATGCCCCTCGACATCCGTTCCCTGCGCGGGATGCTGCCCCGGGGAGGCACGCTGCTCGGCACCAAGCGGGGGAGCCCGTTCGACTACCCGGACGGCCCCGAACGGGTGCGCCAGATCTTCGGGGAGATGGCGCTCGACGGCCTCGTGGTCATCGGCGGGAACGGCAGCCTCACGGTCGCCTGCCGGCTTCACGACCTCGTCGACCTGCCCGTGGTCGGGGTGCCGAAGACGATCGACAACGACATCCTCGGCACCGATGTGACCTTCGGCTTCCACACCGCGGTGCAGATCGCCACCGACGCCATCGACCGCCTGCACACCACGGCCGAGTCCCACGACCGGGTGCTCCTCGTCGAGGTCATGGGGCGCCACGCGGGCTGGATCGCCACCTACGCCGGCATCGCCGGAGGGGCCACGGTCATCCTCGTGCCCGAGCTGCCCTTCGACATCGACGAGGTGTGCGAGCTCCTGAGGCGCCGCCACCGCCGGGGTCGGTACGCGTCGATCGTCGTCGTCTCGGAGGGGGCCGAGCCGGCCGAGGGAACGCTCACCTTCCCGCCCCGCCCCCTCGACCAGTTCGGGCACCGCAAGCTGGTCGGCATCGCACACCTGATCGCCCCCGCCATCGAGGAGCGGACCGGGTTCGACACCCGCGTGGTCGAGCTGGGCCACGTGCAGCGGGGCGGCACGCCGAACGCGTACGACCGTGTGCTCTCCACCCGGTACGGGCTGGCCGCCATCGACGCCGTGCACGACAAGGCGTGGGGCGAGATGGTCGTCTACCGCGAGAGCCGCATCGAGCGGGCGCCGCTGCGCCTCGCGCTCGGTCGCACCCGCACCCTCGACCTCAGCATGTACGAGGACGTGGCGGCCATCTTCTTCGGGTAGCGCCGGACCTCGGTCCTCAGCCACCCGCCGTCGTGGTGCTGGTGGTGGTCCTGCGGCGCGGTGCGTGCTGGTCGTGCTGGTGGTGGTGGTCGTCGTCGTGGTGGCGAGCGGTCCGCCGTCCTCGGTCAAGGGCGGGTAGTCGGGTCGGCTCGAGGGGTTGAGCGCCGGGAACATGAACCTGGTCAGGGGTCCTTCCTCCAGCGAGCCGTCACCGAGGGGCCAGGCCCGGCGCTCGCCGTCGACGAGCAGCTCCACCTGCGTGGCCCCGAAGGAGTCGTCGGTGGCCGTGAAGACGATCTGCGCCACGGCCTCGGTGGTGGCATCGCTGCTGGCCGAGAAGATGTCGTCGCTCACGTCGATGCGGGCCGTGCCGTCGGGCAGCACCCGGGCCTCCAGCAGCTCGGTGTCCTCGGGGATGGCGGTGCGCAGGCCGTCGCGACTGCTCGGCCGTCGTCAGGCCGTCGAAGAGGGACTGGAGGATGCCGTTGGCGTCCACCTGCCGCGAGACCGGGCAGCAGCGTGCCGAGCTGTCCCGGGTGGCCCGCTGAGGAAGTAGGCCCGCGGGCCGGTGGCGGACGGAACGACGGGCGCCACGGTCGAGGGCACCGCGTCGAGCGCGAACTCGGGCGGGATGTCACGGGGCGAGCTGTCCGTGGGCAGGCCGCAACCGGCGACGAGGAAGGCCGACCCGAGGGCGGCCGTGCCCGTCAGCAGCCGCACCCGGACCGCGGCTCGCGTCTCGCTGCGCTCGCTCATGCCGGCTCCGCCGGGAGCTCGATGACGAAGCGGGCACCTTCCTCGCCGTCCCGCCTGTCCTCCACCCACACCCGGCCGCCGTGCATGCGCACATGTTCGTCGACCAGGGCCAGGCCCAGGCCGGCACCCTCGCTCGTCCCGCGGCGACCGGCTGAGACACCGCGCGCGAACCGCTCGAAGATCAGGAGCCGCTCCTCGGGAGGAACGCCGGGGCCGTGGTCCTCCACGGCGATCTGCACGTCGGCGATCTCCTCGCCCTCCGGCTGGGACGGTTCGACGGTGACGTCCACACCACCGCCGCCGTAGTAGCGGGCGTTCTCCAGCAGGTTGGCGATCACGCGGGCCAACCGGCGCTTGTCTCCCTGGATCACGAGATCCTCGGCTCGGGGATCCACCGTGAGGAGCGCGTCGGGAAGACTGCTCACGCCCACCGCCTGTCGGACGAACTCGGCGACCAGCAGCTCCTCCCGGTTCAATCGGACAGCGCCGGCGTCGAAGCGCGAGATCTCCAGCAGATCCTCGACGAGGTTCTGGAAGCGACCGACGTCGGCGACGATCAGATCGACGGCCGCGGCCGCCTTCTCCGGGAGCTCGTCGCGGCGGCTCTGCAGGACCTCGGCCGACGCGGCGAGGGTGGTCAGCGGCGATCGGAGCTCGTGGCTGACGTCGGAGGCGAAGCGGGCGTCGCGCTCCACGCGGTACTGGAGCGCCGAGGCCATGTCGTTGAACGAGCCTGCGAGCACCTGCAGGTCGGGATCCTCGCCCGGTTCGAGCCGGGTTCCCAGGCCGCCACCGGCGATCACCTGCGCGGCCTGCGCGGCGTCGGCCAGTGGCCGGACGGCGCGGCGGGCAGCCCAGACGCCGAGGAGGACGCCCACCGCGGTCGTGATGGCCGCGGCGCCGAGGAGCGACACCCGCACGCTGTTCAGGGTGTCCCTCATCTGCTCGAGGGGCACGATCTCGAAGTAGCTGGCACCGACGTCGGTGAGGGGGATGCCGATGGCCAGCACCGGCTGCCCTTCCTCGTACACCATCTGCGACGGGAGGAGGTCCTCGATCACCCGCTCCTGGAGCGCCGGCCGGATGTTGTCGGCGCTGAACTCGGGGCTGCGGTTCGACCACTCGCCGCGATAGCGCAGGAAGGGCTCGGACTCGCCGGTGTCCGGGACGACCTCCAGGGCGGCGGAGCCCGAAGCCGGGTTGGCGCGCAGCGTGGCCCGCACTTGCCGGGCGTTCCGGAAGGCCTGGTCGAGTGCGCTGTCCTCCTCCTGCCGCAGGAGGGTCGAACGGGTGAGGCCGTAGGTGGTGAAGGCCAGCACGATGGCCAGCACGGCCACGCCGAGGGTGAACGTCAGCAGGATGCGGTTGCGCAGCCCCAGGCGGTGGGGAACGAACCGGGAGAACCAACCGGGCGGCCGGCTCGGTTGCTCCGGCGCCGCATCACTCATCGTGAGGGCGGCCGCTCAGGCCTGCAACCGATAACCGAGACCCCGCACGGTGACGACGTGTCGCGGGTTGGCCGGGTCCGCCTCGACCTTGGTGCGCAGGCGCCGGACGTGGACGTCGACCAGGCGTCCGTCACCGAAGTAGCCGTAGCCCCAGACCCGGTCGAGGAGGCTCTCGCGCGAGAGCACCTTCCCGGGGTTGGCCGCCAGCTCGCACAGCAGCCGGAACTCGGTCTTGGTGAGGTGCACCTCGTCACCGCTGACGAGGACCTTGCCCTCGTCGGGGATCAGCTCCAGGTCCCCGAAGGTCAGGCGGGTGTGGCCTGGTTGCGGGGGCCGGGCCCGGCGGAGGAGGGCGCGGATGCGAGCCGACAGCTCCTTGGGCACGAAGGGCTTCGTCATGTAGTCGTCGGCGCCCGCCTCGAGCCCGGCGACCACGTCGTGGGTGTCGTTGCGGGCCGTGACCATGATGATCGGCACGTCGCTCTGGCGCCGGATCGACCGGCACAGCTCGAAGCCGTCCATCCCGGGCAGCATCAGGTCGATCAGCACCACGTCGGCCGGCTGGCGGTGGAACTGCTCGACGGCCTCCTCGCCGTTCCCAGACTCGACGACGGTCCAGCCTTCGTCCTCGAGGGCCAGCTTCACGGCGGCTCGGATGCGCTCGTCGTCCTCGACGGTCAGGATCCTGGTTCCCACCCCACCATCGTGCCCCATCGGCGGATCATCCGGGGTACACCCCTTGCCGCAGCGGGCTCACGGCGTCCGCAGCTCGCCGAGCAACTCGACGAACGGCTGGTGCAGCCCGGGCGAGCAGGCCAGCACGGACCCGGGCTGGACCGGGCCTCCGGCCACGTCCGTCACCGTCGCGCCCGCCTCCCGGGCGATGACCTCTCCCGCGGCCAGGTCCCACGGCGCCAGACCTTCCTCGACGTACACGTCGAGCCGCCCAGCGGCCACCGAGCAGAGGTCGACCGAGGCGGCGCCGAAGCGGCGGATGTCGCGGACGCGCGGGAGGAGCGCGGCGACCAGCAGCCCCTGTTCTGCCCGAGTGGCCGGGTGGTACGCGAAGCCCGTGCCCACGAGCGCGGTGCTCAGGTCGGTGGTGTCGCGGCAACGGATGGGGGAGCCGTTCAGGTGGGCTCCGTGGCCCTGTGCCGCGCTGAACAGCTCGTCGGTGGTGGGGACGAAGACGGCGCCCGCCACAGGACCGGTGTCGGCGCAGGCGGCGATGGACACCGCCCAGCCGGGAAGGTCGTACAGGAAGTTCGTCGTGCCGTCGATGGGGTCGATCAACCACCGCACGCCGGACGAACCCGGTCGCGGCCGCCCCCTCCTCTCCCACGAACCCGTCGTCCGGACGGGCGGCTTCCAGCGCGGCGAGGATGAGGAGCTCGGCCGCGCCGTCGAACTCGGTCACCATGTCGGTGGGGGTGGATTTCGTGGCGACGCGCACGATGCCGTTCGACCGGCGGCGGGCGATCTCCCGGCCGACGTCCGTGGCCACCCTGCCCGCCAGCTCCGCCAGTTCCCGCGGATCGGTGGTCATGGCGGGCGACGATACGAGGTGGGCACCGGATGACGGGCCCGGATGATGGGCCCGGATGATGGGCGGGGTCCGGCCACTACCCTCCGCCCTGTGCGGACCGACGCCCGGGTGCCGAGGACCGTGCTGGCCGTGTACGCCCACCCGGACGATCCCGAGGTGGCCTGCGGCGGGAGCCTGGCCCAGTGGGTCGACCGGGGCGCCGAGGCCCACGTCCTGATCGTGAACCGGGGCGACAAGGGCTCGTCGTCACCCGACGTGGACCCGGACGAGCTGGCCGCCGAACGGGCGGCCGAGGTAGCCGAGGCGTCGGCCGTGCTCGGCCTGGCGTCCGTTCGTGCTGCTCGGCCGGCCCGACGGTGAGTCGGAGAACGACCTCCAGCTACGGGGGCTCCTGGTGGAGGTCGTGCGCCGGCTGCGTCCCGACACGGTGGTCTGCCCGGACCCGACCGCGCTCTTCTTCGGCGCCGGCTACGTCAACCACCGCGACCATCGGGTGTGCGGCGCAGCGGTGCTGGACGCGGTCGCACCGGCGGCGGCCAGCCCCCTCTACTTCCCCGACACAGGGTCAGCCCACCAGGTCGAGCAGGTGTACCTCTCGGGCACGCTGCACCCGGACATCGCGGTCGACATCGGCGCCGTGCTCGATCGCAAGGCCGCCGCCCTCGCCTGCCACCGGAGCCAGCTCGGCGAGGGCCGTGAATGGGTGGGCGAGCTCGTCGCCCAGCGGGCCGGCGACGCCGGCCGAGGGCAGGGGCTGCGCTACGCGGAGGTGTTCCGGGTCCTGCGCCTGGCGTAGTGCCCCCATGGCCCGCCGCGGACGACCGGCCGTACCGGTTGGCGTCGAGCACCTCGGAACGGGCGTCGCCCTGCGGGCAATACCATCGGCGGATGGTGCCCGACAGCGACGGTCCGGACCTCTCCGCTCTTCGATGTCCATGTGGCAGACGAGTTCGTCGCCAAAGACGCGGACCTCACCATGACGACGATGGTCGCGGACCCGACGGTGATCCACGTGGCGCGGACTCATCGGTCGCCGAGTCTCGCCACTCGCCCATGGCCCGCAACCCGAGCACCGAGATCACGGCGGTGCCGGCGGCCGCCGCCACCGCGCCCACGTAGGCGCCGATGGCTGCGGGCACGTCGGTGTCCCCGGACGATTGCAGCGACACGAAGCTCCAGCCGATCAAGCCGCCGGCCAGCCCGCCGAGCAGGATGGCGATGAAGGCGACCGCTCGCGCCGCGGGGGACGGGAGTGCGGACAGCGCCTCGCGCGCGACGGCGTCCTGGCGGCGGCATCATCCATCGCCGGCGATGCTATGGCTGTCCGGGCTGTTGGCGCCCGGGGCGCCGCGGACCTGGACCCTAAGCTCGCCCGGATGCGCGTCCTGGTGGTCGTCCCCACCTACAACGAGGCATCGGGCATCGAGACCGTGCTCCGCCGCATCCGCGAGGAGCTCCCGCAGGCCCACGTCCTCGTGGTGGACGACAACAGCCCCGACGGCACGGCCGAGCTGGTCGACGCCGTGGGCGCGTCCGATGAGCACGTGTCCCTTCTCCGTCGCCCGACCAAGGCCGGCCTCGGCAGCGCCTACCTGGCCGGCTTCGCCGAGGGCCTGACCCGGGGGTTCGACGTCCTCGTCGAGATGGACGCCGACCTGTCCCACGACCCGGCGGCCCTCCCGGCGCTGGTGTCGGCGGCCGTGCACGGGGCCGATGTCGCCATCGGATCGCGGTACGTGGCCGGCGGGTCGATCCCCGACTGGACCCGCCGCCGGGCCTTCCTCTCCCGCTGGGGCAACCGTTACGCGGCGTTGGCGCTCGGCCTCGCCGTGAACGACTCGACGTCCGGCTACCGCGCCTACCGGGCCGACGCGCTCCGCCGCCTCGACCTCGACCACGTCCGGGCCTACGGCTACGGGTTCCAGGTCGAGATGACCTACCGCCTCATCCGCGAGGGGGGTCGCGTCGTCGAGATCCCGGTGGCGTTCGTGGACCGTCAGGCCGGCGAGTCGAAGATGTCGCTCCCCATCGTCATCGAGGCCTTCGCGCTGGTGACCGGTTGGGGCCTGCGGGACATCCTCACCGGGCGCCGCCGCCGGACGCCACCGGGCACCGGTCGTCCCGACTCCTCGTAGCACCCCCGTGCTTGACTGAGCCGGTGGCCGCAGGGTCGCCACGAGCCACCGTCCAAACAGGCACAGTCCACCGCGCCATCGTCCATGTCGACATGGACGCCTTCTTCGTCGCGGTCGAACTGCTGCGGCGGCCAGAGCTGCGGGGGCGTCCGGTGGTCGTCGGCGGCTCGGGACCCAGGGGAGTGGTGGCGGCGGCGTCGTACGAGGCGCGGCGGTTCGGCGTGCACTCGGCGCTGCCGTCGGCCATCGCCCGGCGCCGCTGCCCGGACGCGGTCTTCCTTCCGGGTGATCACGAGCGCTACGAGCAGGTCAGCCGGCAGCTCATGGCGATCTTCCTGCGTTACACGCCGTTGGTCGAGCCGATCTCCCTCGACGAGGCCTTCTTGGACGTGACGGGTGCGCAACGGCTGTTCGGACCGGGCGCGGCCGTCGCCGCCGCCGTCAGGAGCGACGTCGACGCGGAGACCGGGTTGGGCTGCAGCCTGGGCGTGGCCACGTCGAAGCTGGTGGCCAAGCTGGCCTCCGAAGCGGCGAAGCCCGTGCCGACCCCCAAGGGCGTCGAACTGGGGCCGGGCATCGTCGAGGTGCTGCCCGGCGACGAGCTGGGCTTCCTGCACCCGCTCCCGGTCGCTGCGCTCTGGGGCGTCGGGCCGGCCACCCGGGCGCGGTTGGAGCGGCTCGGCGTGACGACGATCGGCGAGCTGGCCGAGCTCCCGCTCGCCTCGCTGGTGGGCGCCATCGGTCAGGCGCACGGCCAGCACCTGCACGACCTGGCCAACGGGATCGACGAGCGGGAGGTGGAGCCGGACCGCGAGCTCAAGTCGGTCGGCCACGAGGAGACCTTCGCTCACGACCTGACGGATCGCGACGAGCTGCTCGGGGTGCTGGTGCGCCAGGCGGACGCCGTGGCGGCCCGGTTGCGGGCCCGCGCGGTCGCCGCCCGCACCGTCAACCTCAAGCTCCGCTACGGCGACTTCACCACGCTGACCCGGTCGGTCACGGCAGCCCAGCCGGTGGCCAGCGGGCCGGCCATCGCCGACGCGGCCCGCCGATTGCTCGAGCAACTGGACGTCGCCCGGGGCGTCAGGCTGCTGGGCGTCAGCGCGTCGGGGCTCGTCGACGGGGGAGGGCAACAGCTCAGCCTCGACGACGTCGCCGCGGACTCCTGGGAGGAGGCCAGCCAGGCCGTCGACGACATCCGTCGCCGGTTCGGGGACGAGGCCATCGGTCCGGCCCGCCTGAGTCGCCCTGGAGCCGGCCTCCGGCTCACCCGCCGAGGTCAGCAGCAGTGGGGTCCGGATGCGCCCGACACATGACCCGACCGGCCCCCGCCACCGCGTTGTCGCCATCCGCGGCCTGTGCGATGATGGCCTCAGCCGGTCCCACCGGGGCGCCGCCGAGTAGGGAGTTGGGGCGATGCCGCTCTCCGAAGACGAACAGCGCATCCTCAACCAGATCGAGCAGCAGTTCTACGAGAGCGACCCCGCGTTCGCGCAGCAGGTCAGCCAGACCACCCTGTACCGCCATGCGTTCGGCCGGGTGAAGTGGGGGATCCTCGGTCTCCTGGTCGGCCTCGTCTTCCTCATCGCCACGCTCCAGGTGAGCGTCCTGCTGTCCCTCCTGGGGTTCGGCTTCATGCTCCTGTCGGCCTTCGTCATCGAGCGCAACGTCCGGGCGATGGGCAAGGTGGGCATGGAGCAGGTGACGGCCAACCTCCGGACGCATCGTCTCGGCGGCGCCGGGTCCCGCCTGCGGGACCGCTTCAAGCACGAAGACTGAGTCTTCGTCGCCCGCCCCTGGCGGGCTCCTACTCGCTGCGCTCGGCAGAGCGTCGGGTCGCGCTGCGGTGCGCCGGCCGAGCCGGACGCACCGGGTCCGGGCACTGACTCTGCGTCGCCCGCCCATGGCGGGCTCCTACTCGCTGCGCTCGGCAGAGCCGGACGCACCGGGTCCGGGCGCTGCGAGTGTCGTCGCCCGCCCATGGCGGGCTCGGCGCCGGATCTCTGAGGAAATCGCGCTGTTCGTGGCTCACCGGCGTCAGAGCTCGCGCGGTCCTGGCTGACCCTTCGGGAACTGTGAGGAAATCGCGCTGTTGGCGGCTCACCGAGCTCGGAGTTCGCGTTCGTTAGGCGGGGAGGAAGCGCCAGACGAGGCGTCGCCGCCAGGGCAGACGGGACACGGCGCGGTGCTGGACCCCGGTGCGCAGCTGCTCGCAGCGCTCGGCATCGGTGGTCTCGGGCTCGCCCGAGTAGGCCGCGGCCGTCGCCTGGCGGGCCAGCTCGCCGAGTGCGTCGGACGAGGCACCGGTCGCCTCGTGCGCGTCGTCGCCGCCGTCGAGCATCGGGCCGACCCGATCGGCCACCTCCTGCGGCGTGTCGCTGTTGGGGACCGCCACGCCGGTGCGGCGGAGGCCGTCCACCAGGTGCTGCCAGGAGACGAGCACGCGATCGGGAGCGGTCGGTGCCTCCCGCCAGCGCCGTCGCCAGCGCCGCTCCCGCACCAGCGCCACGACGACGAGACCGACGGCGCCGACGACGAGCAGGGCCAGCAGGATCAGGCCCACCCGCGAGGCGGTGGAGGCGCCGTCGACGCCCGTGCCGCTCGGGCTGCCGCCGCCACCGATCGCCGGTACGGCCAGCAGCTCCTCCTCGCCGGTCTCGCGCTGAGGACCCGGAGGTGGGGCGACGGTGCCGGTGCTCGGTGTCGTCGTCTCCGTGCCGTCGGGCGTGCCGGCCGCGCCGCCCTCCTGATCAGGCGGGACGCCGGTCCAGCTCTCGGCGCCGGGCTCGCCCCGGCCGGGGGTCGGTTCGAAGGCCAGCCACCCGACGCCGCCGAAGTAGACCTCGGGCCAGGCATGGGCGTTGCGTCCCCGGACGTGGTACCGACCGTCTGACCCGAGCTCTCCGGGCGTGAAGCCCACGGCCACCCGGGCGGGCAGCCCGATCGAACGGGCGAAGGCGGCGAAGGTCCCGGCGAACTGCTCGCAGTACCCGCGGCGCTGCGAGATGAAGGCGTCGATCGCAGTGGCGCCGTGGCCGGGAGGCACGTTCACGTCATAGGTGAAGGTGGTGCGGAACCAGTTCTGCAGGGCCAGCGCCTGCTCGTACGGTGTGTTGGCGCCGGCGGTGATCTGCTCGGCCAGATCCCGGAACCGGTCGGGGAAGTCGGACGGCAGCTCCAGGTACTTCTCCTGGATGAGCGGGGGGATGGGGATCTCCGCCGTGGCCTGGAGCACGGCCGGGTTGACGATGGGCACCATCGACTCGACCTGGTACGTGTAACCGGCCGGCAGCGACGACCGCCGGATCAGCAGGCTCGAGGACTCCTCGTCGAAGCGCACCTGGGCGGGGTTGGAGATCCGGCGGGGGGAGAAGGCGGCCGGCAGCCACACGGTGTCGAGCGCGGTGATGACGACGTTGTGGTCGAGCGGGGCGCCGAGCGCGTCCGGCACGCCGCCACCGAGCTCCCCATCGGCGTCGCCGTAGCTGCGTGACGACCGCCAGATGCGCAGGTCGTACTCGTCGAGCGCGGTCAGCCGCCAGTAGGCCGGCTGGGGGCTCCCGACGGTGAACAGCTCGGTGTCCGCCTGGTTCACGAGCCGGGCCTGGATGTCGACGAGCGGGCTGAGCGTCGTGCGGGAGGACCGCCCCTGGCGGGTGTCGAGCAGGGGATCGGAGCTGGCGCCAGGCAGGGCGGGACCGGCGATGACGCCCACGATCACCGCCACGCCGGCGACGACGGCGCCGACGCGGACGGTCGTCGCCACCGCGCGACGTCGCGTCCCTCCGAACCACCCGGCCCCCTCCGAGCGCTCGACCCGCAGCACCGCGACGGTCAGCACCGCGGCCGCCAGCCAGAGGGCCACGGCGGCCAGACGGTTCCGGTCGCCGCCGAGCGCCGTGCCGACCATGAACAGCACGGCCGACGGCACGACGGCTTCGATGGGTGCCTCCGCCCGGTGGGCGAAGTCGTCCGCGGCGTAGGCCAGGAGCCAGACCAGCAGGATCATCGCGGTGACGAAGCCACCGGCGGGCTCGACGGGCGCGATGGCGGTGGGGAAGACGTCCCAGGCCGCCCGCAGTTGGAGCTGCGCGGCTTCCCACGTCGCGAGGGTGGGCAGCCCCACGAACGTGGTGCTGCGGAACTGGACGAGACCGACGAACACGACCAGGCCGGCGAGGGACGTGCCGAGCGAGGCCAGCGCGCCCCAGCCGGCACGACGGGTGAGAGCACCGACGAGGTGGCTCAGGAGCGCGGCGCAGACGAGCACCGCCACCCAGTCCCAGCCGGCGAAGAGCCGCCAGGACGTGAGCACCGTCACCACGGTCAGGCCGGCGACGGCCACCTCGGCCGCGGGACGGATCCGGGGACGAGGCGCCCGCTGGCCGGCCTGGCTCCGGCGGCCGATCACGCGGCGCCCTCCCGGGTCGCCGTCGCCATCGCCTGCTCCCAGCTCGCCATGAACCGCTCCTCGCCAGCGCCGTCGACCACGCGCACCCCGGGCATGGACGTGCCGGCCGACGGCGCCGTGCCGTCGGTGGCCACGGCGAAGATCAGGAAGCCCTGGCGGCTGCTCGAGAGGCTGGCCAGCTCGCTCGGCACCGCCCGACCCGTGACCAGCACGACCGAGCCGGCACCGAGCACGCCGATCGCGCCCGACAACGTGCTCCGCAGCGAACCGGCGGTCGAGAGGCGGGCCACGGCGAGGTACTCGAGGACGGATGCCGCGCTCTCACCCGGCCGGAGCAGCATGGCCGTCCCGTCGGTGGTGGCCAGCACCACCTCCTGCCCCGCTCGCCGTCCCGCCAGGACCACGCTGGCCGCGACCGACACCGCCCGTTCCAGTGACAGGCCGGCGTGGGCGGTGCGACGCAGGTCGAGCACGACCGCGGTCGCCTGCGGACGAGGCTGCTCGTCCTGCCGCACGACGAGCTCGCCGGTACGGGCCGAGGACCGCCAGTGGACGAGGCGGAGGTCGTCGCCGGCCACGTACTCGCGCAGCCCCCGGAACGAGTCGCGACGGGACGCCTGCACCATCTGGCGGTTGCGGACCGCGGTCGGCTGCTCCTTGCCACCGGGGGGCGACGTGATGCGATCGACGCGGGGGTAGACGACGACCTCGACCGTCCCGCTGACGGTGAGGCGGCGGCGGGCCAGCCCCAACGGGTCCGAACGCACCGCTTCGAGTGGGCCGACGTTGAGGATCCCCCGCCGGCTGGTGGGGAGTCGGTAGGCAGCCTGGCGCTCCTTGCCGGGCCGCAGCGGCGCCAGCCGCACTCGGGCGCCGACGGTGCCGGCCACCGGATCCCGCAGGGTGAGGACCGGCGTGGAGAGCCGGCTCCGGTTGGCGACGGCGAGCTCGACGCGCGCGCTCTCGCCGACATGGAGACGGGCGGGACGGACGGTCCTGCGCACCCCGAGCGAGAGCGAGCGGACGCGGACCAGGACGACCGCGAACGCGGTGAGGGCCACGAGGCCCACGCCGACGACGAACAGCTCCAGCCAGCCGAAGAGCCGGCCGAGGATGATCGTGCCCGCGCCGAGGCCCGCGAGGGCCCAACCGGCTCGGGTGGGCACGGTGGCCTACCTCGCGGTCGGCACGGGCACGCTGGCGAGGACCTCCTCGACGACACCCAGCCGGCTGACCCCGCGGACACCGGCGTCGTCGCTCAGGATCAGTCGGTGCGCCAGCACCGGCCCGGCCAGTGCCTTGACGTCGTCGGGGATCACGTAGTTCCGTCCGGCCGCCGCGGCCCGCACCCGGGCGGCGCGCAAGATCGACAGCGTGGCCCGCGGCGACATGCCGATGGCCAGCGCCGGATGGCGACGGCTGGCATCGGCCAGGTCCACGAGATAGCCCTTCAGGGTCGACGCGACGTGGATGGCGGCCGCAGCGCGGATGAGCCCGAGCACCTCCGCCCGTGAGACGACGGGCTCCAGCTCGGGCGGCGTCACGCCGTGGGTGTCGAGGATCTGCAGCTCGGCCTGACGATCGGGGTAACCGAGGGTGACCCGCAGCAGGAAGCGGTCGAGCTGACTGTCGGGCATCCCGTAGGTCCCCTCGTGCTCCACCGGGTTCTGCGTGGCGATGACGAGGAAGGGACGCTCGAGCGGGTAGGTGACGCCGTCCGCAGTGACCTGCCGCTCCTCCATCGCCTCCAGCAGCGCGGACTGCGTCCGCGGCGCGGCGCGGTTGATCTCGTCGGCCAGGAGGATGTTGCAGAAGACCGGGCCCGGCTGGAACTCGAAGGAGTCGCGGCCCCGGTGCCAGACGGTCACTCCGGTGACGTCCGACGGGAGGAGGTCGGGCGTGCACTGCACCCGTCGCCAGGTGCAGTCGATCGACGCCGCGATGGCCTTGGCCAGGCTGGTCTTGCCGACGCCCGGCACGTCCTCGATGAGCAGGTGGCCCTCGGCCAGGAGGCTGATGAGCGCCAGCTCGATCGACTCGGGCTTGCCCTGGACGGCCCGGCTGACGTTGCCGGCGATCACGTCGAACAGGTCAGGAAAGGTGGGCGCAGCGCGCTCGACGACCGTCACGGACGTGAAGGGTAGAGGCGTCAGAGGCACCTCGCGCGGTCGGCTTTCGGGCCGGCTGGTCCGCGCCAGGCGGCCGCCTATCGTCGGGCCGTGCCCTGCTACCTCGCGGTGGACATCGGAGGGACCAAGCTGGCGGCCGGGCTGGTGGGCTTCGACGGGCGCGTGCAGGTCCGACAGGAACGACCGACGGACGGTGGCGACCCGTGGCCGGGTCTCGTGGAGTTGGTCCGGTCGGTGCTCGACGGGCAGGCGGACGACGACGGGATCGTGGCCACCGGCGTCGGGTGCGGGGGGCCGATGACGGCCGGTGGCGAGTCCGTCTCACCTCTCAACATCCCGGGTTGGCGCGACTTCCCCCTCCGGTCCCGCCTCCGCGACCTCACGAGCCTCGACGTCTTCGTCGACAACGACGCGAAGGCCCTGGCGCTCGGCGAGGGGTGGCGCGGCGCGGCGCAGGGCGTCGAGAACTACGTCGGCATGGTGGTGAGCACGGGTGTCGGCGGCGGCATCGTGCTCGACGGCCGCCTCCTCGACGGCGAGGGCGCGAACGCCGGCCACATCGGGCACCTCGTCGTGGAGCCGGACGGGCGACCCTGTGTCTGCGGGAGCCGGGGCTGCCTGGAGGCCGAGGCATCCGGGCTCGCCATCGCCGCCGTCACCGGCCGTCCGCCGGCCGAGGCCTCGATCGAGGTGCGGCGGCGCACCGGCTGCCTGGTCGGCCGCGCCGTGGCCGACGTGTGCGTGCTGCTCGACCTTCGGCTGGCCGTCGTCGCCGGCTCGGTGGCTCTGGGCTACGGGGAGGTGTTCTTCGCCGCCGCTCAGGAGGAGCTCGATCGGCGGGCGCGCATCAGCTACGCGCGCGGAGCGCGGCATCGTGCCCGCCGGACTCGGCGCCGATGGTCCGCTCGTGGGGGCGGCAGCGGTGGCCCGGCGCGCTCTGGCTACCGCTGGGTAGTGTTCCGCCCATGCAACCGACGTACTCAGCCGAGGCCGAGGCGTACCGGGAGAAGGTCCACGCGTTCCTGGCCGAGCACCTCCCGACCGATTGGCGGGGCATCGGCCGGCTCGAGGGCGACGAGCTCGAGCGCTTCGTGCGGGACTGGCGTCAGACGCTGTACGAGCACGGCTACCTGGCCCCCGGTTGGCCCCAGGAGTACGGCGGCGCCGGGCTGTCCGCGCTCGAGCAGGTGATCCTGGCGGAGGAGTTCACGAAGGCCGGTGTCCCGAGCGGCGGCATGAACGATGTGTTCGGCATCCAGATGCTCGGCAACACGCTGCAGATGTGGGGGACCGACGAGCAGAAGGCCCACTACCTGCCGCGGATCCTGTCGGGCGAGGACACCTGGTGCCAGGGCTACTCCGAACCCAACGCGGGGTCGGACCTCGGGAACCTCGGGTGCCGCGCGGTGCTCGACGGCGACGAGTGGATCATCAACGGACAGAAGGTGTGGACGTCCGCCGGCCACCTCGCCGACCACATCTTCCTCCTGACCCGCACGGACCCTGACGCCCCGAAGCACAAGGGCATCACGTTCCTCCTGGTCGACATGCGCCAGCCGGGGGTGGAGGTGCGGCCGATCCGGATGATCTCGGGCCAGTCCGAGTTCAACGAGGTCTACTTCACGGACGCCGTCTGCCCGAAGGACCACGTCGTGGGCGGGGTCAACAACGGCTGGGCGGTGGCGATGACGTTGCTCGGGTTCGAGCGCGGCGAGGCGGCCGCCACGGTGCCCATCCGGTTCCAGGCCGAGCTCGACCGCTTGCTGTCCCTGGCCCGTGAGCGCGGTGTGGCCGACGATCCGATCATCCGCCAGCGGCTGGCGTGGTGCTGGTCCAAGGTGCAGATCATGCGCTACCTCGGGATGCGCACCCTGACCCGCTTCCTGGCCGGCCACCATCCCGGTCCGGACGGCGCCATCTCCAAGCTCTACTGGAGCGAGTACCACCGGGTCGTGACCGAGCTGGCGATCGACATCCTCGGCGTGGCCGCGCTGGTACCCGAGGGTCGCGAGCCGTCGACCGCCTTCCAGACCGACGACGCCGGCGCCCCGAACTCGACCGCCTCGTGGGCGACGACCTTCCTCAACGCCCGGGCCGGCACCATCTACGCGGGCACCTCGCAGATCCAGAGGAACATCCTGGGCGAGATGGTCCTGGGCCTGCCCAAAGAGCCCCGTGGTGACGCCCTCACCTGGGCCGAGCAGCAGAAGCTCAAAGGCTGAGCTAGCGGTGGAGGCGGACGGGTGACGCCGAGCGGGGTGACGGGGGTGGTCGGCGCGGTCGCCGCACGGCCGGGGCTGTGGCCGACGGCCCTGCGGCAGCTCCGGAGGCTGGCCGGCCCGGGCTGGTGGCGCCGGCCCCCGTTCCTGCCCGTCCCGCCCGCCGGGTACCGCCGGTTCCGTCTGCTCACCCAGTACGGCGATCCGCAGCACCCGATGGACGCGGCCGACGTCGTCCGGTACCTCGACTGGTGCCGTCGCTGGCGGTCGACGACATGAGCGGCCCACCACCCGATCGAGACCGGCGCCGGTCCCGCCCAGGCCAGCGCCCGAAATCCGTCCTGACCGGCGGGGACGCGGCCTAGGTTCCGACGATGCAGAGCGCGCTCGTCCTCAACGCGACCTACGAGCCGCTCAGCGTCGTGTCCGTGCGGCGGGCCGTCTGCCTCGTCCTGTCGGAGAAGGCCGAGGTCCTGCACGACGACGGCACGCAGATCCGCTCTGCCCGCCGTTGCGTCGCCCGCCCGCTCGTGGTCCGGTTGCGCTACGTCGTGAAGGTGCCCTACCACCGCCGCACCGCGCTGTCCCGGCGAGCCGTGTTCGCTCGGGACAACCACAGCTGCCAGTACTGCGGTGGCCACGCCGACTCGATCGACCATGTGCTGCCTCGGAGCCGGGGTGGCGATCACAGCTGGGAGAACGTGGCTGCGGCCTGCCGGCCGTGCAACCTGCGCAAGCGGGACCGCACGCCGGACGAGGCCGGCATGCGGCTGGCCCGCCGGCCGGCCACCCCCCGGGAGTTGGCGTGGGTGGTGGTGGCGGTGGGCAGCGTCCCGGACTCCTGGAAGCCCTACCTGGCGCACCAGACCTTCACCCGGGCCTCGTGAGCACGGCCCGGCTGGGCCCCATGAGCTCAGCCCGCTGGGCCGTCGAGGTGTACCAGGGTTCGGCCGCCGAGCTCCACGGTCGTGAGGTCGCGACGCCGGCCGGGCGCGCCGTGTGGTGGCTCACCGCGACGCGCCCTGCCCTGGTGCTCGGCTCGAGCCAGCGCGCTGATGTCGTGGACGAGGGCGCCCTGGAGCGGTCGGGCGTGGAGCTCGTGCGCCGCCACAGCGGGGGTGGCGCGGTCCTCCTCGTGCCGGGCGAGGTCTCGTGGGTGGACGTGGTGCTGCCCGTCGGTGACCCCCTGTGGGACGCCGATGTGGGCCGGGCCGCCCACTGGTTGGGCGCGGTGTGGGCGCGGGTGGCGGCGGGATTCGGCGCGAACGGCGCCGAGGTCCACCGCGGGGGATTGGTGCGCACGCCGTGGTCGAGCCTCGTCTGCTTCGCCGGCCTCGGGCCGGGCGAGGTGCAGGTGGCGGGGCGCAAGCTGGTCGGCATCAGCCAGCGCCGGACCAGGAACTGGGCCCGCTTCCAGTGCGCCGTCTACCGGCGCTGGGATCCGGCGGCCCTCGTGGAGCTGCTCAACCCGCCCCGACCCGCGGCGCAGGAGCTGACCGGCTCCGTGGCCACGCTCGACGTGCCCGACGCCGACCTGCGCGCCGCCTTCCTCGCCGCCCTGCCCTGACGCGACGCGCGCCCGCGCGCTCGTCCGGCGATTCGCCGTCGATTCGCCGGACGATTCGCTGGTCGAATTCGCCGATCGGCTGTCTCGCGGAGCCCCGTTGCGCTTTCCGCAACCAGGCTCCGCGAGACGGGTTCTGGGAGATCGTGGTGGGTGGGCGGGGCGGGGGCGTGGTGGGGCGTGGTGGGGCGCGATAAGGGGGTAAGTGGGGAGAAGTGGTTGACAGTGGGGGCAAGTGGCGCGTACGGTGGGGGCCAGTGGGGATCGGTGGGAGGGCGGTGGGTGCCGCCGGAACACCCGAGATCCACGGCAGGACCAGAGGCAGGCATCAGCACGACAGAGGCAAGGAACCGATCGGGTGTTCGTAGGCAAGTACGAGCGCCAGCTGGACCCGAAGGGCCGGTTGGCACTGCCTTCGGACTTCCGTCCGCGCTTCGAACCGCGCTGCTACCTCGCCTACGGACAAGACGGCTGCATCGAAGTGATGACCCCGGAGGCGTTCGAAGCCATGGCCAACGAGCTGATGGAACGGCAGAAGCGAGGCGAGCTGACCCGCGCCGAGTTGCGGGCCAAGGCCAGCAACGCCTTCTCCGTCTCCGTCGACGGCCAGGGCCGCGTCACCATCGACCGCGAGATGCGGGGTTTCGCCGGCATCGAGCCCAGCAGCCCCGTCGTGGTCTCCGGCGCCTTCGATCGGGTCGAGGTCTGGCACCCCGACGCCTTCGAGCGCCAGAACACCGCCGGTGGCCTGGCGATCAAGGGCGCCACCTGATCAGCACGGCCTGATCAACAGGGCTTGATCAACACCGCTCGCACGATCTGACCAAACCAACCACAGAGAGGAGGACGAGGACACGAACGAGAGCGAACCCGGACTTGCTCCGCTCATCCGCAGTCTCCCGGCCGGCAAGATGGACAGCCCCAACTCCGCCCGCTTCCGTCTCGCTCGTCGGGGAGACATCCCGGCAGCAACCGCCGGCCGGGGGGCTGCAGATGAGCGGGGCCGACGAAGGGTTCTGCTGGTGGACGTGGCTGTCGGTGTCGAGCACATGGCACCGTCGGGACGATGACGACACCGTTCCTCCACATCCCGGTCATGGCCGAGGAGGTGGTCGAGCTGTTCCGGCCCGTCCCGCCCGGTGTGATCGTCGACGCCACGGTGGGAGGTGGTGGGCATGCCCGCCGCCTTCTCGAGTCGCGTCCCGACGTGCGGATCCTGGGTATGGATCGGGACCCCCGAGCCGTGGCTGCCGCCACTGCCCACCTGGCCCCCTTCGCCGACCGGGTCACGCTGGTCCGCTCCCGCTTCGATCACCTCGGACAGATCATGAGCGACCTGGCCATCAGAGAAGACGAGATCTCAGGGGTGCTGTTCGACCTCGGGGTGTCCTCGCCCCAGCTGGACGAGCCCGAGCGCGGCTTCTCCTACCGGTGGGACTCCCCGCTGGACATGCGCATGGATCCCGACGATCCCTGGTCCGCCAGCGACGTCGTCAACGGCTATCAGGAGGCCGAGCTGGCTCACGTGCTGGCCGCCTACGGCGACGAGCGCTACGCCCGCCGCATCGCCAAGGCCATCGTCGAGGCCCGCCCCGTCGAGTCCACCTCCGAGCTGGCCGGCATCGTGGCCGGGGCCATTCCCGCCCCCGCCCGACGTCGCGGCGGGCACCCGGCCAAGCGGACCTTCCAGGCCATCCGGATCGCGGTCAACCGCGAGCTCGACGTGCTCCCGAGCGCCCTCGACCGGGCCATCGAGAAGACACGGCCGGGCGGCCGGGTGATCGCGCTGGCCTACCACTCGGGCGAGGACCGGATCGTGAAGGACCGCTTCCGCCACGCGGCGACGGGCGGGTGCACCTGCCCGCCCGGCCTACCGTGCGTCTGCGACGCCGTCGCCACCGTCCGTCTCCTGCGGCCCGGTGCCCTCAAGCCCCAGGCCGCCGAGATCGCCCTGAACCGCCGGGCCGAGTCCGCCCGCCTGCGAGCCGTGGAGAAGCTGGCATCCGGCCAGTGAGCCACCGTGGCCGTCCTGTCCCTGCCCCTCCGCTCGCGCCGAAGCCTCGCGCCGCCGATCCCGGTCAGCCGCGACGCGACGGCCCCGCAGCTACGGCCCACGGCCACAGTGACAGTCGCACCGGCGCCGCCGCGTCCCGGCCGGCCGTCACGGCCGCTCCGACCGCGCCTCACCGTCGTCGGGCCGGTGCCGCGCCGGCGGGTGATCGGCATGGTCGTGGCCGCCCTGTGCGCGGTGATCTTCTTCGGGCTCCTGGGGCTGACGGCCGTCCAGGTGACGCTGGCCCAGAACCAGCAGCAACTCGACCGCATCAACCGTGAGGTCCAGGACGCCAGGGACTACTACGACCGGCTGCGCCTGGCCGTGGCCCGTCTGCAATCGCCCGACTACATCGTCCCGACGGCCACCGAGCGCCTCGGCATGGTGCCGGCCTCCGCGCCCCTCTACCTCACACCCACAGGCGACGTCGTGAACTACGTGGCGGCGGCCACCGGCGAAGCCGTCGGAGATCCCACGTCGGGCACCGGTGCGGGCCGTCCGGAGTGGGGGCAGGTCAAGGAGATCACGGGACGAGCCCCGTGACCGGGGGCCGCTCCCGCGGTGAGCCGGGCCGCCGCCGCACCACCGGCGCCGCCCCCACCAGCCGCGCCCCCCAAGAACGAGCCCCCAACAATCGAACAGGAGCCCGCCGCGCCGTTCCCCAGCGGTTGGCCCGGATCGGCGGCCGTCCCCGTCCCCGCCTGGTGGCGGTGCTGGTGTTCGCGCTGGCCGGCTTCGCCCTCCTGCTCGGCCGCGTGGCGTTGCTCCAGACCGCGGAGGCGGCCGGCTTCCGGGAGGCCGGCGAGCGCCAGCGGGTCCGTTCGACCTCCCTTCCCGCCGACCGCGGCGCCATCTTCGACCGCAACGGCTACGAGCTGGCCATCTCCATCCCCCAGACGACGATCTGGGCCGATCCCCGCCTCGTGGTCGATCCCGCCGGCACCGCCAACGCCCTCGCCCCGGTGCTGGGGCTGGATGCCGAGCGGACGGCGGCGCTGGCCGAACGCCTGACGCGGACGTCCGAGAACGATGCGCGGGAGTTCGCCTACGTGGCCCGCCAGGTGGACGACGCGGTGGCCGAACAGGTACGGGTGCTCCGCCTGCCGGGCATCAGCACCTACCCGGAGCTCAAGCGCTTCCAGCCCAGCGAGGACCTGGCCCGGAGCGTCATCGGCTCGACCGATCCGGACGGGAAGGGCACGGCCGGGCTGGAGCTCGAGTTCGACGAGCTGCTGACCGGCGAGCCCGGTGAGCTGGTGCGCGAGCGCGGTGAGGATGGCCGGACCATCCCCTCCGGCGTCTACGACATGGTGCCGCCCACGCCCGGGGACGACCTGGTGCTGACCCTCGACCGCAACCTCCAGTACGTCACCGAGCGGCTGCTGATCGCGCAGGTCGAGGCGGTCCAGGCCCGCGGCGGCATGGTCGTGGTGATGGAGACCGCCACCGGTGACGTGCTGGCCATGGCCAACGCCCGGCGCGACGCGGACAGCGGGCGGGTCGAGCTGGCCTCGGCCAACCTGGCCGTGGTCGACACCTATGAGCCCGGTTCAGTGGCCAAGATCGTGACCGCGGCCGCCGCCATCCAGGAGGGAGTGGCGACCCCCCAGACGACCTGGGTGATCCCCGCCCGCCAGAAGTTCTCCGACCACGTGTTCACCGACGCCGCGCCGCACGCCACCGAGCCCATGACCCTGGCCACCATCATCGCCAAGTCCTCCAACATCGGCACGATGACCGTCAGCCGCGATCTCGGAGCCGAGAAGCAGGAGCAGTACCTGCGGGCCTTCGGCTTCGGCGACCGGAGCGGCCTCGGGTTCCCGGGCGAGGCCGAGGGCATCCTCGAGAACGCCGAGGACTGGCAGGGGACCGAGCGCTACACCGTCGCCTATGGGCAGGGCGTCGCCGTGACGGCCGTGCAGCTGGCGGCGGCGATGAACACCATCGCCAACGGCGGCACGTACGTGGCCCCTCGCCTCGTCCGCTCCACCATCGGCCGGGACGGGCAGGAAGTGCCGGCACCGGCCTCCGAGAGCCGCGAGGTCCTGAGCCGGCCGGCCGCCGACGAGATGAACCAGATCCTGCGCGAGGTCGTCTGCCGGGGGACGGGCAAGCGGGCGCAGATCGACGGCTACACGGTGGCGGGCAAGACGGGAACGTCCTACAAGGCTCGCGACTCCGGCGGCTATGTCGATGCCGCCGGCCGCAAGAAGTACTACGCCAGCTTCGCCGGGTTCGTCCCCGCCGAGAGCCCGCAGCTGACGGTCCTGGTGTCGATCGACGAGCCGCCGGGCTCGGGCGACCACTACGGCGGGCTGGTCGCCGCGCCCCTCTTCGTCGACGTGGCGCGGGAGGCGCTGCGCAGCCTGCAGGTCCCGCCGACGGCCGGCGGCGGCACCTGTGACGTGGCCCCCGATCAACCGTGACGGATGGGCGGCGGAGCATGACGGCGACGGCACTGGTGACGGCACTGGCTATGGAGGCGCCCGCGGTGGCCGCGCGGATCAGCGGCGATGGTTCGGTCACCATCGCGGGCATGACGCTCGACTCCCACCGGGTCAGGACGGGTGACCTGTTCTGCTGCCTGCGGGGCGAGCGGGCGGACGGCCACGACTTCGCGGCCGACGCGGTCGGTGCCGGGGCGACGGCGCTGCTCGTCGACCACGTCCTCGACGTCGAGGCCACCCAACTCGTCGTCCCCGACACCAGGCTGGCCGTCGGCTCGCTGGCTGCCACGCTGTGGGGTCACCCGTCGGAACGGATGGCCGTCGTCGGCATCACCGGGACGAACGGCAAGACCACCACGAGCTACCTGCTGGCGGCCATCCTCGAGCGCGCCGGTTGGTCCACCGGGGTCGTGGGCACCCTCACCGGCTCCTTCACCACCCCCGAGGCGCCCGAGTTGCAGGCCCGGCTGGCCGAGATGGCCGACGCCGGACGCCGGGCTGTCGCCATGGAGGTCTCCTCGCACGCCCTCGCGCTGCACCGCGTCGACGGCACCCGCTTCGCCGTGGCCGTGTTCACGAACCTCGGTCGCGACCACCTCGACCTGCACGGCACCGTCGAGCGCTACTTCGCCGCCAAGGCCAGCCTCTTCACGCCCGATCGGGCGGCCGTGGGTGTCGTCAACGTCGACGACGTCCACGGCCGCCAGCTCACCGACGCCGCGCCGATCCCCATCCTCCCGTTCGGCCTGTCCGACGCCGAGGACCTCACCGTCGGCCCGACCGGGAGCCGTTTCCGATGGCGGGGCCACGAGGTCACCCTGCCCGCTCGGGGGCCGGTTCAACGTCGCCAACGCGCTGGCCGCGGCGACAGCCGCCGGTGCCCTGGGCATCGCCGACGACGTCATCGCCGCCGGCCTCGGCGAGGTCGCGCCGGTGCCGGGCCGGATGGAGGCGGTCGACGCTGGGCAGCCCTTCCGGGTCGTCGTCGACTTCGCGCACACACCGGACGCCCTCGCCGGCCTGCTGAGCGAGTTGCGGGAGGTGACGCCGGGCAGGATCATCGCGGTTTTCGGCTGCGGCGGCGACCGCGACGCCGAGAAGCGTCCGCTGATGGGCCGGTCGGCCGCCGAGGGCGCCGACCTGGTCGTCGTCACCTCCGACAACCCCCGCAGCGAGGACCCCGACGCCATCGTGGCGGCGATCGTGGCCGGCGTCCCGGTTCCCCGCCGCGACATCGTCATCACCGAGGTCGACCGCCGCCGGGCGATCGCCCGGGCGCTCGCGGAGGCGGCCGCGGGCGACGTCGTCGTGATCGCCGGCAAGGGTCACGAGACGACCCAGACGGTGGCGGGGGAGAAGCGTCCCTTCGACGACCGGGCCGTGGCCCGCGAGCTGCTGGAGAGCGCCCGGTGATCGCGCTCCTCATCGCCAGCGCGGTCGCCGCCGTGGTGTCGCTGCTGTCGACGCGCTTCCTGATCGTGTTCTTCCGCAGCCGGGGCAAGGGCCAGCCCATCCTCGGCCCGGAGGACCGGGGGCCGGAGCACCAGCACAAGGCCGGCACGCCCACGATGGGCGGCATCGCCATCCTCTTCGCCGCCGCGGTCGGGTACCTCGTCGCCCACTTCCGGCGGGGCGCCTACTTCTCCGACCACGCCCTGTTCATCATGGGCGGCATCGCGGCCATGGCCGCGCTCGGCTTCCTCGACGACTTCCTCAAGGTGCGCCGGGCCCACAACCGCGGCGTGCTGTGGAAGAAGAAGGGGTGGATCACCCTCGGCATGTCGTTCCTCATCGCCACGCTGATCGTGATGTTCACCGAGATCGACACCCGCATCGGGCTCACCCGCGCCGACCGGCCCGGCTGGGAGCTGGGCAAGGTGGGCTGGATCCTGTGGGCCGGCCTCATCATCTTCTCGACCGTCAACGCCGTGAACACCACCGACGGCCTCGACGGCCTGGCCGCCGGCTCGGCCATCTTCGGCTTCCTGGCCTTCACGATCATCGCCTTCTGGGGGCTGCGGAACCCGACCCTCTACCCGTTCATCATCAACCCGTTCGACCTCTCGATCCTGGCCGTCGCGCTGGCCGGCGCCTGCGTCGGGTTCCTGTGGTGGAACGCCGCCCCCGCCCGGATCATCATGGGTGACACCGGCGCGCTCGGCCTCGGTGCCGCGCTCGCGCTGCTGGCCCTCAGCACCAACACCAGCCTGCTGCTCCCGCTGGTGTGCCTGCTCAACGTCATCGAGATCGGCTCCGTGGCCCTGCAGATGGGCAGCTACCGGCTGTTCAACAAGCGCCGGCTGTTCCGCATGTCGCCGATCCACCACCACTTCGAGCTCATCGGGTGGCCGGAGACGACGGTGGTCATCCGGTTCTGGATCATCGCCGGCATCGGGGTGGCGATGGCGCTCGGCCTGTTCTACGCCGACTTCGCCCGCCGGATCGGGGTGGCGTGATGGGCGCCGCGCTCGTCTACGGCCTGGCCATCACCGGCGAGGCGACCGTGCGCGCCCTGCAGCAGCGGGGCTGGACGGTCACCGTCGCCGACGACCGGGTGACACCGGAAGCACGCACCACGGCCGCCGGCCTGGGCGTCGACCTGGTCGACGCACCGTCGCCGGCCGAGCTGCGCGAGCTGGTCGGCGCGGTGGAGCTGGTGTCGCCCAGCCCCGGGCTGGCCGAGCACCATGCGCTGTTCGCCATCACGGCGCAGGTCGGTGTGCCCGTCGCCAGTGAGCTCGAGCTGGCCTACCGCTGGGAGCAGGATCGGCCCGGTGGCCCGCGCCCGATGGTGGGCGTCACGGGGACGGACGGCAAGACCACCACCACGATGATGGCGACGGCCATGCTCGAGGCCGGCGGGCGCCGCGCCGTGGCCGCCGGCAACACCGAGCTCCCGCTGGTCGATGCGCTCGACCTGGACGTCGACGTGTTCGTGGTCGAGTGCTCGAGCTTCCGGCTGGCCCACACGCAGACGTTCCGCGCCGAAGCCGGGATCTGGCTCAACCTCGCCCCTGACCACCAGGACTGGCACCGGTCCATGGCCACCTACCAGGCCGCCAAGACCCGGCTCTGGTCCCAGCAGCGCGCCGACGACGTCGCCATCGGCCATGCTGCCGATCCGATCGTCGCCGCCGAGCTGCGCCGTGCGCCGGCCCGGCACGTGACCTTCGCGCTGACCGAGGCCGACTATCGCGTCGAGGGCGGCTGGCTGGCCGGACCGCAGGGCCAGTTGGTGGACATCGGTTCGATGCCGAGGGCGCTGCCCCACGATCTCGTCGACGCCCTGGCCGCGGCCGCCGGCGTCCTGGAGCCGGGCCTGGGCACCGTGGCCGGGGTCCGCGACGGCCTGGCCGCGTTCGAGCCGCCCCGCCACCGCATCGAGCTGGTGGCCAGCGCCGACGGGATCGACTGGTACGACGACTCCAAGGCGACGACGCCGCACGCCGCCGCGACCGCGGTGCGGGGCTTCGACCGTGTCGTGCTGCTGGCCGGCGGGCGCAACAAGGGCCTCGACCTCGCGCCGCTCGGTGAGGTGGCCGGGCACGTGCGGGCCGTCGTGGCGCTCGGCGAGGCAGCCGACGAGGTGGCGAAGGTCTTCGCGGCGGCGGCGCCCGAGCTCCCGGTGGCCACGGCGTCTTCCATGGCCGTCGCGGTCGAGGCGGCGGGGCGCGCCGCCCGGCCCGGCGACGTGGTGCTGCTGTCGCCGGCGTGCGCCAGCTTCGACTGGTACTCGGGCTACGGCGAACGAGGCGACGACTTCGCCCGCCTCGTCCACGAGCTCCTGAGCGGGAAGGAGACGTCATGACTGGCGCCACGACCCACATCGGTCCCGGGCCCCGGACCCTGGCCAAGGACCGGCGCTCGTCGCAGCGGCGCCATCCGGCCGCCGCCGGGACGCGCGTCCGCCGCCGGCCCCGCCAGGCGCCCCCGCCCACCAGCTTCTACGTCCTCCTGGTGTCGGTGTTCGTGCTGTGCATGCTCGGGCTGGTCATGGTGCTCTCGGCCTCGTCGATCGACGCACTGCGCCAGGGCACGTCGGGCTGGACGTACTTCGGCCGCCAGGCGTTGTGGGCCACGCTCGGGGTGGTGGCGCTGGTCGTCGCCTACCGCACGCCCCACCGGGTGGTGCGCGCCCTCATCGCGCCGGGGCTCCTGGTCGTGTTCGTGCTCAACGTCGTGGTGGCGATCCCCAGCATCGGCGTGCAGGTCAACGGGGCCAGGGCCTGGTTCGATCTCGGTCCGTTCGGCTTCCAGCCGTCCGAGCTCCTCAAGCTCGTGCTGCTGGTCTACGCCGCCGACCTCCTGTCTCGACGGGCCGACCGCATGGGTGACCTGCGGGCGACGTTCCGGCCGCTCATGATCATGCTGGCCCTGGCCTCGACGCTCGTGCTGGCGCAGGGCGACCTCGGTTCGGCGATCGTGCTGGCCACCATCGTGCTGGCCGTGGCGTTCATCGGCGGCACGCCGCTCGGGCCGCTGGCCGCCGCCGGCTCCGTCCTGTTCCTGGCCGGCGCCGTGTTCATCACCAGCGTGCCGTACCGCCGTGAGCGGTGGCTGTCCTTCCTCGACCTCGCCAACAATCGGGCGGACGCCGGTTTCCAGGTGTGGCAGTCGCTCATCGGCATCGCCTCGGGGGGCGTCCCCGGCACGGGCCTCGGGGCCGGGCGGGCCAAGTGGGGATACCTGCCCGAGTCCCACACCGACTTCATCTTCGCCGTGCTGGCCGAGGAGTTGGGCCTCATCGGTGTGATCGGCGTGATCGGGCTGTTCCTGGCCATCCTGTACCTCGGGGTCAGCACGTCGCTGCGGGCCGCCGACCGCTTCAGCCAGCTGCTGGCCGGTGGCATCACCGCCTGGATCGCGGTGCAGGCCATCATCAACATCGGGGGCGTCACCGGCATGCTCCCCGTCACCGGGCTCACCCTGCCCTTCCTCTCCTTCGGTGGGACCTCGCTGCTCGTGACCATGACCGCGGCGGGCCTCCTCCTGGGGTGCGCCCGCACCAGCCGGTGAACCCTGCTGGCGGTGGGCACCGTCGGCGAGCCCTGCTGACCGTGGGCGCGCCGGCGAGCCGGCCGTCACCCGTCCTTCCGCGCCAGCGGGCCTTCGCCGTCGTGACCGGCGGCGGCACCGCCGGGCACGTGCTGCCGGCGCTCGCCGTGGCCGAGGCCCTCGTGGCGCACGGTCACGAGCGCGGCACCATCCACTACGTGGGTGCCGAGCGGGGCATCGAGACCCGCCTCGTCCCGCCGACCGGCTTCCCGCACACGTTCCTGGACGTCGTCGGGGTCCAGCGGAGGCTGGATCGCGCCAACCTGTCGTTCCCCCCCAAGCTCACACGCGCCGTGCGCCGGGCGGTCGTGTTGCTCCGCGACCTGCGGCCCCGGGTGGTGGTGTCGGTCGGCGGCTACGCCAGCCTGCCCTCGGTCCTGGCCGCCCGCCGCCTGCGCATCCCGATCGTCGCCGTCAGCTACGACCGCACGCCCGGGCGCGCCAGCCGCCTGGCGGCTCGCGTGGCCGCGGCGACCGCGGTGGCCTTCCCGGGTTCCGGTCTCCCGCGGGCCCGCGTGACGGGCGCCCCGCTGCGCCAGGAGATCCTGTCCGTCGACCCGGCCCGCGACCGCGCCGCCGCTCGGGCCGAGCTGGACCTGCCCGGCGACCGCTTCGTCCTGCTGGCGGTGGGCGGGTCGCTGGGCTCGGCGGCGCTGAACCGCGTGGTCGAGGCGTTCGTCGCCGCCTCCGCGGACCGGACCGACCTCGCCGTCCACCACGTCGCCGGCGAACGGTTCGTGGACGCGTCGACGGCCGGCGCGGGCGCGCCGGGCCGGGCAGGCGGCATCCTGTACCACGTGGTCGGGTACGAGGACCGGATGCCGCAGGCCTACGCCGCGGCCGACGTCGTCCTCGCGGCGCGGGTGCCAGCACGGTGGCCGAGCTGACGGCCATCGGCGTGCCCTCCATCCTCGTCCCGTGGCCGGGCGCCGCGGACGACCACCAGACCGCCAATGCCCGCCCCTTGGCCGAGGCCGGGGCCACGGTCCTGGTACCCGAAGGAGATCTCACGGTCGCCCGCCTGCAGCGCGAGCTCGATCACGTTGCAGGTCGATCCCGCGACGCTGGCCGGCATGGCGTCCGCGGCCAGATCTCTCGGCGTCGTGCACCGCAGCGGCGCGCTGGTGCGGCTGGTCGAGGAGGTCGCGGGCTCGTGAGCCGCGCCAGCGCCTCCGCTCGACCTGGCGCGGCCGGGCCGCTACCACGTCGTCGGCGTCGGTGGCCCCGGCATGAGCGCCATCGCGCTCACGCTGGCCGAGATGGGGCACCACGTCTCGGGGAGCGACCTCCGCGAGCTGCCGGTGCTCGACCGGCTGCGGGCCGCAGGGGTCACGGTCCACGTCGGGCACGACCCCGCCCACGTCGCCGGCGTCGACGCGGTCACGGCCTCCACCGCCATCCCCACGTCCAACCTCGAGCTGGAGGCGGCCCGCCGGACCGGTGTCCCGGTGCTCACCCGCGCCGGCATGCTGGCCTCCATCTGCGCGCAGGCGGAGTCGGTGGCGGTCGCCGGCACCCACGGCAAGACGACCACCACCTCGATGCTGGCCATGATCCTGGCGCAGGCCGGCTGGCAGCCCAGCTACCTCGTCGGCGGCGACGTCCACGACGTGGGGACCAGCGCCCACTGGTCCGGCGGTCGCTGGCTCGTGGTCGAGGCCGACGAGAGCGACGGCACCCACCTCGAGCTGCCGCTGGCCGGGACCATCCTGACCAACGTGGAGGCCGACCACCTCGACCACTACGGCAGCTTCGACGCCGTCGTCGACTCGTTCGACCAGTACCTGTCCGGCATCGACGGACCGAAGGTGCTGTGCTCGGACGATCCGATCACCGCCCGCTTGGCCGCGTCCCACGATGCGGTGACCTACGGGACCGGTCCTGACGCGCGCTACCAGGCGGCGGCTGTGGAGGCGGCCGAGGGCTTGCTGCGCTTCGCTGTCCGGCGCGACGGCGTCGAGCTCGGTGAGGTCGCCCTGCCGCTGCGCGGTGTGCACAACGTCCGCAACGCGCTCGGTGCCATCGCCCTCGCCGACGCGCTCGGCGTGCCGTTCGAGGCGTCCGTCGAGGCCCTGGCGCGATTCGGCGGCGTGGCCCGCCGCTTCGATGTCCGGGGTCGCTTCGACGGCATCACCCTCATCGATGACTATGCGCACCTCCCGTCGGAGATCGCCGCCGTGCTCGACGCGGCCGGGACCAGTGGCGACGGCTGGTCGCGCATCGTCGCGGTGTTCCAGCCCAACCGCTACAACCGCATGGCGGTGATGTCGCCGGACTACCGGGACGCCTTCGAGGCCGCGGACGTGGCCGTGATCACGGACATCTACCCCTCGGGGCAGGCGCCGCTCCCGGGCGTCACCGGGAAGCTCGTCGTCGATGCCGTGTGCGACGCGCACCCGGAGCAACGGGTGGTCTGGCTCCCGAAGCGCGGGGAGCTGGTGTCGTTCCTGGTGCAGGAGCTGCGAGCGGGCGACGTGTGCATCTCGATGGGCTGCGGCGACGTCGCCGCGCTCCCGGACGAGGTGCTCGCGGGCCTGCAGCACCGGAGCGGGCGATGAGCGCGGCGCGGGGCCCGACGGCGCCGCCGTCGAGCTCGCCGCCGAGCTCCTCGGTCCGCTGGCCGAGCGGGACGTGCCCATCGGGCCCCTCACGACCTACCGGGTCGGCGGGGCTGCGGCCCTCCTGGTGACGGTCGACGATCCCGCCGACCTGGCTGCCGTCGGTCGGGCCGTCGCCGCCTCGGGGCTGCCGGTCCTGATCGTCGGGCGCGGCTCCAACCTGCTGGTCGCCGACCGCGGCTTCGCGGGCCTGGCCATCGTGCTCGGCCCGTGGGCCCACGCCATCGCCGTGGACGGCACCACCGTCACCGCCGGCGCAGGCGTGAGCCTGCCGGTGCTGGCCCGCCAGACCGTGGCCGCCGGCCTGACCGGGCTCGAGTGGGCGGTCGGCGTGCCGGGGTCGGTCGGTGGCGGGGTGCGGATGAACGCCGGTGGGCACGGCGCGGACATCGCGTCCTCGCTGGTGGGGGTCCGCGTGTTCGACCTGCGCAGCGGCGAGGATTGTGGGGTGCCGGCAGACGCGCTGGGCCTGCGTTTCAGGGGGTCCGACCTCGATGACAACCAAGTGGTCGTCTCGGCGCGGTTCGAGTTGGCCCACGGTGATCGCGCGGAGTCGGAGGCGACCCTGGCCGAGATCGTGCGGTGGCGGCGGGAGCACCAGCCGGGCGGCCAGAACGCTGGGTCGGTCTTCGTCAACCCGGTCCCCGGGCAGCTCTCTGCCGGCGAGCTGATCGACTCGCTCGATCTGCGGGGCATGCGCATCGGTTCGGCGGAGGTGTCGCCCAAGCACGCCAACTTCATCCAGGCCGACGAGGGGGGACGGGCCGATGACGTCCGGGCGCTGATGGCGGCGGTGCGGGCCCGGGTGCTGGAGGAGCGGGGGATCGCCCTGCGCAGCGAGATCCGTCAGGTCGGCTTCGACGATCGTGACGACGGTGTGCTCGACCGCGAGGTCGCGTCGTGAAGTTCCCGCGGCTGGGCCGCAAGAAGGCGGGCAAGAAGGCCGAAGCGTTGGCCGCCGGCACCGTCTCGCCCGAGGAGGTGTTCGCCGACACGGAAGGCGGCAGCGGCGGCGCGACAGAAGCGGCCGGCGCGACGAACGCGGCCGACGCCACCACGACGGTCGCCCCGGTCACCGCTCCCGTGTCTGCCGTCGGCGCGGACCCATCCACCGGGGACGTGCCCGTGGGCGGCGATCCTCTTCCGCCGCCCGCGCCCAAGCTCCGGTTCGGCTTCGGCACCGGCGAGCACGAGGCGCTGCCGCCGCCGTCGACCGTCTCCGCGCTCGCGCCGCCCGTCCCGGCCGGACGCGTCGGGGCGACGACCGGCGAGGTGGCGGTCACCGGGGCGCCTCGCAAGGTCGTCACCATCGGCTTCGAGGGCGACTTGGAGCAGCTCGAGACGACGTCCTTCGACCCCAGCCCGGTCGACATTCCACGCCCCGGCGTCGATCCGCGCCTGCGGGCCCGCCGCATCCAGGTCCGTCGCGACGAGGGTCGCAAGCGGCTGCACTGGGCGCTGGTCGGGGGCGCCGGCCTGGCCGTGCTCGTGGCGGCAGGCCTGATCCTCGAGTCCCCCCTGCTCGCCGTGAACGACGTCGACGTGACGGGCGCCGTCTACACCGATCCGGCCCGTCTGGCCGAGGTGGTCGACGACCTGGACGGGTCCTCGCTCCTCGGGGCCGACCTCGGGAAGGCCGAGGCCACGCTGGCCGCCGATCCCTGGGTCAAGCGAGTGCGGGTGGAGCGCCGGCTCCTGCGGGGCGTGCGGATCGAGATCGTCGAGCGCATCCCGGTCACCACCTACATGGGGGAGGACCAGCGCTGGCGGGTGCTCGACGCCGAGGGCAAGGTGATGGCCGTCCTCGACCCGCCAGGCTCCAAGCCGGTCGATCCCCTCGAGCTGACGTTGGCCACCCCAGGCCCCGATCTCGAGCCCGGCGCCACCGCGCCCGGGGCACTCGCCGGTGCCGCCGGCGTCGTGCCGCGGCTGCCCTCCGACCTCCGGAGCCGGACCTGTTCGCTCGCCGTCAGCGAGCAGGGAAGGCTGCAACTCAACCTGTGCGACGGGTTCGTCGTCGACCTCGGCTCGCCCGACCGGCTGCGCGACAAGCTCGTGACCACCATCTTCGTCCTCAACACCCGGACCGACGAAGTGGCCGCCTCGAGCGGACTCGACGTCGGCGATCCGGAACGTCCGGTCTTGATCCAGAAGTGAACATGAGGGAACAATCTCACCCGCAGCCTGAGCGTGGCCCGACTCTCAACCTCAAGTCGAGGATGAGACAAGCTGGCAGGCGGCGGCTGAACAGCAGCACCAACCGGGCCCGCACCGCCCCTTCGTCGCCCGCCGGGAGGTAGGCAGCATGGTTTCCGCACCGCAGAACTACCTTGCCGTGATCAAGGTCATCGGCGTCGGTGGCGGCGGCGTCAACGCCGTCAACCGGATGATCGACGCCGGCCTGAAGGGGGTCGAGTTCGTCGCCGTCAACACCGACGCGCAGGCGCTCCTCATGAGCGATGCCGACATGAAGCTCGACATCGGCAGGGAGACGACCCGCGGGCTCGGCGCCGGCAGCGATCCAGAGGTGGGCCGCACCGCGTCCGAAGCCCACCGCGAGGAGATCGAGGAGATCGTGAAGGGCACCGACATGGTGTTCATCACCGCGGGCAAGGGGGGCGGCACCGGCACGGGCGCGGCACCGGTCATCGCCGAGATCGCCAAGGGCATGGGTGCGCTCACCATCGGCGTCGTCACCCGGCCGTTCTCCTTCGAGGGGCGCCGCCGTTCGGTGCAGGCCGAACAGGGCATCCAGAAGCTCAAGGACAAGGTCGACACGCTGATCGTGATCCCCAACGACCGGCTCCTCACGGTGTCCAACGAGAAGACGAGCGTGCTCGGTGCCTTCAAGATGGCCGACGAGGTGCTGCTGCAGGGCGTGTCGGGCATCACCAACCTGATCACGACGCCCGGCCTCATCAACACCGACTTCGCCGACGTGAAGATGATCATGGCCAACGCCGGCTCGGCGCTGATGGGCATCGGTCAGGCCAGCGGCGACAACCGGGCCGAGGTTGCGGCGCGGCGCCGCCATCTCCAGCCCGCTGCTCGAAGCGGCCATCGACGGCGCCCGCGGCATCCTGCTGAACATCACCGGCCCGTCGGACCTCGGCCTGTTCGAGGTCAACACCGCGGCGGAGATCGTGCACGGCGTCGCGCACCAGGACGCCAACATCATCTTCGGCACCGTCATCGACGACGAGCTCGGCGACGAGGTGCGGGTGACGGTCATCGCCGCCGGCTTCGACCGCTGGGACGCCGGCGCCCCACCGCCCACCCGCCGCTCCAAGCGCGACAAGGACGCGGCCGCCGAGGGGGCGCCCGTCAAGGACCTGTTCGCCGACGACGAGGCCGACCCGCTCGAGGGTGACGACGACTTCGACGTCCCCTCTTTCCTGAAGTGACGGCTCCTGAAGTGACCGCCCGGGGGTGACGGTCGCCGAGCGGCTGGCCGAGGTGCGCCGGCGCATCGAGCGGGCAGGAGGAGGTCCCGAGGTGGCCGTGCTGGCGGTGACGAAGGGGTTCGGACCCGAGGCCATCGCCGCCGCGATGGACGCCGGCTGTCCCGCGGTGGGCGAGAACTACGCGCAGGAGCTGTTGGCCAAGCTCGGTGCACTCGATGCGCTCGACGGGCCCCCCGGACCGCGACCCGAGGTGCACTTCATCGGCCGCCTCCAGTCACGCAAGGTCCGCGCGCTGGCCGGGGTGGTCGACGTGTGGCAGTCGATCGACCGGCCGGTGCTCGTCGAGGAGGTGGCCCGGCGAGCGCCTGGCGCGCGGATCATGGTGCAGGTCAACGTGAGCGATGAGCCGCAGAAGGGCGGGTGTGCACCGGGGGAGGCGCCGGCCCTCGTCAGCGCGGCCCGCGCGCGCCGGTCTCGACGTCGAGGGTCTGATGACGGTGGGCCGGACCGGCTCGCCCGACGCCGCGCGGCGAGGGGTTCCGGGTGCTGCGCCGCCTGGCCGACGAGATGGGGGTCCGCCAGCGGTCCATGGGCATGAGCGAGGATCTGGAGGTGGCGGTGTCGGAGGGGTCGACCATGGTGCGGGTGGGAACGGCGCTGTTCGGCGATCGTCCACCCCCTGCTCAGCCCCCGAAGTAGTTTGGTGAGAGGAGGTCCCGATGACCGTGTGGAAGAAGGCGATGAGCTACCTGGGGCTCGGACCTGACGACGCCTACGACGACTACGACCTGCCCCCCGAGCCCGAGCGCCCCCCGCGCAGCACCTCGCGTTCCTCCGGCTACCCCTCCGACGCCGACACCGGCGTGCGGCCGGTCCCTCGACAGCCCCGGTCCGACGCCGACTACGACCGCGGCCGGTCAGGGTCCGGCGACGAGTCGGGCCTCACCGTGCGCCCGCGCGGTCAGGGCTCGGCGGTCCGGCCGGTCAGCTCCGGCGCGCCCAAGGCGCCCCACACCGTCCGGCCGCTGCGCTTCGATCAGGCGCAGGAGGTGGCCGACACGTTCAAGCACGGACAGCCCGTGATCATGAACGTGCAAGAGGTCGACCGCGACCTGCTGCGCCGACTGATCGACTTCGCCAGCGGCCTCTGCTACGCCCTCAACGGCAAGCTCGACAAGGTCGCGACGGGCGTCTACCTCCTCACGCCGGCCAACGTGTCGGACGAGGACCGCCGGCAAATGGCCGAGCGCGACTTCGACGAGTCTTCGTCGCCATGCTCCGCTTCGCTTCGCTCTATGTTCGCTCGGCAATCCGTCGACCATCGTTGCGGCTCCGCTGAGTCTTCGTCGCCATGCTCCGCTGCGCTTCGCCTGGCTCCTACTCGCTTCGCTCGGCAATGCCTCGGGCCTCGTTGCGGTGCGCCAGCCAAGCTGGACGCACCGGCTTCACTGAGTCTCCGGCCTCGACCATGGGCATCGTCTGCACGCTCATCAACCTGTACCTGCTCGCCATCCTCGGCTTCATCATCCTGAGCTGGTTCCCACTCAACCCGAGCGGTGTCGGCTACCGCATCTTCAGCTTCCTCCGCGCCATCGTCGATCCTGTCCTCGCGCCGTTGCGCCGGGTGCTGCCCCGCCTCGGTCCGCTCGACATCTCACCGATCGTCCTGATCCTCGGCATCGGCATCCTCGAAGGCGTGCTCGGCTGCGGGGGAGGATTCATCTAGTCAAGGGGGGAAGGGGACCTTCCCCCCTTGAGATCCCCCCATCGGGTGGTGCCGGCCTTCGGCCGCGCTCAGGGCTCCTCGGCGGCGGAGCCGCCTGCGGGCCATCTGCGGGGGCAACGCCCCCGCACCCCCGGCGGGCGCTCCGCGCCCGCGACCCGACCGCCGGTGCGTCCGCGTTCGCGGTGGGGGCGGGGCATAAGGTTGTTGACCATGGAAATGAGCCCGAAGGCGATTGCCGCCGTGACCTTCCCGGTCGTGCGCAAGGGATACGACCCGGAGCAGGTGCGATCGTTCCTGAGCCAGTTGTCGCGCGGCGTCGAGGAACTGCAGAACCGGGCGCTGCAGGCCGAGGCGAAGGCGCGGCTCGCGGCCACCCCGGCGCCGGCGGAGGACGCGCCCAGCGTCGACTCCATCACCAAGACGCTGCTGCTGGCGCAACGCACCGCCGACACCACCCTGGCCGATGCGCGGGAGGAGGCCGAGGGCATCCGCAAGGAGGCGGCCGAGCGCGCCGAGAGCATCCTCGCCGAGGCCAAGGCCCAGGGGAGCCAGATCATCACCGCGGCCGAGCAGGAGGCGCTGCGCACCGGCGAGATCACCCGCTCGCGGGTGGCGGTCGAGGTGGACGCGCTGGAGTCCCGGCGGGCCGCGCTGTCCGACGACGTCGAAGCCCTGTCCGGCCACATCACCTCCCAGCGGGAGCGGGTGGCCTCGGCGGTCGCCGCGCTCCAGCAGGCGCTCGACAAGCCGGACGGCCTGCAGGACGCTCCACCGCCGGCCCTCAGCGCCGCGCCGGACGAGCCGCCCCCGCCGGCGCTGGTACCCCCGACCGAGCCCGGCAGCACCCCTGAGCCGCCGCCGACCGAGGTGGCGTCGGAGGCCGGCGCCCCGGGCGAGAGCGCCTTCCCGGCGCCCGACGCGTCGGCGGCCACGGGGGAGAAGCAGGACCCCATCACGCAGGAGGTGCCGCCGGTCGGCCAGTCCGAGCCGCAGGCGTGGTCCTTCTTCGACGAGGGCCCGATGAGCGACGACCGCTGGAAGCGCTGACGCGCCGCACCGTGCCGGCGTGACGCACCGTCGCCGCCTCCGGCTCCCCGCCCGCGAGAGGTCCTGCCGGTAGCCTGGCCGGTCCGATGGCCTATCCCTCCGTCGACCCGCAACCGTCGTTCCCGGCCCTGGAGGCCGAGGTCCTCGCCTTCTGGGAGGGCGACAAGACCTTCCCGGCCTCCGTGGAGCAGCGTCCCGCCGGCGCGCAAGGCGCCAACGAGTACGTCTTCTACGACGGCCCGCCCTTCGCCAACGGTCTCCCGCACTACGGCCACCTGCTGACGGGCTTCGTCAAGGACGCCGTTCCCCGGTACCAGGCCATGCGGGGCCGGCGGGTCGAGCGGCGCTTCGGCTGGGACTGCCACGGCCTGCCTGCGGAGGTCGAGGCGGAGAAGGAGCTCGGCCTGTCCGGACGGCCGGAGATCGTCGACTACGGCATCGACCGCTTCAACGACGCCTGTCGCACGTCCGTGCTGCGCTACACGAACGAGTGGGAGCGCTACGTCACCCGCCAGGCCCGCTGGGTCGACTTCGAGAACGACTACAAGACCCTCGACCTCCCGTACATGGAGAGCGTGATGTGGGCCTTCCGATCCCTGTGGGACAAGGGCCTGCTCTACGAGGGCTTCCGGGTGCTGGCCTACTGCTGGCGGTGCGAGACCCCGCTCAGCAACACCGAGACCCGGATGGACGACGTCTACAAGGACCGCCAGGACCCCGCGCTCACCGTCTGGTTCGAGCTGGAGGACGGGCGGCGCATCCTGGCCTGGACCACGACGCCGTGGACGCTGCCGTCCAACCTGGGCCTCGCCGTCGGCCCGGACATCGACTATGCGGTGATGGAGGAGGACGGCCAGCAGTACCTCCTGGCCGAGGCTCGCCTCGACGCGTACGAGCGCGAGCTGGCCCGGGCCACCCATGTCGCGACCGTGAAGGGATCGGAGCTGGTCGGCCTGCGGTACCGACCGCTGTTCCCCTTCTTCGCCGACCAGCCCGACGTGACCGGCCCAGGGGCCTTCCAGGTGCTGGGGGCCGAGTTCGTGTCCACGGACGACGGCACCGGCGTGGTCCACCTGTCGCCCGGGCACGGCGAGGAGGACCAGGCGGTCGGCAACGCCAACGGCATCGAGACCGTCGTCCCGATGGACGCGCAGGGCCGGTACACGGCGGAGATCGCACCGTGGGCCGGCATGCACGTCTTCGACGCCAACCCGCTCGTGATCCGGGCGCTCAAGGACGCCGGCCACGTCGTCCGCCACGAGACGCACGACCACCCCTACCCGCACTGCTGGCGCTGCGCGAAGCCGCTCGTGTACCGGGCGGTGTCCTCGTGGTTCGTCGAGGTGAGCTCGTTCCGGGACCGCATGGTCGAGCTGAACCAGGAGATCACCTGGGTACCGGACCACCTCCGCGACGGCAGCTTCGGCAAGTGGCTGGCCAACGCCCGCGACTGGTCGATCAGCCGCAACCGGTACTGGGGCTCGCCCATCCCCGTGTGGAAGAGCGACGATCCCCGCTACCCGCGCGTCGACATCTACGGGAGCCTGGACGAGCTCGAGCGGGACTTCGGCGTGCGCCCGTCGGACCTCCACCGCCCGATGGTCGACGCCCTCGTACGGCCCAACCCCGACGATCCGACCGGCCAGTCGATGATGCGCCGGGTACCGGAGGTGCTCGACTGCTGGTTCGAGTCCGGCTCGATGCCGTTCGCGCAGGTGCACTACCCGTTCGAGAACCAGGACTGGTTCGAGCACCACTACCCGGGCGACTTCATCGTCGAGTACATCGGGCAGACGCGGGGCTGGTTCTACACGTTGCACGTCCTGGCCACCGCGCTGTTCGACCGGCCGGCATTCCGGACCTGCGTCAGCCACGGCATCCTGCTCGGCGACGACGGCCAGAAGATGTCGAAGAGCCTGCGCAACTACCCGGACCCGTTCGCGGTCTTCGACACGTACGGCGCCGATGCGATGCGCTGGTACCTGCTGTCGTCGCCCGTCCTGCGGGGTGGCGACCTGGTCGTGGCGGAGACCGGCATCCGCGACGCGGTCCGCCAGGTCCTGCTGCCGTTGTGGAACGCGTGGTCGTTCCTCGCGCTCTACGCCAACGCGGCGGGCATCGACGGCGCGGTTCGAACGGACTCGGCCGACGTGCTCGACCGGTACATCCTGGCCAAGACCCACGATCTGGTCGGCTCGGTCACGGCCAGCATGGACGCCTACGACCTGTTCGCGGCCTGCGGCGCCGTGCGTGACCACCTGGACAGCCTGACGAACTGGTACATCCGCCGGAGCCGCAGCCGGTTCTGGGCCGGTGAGCAGGATGCCGTCGAGACCCTGCACACCGTCCTCTCGATCACGACGAGGGTGGTCGCGCCGCTCCTGCCGCTCGTGAGCGAGCACATCCACCGGGCCCTGACCGGCGAGCGCAGCGTGCACCTCGCCGACTGGCCATCACCGTCCGAGCTGCCGGCCGACGCCGAGCTCGTGGCGGCCATGGACCGCGTGCGGGAGGTGTGCTCGACCGTGCTCAGCATCAGGAAGGCCAACAGCCTCCGGGTGCGCCAGCCGCTGTCCTCGCTGACCGTCGCGGTGGCAGGCGCGAGCTCCCTCGCGCCGTTCGCCGCGCTGCTCCGCGACGAGGTCAACGTGAAGGAGCTGTCGCTGACCGACGACGTGGGCGCGGTCGCCCGGTCCGTGCTGCAGGTGGTCCCTGCCGTCGCCGGGCCCCGCCTCGGTCCCGACGTCCAGAAGGTCATCCGGGCCGTCCGGGCCGGCGAGTGGACCCGGGACGGGGATTCGGTCGTGGCCGGCGGCATCCCGCTCCTGGAGGGCGAGTACACGCTCCGGTTGGTGGCGGGGGACCACGGGGCGAGCGCGTCGCTGCCCCGCGGCGACGGCGTCGTCGTGCTGGACGTGGCGCTCACGCCCGAGTTGGAGGCCGAGGGTCTGGCCCGGGACCTGGTCCGCCTCGTGCAGCAGGCACGACGCGACGCCGGGCTGAACGTGTCGGACCGGATCGACCTGGCCATCGGTGCGCCCGCGGAGGTGCGCCGGCAGCTCGAGCCGTTCGCGGGCATGGTCGCGGGCGAGACGCTGGCCGTCACCGTCCGCTGGGTCGACCCCGCCCCCGATGCGCCGCTCACGCTCGCCGATCAACCGCTCGGCATCGCCGTCGCGGCGACGGCCGGGACGCGCTGAAGCGGCCGCAGGCGCTGTGGTTCACCCCTCCCGGACCGGTACCATCGCACGTTCCTGACGCCCGCCCCCTCGGAGGAGGCCCCGACGATGGCGCCCACCCCAGCCAAGAAGGCTCCGGCCAAGAAGGTCGCCGCCGCCCCTGCCAAGGCGGCTGGGAAGCCTGCTGCGGCCAAGAAGACGGCGGCGAAGGCACCCGCGGGCAAGGTGGCGGCGAAGTCGACCAAGGCGCCGGCCAAGACGGCCGCGGGCAAGGCGGCAGCGAAGGCACCCGCGGCCAAGGCGCCCGCGACGAAGGCCCCGGCGGTGAAGGCCACGGCGGTGAAGGCCCCGGCTGTGAAGGCCCCTGCTGTGAAGGAAAGGGCCCCGGCCGCCAAGGCGGCACCCGCCAAGAGCACGACCGCCAAGAGCAGTGCGGCCAAGAGCAGTGCGGCCAAGGCGGCGGCGCCGGCGCGGCCGCGCAAGGAGGGCGGCGCGAAGTCTTCGGGCCACTTCGACGCCACGTTCCTGGCGTCGCAGCGGAACCTCCTGATGGAGGAGCGGGCCAACCTGCTGGGGCAGGCGCAGCGCCTCGAGGACGAAGCTGCCGAGCTCATGGAGGACCTCGATCCCGGGGACGTGCAGTTCGACGACGAGTCGGGCGAGGGCGACAGCCTGGTCGTGGAGCGTGAGCGCGACCTCGCCCTCTCGGCCCAGGCCCGCCAGACGGTGAGCGACATCGACGAAGCGCTCGCTCGCATCAAGGCTGGGACGTACGGCTACTCGGTGGTGTCGGGGCGGCCGATCCCGAAGGAGCGCCTGAAGGCCATCCCGTGGGCGACCGAACTGGTCGAGGAGAAGGTCGGCGGGCTCGGCTCCCGCCGGTGAGCACACCTGGGCCGCGCCCGCTGACGCTCGTCAGCGTCGGTGTGGCCGCGCTCGTGATCCTGGCGGACCAGCTCAGCAAGACCTGGGCCGTACGCAACCTCAGCGGCGGCCGCACCGTGGACGTGGTCGGCTCCCTGCGCTTCAACCTCACGTTCAACAGCGGCATGGCCTTCAGCCAGGGCCGTGGGGTGGGTCCGTTCATCGGGGTCGTGGCGCTCGGGGTGATCGTCGTGCTGCTGGTGTCGCTGCGGCGTACGGGCTCGATGCTCTCGGCCGTCGGCATCGGCCTCGTGATCGGCGGCGCCATCGGCAACGTGGCGGACCGCCTGCTCCGGGCCGGGGACGGCTTCCTCGGGGGCGCGGTGGTCGACTTCATCGATGTGCAGTGGTGGCCGATCTTCAACGTGGCCGACATGGCGGTCACGATCGGCGGCGTGATCCTCGTGCTGGGCTCGCTGCTGGCCGGCCGTACCGAACAGCCAGTCGACCAGGGCGATGAGCGAGCCGGTCCTTGAGGAGATCCCGCCCGCGCTCGACGGTGAGCGGGTGGACCGGGTTGTCAGCCTCGTCGCCGGTTGCAGCCGGAGCGAGGCGGCGACGCTCGTCGCTGCGGGCGCGGTCCGGATCGACGGGACGGTGGTCTCCGCCGGACGGCAGCGCGTCACCGCGGGACAGTCGCTGACCGTCGACCTCCGGGAGCTTCCCACCGAGTCCCCACCGGGACCGGACGCCAGCGTCCCCGTGAACATCGTCTACGAGGACGCCGACGTGGTCGTGGTCGACAAGCCGGCCGGGCTGGTCGTGCACCCTGGTGCTGGTCAGGGCGAGGGCACCCTGGTCAACGGGCTGCTGGCCCGATACCCGGAGCTGGCGGAGGTCGGCGAGGCCCACCGCCCCGGCATCGTCCATCGGCTCGACCGGGACACCTCCGGCCTCCTGGTGGTGGCCCTGACGCCGACGGCGTACACCGCGCTCGTCGCCGCGCTCGGGGACCGCCGGGTCGAGCGACGCTACGCGGCCCTCGTCTGGGGCGTGCCCGAGACGCCGCGCGGGGTGATCGACGCCCCGATCGGCCGTTCTCCGCGCCAGCCCACGCGCCAGGCCGTGGTGGCCGGAGGACGACCGGCCCGCACGCGCTACGAGGTCCGGGCCTGCTACGACCGACCAACGGACCTCGCCCTGCTGGGCTGCGAGCTGGAGACCGGCCGGACCCACCAGATCCGTGTCCACCTGACCTCGATCGGCCATCCCGTCGTCGGTGATCGGGACTACGGCGGCGTGCGGGAGGCCCTGGTCGTGCCAAGGCTGTTCCTGCACGCCGAGCACCTCGCCTTCAGCCACCCGGTCACCGGCGCAGGCGATGGCCTTCGACGCCCCCCTTCCCCCCGACCTGGCCCCCGTCCTGGCCGGCCTCGGCAGCCCCACCCCATAGCGTTCTGGTCCGAGATCCGCGCGCTCGGCGGTGCAGATCTCGGACCAGAACGGGTGGTCAGCGGCTGGGCGCGTCGACGTGGTCGAGCGGCTCGGGCCACGGCGCCTCACCCCGGGCCTGGCTGGCCACGTCGGCCAGCGTGTACCCGTCCAGGTGGTGGCGCATGTGGGAGCCGACGTCGGCCCAGATGGCCAGGAGGACGCACTGGCCCTCGTGGTCGCAGGCGCCGTCCTGGTGGGGCTGACCGAAGTCGCCCAGCGTGATGGGTCCGTCGACCGCGCTCACGATGTCGGAGAGCCGGATGGCCTCGGGTGCCCGGGCCAGGATGTAGCCACCGCCCACGCCCCGCTTGGAGCGGACGAGCCCGGCACCCTTCAGGGCGAGGAGGATCTGCTCCAGGTACGGCTGGGGGAGGCCGGTGCGCTCGGCGATGTCCCGGACCGAGGTCGGGCCGGCGTCCGGGTGCAGGGCGAGCGAGAGCAGCGCACGGCAGGCGTAGTCACCGCGTGTGGACACCCGCATGGGTCCATCGTACGGCGCCCCCACCCGTCCTCGGCGTCCGGGGTGCTGGCGCCGCGGCCGGGCCAGGTGGTGGACTGGTCCACCGTGCCCGCCCGCCCCCTCGTGCCCGACTACGCCGGAGCCTGCCTCACCAACCTCGTCCCCGCCATCCTCGGTCCGGGCGGCACCGCCGATCTGCCGGACTGGTTCCCGGAGCCCGCCCACGGCGCCCGCCAGGTCGTGCTGTTCGTGCTCGACGGCCTCGGCTGGGATCAGCTCCTCGAGCGGTCGGCCCTCGCACCGACGCTGGCCGCCATGGCCGGGAGGCCCATCGACGCCGTCGCCCCGACCACCACCGCGACGTCGCTGACCAGCATCGCCACGGGCCTCACGCCCGGCGAGCACGGTGTCGTCGGCTACCGCATGGCGATGCACGGCGAGGTGCTCAACGTCCTGCGCTGGAACACGCCGGCGGGAGACGCCCGTCGCCGGTTCGTGCCCGACGAGGTGCAGCCCCGGCGCCCGTTCCTCGGGAGCTCTGTGCCCGTCGTCGCCAAGTCCGAGTTCGTAGGGAGCGGCTTCACCCTGGCCCACCTGGCCGGCGTCCGCCACGTGGGCTGGCGGTTGTCGTCGAGCCTGGCCGTGGAGGTGGGCGCTCTCCTGCGCGATGGGGAACGGTTCGTCTACGCCTACTACGACGGGGTCGACAAGGTGGCCCACGAGTACGGGTTGGGCCGCCACTACGACGCCGAGCTGCAGGCCACGGACCGCCTGGTGGCCGACATGGCCGCCGTGCTCCCGCCGGGGGCCGTCCTGCTCGTCACCGCCGACCACGGGCAGGTCGACGTCCCCGTCACCGTGCCGCTGGCCCCGGAGGTCGTGCAGGCCACCCGTCTCCTCTCGGGCGAGGGACGCTTCCGCTGGCTCCATGCCCGCCCGGGCCGGGAGGCCGACCTGCTCGATGCCGCCACCGCGGCCCATGGCGCGCAGGCCTGGGTGGTGCCGCTCGAGCAGGTGCTGGACGACGGGTGGTTGGGGCCCCGGGTGACGGGCGCCGCGGCGCTCACGCCTCGGTGACGTGGCCGTCCTGGCTCGGGATCCGGTCAGCTTCGACGACCCGGCCGACACGGGTCCAATCGTCCTCCGCTGCCGCCACGGATCCCTGACGGCGGCCGAGGTCCGGGTTCCACTCCTGGCGGCGGGTGGAGCATGATCGACTCGACCACAAGGAGCTCGTGATGTCCGACCAGAACGTGGCGGTACCTGCCGAGCCATCGGTGGGCGCCGAACAGCCGGCCGAATCTCCCGCTGAGCAGCCGGAGGTGCTCGGTCCGGGTGAGATGCCGCCGGCGCCCGGGACCGAGACCGCGGACCGGGAGGCGGTCGAGTCGCCGGCCAAGGTGATGCGCATCGGCTCGATGGTCAAGCAGTTGCTCGACGAGGTGCGGGCCGCGCCCCTCGACGAGCGCTCGCGAGAACGGCTGGCCGAGATCTACGGCACCTCCGTCGAGGCGCTGGCCGGGGCCCTCTCGCCCGATCTGCAGGCCGAGCTACGGGCGCTGGCCCCGCCGTTCCCCGACGGCGAGGTGCCTACGGAGTCCGAGCTGCGGGTGGCCCAGGCCCAGCTCGTCGGCTGGTTGGAGGGCCTCTTCCACGGCATCCAGGCCACGCTGTTCGCCCAGCAACTCGCCGCCCGCCAGCAGCTCGAACAGATGCGGGGCCAGCTCATGCCCGGTCAGCCGGTCCCGCCGGAGGCGGGTCCCGACCGCCCGGGGACGTACCTCTGAGCGGGTGGTACCCTCGCAAAGCACACCGTTGTAACTCGCTCCTGGCCGCACCGGCCACCCATCACCTCGAAAGGGAGCCGCCGTCGTGGGCGACTCGTTCACCCACCTCCATGTCCACACCGAGTACTCGATGCTGGACGGCGCCTCACGGGTCGAGGAGCTGGTGGCGGCGGCGGCTGCGGATGGGCAACCGGCGCTCGGCATCACCGACCACGGCAACATGTACGGGATCCTCGACCTGTACCGGGCCTGCCAGGCCCAGGGGGTCAAGCCCGTCCTCGGCACCGAGGCCTACATGGCCCACGACCATCGCTCCGAGCGGCCGCCCCGCCGCGGCCGCATGGACGACACCGGGGGCGAGACGGAGGGCGGGCGCAAGCTCTACTACCACCTGACCCTGCTGGCCGAGACCGACGAGGGGTACCGCAACCTCATCCAGCTCGCCAGCCTCGCCTTCCTGGAGGGCTACTACTACAAGCCCCGGCTGGACTGGGAGCTGCTCGAGCGCCACCACGCCGGGCTGATCGCCACCACCGGGTGCCTCGGGGGTCACGTCCTCCAGTCGCTGGTCCAGGGCGACGAGGCCGGCGCGCTGGAGAAGGCGGGCCGCCTCCAGGACATCTTCGGGCGCGACAACCTGTTCGTCGAGCTGCAGGACCACGGGCTGGCGGCCGCAGCGCGACACGAACCCCAAGCTGATCGACATCGCCAAGCGGATCGGCGCACCGCTCCTGGCCACGAACGACAGCCACTACACGCACCGCGAGGACCACCTGGCCCACGACGCGCTGCTGTGCGTCCAGACGGGCGCGCTCATGAGCGACCCCAACCGCTTCCACTTCGAGGGCGACCAGCACTACCTGAAGCCGGCGCAGGAGATGCGCTACCTGTTCCGCGAGGTGCCGTCGGCCTGCGACAACACGCTGTGGATCGCCGAGCGGGCCGACGTGACCATCGAGTTCGGCAAGCCCCAGCTCCCCGAGTTCCCGCTGCCGGAGGGCTTCACCGTCGATACCGACTACCTGCGCCACCTGGCCTTCGAAGGGGCCGAGCGCCGCTGGGGCCGGCCACTGCCCCCGGAGGCCGCCGAGCGGCTGGCCTACGAGCTGCAGGTCATCTCGGACATGGGGTTCAGCTCCTACTTCCTCATCGTGTGGGATCTCATCAAGCACGCCAAGGACAACCGCATCAGGGTGGGGCCGGGCCGGGGGAGCGCGGCGGGGTGCGCGGTGGCGTACTCCCTCGACATCACCGACCTCGACCCCATCCGCTACGACCTGCTGTTCGAGCGCTTCCTCAACCCGAGCCGGATCTCCATGCCGGACATCGACATGGACTTCGACTCCCGCTTCCGGGACGAGATGATCCGCTACGCGGCCCAGAAGTACGGGCGGGACCACGTCGCCCAGATCATCACCTACTCGACGATCAAGGCCCGTGCCGCGGTCCGGGACGCGGCACGCGTGCTCGGCCATCCCTACGCGGTCGGCGACCGCGTCGCCAAGGCCATGCCGCCGCTGGTCATGGGGCGGGACACACCGCTGAAGCACTGCCTCGAGGAGCACCCCCGCTTCGCCGACGGGTACAAGGCGGCGGCGGACCTCCGTTCGATGTACGGCGCCGACCCCGACGTCAAGCAGGTGGTCGACGTGGCGCTGGGGTTGGAGGGCCTGCGCCGCCAGGACGGCATCCACGCCGCGGCGGTCGTCATCACCAAGGAGCCGCTGACCACCTACCTCCCCATCCAGCGCAAGCCCGAGCCGGGCCGTCCGCCCGACGAGGCGCCGACCGTCACCCAGTACGAGATGCACGGCGTCGAGGACCTCGGCCTGCTCAAGATGGACTTCCTGGGGCTTCGGAACCTGGACGTGATCACCGACACCGTCGAGCTGGTCCGGTCGACGAAGGACCCCGACTTCGACATCGACGCCGTCCCGCTCGACGACGCCGGGGTGTACGAGCTCCTCGGCCGGGGCGACACCATGGGCGTGTTCCAGCTGGAATCCGGGCCGATGCGCCAGCTCCTGCGCTCGCTGGCCCCGACCGACTTCGGCGACGTGGCTGCCGTCCTCGCGCTCTACCGCCCCGGGCCGATGGGCGAGCGGATGCACCTGGACTACGCGGCGCGCAAGAACGGGCGCCAGGACGTCAGCTACATCCACCCGGACGCCGAGGAGGTCCTCGCCGACACCTACGGGCTCATGATCTACCAGGAGTCGGTGATGCGCATGAGCCAGCGCTTCGCCGGCTACTCGCTGGCCGACGCCGACAACCTGCGCAAGGCCTGCGGCAAGAAGATCCGCGAGCTCATGGCCAGGGAGCGGGCCAAGTTCGTCGACGGCTGCGAGGCCACGGGATACGGCCGCGACCTCGGCACCAAGCTGTTCGACACCATCGAGGGCTTCGCCGACTACGCGTTCGCCAAGAGCCACGCCTTCGGCTACGGCCTCATCACGTACCAGACGGCCTACCTGAAGGCCCACTACCCGGTGGAGTACCTGGCCTGCCTGCTCACCAGCGTGAAGGCCAGCCTGGAGAAGGCCGCCGTGTACCTGGCGGACTGCCGGGCCATGGGGATCAAGGTGCTGCCTCCCGACGTCAACGTGTCGGCGTCGGAGTTCACGGCCCTGCCGGTGGAGCAGGCGCCGGCGGGGGTGGCATTGCCTGCGCAGTGCCGCGGGTTGATCCCGTTCGGGCTGTCCGCCGTGCGCAACGTCGGGGAAGGGCTCGTCTCGCTCATCGTGGAGGAGCGTGAGCGCAACGGTCCCTTCGCCTCGTTCTACGAGTTCGTGGAGCGGGTGGATCCCTCGGTGCTGAACAAGCGCAGCGTGGAGTCCCTCATCAAGGGCGGCGCCTTCGACACGCTCGGCCATCCCCGCAAGGGCCTCTTGCAGGTGTTCGAACAGATCATCGACGCCACCCTCCAGCGGCGGCGGGAGCGGGACCAGGGCGTGATGAGCCTCTTCGAGGACGCCGGGAGCGCCGGTGACGGCACGTTCGACGAACGGGTGGCCGTCCCCGCGGTCGAGTTCGACAAGGCGCCCCGGCTGCGCTTCGAGAAGGAGATGCTCGGGCTGTACGTCTCCGACCACCCGCTGATGGGCGTGGAGGGCTCGCTGCGGCGGCGGACCGACGGCACCATCGCCGACCTCGAGGAGCGGCCCGACGGCGACGTCCTCACCGTGGGCGGCGTGGTGACGGGCCTCCAGCGCAAGTTCACCAAGAAGGGCGACGCCATGGGCGTCTTCGTCCTGGAGGACCTGCAGGACGCCGTGGAGGTCACGCTGTTCCCCCGGGTGATGCAGGAGCAGGGCTACAAGCTGGCCGACGATGCCATCGTGATCGTCCGGGCCCGGGTGGACCGCCGTGACGACGCGCCCAAGCTCATCGGCATGGACATCACGCCGTTCGAGGGGTTCGGGGACGCCGCCCCGCCCCTGCGGGTCCACCTCCCGGCCAGCGCCCTGTCGGACGAGCGCATCGGGCGGCTGAAGACGGTTCTGGCCGAGCATCCGGGCGAGTCACCGGTCTTCCTGCACCTGGGTGAGGGCAAGGTCCTCCGCCTGCCGGACCAGCATCGGGTGGACCTGGCCCGCGTGGTCGGCGACCTCCGCGTGGCCTTCGGCCACGACGCGGTCGTGTTGTAGTCGAGCTCGACTCGCTTCGCTCCGTTCGCTCGAGTTCGTCGGCGCCGGCCATTCGGCCGGCACTCAGCTCTCGTCGGCCGACCGGCGGAGCCGGATCGGCCTCTGGTGGGGGCACCGCAGGAGCGGTTCCCCCACACCCCCTCCGGCGCGGCCGTTGACTCGCTCGCTGCGGTGGGGGGCGCTTTTCCGCTGGCCGTGTTTCAGGTGGCAAAATGGTGACCCGCCGGTCAAGAGCGCCGGCGGTCAGACATTCGAGAACGATGCGCCGGGCCGTGGCCCGGCCTGAGCTGCCGGGGAGCGGTCAAGCGATGGCGATCCAGGTGGAGACGAAGGACAGCACCGCCCTGACGGATACCGACCTCGACGAGATGGCGTCGATGGGCGGCGCTTTCGGGATCGGTGATCTCTCCAAAGCCAAGGAAGACTGGGTCCTCAGCACGCGGGCCCGCATCGATGGCAAGTTGCACGGCTTCGCGTTCGCCACCCTGGAGCGGATCGGCGGGACGCCGTGCGTGCTGCTCGGCCTGCTCAGCGTCAAGCGCACGTCCAAGCGGGACGCGGTGCTGAAGGGCCTCATGGGGGAGGCGTTCCACCGGGCCCTCATGGCCTTCCCGGACGAGGACGTCGTCATCGGCACGCGCTTCGTGGCTGCTGACGCCACGGAAGCCCTGCGGCCGCTCACCGACATCATCCCCCGTCCCGGCCACCGGGCGGTCGGGGAGGAGCGAGCCTGGGGTCGCCGCCTGGCCAAGCGGTTCGGGGTCGACAGCACCTACGAGGAACAGAGCTTCGTCGTGCGGTCGAACGGCCAGTCCGGCTTCCTCGATCACGAGACCCTGAAGCCCGACAAGCTGGATCCGGATGTGGCCGCCATGTTCCGCCCGGTCAACGTCAGCAAGGGCGGGTCGCTCATCGTGTACGGCTGGAGCATGGCCGAGGACCTGCTCAAGCTGGGGTCTCGCAGCTGACCCCACCCCGGTCCGCTCCTTTCGAGGAGGTCGTCCGCCGGCGGCGGATGACACGGGCGTTCGATCCGCACCGGCCGATCCCGGTCGAGGTGCTGGAGGCGCTCGTGGACGCGGCGTCCCGCGCGCCCAGCGCCGGCAAGACCCAGGGCTGGCACCTCGTGGTGCTGGAAGGGGCCGACACGGCGCGGTTCTGGGATCACACCCTGCCCGTCGACCGGCGCGCGGACTTCGCCTGGCCCGGCCTGCTCGATGCCCCGATGATCCTGCTTCCGCTGGCCGACCCGGGGGCGTACGTGGAGCGCTACGCCGAGCCGGACAAGCGGACCACCGGCCTCGGTGAAGGTGTCGAGGCGTGGCCGGTGCCGTACTGGACGGTGGACACGTCGTTCGCGGTCATGACCCTGCTCCTCGCCGCCGAGGCGCAGGGCCTGGGCGCACTGTTCTTCGGCGTCTTCCGAGGCGAGGCGGAGCTACGGACCGCGCTGGGCATCCCGGCGGACCTGGAGCTACTGGGGGCACTGGCGATCGGTTGGCCGCGCCGAGGCGCATCGGCCCGGCGTGTCGGCCGGACGGCGGCGCCGGGCCCCGGAGGAGATCATCCATCGCGGTGGGTGGGACCGACCGTGAACCTCAGGAGTCGAGCGAGATCCCGCACTCCTCCGTCAAGTAGTCGTTCACCGCATCACCGGCGGCGGCGAACTCGTCGCTCGCGATCTCGTCGGCCCTCGCACTCAGTTCGGCGCTCGCCTCCTGCGGTGAGCTCGTCAGCGTCGAACTCGAACTCCTCGAAGACCTCGCGCAGGCGTTCGAAGCCATCGGCGAGCACGTTCATGTCGTCCTGGATCTCGGCCGGCGCTTGCTCCTGCACGTTCGCGAGCAGCTGCTGGAACTGGTCGAAGCCGGCCTCGTCGAGCGGCAGGGTGGGATCGTTGGTCGCCGCTTTGAGCTCCTCGGCGCTGGCGCAGAGATCGCCACCCTCGGACGAGGTCGCGCTCGACCCGCTGTCGCTGCCGCAGGCGGCCAGGCCAACCGCGGCCACGGCGAGCACCGCCCCCGCCATCGTCCTGATCGTGCGCATCGAGCGAGACTAGGCGGTCAGCCCTCGAGCTGTCCGGCCAGCTCGTCGACCGTTTCGGCCGGGGCCTGGCAGGCGTAGTCCCGGCAGACGTAGGCCCACCCTTCGCGGCGGTCCTCCCACAGCGGCGAGTTGTACGGCTCTCCCCAGGCGAGGACGCCGTTGGGCAGATAGCGGGCGTGGACCGTGGCCACGAGGTCCGGCCGGTCGCCGACGACGGCGATCTCGGTGATGCCCGCCCGCCACATGTCCACCGCAGCCAGCAGCCGGCCGAAGGCGGTCGGTGCACCGGCAACGACCCCGGCGACGAGCTGCAGGATCTGTTCCGCCTGGTGCCGGTAGCGGGCCTCGCCCGTGAGCGCCGAGAGGCGCAGGAGACCCGTGGCGGCGAGGGAGTTGGCGGACGGCGTGGCGTTGTCCATCAGGTCCTTCTGGCGCACGATCAGCGCCTCGCCGTCGTCGGCCGTCGTCGACAGCCCGCCGTTGGCGACGTCCCAGAAGTGGTCGAGCATGGCGTCGGCCACCGAGCGGGCCTCGTCGATCCACCTCGCCTCGCCGGTGGCCTGGGCCAGGGCCACGAACGCCTCCACGAGTGCGGCGTGGTCGGCGGCGAGCGCGTGGTGGCGAGCGCCGCCATCGGCCTGCCAGGAGCGCTGCCAGCGGCCGTCGTCCTTGCGCAGGTGGGCGAGGAGCATCTCGGCGTTGTCGCGGGCGGCCTCCAACCAGTCCTCGCGCTCGAGCACCGCGGCGGCCTCGGCGAGCGCGGCGAGCATGAGGCCGTTCCACTCGGTGAGGACCTTGTCGTCGAGTCCTGGGCGCACCCGCTGCTCGCGGGCCTCGAACAACGCCGCCCTCGCCTCCTCCACGGCCGGCGATCGCAGCAGGTCGCCGCGCACGGGACGGTGGAGGATCGTCTGGCCCTCGAAGTTCCCGCCCTCGGTGACGCCGTACCAGTCCATGGCCGCCACGGCCTGCTCCTGGCCGAGGACCTCGACGATCTGCTCGGGCGTCCAGACGTAGAAGCGGCCCTCTTCGCCCTCCGAGTCGGCGTCCTCGGACGAGTAGAACCCGCCGGACGGATGGCGGAGGTCGCGCAGCACGTAGCCGACCGTCTCCTCGATCACCTGGCGGTAGTGGTCGTGGCCGGTGAGCTGGAAGGCGTGCAGGTAGACCTGGATCAGGAGGGCCTGGTCGTAGAGCATCTTCTCGAAGTGCGGCACCAGCCAGCGCTCATCGACGGAGTACCGCGCGAAGCCGCCACCCAGGTGGTCGTAGATGCCCCCGGACGCCATGGCGTCGAGCGTGGTGGTCACGACCTGCAGCGCGCCGTCGCCCGCCCCGGCACGGCTGGCCCGCAGCAGGAGCTCCAGGTTCATGGTCTGCGGGAACTTGGGCGCCGGGCCGAAACCTCCCCAGCGCGAGTCGAACCCGCCGGCCAGCTGCTGCAGCGCGGCGTTGATCTCGGCCACGCCGGGCAGGTCCTTGCCGGCGCTCAGGTTGGCCGTGCGGTCGAGCGCCTTGACGAGCTGCGAGGCGGTCTGGTCGACCTTGTCACGCTGGTTGCGCCAGGCGTCGTCGATGGCGGCGATGAGCTGCAGGAAGGCGGGCTTCGGGAAGTAGGTGCCGCCGTAGAACGGGCGTCCGTCGGGGGAGAGGAAGACCGTCATCGGCCAGCCACCCCGGCCGGTCAGCGCCTGCACGGCATCCATGTAGACGGCGTCGACGTCCGGTCGCTCCTCGCGATCGACCTTCACGTTGACGAAGTGCTCGTTCATGGCCGCCGCCACCTCGGCATCCTCGAAGCACTCGTGGGCCATGACGTGGCACCAGTGGCAGGCGGCGTAGCCGACAGAGAGCAGGACCGGCCGGTCCTCGGCCGCCGCCCGCTCGAACGCTTCGGGGCCCCACGCGTACCAGTCGACCGGGTTGTCGCGGTGCTGACGCAGGTACGGCGAGGTCTCCTCGGCGAGCCGGTTCACGCGGGCGACGCTACCGGGCCAGGCCGCCCGCCTCCCTTGTAGGGTCCCGCCCTCATGGAGCTCCGACTGGACGGGAAGGTGGCGCTGGTGACCGGCGCCTCGCGGGGGATCGGGCGGGCCATCGCGGCCGAGTACGCGGCGTCCGGGGCCCGCGTCGATGCTGTCCTCCCGCAAGCAGGACGCGCTCGAGGAAGCGGCGGCGACGATGGAGGGCGAGGTCGCCGTCCACGCCGCCAACGCCGGTGACCTGGAGGCGGCGGACGCTTGCGTGGCGGCCACCATCGAGCGCTTCGGCGGGTTGGACATCCTCGTCAACAACGCCGCCACCAACCCGTACTACGGCCCCACCCTCGGGGTCGATCCGCCCCGCTACGACAAGACCTTCGACGTGAACCTCCGGGGTCCGCTGTTCTGGTGCCGTTCCGCGTGGGAGCGGGCGTTCAAGGAGCGGCCCGGGGTCATCGTCAACATCGCCTCGGTCGGCGGGATGCGGGCCGAGGGCTTCCTCGGCATCTACAACCTGACCAAGGCGGCGCTCATCCACCTCACCCGCCAACTGGCGGGCGAGCTGGGCCCGACGCGCGTCGTCGGGATCGCCCCCGGGCTGGTCAAGACCGACTTCGCCCAGGTGCTGGTCGACAACTTCGGCGAGACCCTGGCCGGGAGCCTGCCCCTGAAGCGCCTGGGGGAGCCGGAGGACATCGCCGCCCTGGCCACGTTCCTGGCCAGCGACTCCGCGAGCTGGATCACGGGAGACACCTACGTGATCGACGGCGGGGCGGGCGTCCGCGGCACCGCCTGAGGCTGATCTCGCCTTCAGCGGGGCTCGCCTGCGCCGAGCAGCGCGTCCCTGCGGGGCTTGCCCAAGGCGGTGCGCGGGATGCCGTCGAGCAGGACCAGTTCCCGCGGCGCGCACCAGGCGGGAAGCTCCGCCTTCACCCACTCCCGCAGATCGTCGAGGCTGGGGCGGCCGGCGGTGGCGCGGGGCACCACGAAGGCGACGACCCGCTGACCCCACTCCTCGTCGTCCCGTCCGGCGACGACCACGTCGGCCACCGCCGGGTGGGCGCCGAGGCGGGCCTCGACCGGGTCGGGCCAGACGTTCTCGCCGCCCGTCACGATCAGGTCCCCCCGGCGACCATGCACCCGGAGGCGACCGTCCTCGGCCCATCCCCCGACGTCGCCGGTGGGGAGCCACCCCTCCGCGTCCCTCGGGTCCGTCCCGTCCCGGTAGCAGCGCAGCAGCATCGGCGCGCGGAGCAGGATCTCGTCGTCGGGGGTGAACCGGACCTCGACCCCGTCGAGCGGCCGACCGTCGTACACCACCCCGCTCCCGCTCTCGGTCAGTCCGTAGGTGGTGACCGTGTTGGAGGGCCGTGCGGCAGGGGGGCGGAGCCGCCGAGCACGATCACCCGGAACAAGGACGCATCGATGCGGAGCAGCGCGGTCGGGACCAGCGACACCAACGTGGCGCCCGCCCGCGCCGCCCCTTCGACGGCGGTCGCGTCGAAGCCGGGCAGCACCGTGAGGCGGGTGCCCGTGAGGATGGCCCGCGTCACGACCGACAGGCCGCCGACGTGGGACAGCGGCAGGCAGGCCAGCCACGTGTCGCCTTCGCTGACACCGAGCCGAGCGCTCGTCGCCCTCGCGGAGGCCGCCACCGCGTCGTGGGTCAGGACGACACCGCGCGGAGTGCCCGTCGTTCCGCTGGTGGCCACCACGAGCGCATCGCCCGGCTCGACGGGACGTCCACCGGCGACGGTGTGCTCGCCCTCGTCGTCCACCAGCCGGCCGGGAGCCAGCGCGTCCAGGAGCGCGGCCCGGGCCGGGGCCGGCAGGCGCGGGTCGACCGGGGCCATGGCGTCGCCCCGGTCCCAGATCCGGCGCAGGGCGTCGACGAACGCCGGGCCACCCGGCAGGGCCAGCGCCACCAGATCCGGCATGGAAGCCGACGCTATCCAGGTGCGATGCTGGCCCGACCATGATGCCTGACTTCTACGGCGACGTGTACGCCCCAGTGACCTGGGAGCGCCCGGCCGACCACGACTACCGCGACATCAGCTACGAGACCTCGCCCGAGGGGATCGCCAAGATCACCATCTGCCGCCCGGAGGTGCGCAACGCCTTCCGCCCGCAGACGCTGTTCGAGCTCGCCGACGCCTTCAACCGCGGCCGCGACGACGACCACGTCGGGGTCATCGTGTTCACGGGACAGGGCACGGACGCCTTCTGCTCCGGCGGCGACCAGCGCATCCGGGGCGACGACGGCTACATCGGCGACGACGAGGTCGCCCAGAAGGGGATCGGCCGGCTCAACGTGCTCGACCTGCAGATCCAGATCCGGCGCACCCCCAAGCCGGTCGTGGCGATGGTGGCCGGCTGGGCGGTCGGGGGAGGGCACGTCCTGCACGTCGTCTGCGACCTGACCGTGGCGGCCGACAACGCCCGCTTCGGTCAGACGGGACCCAAGGTGGGCAGCTTCGACGGCGGGTACGGGTCTGGCCTGCTGGCCCGCATCGTCGGCCAGAAGAAGGCTCGCGAGATCTGGTACCTCTGCCAGTTCTACGACGCGCAGGAGGCCTTGGAGATGGGGCTCGTGAACAAGGTCGTGCCATTGGCCGACCTGGAGCGCGAGACCGTCGCGTGGTGTCGCGTCATGCTCCACCACTCCCCGCTGGCGTTGCGGATGCTCAAGGCATCGATGAACGCGGCCGACGACGGTCTGGCCGGCATCCAGCAACTGGCCGGCGACGCCACGATGCTCTTCTACCTGAGCGAGGAGGCGCAGCACTTCCGCGACTCGTTCAAGGACAAGCGGGTCCCCGACGTCGACCGGTTCCCCCGCCGGCCGTGAACCGCTGGGTCGCGGGTGCCCGCCCCCGCACCCTTCCCGCCGCGGTCGTACCGGTCGCGGTCGGCACCGCCTGCGCCACCGGCGAGGGCGGCTTCGCGTGGTGGCGGGTGGGGGCGGCGCTCACCGTCTCGCTGGCCCTGCAGATCGGGACGAACTACGCCAACGACTACAGCGATGGCGTCCGGGGGACGGACACCGAACGCGTCGGGCCGGTGCGCCTCGTCGCCTCCGGTCTGGCGGCGCCTGCCGCCGTGAAGCGGGCGGCCCTCGCCGCGTTCGGGGTCGCCGCGCTCGCCGGTCTCGCCTTGGCGGTGGCCGTCGGGTGGGAGCTCCTCGTGGTCGGGGCCGCGGCCATCGCCGCCGGGTGGTTCTACACGGGCGGCCCGCGCCCGTACGGCTACTACGGCTTCGGTGAGCTCTTCGTGTTCGTGTTCTTCGGACTGGTGGCGACGGCGGGCACGACCTATGTCCTGGTCGAGCGCCTCACCGCGCTCTCGGTCGTCGCCGGCGCCGCGGTGGGTGCGCTGGCCTGTGCGCTGCTGGTGGTCAACAACCTGCGCGACATCCCGACCGATCGGGCGGCCGGCAAGCGCACGCTCGCGGTCCGCATGGGCGATCGCCCGACCCGCGAGCTCTACACGGTGCTCGTCGCCATGGCGTTCGCCGGCGCGCTGGTCTGTGCCGGGCGGTGGCGTTGGCCGGCGGCGTTGACCGTGGGTGCCGTACCCCTCGCCTTCGGTCCGGTCGGGAAGGTGCGTGCCGGTGCGGCGGGCCGCGAGCTGATCGCCGTCCTGGTCGCGACCGGCCGCCTCCAGCTCGGCTTCGGCGCGTTGTTCACCATCGGTCTGGCCGTGGGCGGCTGATCCCACTCACGGCCGGCCTGACCGCAACCAGGACGGCGAGATCGGCCATGAACGGCTGCGGCGGGAGCGAGGGCTAGGTTGCGCCGAACCGTCCGCTGACGTCAGGGAGAATCCCTCGATGAGTTCCATGCCGCCTCCGCCCGCCGCTCCGCCGCCTCCTCCGCCGGCGGCGCCGCCGCCCCCGCCGGGGTTCGACTCTGGGTCAGGTCGTGGTCCGGCGGTGAACGCCGGCAAGGCCACCGGCGCGCTGGTCTGCGGGATCGTCGGGCTCTTCTTCTGCGGCGTGATCCTGGGTCCGATCGCCATCTACCTGGGCATGACCGCCAAGCGGGAGATCCAGGAGTCGGGCGGCCGGCTCAAGGGCAGCGGCATGGCGACCGCCGGCATCGTCCTCGGCATCATCGCCCTCGTCACCTTCGTGCTGAGCGTCATCCTCCTCGTCGCCGTCTGACGCCGAGCAGCCAACCGCGCAGCACCCGGAGGAACTCGTCCGGCTGCTCGAGCTGGCTGGCGTGGCCCGCGCCGGGCACGACGGCGAAGGTGGCGCTCGCCCCGATGGCGTCCGCCATGCGCCGGCCGATGGCCGACGAACTTCTCGTCGCGCTCGCCGGCCAGGACGAGCACGGGCATCGTCAGCGCGTCGAGGCGATCCCAGAGCGGTGCCTGCGTGCCCGTCCCGGCCAGGCGCAGGCTGGAAGCCAGGCCGGCCGCGGTGTTGCGTCTGCGGTCCTCGAGGTCGGCGGCCTCCGTCGGCAGCGAGGCGAAGAGCGGCTGCGCCAGCCACCGCTCGAGGAACACATCGATGCCGTCCCGTTCGAGTTCCGCGGCCAGCCTGTCGTCGGCGGCGCGGCGGGTGGCTCGTTCCCCTGCGTCCTCGATCCCGGCCGTGGCGCCGATGAGCACCAGGCCGCCCACGAGGTCCGGTCGGGCCAGCGCGAGGTGGAGCGCCAGCCGGCCGCCCATCGAGTAGCCGACGTAGGCGGCCTTCCCGCCCGCCTGGCCCAGGAGCGCGGCCCCCGTCGGGAGATCCGCCGCCAGGTCCGAGGACCGGCCGTGGCCGGGCGCATCGACGGTCACCACCTCGTGATCGCGGGACAGGTCGGCGGCGATCGGTCCCCACGACCGCCCGGTCTGCGTGAACCCGTGGACGAGGACGAGGCGCGGTCCGGAGCCGGACCGCTCGGCGTGGAGCGCGGTCACTCGGCGCCTGCGGCCTCCAGCTCGGCGACGCGCTCGAGGACCCGGAGGAATGTGTCGGGCTCCTGGGCGCCCGGCACCGACCAACGCCCGTCGAACACGTAGGTGGGTACGGCCGTGATCCCCAGCTCGAGCGCCTCGGTCAGGTCGCCGGCCACCTCGGCTTCGCCGGCGTCGGACGCCAGGAACCCGAGGACCTCGTTCCGATCCAGGCCGCACTCCGCGGCCAGGCCGGCCAGGGTGTCGGGGTCGCCGACGTTGCCGCCCTCGGTGAAGTAGGCCCGCAGCAGGCGCTCCTTCACGGCCTCCTGGACGTCGCGCTGGCGGGCCAGCCAGAGCACCCGGTGGGCCAGCAGTGTGTTGGCCCGCACGGCCCGGTCCAGGTCGAAGCTCAGGCCCTCCCCGGAGGCGAGGGCCGTCACCCGGTCGATCATCTGATCCGCCTGGCCGGGGCCGAACTTGCGCTCGTAGACCTGCCGGACGGGCGTGGCCGCGCCCGGCGGGGCACCGGGATCGAGCTGGAAGGCCCGGAAGGTGACGGTGACGTCGTCGGCCCCGGGGAAGCGCCGGAGCGCCGCCTCGAACCGCCGTTTCCCGATGTAGCACCACGGGCAGACGACGTCGGACCAGATGTCGACCTTCACCGCGCAGCACGATACGGGGCACGATGGGGAGATGAGCGCGGCCGCCACGTTCTGCGCCACGCTGGCCGACGAGGCGGTCCGGGCCGGCGTGCGCCACGTCATGCTGTCCCCTGGCTCGCGCTCGACGCCGCTGGCCCTCGCCCTGGCCGACCGTCCCGAGTTGGCGTTGCACGTCTTCCACGACGAACGGTCCTGCTCGTTCGCGGCGCTGGGTGTGGGTCTGGCCACCGGCCGACCCGCGCTCGTGGTGTGCACCAGCGGTACCGCCGCCGCCGAGCTGCACGCCGCCGTGGTCGAGGCCCACCAGGCCGAGGTACCCCTGGTCGTCTGCACCGCTGACCGACCACCGGAGCTGCGGGACGTGGCCGCGCCACAGACCATCGACCAGACGCACCTGTTCGGGGGAGCGGTGCGCGCGTACGCCGACCCCGGCCCGCCCGACCCGTCGCTGGCGCCCCGCTGGCGCCCACTCGTCTCGCGAGCCATCGCCGACGCCACGGATCCGTGGCCCGGCCCTGTCCACCTGAACCTCCCGTTCCGCGATCCGCTGGTCGGTGTTCCCGAGGAGCTGCCGGCCGGCCGGCCGGACGGTCGCCCGTGGCATCGCACGCTGCCTGGGGTGGGCGTGCTCGGCCCCGCCGACGTCGACGCGCTCGTGACCGTCCTCGACCAGCCTCGCGGTGTCATCGTCGCGGGCGGTGGCGCGGGGGACCCCGAGTCCGTCCACGCCCTGGCCGCGGCTGCTGGTTGGCCGGTGCTGGCCGACCCCCGGTCCGGCTGCCGGCTCCCGCGTCCGACCACCGTGGCCGCCTTCGACGACCTGCTGCGCCATCCCGGCTTCGCGGCGGACCACACCCCGACCGTGGTGCTCCGGCTCGGTCGGCCGCCCGCGTCGAAGGTGCTGGCGCAGTGGCTGGAGGCGTCGGGCGCCGAGCAGGTGCAGGTGACGTCATCGGCCGCTTGGGTGGATCCCGAGGGAACCGCGGGGTTTCGCGTCGTGGCGGATGCCGCGCAGGTCTGCCGCATCCTGTCCGGGCGTCTGCGGGCCGGCGCCCGGACACCATGGGCCGCCCGCTGGCGGCGAGCCGAGGAACAGGCTCAGGCCGCCATCGACGACGTGCTCGGGACGGTCGACCGGCCCACAGAGCCCGGGCTCGCTCGCGCGCTCGTCGCCGCCATCCCTGACGGGGCGACGCTCGTGGCGTCGTCGTCGATGCCCGTGCGGGACGTGGAGTGGTATGCCGCCCCACGGGACGGTGTGCGCCACCTCGCCAACCGCGGCGCCAACGGGATCGACGGCGTCGTGTCCACGGCCGTGGGCGTGGCGCTGGGCTCGGCCGCTCCGACCTTCCTCCTCGTCGGCGACATCGCCCTGCTCCACGACAGCAACGGCCTCTTGGCGCTCGGCCGCCGCGCCGCCGATCTCACGATCGTGGTCGCCGACAACGACGGGGGTGGGATCTTCTCGTTCCTGCCCCAGGCCACGGAGGTGGAGGCGGACCGCTTCGAACAGCTCTTCGGCACGCCGCACGGGGTCGATCCGGTGGCGCTGGCGACCGCTCACGGTCTCCCCGCCGCCGAGCTGACCGAGCTGGCGGGGCTCAGCGACGCGCTCGGGCGGGGCCCGCGCCTGTTGCGGGTGCGCACGGACCGGGCCGACAACGTGTTCGTGCACCGCGCCATCCACGAGGCCGTCGCCCGCGCCCTCGGCTGAGTCCCGCCCGGCGGGCCGGGGAGGGTGCTGGCATCGAGTTACCACTGGCAGGTACGCTCCCCACCCGAGTGCGGGACGGGCGGTTTCTCCTCTGGGGCGTCGAGGAGAACGATCGCCATGCGCACGCCGTGGGGCCTGATCGCAGCCGCCGCACTGCTCACCGCCTGCGCCTCCGGGGCCGACGTCATCGTCGTGCCCGTGGATCCCGCCGTCGCACCAGCCGCACTCGCCGAGCCACAGGCCGTCGGTCCGGGGATCCCGCCGCCCGCGCCGGGCGCTCCAGCGCCGACCGCGGTGGCCCCGGTCGCCATCGCCGCGCCTGCCACCCCCGCCCCGCCGGCTCCTGCCCCGGCGGTGCCGGTCGCCGCGGCCGCGCCCGCCATCCCCGCGCCGCCGGCTCCCGCCCCGGTCGTCCCGGCTCCCGCGCCCGCCCCGCCGGCCCCGGCGCCTGCCCCGGCCGCCCCCGCCGCACCGACCGTGCCGCTGCCGATCTTCTCGGGCATGGGGCGGCGCGTCGTCTACGACATGGGTGCGATGCACGTCTGGCTCGTCGAGGCCAACGGCGTCGTGACCCGGGACTACCCGGTGTCGGGGCACAAGGCTCGCAAGCAGCCGGGGGTGGGGGAGTTCTGGGTCTTCTCGAAGTCCCGCTACACGGGCGTCGCCAACAGCCCGACCCGCATGGAGTTCATGGTCCGCTTCGCCCGCGGCGGCACGGGCGCGGCCATCGGCTTCCACAGCATCCCGACCAAGCACGGCCGGCCCATCCAGAGCACCGAGCAGCTCGGCCGGTCGTTGTCGGCGGGCTGCGTGCGGCAGGAGAACGGCAACGCCCAGTTCCTCTTCGACTGGGCCCCGGAGGGCACGAAGGTGTACGTCGTCGACACCAAGGGCGACATCCCGCCGGCCCGCCCCTACGCCTATCCCAAGGGTGTACGGCCCATCACACCCTGGGAGCGCTGGCTCACCACACCACTGCTCGCTGGCCGGATCCGACCGTCCAGTAGGCGTCACGGTCAGGGACGCACGATCGCCGAGAGCATGGCCTGCAGCTTGGCCTGCGTTTCAGCCAGCTCGGCGTGCGGATCGCTGTCGGCCACGATGCCCCCGCCGGCGAACAGGCGGGCCCGGGCTCCGCTGATCTCCGCGCAGCGGATGGCCACCGCCCACGTGCCGTTGCCGGTCGCGTCCACCCAGCCGACGGCGCCGCCGTAGCGGCCGCGATCCATGCCCTCGACGGCAGCGATGAGCTCCAGGGCTTCGGCGCGCGGATGACCGCCGAGCGCCGGGGTGGGGGAGAGCGCCGCCACCAGCTCGAGCACGTTGGGCGGGGGCCACGAGAGCCGACCCTCGATCAACGTGCCGAGGTGCTGCACGTTGGCCACGGTGACGATGGAGGGCTCGGCCTCCCAGTCGACGTAGCTGCACCACGGCAGCAGCGTCTCGTGCACCACGTCGATGACCACCCGGTGCTCGACCTGGTCCTTGGTCGAGGCGATGAGGGCGGCGGCAGTGACGGCGTCGGTCGTCGGATCGCCGGTCCGGGGTGCCGTGCCGGCCAGGGGGTGCGAGCGCACGACGTCGCCGTGCCGGGCCACCAGCAGCTCGGGTGAAGCGCCCACGAAGCCGTCCACCGAGTAGCGGTAGCTCGAGCCGAACGAGGCCCGCAGCCGTAGCAGGATGGCATGGATGTCGAGCGGACGGTCGGCCTCCACCACGACGTCGCGGGCGATCACGACCTTGGTGAGGCGGCCCGCCCGCACCGCGTCGCGACCGGCGCCGACCGCGGCGAGGTAGGTGTCGACCGGCACCCCGGGCACGACGGTGAACGCGCCGGCGCGGGCGGTCGGCGTCGGAGGCGGCTCCAGATCTGCTTCGGCCCCGTCGACGGTCGTGATCCACCGGTCGCCGTCCGGACCCTTGCCGATGGTGACGGCCGGGATGACGAGCTCCGTCTCGTCCGACGGCAGGAACGGGACCACGCCGAGGGCGATGGGACCGCAGCCGGGCTGCCCGACCGCGTCGTCGCACTCGATGGCGGCGAGGGTGCCCGCGACCTCGGCCACCGGGACGCGCGCCGCCACGCCGCGACCGGCCACGCCGACGCCGTCGCGCACGAAGAGGAAGCCGTCGCCGCGGGCGAAGCCGTTGAGGTCGACCTCGCGGTCGAGCGGTCTGGTGACGGCCCTCATGCCCATGCGCTCACATCCGGGTCGCCGTGATGAGCTGCGTGATGCCTCCCGACAGCAGCCGGCGCTGGACGGTGGTGAAGCCCGCTTGGCGGAGGCGCTCGAGCATCTCGACCGGGGATGGGAGGTACGCCACGCTCTTCGGCAGGTAGCGGTAGGCGCCGGGGTCGGAGAGCAGCCCCCCGATGCGGGGCACGACCTTGCCGAAGTACACGCTGTGGCCCCAACGGATCACGGCGTTGGGAGGGGTGGCGACGTCCAGCAGGGCGATGCGGCCACCCGAGCGGACGGCTCGGCCGAGCTCGTCGAAGAAGGCTCCGAGCTCGACCAGGTTGCGCAGCGCGAAGCCGCACGTCACCCCGTCGAGCTCGCGGTCAGGCACGGGGAGCTGGAGGATGTCGGCCTGGATCCGCGGCGCGCCGCTGCGGTCGGCCAGCAGCATCCCGAACGAGAGGTCGATCGACATCGGCCGCAGCCCCTGGCGGGCCAGCTCCACGCACAGGTCGCCGGTCCCGGAGGCCAGGTCGGCCACCAGCGAGCCGGGCTGCAGGTCCAGCGAGCGTACGGCCAGCCGGCGCCAGCGGACGTCGAGCCGGAAGGTCATCAGCCGGTTGACCAGGTCGTACCGGGGGGCGATGGCATCGAACATCTCGCGGACGGCCTGCACCTTGGCCTCGCCCTCCGGGAGACGATCGCCGTCCCAGGGTGCACGGTGCTCCGGCCGGCTCGACATCAGCGGGAGTCTGCCCGGCCCCGGGAGGCAGTGCCAGACTGCGCCGATGATCGACTTCACGTTCCCTCCCGAGGTGGAGGAGACCCGCCTGAAGGTCCGCTCCCTGATGGACGATGTCGTCCGGCCGGAGTGGGAGGCGACGGACCAGGCTCAGCGGAGCGAAGTCGTGAAGACGATCGTGAAGCTGCGCAAGATCGCCCGCGAGGACTGGGGGATCTGGCTGCCGCACATGCCGCCCGAGTGGGGCGGGATGGGGCTGGGGCCCACGGCCATGGCGGCGGTGTCGGCGGAGGCGGCCAAGGTCGGCATCGGCCCCTTCGTCATCAACGCCCAGGCGCCCGACGAGGGGAACCAGCACACGCTCGAGCACTGGGGCACGCCGGAGCAGAAGGACAAGTACCTGCGCCCCCTCTGCGAGGGCACCGCCCGGTCCTGCTTCGCCATGACCGAGCCCGACGTGGCGGGCTCTGACCCCACGCTCATCAAGACCTTCGCCTACCGGGACGGCGACGAGTGGATCGTCAACGGCCACAAGTGGTTCATCTCCGGGGCCAAGGGCGCCCAGTTCGCCATCCTCATCGCCCGCACCGAGGAGGACCCGGAGATCCCCCAGGCCGCGAACACGGCCTTCATCGTCGACCTGCCCAGTCCCGGCTGGACCGCCGTCCGGGACATCCAGACCATGAGCGGCTCGCACAACCACTGCGAGATCGTCATCGAGGACCTCCGGGTGCCTCACGCCAACATGCTCGGCGGGCAGGGCCAGGGCCACCTGCTGGGCCAGTACCGGTTGGGACCGGCCCGCCTGGCCCACTGCATGCGTTGGATCGGCCAGGCCGAGATCGCCCTCGACATGACGGTGAAGCGGGCGCTCGAGCGCTACAGCCACGGCTCCTACCTGGCCGAGAAGCAGGGCATCCAATGGTTGATCTCGGACTCGGCCATGGAGCTCTACCAGTGCAAGCTGATGGTGCTCCACGCCGCCTACCGCATCGAGCACAAGCTCGACTTCACGGCCGAGGTGTCGATGGCCAAGCACTTCGTGGCCAACAGCCTGTGGCGGATCATCGACCGGGCGATCCAGGTCCACGGCGCGCTGGGCTACTCGACCGACACGCCCCTGGCCGACATGCTCAAGCAGGCCCGCTGGGCCCGCTTCGCCGACGGCGCCGACGAGATCCACCAGATGCGCATCGCGCAGCGCACCATCGCGGCCTACACCGACACCGGCTCGACCAAGCGGGCGACGGGCGACCTGCCCTTGTAGGGCGCCGGCCGGTCTCCCTCAGGGCGCGGCCTGGCCGCACTCCCTCCTCCCGTTCACGGCCGATCTCACCGCACCAGGTACGGCGAGATCGGCCACGAACGGGTTGGGGCCCGGTCGGGGAGCGGTCAGGGTCGGGGCTGGATGAGGCGGAGGGCGGCCGAGCTCAGAAGGCGGGCTCGGGGGCGAGGCGGCGGCTGTTGGCGGTGCCCGCCATGCGCGGGAGTGCCTCGATGGCCTCCTCGGCCCGCCCCACCTTCGACGCCGCCACCGCCGGGACCCCCGAGGCCGGCCTCGCCCGGCTCAGGACCGCGGCGAGGTGACCGCTCACGTAGCCGCAGGCGAACGAGGTCCCACTCCAGAGCGCGGTGTTCGAGCGGAACACGTCGGAGCCGCTGTCCTCGGTGAGGTCCGGGTCTTCGCGCCCGCGGACGAACGAGCTCTGCACCTTCTCGCCCGGCGCGTACACCTCGACCCAGTCCCCGTGGTTGGAGAACGTCGCCCGCCGTCGGCCGTTCGCGGTCAGGGCACCGACCGCCGTCACGCCCGGGAACGACGCCGGGAAGCTCGGCGAGTCCAAGCCGTCGTTGCCCGCGGCCGCCACCACGGCCGTCCCGGCCGCTCGGGCCGCGGCCACCGCGGCCTCGACGCCCACCGGCGTGCGGTTGCGCACGGTGTAGAAGCCCAGCGACAGGTTGATGATGTCGACGCCGCGCGCCACCGCGTAGCGGATCGCCCGTGCCACCCCCAGCTCGGTGCCGACGCCGTCGCTGTTGAGCGCCTTCAGGAAGACCAGCCGGGCCCGGGGCGCCATGCGCCGCACGAGGCCGGCGACGAAGAGCGCGTGTCCGGCCTCGACGTCCAAGTAGCCGTCGCGGTCCCGGTCGAGCGGGTCGATGTGGCGCAGCGCCCTGCCGGCCTCGTCGACCTCGCCCGGCGCGGTCGAGTGGTCGCAACCCCGTTCGAACCAGTCGAGCGTGCGCGGCAGCCGCGACGGCCAGCCGGTGTCGATCACCGCCACCGTGATCCCGCCGCCGTCGCCCGGCAGCGGTTCGGGCAGGGAGGGAAGGGCGTCCGGCGCGGGCTCGGGGTCGCCGTCGGGCCACCCCATCCGCCGCTGGAGCCCTGTGACGAGGTGGTTGGGAGCGACCGCGCCCGGATGTTGGTCATCGAGCTCGATGGCCAGCTCGGCGACGTCGACGTTGCGGCGCGGGTCGAGGTCCACGACCTCGCCTGGCTCGCCGTCGCCACCGTTCCCACCCCCGGCGTCGGATCGCGCCGCCGCACCGGGCCGCGGCAGCCTGATCGTCCCCGACGCCCGCCGGGCGCCGTAGCGCTCGAGGCGGGTCCGCACGGGGCTCGCCACCTCCCGCGCCACGAGGAGCTGGTTGGGGACGAAGAAGGCGTTGTCGCCGTCGGGGTCGAACACCTGGAGCTGTTCGTCACGCAGGTAGTTGGCGAGGATCCCGGTCTTCCAGCCGTGGACATCCTCGGCAGCCATCGCGCCGTTCTACCATCCGGGCGATGGGCCACCGATCGGCTCCCCGGTCGGGCCCTCCCCCGGCTCCTCTCCTGGCGCCGGCGGAGCCCGAGAACGCCCTGGATGCGGCGCTCGCGCTGCAAGCCTTGGTGGCCGAGCATCCGCGACAGACCCTCGCCGAGGCGCGCGAGCTGCTCGGCCGATCGCGGATCGGGGCCGAGGCGGCCGCGGTCGCCCACAGGACGGCGGCGAGAGCGCTGCGAGCGCTCGATCAACCGTCCGACGCGGCGCGAGAGGCCCGCCTGGCCGTGAGGCTGGCCCACCGTGCCGGCTTGCCGGATCGGGAGGCCGAAGCGCGGGTCACGCTGTCCCTGGCCCTGTTCCAGGCCGGTCGCGTCCGTGCCGCGCTCGACGAGATCGAGCAGGCCGAACTGCTGGCGTCCGGTGACACGGCCCTGCTGGCCTGCGCCCAGCACGGGATCCTGCTCGAGCGGCTCGGCCGGCTCGAGGAGGCGCTGGCCCGCTACGGGACGGCGCTGGCCGGGCCGCTCCCGCCCGGTGACCGCCTCCGCGTGCTCAACAACCGTGCCATCGCGCTCGCCTTCACCGGTCGGGTCGACGACGCCGTGAGCGATCTGCACGAGGCCATCGCGCTCGCGCAGGCCGAGGAGGCTGTGCTGGCCGAGGCGGAGCTCCTCCACAACCTCGGCTTCGCTCTCACGGTCGCCGGTGATCTGCCGGCGGCGCTGTCCCGGTTCGACCAGGCCGACGACCGCTTCCGGTCCGTAGGGGCCCCGATCGGCCTCAACCTGGTGGCACGGGCGCGGGCGCTCGCCCGCGCCAACCTCCACCGCGAGGCCCGGGAGGCGGCGCAGGCCGCGGTCGAGTCGCTGCGAGCGGGCGGCGCGTCCGCCGAGGTCGCGGAGGCGCGGGTGCTGCTGGCCTCGGCAGAGCTCGCGGACGGGGAGGCCGCCGGTGCCGTCGCCACGGCCGAACTGGCCAGGCGGGCGTTGCAGCGCCAGGGTCGCCGAGGACTGGCCGCCCAAGCCGAGCACGTCGTGGTGCGGGCCCGAACGGCGCTCGGCCGGCGGGACCGGCGCACCGTGGCGCTGGCCGTGCGGTGCGCCGACGCGCTGGCCGCGGCCGGACTCGTGGCCGAGGAGCTCGACGCCCGCCTGACCGCGGGCCTGGTGGCCCGCGACCTCGGCGAGGTGGACACGGCCCGGCGTTGCCTGGATGCCGTGCGGGCGCATCGCGACCGGGGGCCACTCGTGGAGCGGGCGCGAGCCTGGCAGGCCGAGGCGATCAGCCGTCTGGACGAGGGCGATCGCGCCGGCGCGCGGAGGGCCGTGGCCGCCGGGCTCGACGCCGTCGCGGACCTGCAGGGGCTGATGGGGGCGACGGAGCTGCGGGTGGGCGCGGCCGGCCATGGTGCGGCCCTCGCCGAGCTCGGGCTGCGGATCGCGCTCGACGATGCCGATCCCTGGCAGGTGCTCGAGCTGCTGGACCGGTGGCGGGGCGCGTCCCTGGTGTTGCCGCCGGTCGCCGGCGGCGGTGGGGCCGGACCGGACGCCTCGATGGTCGAGGACCTCACCGCGCTGCGGTCGGCCGCGGCCAGGCTCGAACACGCCGTGACCGAGGGCGAGGATCCGGCGCCGGCTCGTCGAGCGATCGCCGAGCTCGAGGTCCGCGTCCGGACCCGGGCCCGCCAGGCCATCGGCGGCCGGCAACGGACGCGCCTCCGGCTCGATGCCGGCGCACTCCATGCGCGCCTCGGGTCCAGCCACCTGCTCGTCTACTTCGAACTCGACGGCCGGCTCGGCGTCGCCGCCGTGCACGACGGGCGGACCCGGCTCGTGGTCGACCTCGGAGTCACACGGCAACGCATCGACAGCCTGATCGGCGGCGCGCTCTTCGCGCTCCGTCGCCTGGCCCGACCGGGCACGCCCGAGCCGAGCCGGCGCGCGGCGCAGGTGTCGCTGGAGGATGCACTCGCCCGCCTCGACGACGCGCTGCTGGCCCCGCTCTTCGCCGGCTCCTCGGACGGCGACGGGTCACCGATCGTCATCTGTCCGACCGGCCCGCTGCACGCCCTGCCGTGGTCGGCCCTGCCATCGTGCGACGGGCGTGCCGTCTCCGTCGTCCCGTCGTTGAAGGCGATCGGTGCGCCGGCGACGCCGCTGGCCGGCGGCGAAGTGGTCCTGGCGGCCGGACCAGGGCTGGCCGGGGCGGGCGCGGAGCTGGCCGCCCTGGCGACTGTCTACCCCGGCGCCCGCAGCTTCGGGCCGACGGCGTCGTCCGTCGACGCCGTGCTGGTCGCGTTGGAGGGAGCCGAGATCGCCCACCTCGCCTGTCACGGCTCGTTCCGGGTCGACAACCCGATGTTCTCCAGCCTCCAGCTGGCCGATGGCCCGCTGACGGTGTTCGACCTGGAGAAGCTGCACGAGGCGCCGAGGCTCGTCGTCCTCGCGGCGTGCGACGTCGGCACCGCGGCCGTCAGCGCCGGCGACGAGCTCCTCGGGCTGGGCGCCGCGCTGCACCGAGCCGGCACCGAATCGGTCGTGGCCAGCCTGGTGCCCGTGCCCGACGAGGCCGCGGTGGCGATGATGGTCGCGCTCCACCGAGAGGTCGCGGCCGGCGAGCCTGTGGCCGTGGCGCTGGCGCGCGCCCGTCAGGCGATCACGCCGGACCGCCCGGAGGCCGTGGCCGTGCGGTCGGCGTTCACCTGCTTCGGGTTGGGCTGACGCCGTCAGGCCGAGCCGGCGTCGCGGCCGCGTCGGTCGCGCCGACCTCCGCGCTCCAGGCGGCCAGCGCCGCCGCGAGGCGGCGGCCGGCAGCGACAACCGCTCCATGGTCGGGCCGGACGTCCTTGCCCACCGGGGCGAGGCCCACGGCCAGGACCTCACGTCCATACAGCGCCGGCGCCACCAGCAGCCGGTCGACGTCCCAGGCTCGGGCCGCGGCCCGGGCTGACGGGCTCGGCATGCGCTCGGCCGGGACCACCACGGAGTTGCTCGGCACCATCAGGTCGACCACGTCGACGGCCAGGGGTGCGGGCGCACCCGAGCTGATGGCCTGGTGGGGCCAGGGCGTGCCCGGGCCGAGCACCACCTGGACCCCGGAGGCGAGGCAGGACTGGGCCAGCGCCCGGGCGAACGTGGCCATGTGGCCGCGGGCGCCGGGCGCCAGCTCCTGCCCCTCCCAGCCAGAGGTCCGGTCCGGTTCCTCGGTCATCGGCAGTGGTCTCACGTCCAAGGAGAGACCCGGGTCGCCGTGCAGATACGTGTTCCCGATGGGTGCCGGAGCCGATCCTCTACCATTCCCGGGTGCTCCAGCCCGACGAGGCCCGGCTGCTCGTGCTGGCCGCGGCCGGTGGTGACCGCTCGGCGTGGGAGCGTCTGGTCGCGGAGTACTCGGGGCTGGTGTGGTCGGTCATCAGGGGCTGTGGCCTGTTCGGGGCGGAGGCCGCCGACGTGTCGCAGACCGTGTGGCTGCGCTTCGTCGAGCACATCGATCGCCTTCGGGAGGCCGAGCGGGCCGGAGCGTGGCTGGCCACGACGGCCCGGCATGAGTGCTTCCGCGTCCTGCGCCGCAGCGGCCGTCAGGTGGTCACGGCCGAGGTGCCGGAGGTGGCGGCGCCCGACGACGCCGACACGATCGTGGAGGCGCTGGCCGTGGCTGAGGACCGCGGCGCGGTCCTCCTCGCCCTCGGCCGCATCCCCGCCCGCTGCCAGGAGCTCCTGCGGCTGATGGCCGCCGAACCGGCGCTCTCCTACGACGACATCGCGGCGTCGATGGACGTCCCACGTGGCTGGATCGGGCCGACCCGCGGCCGCTGCCTCAACCACCTCCGGCGGGCCCTCGCGGAGGACGCCGCGGCCGGACGGGGTCCCGATGGCGACGGGAGTGGTATCCGTCACGCTCCCGGCGGCTCAGGTCATGTGAAGGAGGCGGATCGATGAACGCAGGGGGCGTCCCCAGGGAGGGTGACGAGCAGTTGATGGACCTGATCAGGGAGGCGACGGCCGGTCAGGATGCCGTGCCCGATCGTGTGGTGGAAGCGGCCCGTGAAGCCTGGACGTGGAGGACGGTGGACGGCGAGCTGGCCGCCCTGCTCCATGACTCGACGGCGGACGTCGACGCGCTGGCCGGTGTCCGCGGTGCGGGCACGGTGCGGGCCCTCAGTTTCGGGGCCGGCGATCACATGATCGAGGTCGAGATCAGCGAGGACGGTGACCGCCGGCGCCTGGTCGGCCAGGTCATGCCACCGCCGGTCACCGGTGAGCGGACCATCGCCCTGGACCGCATCGAAGGTGGCGCGCTGGAGCTCGAGTTGGACGAGCTGGGGCGGTTCGAGGCCGACCGGCTCCCGGCCGGGCTCGTCCGCCTGCGGACGATGGGCACCGAGGGCCGCGTGGTGACCGAGTGGGTCACCATCTGATCTGGACGTTCGAGAAGGCGCGGGGCCTCAGCTGAGTGCCCGCACCACCGGCAGACGCCGGTCGGCCAGGCCGTTCTGGCGCACCGTCGCCGTCCACGTGGGCGAGGACGTGTCCGGAAGGCCGATGAGGACCGTCCCGGAGGCGCAGGCGTAGGTCTCCCGCTCGGCGATCGGCACGGTCGGCGTTGGTGCCGGGGCGGTCGTGCTCGAGGCCGCGATCGTCGTCGTGGTGGTCGTGCTGGTCGTCGTCGACGTCGCTGGGACGGTCGACGTGGTCGAGGTTCCCTGACCGTTCCGAGGCGGTTCGGTGGTCGAGGTCGTCGTACCGTCGCGACCCTTGCCGCCGCCCCCGCCGCCTCCATCCTTCGAGGGCGGAGCAGGGGGAGGTTCCGGCGCGGGGATGGGCAGGCAGCGATCGCCCCCATCGAGCACGAGCAGCCGGTAGGGAGGTGGTGGTGTCGCAGCCCCGACGTCCTCGATGCTGGCGGCGTCGACCCGGAGGAGGGTCGGCACGCCGGTCGGGTCCGGCAGGCAGCCGACGAGCGACGTGTCGTAGGGCGCCGGCTCGCACGGATCGAGCACGACCGCCTGCGCGGCGCCCTGCAGGGGACGGCAGCGCAGGAAGCCGGCCCGACCGTCGAGCATGAGGCTCGCCCCCAGGCACTCGCCGTCGGCGATCGTGAGCGGCGCCGTCGTCGGGACGGCCACGTCCTGCGGGCCGAAGACCTTCAACTCCACGACCTCGGTCGGCGGCGGGGGCGGAGGCGGGGCGGGTGCACCGCCCGCGGCGGCCCGGCCATTCGGGCCGGCATTGGCGGGCAGATCGGCCACGGGTGGCGGAGGAGGTGGGAGGGCGGCCGCACTGAACCAGCCAGCGGCCAGGTCGTCGGCCAGGGCCTCGAAGCGGGCGCCCACGACGCGCAGGTACGTCTGGTTGGGGTTGTAGGAGAGGATGGCCCGGATGACGCCCGCCTCGGTCGTGAGCGTCAGGTCGCCAGCAGCCCGGCACAGATAGCGGCCGGCGGCCGTGGCGGCATCGACGATGTTGCCTGGGTCGGAGCGGCCGTCACCGTTGGCGTCGGTGCCCCACCGCTTCCAGGTCGACGGGATGAACTGCATCGGACCGACCGCATGGTCACGCTCGGAATCCCCGTCGAACATCCCTCCGTCGGTGTCGCCGCCGATCGGGATGCCGACGATCGCGATCTGGCTGTTGCCGAACGCGTCGAGGCGGCCGACGCCGTGGTTGGACTCGGTCTTGCCGATGGCGGCGAGGAGCTCCCACCGCAGGCCGCACCCGGGCTGCTCCGCGGCGAGGGTGGCCTCGGCCTGTTGGTAGGCGTTGTAGGCCACCGTCGACATCCCGTTGACCGTGGCCTGGCCCAGCTCGCGGACCACCGCCTCGAACCGGCCTGCCACCTCGGCCCGCCGGGCGCCGGCCGCCCGCAGCTCCTGGTCCTTGCGATCGCGGGCCGTGCTGAGCACGAGCAGGTCGCTCTGGGCGGCGGTGAGACGCTCCTCGACGGCATCCCTCGCCTCCGCCACCTGCTCCGCCTCGTCGAGCGCGGCCTCGCTCGTCACCTCCAGCGTGGCCAGCCCCCAGACGGCGTCGTCAGCGGGCTTGGCCAGTGCCGCCAGGAAGGCCAGGAGGTCACGCGAGCCTGACGAGCCGTACATGTAGCGCTGGATGGCGTAGGCCTGGGCTTGGGCCACCAGGTCGGCCCTGACCTGCTCGCGCCGACTCGAGTCGGACCGCAGGGCGTCGGCCTTCCGTTGCGCCTCTGCGACCGCAGTGGCGAGCTGGTCGCGGGCGGCTTCGATCTGGGCGATCTCGGCGTCGACGCCGGCCAACTCACCGGCCACCTGGTCGATCTGGGCCCCAAGGTCGGCCGTGTCCTGCGCGGACGCGATCTCGATGGAGGGCCCTGCGACCGCCACCGCAAGGGCGGCCAGCACGGCCCCGATCATCTGGGTGGCCCGTCGGGCCCGATCATCTGGGTGGCCCGTCGGGCCACTGCGACCTCCGCGCCACGCCGCACGACCGGGGAGCCTACTGGCCACCCTTCGGTAGGGTCGGTCCCATGGCCGAATCCCCCGATGCGTCCGGATCCGTCATCTTCGGGGCCTTCATGCCCCAGGGCTGGAAGATGGAGCTCTCCTCGATCGACGGGGCTGAAGCCAAGTGGGCCACCGCGGTGGACGTCGCGCAGAAGGCCGAAGCCTTGGGGTACGACTCCATCTGGGTCTACGACCACGTCCACAACGTGCCCCGGCCCGCCCACGAAGCGGTCTTCGAGTGCTGGACCACGATGGCCGCCATCAGCCAGCTGACGAGCCGCATCCGCCTCGGACAGATGGTGGGCTGCAACTCGTACCGCCAGCCGTCGCTGCTGGCCAAGATCACCTCGACCATCGACGTGATCTCGGGTGGGCGCCTCGACTGGGGGATCGGTGCCGGCTGGTACGAGAACGAGTACCGGGGATACGGCTACGAGTTCCCGGTCGCCAAGGACCGCATCGGCATGCTGCGGGAGACGGTGGAGATCGTGCGGTCGATGTGGACCGAACCCGAGACGAACTTCGACGGCCGCTACTACACGCTCCGGCGGGCCAACTGCGACCCGAAGCCGCTCCAGGCTCCGCACCCGCCGATCTGGATCGGCGGCGGCGGGGAGCAGCTGACGCTGCGGGTGGTGGCCCGCTACGCCGATTGCTCGAACTTCGGTGGCAAGCCCGAGGAGTGGGCCCGCAAGTGCGAGATCCTCAAGGCGCACTGCGCCGCGGTCGGCCGTGACTACGACGAGATCCGCCGGACGTGGGCCCCCGAGGTGTTCGTGCGGGAGACCGAGGCCGAGGTGGTGGCCGCCGGGTCACGCAGCCTGTGGGGCGAGCCGGTCGAGAGCTGGCGCGACGGCAACCTGGTCGGCACACCCGAGCAGGTGGCGGAGAAGATCCAGGCGTACCTGGACCTGGGGTGCTCGGGGTTCATCCCCTGGTGCGCCGACTACCCCGACACCACCAGCCTCGAGCTCTTCGCCACCGCGGTCATCCCGCAGTTCCGATAGCCCCGCCGCCCGACCCCGCCACGCTCAGGCGTAGTAGCGGAACAGCACCTCGGCCACACAGGACGGCTTGGGCGCGCCCTCGACCTCGAACGTGAGCTCCATGGCGATCTGGGCGCCGCCGGCGACGTCCTCCACGCTGAGGAGCGACGCGCCGAGCCGAAGCTTGGATCCGACCGGCACCGGCGAGGGAAAGCGGACCTTGTTGGTGCCGTAGTTGACGCCCATGGCGACGCCCGTGACCCGCAGGATCTGAGGCAGGAGGGCGGGGGAGAGCGACAGCGTGAGGTAGCCGTGGGCGATCGGTGCCCCGAACGGCCCGGCCTTCGCCCTCTCGACGTCCACGTGGATCCACTGGTGGTCACCGGTGGCGTCGGCGAACAGGTTGACCTGTTCCTGGGTGATCTCCACGTAGTCGCTGTAGCCGAGGTGCTGGCCGACCGCGGCCTTGAGCCCGTCGATGCCGTCGATCGTCGTCGTCATGCCGTCATGGTGGCAGCTGCGGTCACGGCGTGTCGACGGCGTGCCTGGTCAGGGACGGAGCCCGAGCTCGACGACCGCGTGCGCAACCGAGCGCATGGACGCGTTGCGGCTCCGGGCGTGCTTGCGCAAGACGGCGAAGGCCCGGTCGACGGTGATGCCGCGCTCACCGGCCAGCACCCCTTTCGCCTGCTCGATGAGGACACGGCTCTCCAGCGCGGCTTCGAGTTGCTCGTTGACGCGGCGAGCGCGGTCGAGCTCGGAGGCGTGCACGACGTAGCCGATCGCGATGTCGGCCAGAACCCGGGCGACGGCGACGTCCTGGTCGGTCCAATCCCGGATCTGGTTGTCGTAGATGTTCAGCGAGCCCACCGGTTGTCCGTCGAAGGTCATCGGGATCCCGGCGACCGAGAGGAGACCCGCCCGCAACGCGGCGTCGGACAGGACCGGCCAGTCGGTGGGCTCGGCGAGATCGCGCACGAACACCGCGTGGTTCGTGCTGAAGGCGACGTGGCACGGCCCCTGCTGGGAGTCCTGCTGGATGTACTCGAGGTCGGTGATGCTCTCGTTGGTGGCGGTGGCGAAGCGCAACCGGCCGTGTTCATCGCTGAGAGAGACACCCGCACCGGCAGCCTGCAACACCTGCGCCACGGCGTCGCTGAACTCGTAGAGCACATCGGACACGTCGCATCGCGCCGCTAAGACGCCCGAGACCGGGTCAGGACATCGATGAGCTGTCGGTCGGGCAGCACGACCGATCACCTCAGCCGCGAAGGGGTGATCATCTAGGCATCGGCGGGCGGGGGGAGTAGCGTGAGGACGACGGTTCGCCCAGTCCCCGCGGCCGCCCGGAAACGGGGCCCGACTCCTCTTGCCACTCGGGAGCCGGGCCGAGGGCGGTCAGCCGGCTGCCCCACTGCCGTCGAAGGGACATCACTCGTGGGTCGACCGAGGAACTGGCTGGAACCCGTGCTCGGCCCTGTCACGGTCGTCGAACGCGCGCCAGGTCGATTCACCATCACGGGCGAGGTCGACCTGGCGACGGCCCGCCAACTCGATGCGCTGGAGACGGTGCACGGACCGTTGCTGCTCGACCTCCACGGGGTCACGTTCCTCGACTCCAGCGGCATCCGCGCGCTCCTCGGGCTCCGCCAGCGCTGCCCCCACCCGGACTGCACCTTCCAGATCGAGGCGTGCTCGCTACCGGTCGAGCGCGTGCTGCGCATCGCCGGTCTCTACGAGACGCTCATCGAGGTCGGTGCACCCGAGAACTCGAACGGGGTGGGCCACCGCGGAGATCCGCCCGAGCGCGAGGAGTCTGCTTGAGATGAAACGGCCCGGGGGCCGTTGCGCGTCAGCGAGTCAGGCGACTCGACGGCGGAAGATGCTGACACCGCCCGGACCCACCAGCGCAGCCACGATGAGGAGCAGGATCCCCCACAGGATGTTCCCGGTGAACAGAACGACGATCCCGATGACGGCGATCGCCACGGCGATGATCCACAACAGTCTTGGAGACATGAGTACGACCTTCCTGGGGATAACCCCGATCGCACCGTACCCCCCGCTGCGCTGCGAACCCATGGCGGGCGCGTGACGATTGCCCAGCGCAAACGGTCGAGCGCGCTACTTGAACCAGATGCGCTGGTAGTCGCGGCTCTGCGGGTGGAGGAGCAGGGCCAGGAGCGCCACGGTGAAGGCCAACGGGATGAGCACCGGCGAGCTGATGGCGTCGATGATGCCGCCCGCGGCCACGACGTAGAGCAGAACCTCGAGCCCGGTGATGACGACCGCGAGGATGTAGCCCCAACGCTTCTCGTTGGCGATGCCGTAGCCGGCGAGCACGCTGGCGGCCAGCCCCAGGATGCCGAGCGCCGAGCCGCCGAAGAGCAGACCGACGATGGCGTTGGCGTAGAGCAGCCAGCAGGCGAACTGCAGCGTCTGGGGCTGAGACGGATCGACCCAACGCCTGGTGTCGAACGGCATCGCCCCAGTGTGCCAGCCCGGCCGGGCGCGCGCCCATCGCGGACTGGTAGACAACGCGCCCATGCCCGATCTCCTCACCATGTATGCGGCGGCCAAGGCGAACGAGGTGGCGGTCATCGACGACCGACCCGACGGCACGGTCCTGCAGCTCACCTGGGCCGAGCTCAACGCGCAGGCCAACCGGCTCGCCGCCGTGCTGGCCGAGCGCGGAGCCGGGCCCGGGACCAAGGTCGTGTGGTGCGGCCAGAACTCCATCGGCGTGATCACCGTCATCAATGCGGCCCGCAAGTTGGGCACCACGGCGGTGCCGCTGAACTACCGCCTCTCGGACGAGGAGGCGTCGTACGTCGTCGACCACTGCGACGCGACGGTCGCGTTCGTGGACGCGGAGATGGCGCCCATGTTCGGCCGCATCCGCACCGAGATCCCCAAGGTCTCGTCCGTGCTCGTGTTCGACGGGCCGACCCCTCCGGGGATGGAGAGCGCCGACGACCTCATGGCGGAAGCGCCGTCCGAGGAACCGTCGGACGTCGTGGCCGGTGCCACGATGATCTACACGTCCGGCACCACCGGCAAGCCGAAGGGCGCCCTGCGTCCGGGCGCCGGTGATCCGGCGCAGATCATGGCCATGGTGCAGCTCATCGGGTACACGCCCGATGACGTGTACATCCCGACCGGACCGCTCTACCACTCCGGGCCCGGCGGGTTCATGGGCATCGCCCAGGCGCTCGGCCAGAAGGTCGTGGTGCAGCGGCGTTTCGATCCCGAGGACTGGCTGCGCCTGGTGGACACCTACCGCATCACGTCCACCTTCTCCGCTCCGACGCCCATCCGCATGATCTGCACGCTGCCGGACGAGGTGAAGGCCCGGTACGACCGTTCGTCGATGAAGCGGATGGTGGCCAATGCCGCGCCCTGGTCGTTCGCGCTCAAGCAGCTGTACCTGGCCGACTTCCCGAGCGACTCGCTCTGGGAGGTGTACGGCTCGACCGAGCTCGGCGTGAACTGCATCCTCGAACCGCAGGATCAGCTCCGCAAGCCGGGCTCGTGCGGGAAGGCAGCGCCCGGCGTGGAGATCACGCTCTTCGACGACGACGGCAACGAGGTCACCGGCATCGGCCCGGAGCATCCGGGCGAGCTGTTCGTACGCAGCCCGTCGGTCTTCGCCGACTACTACAAGCAGCACGACCGGTTCCTGGCCGACAACCGGGACGGTTGGCAGACGGTCGGGGACGTCGCGTACCGCGACGACGAGGACTTCCTCTACATCTGCGACCGCAAGAAGGACATGATCATCTCGGGTGGGATGAACATCTACCCGGCGGAGATCGAGGCCGCGCTGGAGCTCGACCCCGCGATCTACGAGGTGGCCGTGTTCGGTGTGCCCAGCGAGGAATGGGGCGAAGCGGTCCATGCCGCCGTCGTCGTGGCGCCGGGAGCGACGCTCGATGCTGAAGGGGTGATCGCGCACGCTCGGGAGCACCTGGCGTCGTACAAGGTCCCCCGCTCGATCAGCTTCGTCCCCGAGCTGCCCAAGACGGGCTCGGGCAAGGTGCTCAAGCGGGACCTGCGGGCGCCCTTCTGGGCCGGCCGCACCTCGATGGTCGGCTGAGCCGGCCGCCGGCCACGCGGCCACGCGGCGACGCCCGCCACGCGGCGACGCCCGCCGGGATGGTTGCCCGGACCGCGTCTTCGGACATCTCCGTTCGCAGAGCGCAGCCCGACCGCGTCTTTGGACATCTCTGTTCGAAAAGCGCGGTGGCGTCGCGTGGTGGCGACGGCGCCGCGAGCTCGAGCAGATGGCCGAGGACGTCCCTGCGCGGTGGCGACGGGCGTCCGCCGCTCAGGCTCCGATGGCGTGATACCCGCCGTCGACGTGGACCATCTCGCCGGTGGTGGCGGGGAACCAGTCCGACAGCAGTGCCACGCAGGCCCGGGCGGTCGGGCCGGTGTCGTTGATGTCCCAGCCCAGCGGGGCCCGCGCCTGCCAGGCGTCCTCGAACGCGGCGAAGCCGGGGATCGACTTGGCGGCCATCGTGCGGATCGGCCCCGCGGCGACGAGGTTCACCCGGATCCCCCGGCTGCCGAGCTCACGGGCCAGGTAGCGGGCCGTCGACTCCAACGCCGCCTTCGCCACCCCCATCCAGTCGTAGGCCGGCCAGGCCACGGTGGCGTCGAAGTCCAGTCCCACCAGCGACGACCCCGGCCCCATCAGCGGGCCGAAGGCGTCGACGAGCGCCTTGAGCGAGTACGACGAGACGTGCATCGCAACGGAAACGTCGTCCCACGTGGCGTCCATGAAGGTGCCGCCCAGGCACACCGCCGGCGCGAAGCCGATCGCGTGCAGCACGCCGTCCACGCCGTCCCACCGCTCGGCCACCGCCGCACGGACTGACTCCAGGTGGGCCGGCTCGGTGACGTCCAACTCGAAGACGGGCGCCTCGGCCGGCAGCTTGCGGGCGGTCCGCTCGGTCAGCGACAGTCCTCGCCCGGCGCCGGTGAGGATGATCGAAGCGCCCTCCTCCTGCGCCAGCTTGGCCACCCCGAAGGCGATGGAGGCGTCCGTGAGGACACCGGTGATCACGATGCGCTTGCCGTCGAGGAGTCCCATGCGCCGGAGCGTATGTGCAAGGCTCCGACCATGCGCATCGGCATCCTCGGCGGGACCGGGCCGGCAGGAACGGCTCTGGGGCGCGGCTGGCCTCGGTCGGTTACGACGTCATCCTCGGGTCGCGCTCGCGCTATCGGGCCATGGAGGCGCGGGACGCGATCCTGGACGCCTGGCCGGGACGGGAGCTGTCCATCGACGCCGGTGGCAACACCGACGCGGCGCGGGCCGAGCTGGTCGTGATCGCCACGCCGTGGGACTCCGCGGCGACCACCGCCCATGAGCACGCGCCCGACCTCGAAGGCAAGGTCGTGGTGAGCATGGCCAACGCGCTCGTGCGGGTGGGCACGGAGTTCCAACCGCTGGTGCCGCCCCGCGGCTCGGTGGCCGCGCACGTGCAGGCGGCGGTGCCCAACTGCCGGGTGGTGGCCGCGTTCCACCACCTGCCGGCCAAGGAGCTCGGCCACCTCGACCAGCCCATCGACTCCGACGTGCTGATCTGCTCCGACGACGCCACTGCCATCAAGGTCGTGTCGGAGATCGTGACCGCCATCCCCGGTTGCCGTCCCCTCGACGCCGGCGAGCTTTCGAACGCCACCGCGATCGAGGCGTTCACCGCCGTCCTGCTGCAGCTCAACGTCCGCTACCGGACCCGCGTCGCCCCGAAGCTCACCGGGATCAAGGCCTGAGCGGCCCGACGGACGAGTCCGGAGCGGCGTCCAGCATGTCGATGCGCCTGTTCGACACCGCCCGACAGGCGGTCGTCCCGTTCGAACCCGGTCCCGTCGTGACGCTGTACACGTGCGGCATCACGCCGTACGACGCGACCCACGTCGGGCACGCAGCGGTGTACCTGTTCTACGACGTGCTCCAGCGACGGCTGCGCGACCGCGGTCACGACACCAAGTGCGTCCGGAACGTCACCGACGTCGACGACCCGTTGTTCGCCAAGGCTCGCCAGCTCGGCATCCACTACCTCGACCTGGCGGCGGCGGAGGAAGCCCGGTTCGACCGGGACATGGAGGCGCTCGACGTGTTGCCCGCCTACAGCCGGCCCCGGGCGTCGTCCGCCATCCCCGACATCCGCGGCTTCATCGGGATGGTGCTCGACCGCGGCTACGCCTACGAGGCGGGCGGGGCGGTGTACTTCGACGTGACCCGCTTCCCGAGCTTCGGATCGGTCAGCCACTACGACGAGGCGACCATGCTGGCCTATGCGGCCGAGCGGGGCGGCAACATCGACGACGTGCACAAGCGCCACCCGCTCGACTTCGTGCTCTGGCAACCGTCGGCGGACGACGAGCCCTCGTGGGAGACGATGTGGGGGCCGGGCCGGCCGGGGTGGCACATCGAGTGCTCGGCGCTCGCGCTGCCGCGAGCTGGGCAGCACGATCGACCTCCACGGCGGCGGGTCGGACCTGATCTTCCCGCACCACGAGTGCGAGCGGGCCCAGTCCGAGGCCGCCACCGGCGAGCCGTTCGTCCGCCACTGGATGCACATCGGGATGGTGCGCAAGGACGGCGAGAAGATGTCCAAGAGCCTGGGCAACCTGGTCTTCGTCGACCAGCTCCGCGAGACGTGGGACCCGAGAGCCATCCGCCTGGCCATCCTCGACCAGCACTACCGGACGAGCTGGGAGTGGGACGACTCGATGATGCCGCGGGCGGCGGCGCGCCTGGACCGGTGGCTGGCCGGGGCCGGGGACGCCCCCACGAACACCGCCACCGACGCCCCTGCCGACGTGAAGGGGCTGGCCGAGGTCCGCGACGCGCTCGATGACGACCTGGACACGCCGGCTGCGCTCGCCGCCGTGGACGATGCCGTCGCCCGCGGCGAGGGCGTGCACACCGCCTCCGCGCTCCTCGGCGTCGACCTCACGCTCGCGTCAGGGTCCTGACAGGTCCCGGACAGACCTGCCTCACCCACCGGCAACGCACGCCGCGTAGGATCGGGGCGTGACACCGGCAGCCGGAGGGGACTACCAGGGCGCGACCGCGCTCCAGGACCGCTGGCGGAGCGTCGCCGCGCCGGTGGCCCGACGGCTGTGGCGCTTCCACCTGGAGGGGTACGACCGTCTACCCTCCGACGGCCCGGCGATCCTTTGCCCCAACCACGTCAGCTTCCTCGACTCCGCGTTCTTGATGCTCACGGTGCCCCGCCGGATCAGCTTCGTCGGCAAGGCCGAGTACATGGACTCGTGGAAGACGAAGCACGTCTTCCCGGCGCTGGGCATGATCCCCATCGACCGATCGGGCGGTGACCGGTCGCAGAGCGCGCTCGACGCCGCCGAATCCGTGCTGCGCCGCGGCGAGCTCTTCGGCATCTTCCCGGAGGGCACCCGGAGCCGTGACGGTGTCCTGTACCGGGGTCACACGGGCGCGGCCCGCCTGGCCCTCAAGGTCGGCTGCCCGATCTTCCCGGTGGGGGTCATCGGGACCCGGGACATCCAGCCGCCCCACGCCAAGGTGCCGAAGGTGGGGATGCACTGCACGATCCGGATCGGCCGGCCGATCAAGGCCGACCGGTACCAGGATCGCGCCGAGGACCGCCTCGTGCTCCGGCAGATCACCGACGAGCTGATGTTCGAGATCCGGGAGCTCACCGGCCAGGAGTACCGGGACGTCTACGCCACCAAGAAGTCCGAATCGATCCCCAGCGAGACGGCCCGCGTCGCCCACGTCGACGACCCGGTGCGCGCGGGGCAGCCGGAGCTGGTGACGACGGGCTGACCAAACCCGGCCGGGGGGCGACGGTGGCCGCCGGTAGATTCGCCGGGGCCATGAGCGACATCTCCATCACCCTCCCGGACGGCAGCGAGCGCGCGTACCCACCGGGTTCGACTGCGGGCGATGTCGCCCGGTCCATCGGCTCACGGCTGGCCAAGGCCGCGGTGGCGGCCACCGTCGAGGGGGAGGAGTGGGACCTCGAGCGCCCGCTGCCGGATCGGGCTGCCGTCGCCGTCATCACCGACGCCTCCGACGAGGGGCGCCACGTCCTGCGACACTCCACGGCCCACGTCATGGCCCAGGCCGTCACGCAGCTCTACCCGGGCGCCAAGTTCTCGATCGGGCCGGCCATCGAGGACGGCTTCTACTACGACTTCGACCTGCCGGACGGACGCACGTTCCACGAGGACGATCTGGTCGCCATCGAGGCCCGCATGCGGGAGATCATCGCCGCCGATCAACCCTTCCTGCGCGACGAGGTCGCGCCGGAGGCTGCGCTCGAGCTGTTCGCCGACCAGCCCTACAAGGTCGAGATCATCGAGCGGGTGCAGGACGACGACGGCGCCCGGGCTGACAGCGCCGACGCCGGCGAGGTCACGGCCGGCTCGGTCATCAGCGTGTACCGCAACACGCCCGAGTTCGTCGACCTGTGCCGCGGTCCGCACGTCGCCAGCACCGGCCGGCTCGGTCACTTCAAGCTCATGAAGGTCGCCGGCGCCTACTGGCGGGGCAACGAGCACGGCCCGATGCTCCAGCGCATCTACGGCACGGCCTGGGAGTCCAAGGCCGCGCTCGACGAGCACCTCCACCGGCTCGAGGAGGCGGAGAAGCGCGACCACCGTCGCCTGGCGGTGGAGCTGGACCTGCTCTCGTTCCCGTCCGAGCTGGGCGGCGGCCTGGCCGTCTGGCACCCCAAGGGTGGCGTGATCCGCAAGCTCATGGAGGACTACAGCCGGGCCCGGCACGCGGCCGGTGGCTACGAGTTCGTGTACAGCCCGCACCTGGCCCGCTCGCAGGTCTTCCAGACCTCGGGACACCTCGATTGGTACAAGGAGAACATGTACCCGGCCATGGACATGGACAACGGGTCGTACCACCTGAAGCCCATGAACTGCCCGATCCATTGCCTGATCTACCGCAGCCGGATGCGCAGCTACCGGGAGCTGCCGCTGCGGCTCTACGAGCTCGGCACCGTCTACCGCTACGAGCGAGCGGGCACGCTGCACGGTCTGTTGCGCATCCGCGGCTTCACGCAGGACGACAGCCACATCTTCTGCACGCGGGAGCAGGCGCCGGACGAGATCCGCAGCCTGCTCAACTTCGTGATCTCGGTGCTGCGGGCCTTCGGGTTCGAGGACTTCGAGGCCAACCTCTCGACTCGCGATCCGATGAAGTCCATCGGCTCGGAGGACGCCTGGGAGCGCGCCACCGAGACCCTCCGCGACGCGCTGGTGGTCGAGGGTCTCAGCTACCAGATCAAGGAGGGCGACGCCGCCTTCTACGGCCCCAAGATCGACGTCGACGTGCGGGACGCCATCGGTCGACGCTGGCAGCTGTCGACCATCCAGTACGACTTCAACCTGCCTGCGCGCTTCGAGCTGGAGTACGTGGGCGCGGACAACGAGCGGCACCAACCGGTGATGATCCACCGCGCCCTGTTCGGGTCGGTGGAGCGCTTCTTCGGGGTGCTGGTCGAGCACTTCGCCGGTGCCTTCCCGACCTGGCTGGCCCCGGTCCAGGCCCGAGTGCTGCCGGTGGCCGCGGCCCACGAGGCCTATGCCGCGGAGGTGACGACGCTGCTCCGAGGAGAGGGCTTCCGGGTCGACGAGGTCGGGGCGGACGAGGGGCTGGGCAAGCGGGTCCGGGCGGGCAAGCTCGAGAAGCTGCCCTACGTGCTCGTCGTGGGCGACGACGACGTGGCCGCACGGACCGTCGGGGTCAACGCCCGCGGCAGCGACAAGCCCGAGCGCAACGTGTCCGTCGAGGACTTCGTGGCCCGCCTGCGGAGCGAGGTGGCCGTCGCCGCCGTCGTCGGCGCCTGAGCCGGGCCCGTGCTCGAACGCCTCTGGAACGGTTGGCGGACCGGCTACGTCTCCTCCGTCCCGCCGCCGGGCGACGAGGACGCCGGGTCGGCATCCGTGTTCACCCGGATCCTCCAGTCCGGCCTGCCCGACGAGGAGACCCACATCGTCCACCGCGGCACGACGGTGTTCGCCATCCTCAACGCCTACCCCTACTCGACCGCCCACACGATGGTGCTGCCGTATCGCGAGGTGGCGGCGCTGGAGGACCTTGAACCGGACGAGCACACCGAGCTGTGGGCGACCGTCACCGACGCCGTGCGGGCCGTCAAGGCCGCCTACGCACCCGAGGGGCTCAACGTGGGCCTCAACCTGGGCCGGCCGGCGGGGGGCAGTGTCGCGCAGCACCTCCACGTCCACGTCGTGCCGCGGTGGATCGGTGACAGCAACTTCATGACGGCCACGGCCAACACCCGGACCATCCCCGAGGCCCTGCCGGCCACCGCGGCCCGCCTGCGCGCGGCCTGGCCCTCCTCCTAGCCTCTGTGCCATGGACGCCGCCCATGGACGATGAGCTCGCGCACGACGACGTCCGGGATGAGCTGCCCGAGGACCTCGATGCCTCCGGCTACGTCGGCCCGTACAAGTTCCCCGACAACAGCCGGCGCCGGGTGCCCGGGGTCATCTACCTCGTCATCGCCGCCACCTGCCTGCTGACCTACCTCGTCCGGCGGGGCGAGGAGCCGGTGCTGGTGAACCAGGGTCTCGTCCTGGCCGCGGCGCTCCTCGGGCTGGCGGGCATCTACTCCATCACCAGCGGCTGGCGCATGACGGTCGACGAGCAGGAGGGGCTGGTGACGGCGACGAACGCCGTCGGCTTCCCGGTCGGGCACGCGTCGGCCCAGCTCGCCTGGCGCGGCCTGCGCAGCCGGCCCACGTGGCGCATCCTCTGCTACTCGACGGAGGAGCCGCCCCGCCGCCGGGGGTTCGTGCTCATCGACGCCGTGGACGGCCACGTCGTCGAGCAGCTCGTGGAGGACAACCCCGAGGAACCCGAGGCCTGGCGCGAGGGCTGAGCCGCCGCTCAGCCCTCGCCCTCCCCGCCCTTCTCCCCGCTCGTCGGTGGCGGCGCCTCGTCGTCGGAGGTGGTGCCGCCGGCAGTGGTCGGCATCGCCTCGGGCACGGTCTCGGGCACGCTCTCGGCGACGGTCGTCGCGACCTCCGTGCCTGGCGAAGCCGTCGCCGGCGAGGAGGTGGTCGTCTCCGGCCCGCTCGTCGCGGTGCTGCCGGGCTGGGTCGTCACCGTGGTCGGAGCCGGATCGGAGGACGGCGGGATCTCGTTCGAGCTGCCGGTTCCCTCGACGACGACGGTGATGGTCTCGCTCTCGGCCACGGGGAGGCCGGCGGCGTCGACGGCCACGACCTTGTAGCAGAGCTCGACCCCGGTCGGTGGGGTCGTGTCGGTGAAGGACGTCTGGAGGAGGTCCGGGAGCTCGGCCACGTCCACGAGCGTTCCGCTGTCGGCCGTACCGCGCACCACGACGTAGCGCTCGAAGCTGACGGCGTCGGTGGGTGTCCAGGAGAGCTGGACGCCGTCGCCGGTCTCGGTCACCGTCAGGCTCAACGGCGCCGGGTTCAGCGCGGCGGGAGCGGGCGGCGGGGAGGTGGCGATGGTCGGCACCAGCGTCACGGGTGCCGCGGTGGGCGGTGCGGTCGCCGGTGCGGTCACCACCGGAGCTGGCGGCGGGATGTCGACTGGGCGGGAGGACGGTCTGATCGGCAGGAGCGCGATGTTCTCGTCGTCGAGCAGGATCACGTGGTCGGCGCCGACGGTCGTCTCCTCGATCGTCACAGCACCGATCGGACCGGTCATGATCAGCCCGCCCGCCGGCACACGGTCTCCGGCCTCCACCGGACGGCGGGCGCCGTCGGGATACATGGCCACGGCGCCGGTCGCGGCACTGACCTCGTAGCTGGGCTCGCCGCCCCGGGCGAGGACCATGGCCGTGGCCAGCGCGGCGGCAGCCGCGGCCAGCCCGGCGGCCAGCACCTGGCGGCGCCGGCGGCGGGCGGAGTTCAACGTCGGGACGGGATCGCCCGAGCGCGCGGCGACCACGAACTCGCGCAGGAGGCGCTGCTCGAGGGCCTCGAGGCGATCGTGATCCGGCAGCGGCACTGGCCGGGATCCGAGCCGTTCCAGCTCGTCGTGGAGCTCGGCCAGGTTCACGAGCCGTCCCCCGTCTGCTGGTCGATCACCTTGCGGAGCGCCCCCATGGCACGGTGCAGCACCACCGCGAACGTGGCCTTGCTGAGTCCCATGGCGCGGGCGGCGTCCTCGGGGGACAGGCCGGAGAGGTAGCGGAGGCTGATGGCCCGTTGGTAGCGCTCGTTCAGCTGGCCGAGCGCCCGGAGCACCGCGGAGCCGGCGCCGTCGTCCAGGGTCGGCTCGGTCACCGGTGCGTCGTCATGGAGCTGACGGGCGGCGCGCTGCCCTCGCTCGCTCTGCTGGCGCTGCGCCCGCCGGTAGTGGCTGGCCAGCTCGTTGGCCGCGATGCGGTAGAGCCAGGCCTGGAACCCCCCGTCGCGCCAGCGGAAGCTGGGCAGGGCGCGCAGGGCCCGTTCGAAGGTCGACGCCGTGATCTCCTCCGCCAGCTCGGACGAGCGGCTGCGTCGGTAGACGAACGCGTGGACCCGCCGTACGTAGCGGCGGTACAGCTCGGCGAAGGCGTCCGGATCGGTGCGGGCTCGCTCGACCAGGTCCTCGTCCGCCAGGGGCGGCGGCGAAGCCGGCCCGGCAGCAGGGACGTGGGGGGAGCGCACCGTGCCCGAGTCTGATCCGTCGCCATGGGTCCGGACCACGAGGGTCGGGGGGATGGACGGCCTGGATGGCGTCCAGCCGCTCCGTCGCGCACGGAGGGCGGTGGGGGAACCACGGAGGTTGGCGGTGACGACGCCGCTGGGCGGAGGCGGCGCCGTCACCGCGACCTTCGGCCCGGCCGACCGACGGCGGCGGCATCGCCCCGACGTCGGTTGGCTGGCCATGTGATCCTCCTGACGAGTGTCCTACCCGTCAGGGAAGACAACGCCGTACGGCGCTCCCGATTACACCGACTCAGGAGGCCCCTCACGAATCCTTGGCGGTGAGCTCCGCAATCGTCCGGAGGAGGCGCCCGGCGTCCAGCGCCGCGGATCGCAGGCGCTCGAGCTGCGCGGGGTCCCAGTGGTCGGCCGGCACCCGCTCGATGGCGGCGGCGATGGCGTCACCGTGCTCTTGCAGGCTGCTGCCGCCGGCGGCCCCGACGTCCTGCGCGACCGTCGTGACGAGGTGGTGGAGCTCCGCCACCGGCCCAGCTGCGTCATCGTTCGGAGGCTCGCCCTCCAGCGCCTCCCGCAGCCGGCGGTCGACCGAGCGGAAGGTGACCGCCAGGTCCGCGGGCGATGAGCCGGCCATCAGGCGTGGGCCGCGGCGAGCGTCGCCTTGGCCTTGTCGATCAGATGGCTGGGCAGGACGTCGTAGTGATCGTGGTTGGCCACGAAGCTTCCTCGCCCACCGGTCATCGAGCGCAGATCGATGGCGTAGCGCAGGATCTCTGCCGTCGGGACCAGTGCGGTGACCTCCGACTCGCTCCCGGTCGAGCCTGTGCCCTGCACCCGCCCTCGGCGGGAGTTGATGTCGCCCATCACGTCGCCCTGGTACGCGGCGGGCACCCGCACGGTGAGCAACGAGACCGGCTCGAGGACCACGACCCCGGCCTTGGCCATCGCGTCCTTGAAGCCGACCGACGCCGCGGTGCGGAAGGCCATCTCCGAAGAGTCGACGTTGTGGTACTTGCCGTCGTAGCACTGGACCTTGACGTCGACCACCGGGAACCCGTGCACGCCACCGTTGGCCATGGTGTCCTCGATCCCCCGCTGGACGGCGGGGATGTACTGACGCGGGATGGCGCCGCCGACGATCGAGTCGACGAAGGCGAAGCCCTCGCCGCGGGCCAGCGGTTCCACCCGCAGGTTGGCCACCGCGAACTGGCCGTGACCGCCGGTCTGCTTCTTGACCTTGCCCTCGGCCTCGGCCTGCCCGGAGATGGTCTCCCGGTAGGGGACCCGGACGTCCTCCGTGTCGACGTTGACGCCGAACTTGCGAGCCAGCCGCTCGAGCGAGACGGACAGGTGGGTCTCACCCACGCCCCGGAGCAGCGTCTGGCGGGTCTCCTCGTTGCGCTCGACGACCAGCGCCGGATCCTCGGCCTGGAGGCGCTGCAGCGCGCCGCCGAGCTTGTCGTCGTCGGCCTGGCTGCGGGGCCGGACCGCAATGGCGAGCACCGCCGGCGGGGGAGGGTTGGCCACGACCCGCACCGGTGACCCCTTGGGGGCCAAGGTGTCGCCGGTCCTGGTGCTGGCCAGCTTGGCCACCGCGGCGATGTCACCGGCTCCCAGCGAGGAGGCCGGTGTCTGGTCCTTGCCCCGCAGGTGGAACAGGCCGTGGAGCCGCTCGTCGGTGCCGCTGGTGGCGTTCACGAGGTGGTCGTCCGTCTTGATGGTGCCGGACAGGACCTTGAACAGGGAGAGCTGGCCGACGAACGGGTCGGCGATCGTGCGGAAGACGTAGGCCAGCGGCTGACCGCTGGCGTCCGCGGACACGGTCACCTCCTGGTCCCCGGCCCGGACCGTGACCGGCCGGTCGGCCGGAGAAGGGCCGATCTCGCAGATGAAGTCGGCCAGGCGGTCGACGCCGACACCGGTGAGCGCCGAGCCCAGCAGCACCGGGAACTCGCTGCCCTCGAGCACCTCGTGGGCGAGCGCCCGCTCCAACTCCTCGACCGACGGCACCTCGCCGGACAGGTACCGCTCGAGCTGCTCGTCGTCGCCGGAGACGATCTCCTCGATCAGCTCGTCGTGGACGCGGTGCTCCTCCTCCTCCAGGTCGGCGGGCATCGGTTCGGTGTGGTGCTTGCCGTCGGGCTCGTACTCGAAGGCCTGATCCGAGAGCACGTCCGCCACGCCGTGGAAGGCCGCCTCCTCGCCGATGGGCAGCTCGAGCGGCGCGAACCCCGAACCGAACGTGGCCCGGAGCTGGTCCAGGACCCGGTGGAAGTCGGCCCGCTCCTTGTCCTCCTTGTTGATGAAGACCATGCGGGGCACGCCGAGCTCGACGCACCGGCGCCAGACGACCTCGGTCTGCACCTCGACGCCGTCCACCGCGCTGACGACGAAGACCGCCAGGTCGGCCACGCTCAGGGCGGCCTCCACCTCGCTCATGAAGTCGGCGTAGCCAGGGGTGTCGATGAGGTTGATCTTGTGGTCCTCCCACTCGACCGGCGCCACGGCGAGCGAGAGGGAGATCTTGCGCTTCACCTCCTCCGGCTCCGTGTCCGAGACGGACGAGCCGTCGTCGACACGGCCGGCGCGAGGGATGGCTCCGGCCCGAACGAGCAGCGCCTCGACGAGGGTCGTCTTGCCGCTCCCGCTGTGCCCCACGAGGGCCACGTTGCGGATGTTCGCGGTCGGATACGTCTTCACCGTCGAGGACCCCCATCTGGTCGGTGTCGGCCTGCCGCGCGGACGGATCCCGGCGGCGTTGCGCGGTCGATGGTATCGGCTGGGCTCGCGCGGGTGAGCGGGCTGCCGTCACGTTTCCCCCTGCCCTCCCCGGGTAGCCTGAGAGCGTGTTCGATGGACGGTTCAGGGCACCGGTCGAGCGAGCGGTGAAGCCGCTGGGGGACGGTCTGCGGCGCACCGGGTTGAGCCCCGACCACCTCACGATCCTCGGGCTCGTCCTGGGTCTGGCCGCGGCGGTGGCCATCGGCGCCGGGGCTCTGCGGGCCGGCCTGCTCCTCGTGGTCCTGGCGGCCCTGCCGGACCTGCTCGACGGGGCGTTGGCCAAGGCGTCGAACTCGGCCAGCCAGCGGGGCGCCTTCTTCGACTCTGTCATCGACCGGGTGACGGATGCCCTGCTGATGGGTGGTGTGGCCTGGTATCTCGCCACCACCGAGAGCCCCAAGATGGCGCTCCTGCCCTTTGCCATCATGGCGGCGTCGTCGATCGTGTCCTACGAGCGGGCCAAGGCGGAATCGCTCGGCCTGTCACGCCAAGGGCGGGCTCATGGAGCGGGCCGAGCGCATCGTCCTGCTCTGCATCGGCCTGCTGTTCGAGTCGGTCCTGGTGCCGATCCTGTGGGTGATGCTGGTGCTGACGGTGGTGACCGCCATCCAGCGCTTCGTCAAGGTGTGGCGGCAGGCCGGCGTGGCGCCGGTAGTCATGGAGCGCCGGGCAGAGCGGCGGTCCCGGCGGCAGTCCCGCCGCTCGGCGCGCCAGGTGCGCTTCGACGACCTCCGCCGTCGCCGCCAGCGCTAGCCCCGTTCGCTTCCATGGCCGTGCAGGATCGCGGGTTCGACCGCATCGGCCTGACTGCCTACCGGGCCGCGTCGCTGGCCGCCCAGAACCTGCCCGAGCCGGTGACCTCGCTCGCCGCGTCGGCCATCGGGGTGGGGTTCGGCGCAGGCATGCGAGGTCGGCGGACCATGATCGAGCGCCACCTGCGCCGGGTCGATCCCTCGTTGCGGGGCACGGCCCTCCGGCGAGCCGTCCAGAGCGCGTTCGACTACTACGCCCGCTACTGGGTGGAGAGCTTCCGCCTGCCCGGCCTGTCCGCCGCCGAGGTGGACGCCGCGTTCTCGTACGAGGGCCTGGCGTACGTCGACGACGCGCTCAGCGCCGGCCTGGGGGTCATCATCGCCCTGCCTCACCTGGGGGGGTGGGAGTGGGCGGGCCGCTGGATCGCCGAGCAGGGTCTCCCCATCACGGTGGTGGTCGAACCGCTGGAGCCACCGGAGCTGTTCGAGTGGTTCGTGTCGTTCCGGGAGTCACTCGGGATGACCGTGGTCCCCGTCGGCTCCGCGGCGGCCGGCGCCGTCGCGAGGGCGCTCAGGGCCAACGAGGTCGTCTGCCTTCTCTCCGACCGCGACATCCAGGGCGGGGGCGTCGAGGTCGAGTTCTTCGGCGAGCGCACGACCTTGCCGGGCGGGCCGGCGACGCTGGGGCTGCGCACGGGCGCGCCCGTACTGCCGACCGCGGTGTACTTCACGTCGCAGCGCGACGGTCATCACGCCATCATCCGCCCGCCCGTGCCCGCCGAGCGCCAGGGTTCCCTGCGCGAAGACGTCACGAGGATCACCCAGCTCCTGGCACGCGAGCTCGAGGTCCTCATCCGCGCCGCGCCACAGCAGTGGCACCTCTTCCAACCCAACTGGCCCTGCGACCCCGGCTATGGGCGCTGAATAGGGACCATGCTTGGCCGGCTGAGCGCCGTGGCGTGTGCTCCGCGGCGGGCGGGGCCCGAAACCGAGCGGCGCAGGGGGCGGAGGCACCGCCTCCATCGAACCGGCAGCCACCCGAACGGGTATTCCCTCGAGTAGCGAGGCCGTTGTCGATTGAAGCTCCGAGGTGAGGGGTAGAGCGCCACGAGCCGTGCCCTCTCCAGCGGCGCTCCCCTCGAACTCTTGGAGGAGTTCCAAATGACAAGCATCTTCGCCGATGTCCAGTGGAGCCAAGGCATCGAGGATGCCTGGTCCGATGTGGCATCGTTCGTCCCGAAGCTCATCGGCTTCCTGGTCATCCTGATCGTTGGGTACCTGATCGCGAAGGCCATCGGGAAGGCCGCGGACGCCATCTTGGAGCGTGTCGGGTTCGACAGGGCCGTCGAACGAGGTGGCGTGAAGCGGGCCTTGGCGCACACGAAGTATGACGCCAGCGACATCCTCTCGAAGGTGATCTTCTACGCCCTGTTCCTCATCGTGTTGCAGATGGCGTTTGGCGTGTTTGGCCCCAACCCGATAAGCGATCTACTTGAGGGCGTGATTGCCTATCTACCTAAGGTCATCGCCGCCATCATCATCATCATCGTGGTGAGTGCCATTGCCTCGGCCGTTCGGGAGATCATCGAAGCAAGTCTGGGCGGCCTGAGCTACGGCACCCTGCTCGCCAATTTGGCCGCAGGGGCGATCCTCGTGGTTGGCGTGTTCGCCGCCTTGAATCAGCTCCAGATCGCACCGGCCATCGTTACCGGCCTCTTCTACGCTCTGCTTGCTGTCGTTGTGGGATCGGCCATCGTCGCGGTGGGGGGCGGCGGGATCCTGCCGATGCGTCAGCGGTGGGAGCGCGCTCTCGCCCGGTACGACGCGGAGAAGCCCAAGGTCCAGGAAGCGGCTCGAACCTCGAGGTCACGGGCAAGTGACGGACAACCTCATACACCGCAGGCCACGACCACCGACGCCCTCATCCCGCCGCCGCCACCGACTCCAGCGTGACGCGGCCGGCCCGCGGGAACGGTCGTCGCGAGCACGCGGGCTCCGCTCGCCGCTAGTACCGCTGATCGCGGTTCCGGTCGGGCGCGCTCCCTAACCGGGCATGTTCCGTGCCTTTATCGGCAGCGGCCCTTCGTGGCGAGCAATCGGCCGCTAGCGAGCTGATTGGCTCCGCCGTCGGGTGGACCTGCCTCGCCGGGTACGAGTGGTGCGTCCCCTCGTGGCGGCGCCCCGACCGGAGCCGGCTTTCTTTGTCGGCGCCTTTCGCGCAGTCGACTTGGAGGTCGACCGCCGCGCAGGCGCCCGCTTCGTGGAGGTCCTCTTGGCCGACGACTTCTTCGCCGAAGCCTTCTTCGCGGACCTCGACCTCGGCGGCTTGGCGTGACTCACTACAGCCGAGACGCTGTCTCGGAGGGCGGCGGAGTGTTGCTCGACCAGTTCGCGTGCTGCGCGGTCACCTGCTCGGCCCCGGTCGGCGGCCTTGGCCACCTTCCGTGCGCGCTTCTTGCGCAACCCAGCGTCCCGCAGGTCCTGCTCAATCTTCTTCTTGCCCATCAGAGTTCCGTTCTTCCGTGATCGGTTCGACCGGCCTCAGTGACTACTCGCGGGTGACACATCTGCCGTGCCGAGCGGAGGCGTGTCCGGGCAAGTGGTCGTTGCGCTACCCGTAGGGAAGTCAGCCGAAACGCACGCGCAACGCCGCCACCAACCCTCCCGATGGGCGTCCTGGTGTGTTCAGAGGGCGACCGGCCACGGCCCAGCCCGGCAGGGCTCGACCGTGCCCGGCGCAATCTCACGGCCGACCAACCGTGCGCGCCAGATCAGGCAGTTCTTCGCGAAGGGGTCACTCAAGCGACCTGACCTGCGCTCGCGGAGGCCGCGACGCCGATCCCCTGACCGTCAGGCATCCTGGCGAATTCCACGTCCGCCCGGGCCAGGCCGGCGTCGCCGATCACCTCCCGGAGCAGCTCCCGTTGCTGCTCGAGCGGCGGCCGCCGGGCGGCGGGCGCAACGACGAGCAAATCGTCGAGTGCAGCAGCCATCCGGCGCGCGACCTGCGGAGAACCGGCACTGGCGAGGCGGATCTCATCGAACGCGAGATGAACGTAGGCGCCCCAGTCCATCGTCGGGATGGTCACCCGCAACTGACGGGCCTCGTCGTACAGCCGACCGTCCGGGATGACCCGGGTCGCCAGTTGGCGGAGCCCGTCGTGAAGCCGGTCGAGACATTGCACCGCCGTGGTCGGATCGAGGAATGGTGAGTCGGACAGGGACCGCTCGGCCATGTCGACGAGCATCCGAAAGCCGTAGGCGAGGTCCTCGTCGAGGGTGCGCTCCATCCCGGACCGCAACGCATCGAGGACAGCCTTCCGGTCGAGTGCAGCTGTCGGGCCCTCGACACGTACGAGTGGCGCTTGGGCCGGCACGAACTCGCCGAGGCCCGGCGCGACGTGGAGCACGCAACCGGCCCGAGCCGCGAGCTCGACGAGCCGGGCCTGATCGACCCCGACCAGCACCCCGGAGTTGGGTGCAAGCAGAACATCCGCCGCGGTGTCGGCGGGTTGGATCCGATCAGGACACTGCCGCTCAAGGATCTCTCGGGTGTCGTTGCCGACCAGCTCGATGAGCGCCGAGACCCGCAGCGACCGTCCGATGTGATTCACGTAGATGACAAGCATCGCGATGCTCGTGATGACGAGCACATATGAGACCACGACCGCGACCCCGGGCACCTGACCTTCGCCGTCGAACTGGACCTCGCGCATCGCCAGCATGGCGAAGGCGAAGGTTCCGACGAAGAGTCCGATCGCCAGCTGACTCGGGCGGTCCTTCAGGAACGTCTGCACGATCCGCGGCGAGAACTGTCCCATGGCCAGCTGAACGACCACCATTGTGATCGTCAGTACCAGCGCGGCCAACGACACCATCGAGACCGCGACCGTCTCCAAGATGCTCGACGCCGCGTCTGGGCCCCCGGTGATCCAGCGCGGAATCAGCGTGTAGTCGAACCAGCGATCGACAACGATCGTGCCGACCGAGAGGAGGACGCCGCCCAACACGCACAGCACAGGGAGGAACCACAAGTTGGACGCCAATTTGGATCGGGATCGCGACATACCGCGCGTAGCTCTACCCAACCTGCCACCGGCGCAAGCCCGACAGAGATGACACCGCGCGCCCGGAGCTGTGACCACAATGTGCCGATGGGTCCGGTCGGTGCGGAAGGGTGGGCCGAGTGATGAGCCAGGCGGCGAGGGATCTGTATCTGCTGCGGCATGCCAAGTCGAGTTGGAGCGACCCGACGCTGGACGATCACGACCGTCCCCTGGCTCCTCGCGGTGAGAAGGCGCTGCGCCGTCTGGGGCGCTACATCACGCAGTTCCACGTCGCACCGACGCTCGTGCTCTGCTCGTCGGCTCGGCGCGCGGTGATGACCTGCGAGGGAGTGAGGCAGGCGCTGCCCAAGGCGGCCGTCGTCCTGGTCGAGGATCGCCTCTACGCCGCGCCGGGTGACCGCCTACTCGAACGGCTCCGCCAGGTGCCCGATGACATCGCCGGCGTGCTGCTCGTCGGCCACAATCCTGGGCTGCACACGCTGGCGGTGTCGCTGGTCGGCGACGGTGAGGACGCGCTGCAGCGCGAGCTGGCCAACGCCTTCCCTACTGGCGCGCTGGCCACCCTGACCGTGCCAGGGCTTTGGTCCGATCTCGCCCTTGGGGCCGCGACGCTACGGGACCTTGTCTGGCCCCGTCAGTTGCCCTGACCCCCGGCGACGGCGCACGGGGCGAGGGTCAGTCCCGGCGGTCCTCGCGGCGATCCTTGCGGCGGCGGTGACGGCGGAGCACGCCGAGCCCGAGCCATACGAACGCCCCGATAACCGCGGACGCCAGGGTCAGCAGCCAGACGGGCATCGTGAAGTCCCAGAACAGGAAGTCCAGCTTGACGTCCTCCGTGTTCTGCAGCATGAAGATGGCCAGGACTGCCAGGCCCCCGATGGAGGCGATCGCTCCGCCACCGAGCTTGCGGCGATCACTCGTCGCCAGGTTGCCGTCCTGGGGGACGTTCTCTACCGACATCGTTGAACCTCCGAGTGGCCAGCGGCCAGTTGTCGAACGTAGCCGCTCGCGCATCCGCTGGTGTTCGATGCCCATTCACATCGAGCACGGTGGCGCTGCACGCGCTGGACTAGTCGACAGGAGGACGCGCCGCGATCTGTGCGCGCCCTCGACGACGAAACGAGGATCCCGATGACCGCAGACCCGAGCGAAACCGGCCGGACGGCACGTGGGGGCGGAACCGGCGACCAGCAGCGCAGACGTGACCAGCGGCTCTTCGGTGTCTACGTGGGTGTCGTGCTCGACAACCAGGACCCCTCACAGCTCGGCCGCGTCCTGGTCCGCTCGCCGGCCGTGGGCGGCGCGAAGGCCAAGGGCCAGTGGGCCCCGGTCGGTGTGCCTCGGGCGGGGGCTCAGCGCGGCACCTGGCTCATCCCCGACGTGGACGACGAGATCCTCCTGGCCTTCGAGGCCGGTGACGCGGACCGCCCGTACGTCATCGGCAGCCTCTGGAGCTCTGTCAACGCTCCGCCCGAGCAGATGGCCTCCGGGAATCCGGTCATGAGCATCGTCTCGGCAGCGGGCTCACGCATCACGGTGGACGATCACCCGGATCAGCTGAGCATCCGGCTGGTCACGGCGGACGGCCAGTCCGTCACCCTGGCCGATGCCGGCGGGACGATCACGATCGACGGCGGTGGCGGCACGATCACTATCACCCCCTCGGGTGTCGAGATCCAGGCCGCCGTCGCGGTGAGGGTCACCGCGCCGGCGGCCGAGATCAGAGCCGGATCGTTGCAGCTCGACTGCGGCATGACACGGGTGACCGGCACCGTGCAGTGCGACACGCTCATCGCCAACAACGTCATCGCGTCGAGCTACAGCCCCGGCGCCGGAAACCTCATGTAGCCGGCGGCCAGGTCAGATCGACTCCTCGTCGTGCCCGCGGCGGGTGGCGACCAGGATGCCGGCACCGGCCACCAGCGCGGCCAGCGCGGCCAGCGCCATCCGGGAGCGGTCGCCGCCCGTGCTCGGCAGTGACCCGGGCACGCTGGACTGGGCCACGCTCGATCCCGCCGTCGTCGGCGAAGTCGAGCTTCCGGGCACCGTCGTTCCCGACGTGGTCGTGCTGGAGGCCGTCGTCGTGCTCGACGCGGTGGTCGTGGTCGTACGCGGCGGTCGTGGTGGTGGCGGCAGTCGTCGTGGGCTGGTTGCAGATGTCGAGGCTGATGTAGGGCGCGGCCACCCTTCCCCGACCGTCGCCGTTGCCCGTGAACACGGCCTTGGTGTCGATCTGCCCACCACACGTCCGCGTGGCCTGGAGCTGCAGGGTGACCGGGCCGAGCGAGCCGGCGGGGATCACCCCGGAGATCTCGTCCACGAGTGGGCCCGAGCTGATGCCCTCGTGCCAGCGCATGCGGATGGGGGTGTCCGCCGGCCTCGGCGTCCCGAGGGTGTACGTGGCCGTGGCCACCCCCGACGCGGTGACGTCGAGTACGACCGTGATCTCGGTCCCGTCGATCAGCTTGGTGTTGAAGCACGTCCGTGGTGCGGGGCGGATGGTCTGGTTGCCGCCGCACAGGGGCAACCCCTGCGCGCCGACCGTGCCGGAACCGAGTCCGACCACGCCGATGACCCCGACAACGAGGACGGCCATCACTCCCAATGCCGTCGCGGCCGATCGTCGGAGCGCGCCAGGGCGCACGTCGTGGAGCGTTGCAGTCATCGCGGTTGTCCTCTCCCCAGATCCGCCGACGGGTCTGGACCTCCGCGGACCATAGCCTCCGCGTGGTCCGCGAACATGGATGTATTGGGGAGGACCAGCGTCCGACCGACCGAGAGGGGAACCACCATGCCCAGTGAGCGACGCCCGAGGACGACAGCCCGTGCCACCAGCCGGTCGGCGGCCGCGCCGCCCGAAGTGCCCGAGCCCCCCGTGGGATCGGAGGACGGCACGACCGGCCGCCTCCTGGTCCTCCTCGCCGAGGGCGCCGAGAGAGGTCCGGTCACCCGCGGGCTGGCGCGCGCCGCGGGGGTGAAGGTCGCGTCCAGCGCCGACCTGGGCGTCGATGCGCCCGCAGACCTCCAAGCCGGTGGCGCGCTGTACCTCGACACCCTCGGCGTGGTCGTGATCCAGCCCGAGGCGGACCAGCTGGCGGCCGTGGCGGAAGCCAGCGGAGCCGCCGACGGCGTCATCGCCGTGGAGCCCGAGCGGATCGTGTACGCCATCGACGACCCCATGAGCGACTACGTCCAGGGCTTCCGCGACGGTGTGGACGACCTGGCCGAGCGGGTGCTGGCACAGGGCGGGGGCGGCGGCGGCGGTGAGCCTGCGGCGACCGAGACCTTCCTCGACACCGACACGACCTGGGGCCTCAAGGCCACGGGTGTGGTCGGCACCACGTTCACCGGGAAGGGTGTTCGCATCGCCGTGCTCGACACCGGCTTCGATTCCGGCCACCCGGACTTCGTGGGCCGGCAGGTGACGCGGGCGTCGTTCATCAGCGGTGAGACGGCCGACGACGGCCACGGCCACGGGACCCACTGCATCGGCACGGCCTGTGGTCCCCGCCAGCCCCAGCGCCTGCCCGCCTACGGTGTCGCCTCTGAGGCCGAGATCTTCGCGGGCAAGGTGCTCAGCAACCAGGGACGCGGTGCCGACGGCGGGATCCTGGCCGGCATCGACTGGGCGATCCGCAACACCTGCACGGTGATCTCGATGTCGTTGGGCGCTCCCGTCGCCGTCGGCGGCGGCTTCTCAACCGTCTACGAGACCGTCGCCCAGCGGGCTCTCACCGCGGGGAGCCTGATCGTGGCCGCGGCCGGCAACGACAGCTCCCGACCGGGCCGCATCGCGCCCGTCGGCCACCCGGCGAACTGCCCCTCGATCATCGCCGTGGCCGCCATCGACTCCAGCCTCGCCATCGCCCGGTTCTCGTCCGGCGGCATGAACCTCCGCGGAGGCCAGGTCGACATCGCCGCGCCCGGCGTGGCCGTGCGATCGTCGGTGCCCCGGCCGCGCCTCTACGCCACCATGAACGGCACGAGCATGGCCACCCCGCACGCCGCCGGCCTCGTCGCCCTCCACGCGCAGGCCAACCCGGGAATGAAGGGCGCGTCACTCGGCTGGCTCCTGCTCCAGAGCGCGCGTCGCCTGACGCTGCCCAACCGCGACATCGGGGCCGGCCTGGCCCAGGCCCCGGGAGTGGTGCTCTAGCGGAGTCGTAACCTGGCCCGGTGACCGGTCGCCACCCGAGCAGTCCCGACCTGCCCTCCCGGGGGGAAGGACGCAGCGGGGCCGACGAGCGCGGCGACCGTGACGACCGTGACGACCTGGGGGTGGCCCTGGTGGTCGACGACGACGGGCTGCAGGACCTGGACGGCGTGCTGCGCCGCGCCCGCCGCGCCGGCCTGCGCGGCGCGCAGGTGCTGGAGTCGATCGGGATCATCACGGGCACCGCGGCACCCGACGCCGTCGGGCCGTTGTCGCGACTGCGCGGCGTCAGGACCGCGGAGGTCGAGCGGACCATCCAGCTCCCGCCGCCCGACCAGCCCCAGTGACCGGGGAGGTCAGGCCGCCCGCTCCAGCGCCACGGACACGGCCGACCCGTCCACCCGGACGGTGAGCTCGCCGCCGTCGGCCCACGTGAGCTCGACCGCGAGGACCTCGTCGGCGATCCAGGCACCGTGCTCGGCCACGGCCGCCCGCACGGTGTCGTCACCGCCGAGGCGCAGCCGCACCCGGTCGGCGATGGCCAGCCCCTGCTCCTTGCGCAGGTCGTTGAGCGCCCGGATCAGTTCGCGGGCGACGCCTTCGCGGCGAAGGTCGTCGTCCAGCTCCAGGTCGAGCGCCACCGCCCAACCGGCGTCCTCGGCCAGCGCGAACGAGTGGTGCCGGCGAGCCCGAACCTCGACCTCGTCCGTGGTGAGCCGGATCCCAGCGACCTCGATGGCGCCGTCTGCCTCCAGCGACCGCTGGAGCGCGGACCCGTCGGCGGCGACGAGGGCCGCCTTCACCTCGGCCACCCGCGGCCCGAGCCGGGGCCCGAGCGCACGGAAGTTGGGGACCACGTCCCAGCTCATGAGGCCCGACAACGTGTCCACGTCCTCCAGCGAGCGCACGTTGAGCTCGTCGCGGATCTCGGCCCGGACGGCCTCGTCGAGCTCCACGCCGGGGTGCAGGAGCAACGCCCGCCGCAGCGGCTGGCGCACCTTGACCTTGGCATCGGTACGGGCCGAGCGCCCGAGCGTGACGAGCCGGCGGGCGGCGGCCATGCGATCCGTCAACCCGCGGTCGCCTCCGCCGCGCTGGCTGGGGCCAGTCGGCGAGGTGGACCGTCCGGCCGTCGGTCAGCACCCTGTGCACCTCGTCGGCGAGGAACGGGCAGAACGGCGCCAGCAGCGCGCGCCGTGGTGACGAGCGTGTGGTGGAGGGTGGCGTGGGCCTCTGGCTCCGCCTGCTTCCAGAACCGGCGCCGGGAGCGGCGCAGGTACCAGTTCGAGAGATCGTCGACGAAGCGGGCCAGTCGGGTGGCCGCGGCGAGCGCGTCGAAGTCCTCGAGGGCCGTGGTGACGCCCGTGATGGCGTCGTCGAGCTCGTCCCGGATCCAGCGATCGAGAGCGTGCGCCGGCGCGGCGTCCCGATCACTGACGGTGTCGGGCCTCCACCCGTCCAGGTCGGCGTAGGTGGCGAAGAACGCCAGCACGTTCCAGAGCGTCAGGAGCGTCGTCCGAGCCGCCTCGCGGATGCCGTCGTCCGAGACCCGTCTGTTCGTCCACGGCGATCCGCCCGAGAAGAAGTACCACCGCAGCGCGTCGGAGCCATGGCGCTCGAACATGTCCCACGGGTCGGCCACGTTGCCACGGGACTTCGACATCTTCTGGCCCTGCGCGTCGACGATGAGCCCCAAGCACACGACGTTCCGGTACGGCGTCGACCCGAACACGAGCGTGTTGACGGCGAGCAGCGAGTAGAACCAGCCTCGGGTCTGGTCGATGGCTTCGCAGATGAAGTCCGCTGGGAAGGACGACCGGAAGCGGTCCTCGTGCTCGAAGGGCGCGTGGTGCTGCGCCGACGGCATGGATCCGGAGTCGAACCAGGCGTCGACGACCGGGGCCAGCCGCACCGCGGTCGAACTGCAGCCCTCGACGGGGCAGCCGAACGTCACGTCGTCGACCGCAGGGCGGTGGAGATCGAGCCCACCAAGGTCGCGTCCAGTCAGCCCCTCGAGCTCCGCCACCGAACCGATGCAGGTGTCGTGGCCCTCACGGCAGCGCCAGATCGGAAGCGGTGTGCCCCAGTACCGGTCCCGCGAGAGGGCCCAGTCCACGTTGCCCTCCAGCCACTTGCCGAAGCGGCCGTGCTTGATGTGCTCGGGGTGCCACCCGATGCCCTCGTTCTCCCGCAGGAGGTCGTCCTGGCGGGACGACGTGCGCACGAACCACGACGTCTTGGCCCAGTACAGGAGGGGCGTCCCGCAGCGCCAGCAGTGGGGGTAGCTGTGCTCGTACGGCTCCTCCGCGACCAGCAGCCCCCGGCTGCGGAGGTCCGCGATGACCTCGGGATCGGCGTCCTTCACGTAGCGTCCGGCCCACGGGGTGACCCGGGCGTCGAACGTGCCGTCGGGCCCGACCGGGTTCAGGACCGGGAGATCCTCCTGCCGGCCGATCTGCGCGTCGGCCTCGCCGAACGCCGGAGCCAGGTGGACGAGGCCCGAGCCGTCCTCGGTGGCGACGAAGTCGGCGGCCACGACGCGTGCCCGCGCTGTCGTCGACGGGCAGCAGGTCGAACGGTCTCCGGTAGCGCCAGCCCACCAGGTCCTGCCCGGTCCAGGTCTCCGACACCTCCGCTCCCGGCCAGCGCCGGTCCGCGGCCGCGGCGGCCAGCACGAGGTCCCGTCCGCCGTCGGGCGCGGCGATACGCACGTAGCGGATGTCGGGACCGACGGCCACGGCCACGTTGGAGACCAGCGTCCACGGCGTCGTGGTCCACACCAGGAGGTCGACGTCCCGATCGATGACCGGGAAGCGCACGAAGGCCGACGGGTCCACCACGTCCCGGTAGACGCCCAGTTGGCCGAGCTCGTGCGAGGAGAGCGCGGTGCCGCAGCGGGGGCAGTACGGGGTGACCCGGTGGCCCTCGTAGAGCAGCCCCGCGTCCCAGAGCTGCCGCAGGAGCCACCAGACGGACTCGATGAAGTCGTTGCTCATCGTCCAGTAGGCGTGCTCGGTGTCGAACCAGACGCCGGACCGCTCCGTCAGCGCGATCCAGTCCTCGACGTAGCGCGACACGGACTCCCGGCAGCGCTCGTTGAAGGCGGCCACGCCGTAGGCCTCGATGTCCTGCTTGGACTGCAGCCCGAGCTCCTTCTCGACTTCGATCTCGACCGGCAGCCCGTGGCTGTCCCAACCGGCCTGCCGGGGCACGGTGTGACCCCGCATGGTCTGGAACCGCGGGTAGAGGTCCTTGAAGACCCTCGCCCACACGTGGTGGAGCCCGGGGCGGCCGTTGGCCGTGGGGGGACCCTCGTAGAAGGTCCACGGCGTCCCACCGGCCCGCCACGCCTGCACCTGGCCGAACAGGTCGTCGGCCCGCCAGCGCGCCAGCAGCCGCTCCTCGAGGCCTGGCAGATCGAGGGCGGGATCGACGGGACCGAACGGCACTGAGGAAGCGTAGGTGCGCGCCGCTCTGCGGCCCGCGGCCAATCCCGTCAGATCAGGTTGTGACGTTCCAGGGAGCGGAAGCTGAGCCAGCCCGGCAGGATCGGCAGCCAGTACGTGAGCAGCCGGTAGCTGAGCACGGCGGCGACCGCGGTGGCGGAGTCCATGCCCACGCCGGTCAGGCCGGCGACGAGCGCGGCCTCCATGGCGCCGAGCCCGCCGGGTGTGGGCGCGGCGGCGGCGATGATCGAGGAGCCGAGGTACACCGCGCCGACCTGCGCGAACGAGAGGTCGGCTGTCGAAGGCGAGCACCGCGGCGAAGAGCGCAGCGACGTACGCCAACGTGACGCCGGCCGATCCGCCGAAGAGGGCGGCCAGCTTCATCGGCGAGCGGGCCAGCACGCGCAGGCTGGCCCACGACTGGCGCAGCCAGCGGAGCACATGCGTGCGCACGAGGCGACGCCCCTTGCGGGTGGCCAGGACGATCCCGACGAGAGCCAGCACGACGGCGATGATGACGAGCAGCTTGCTGCTGGCCGGGATCTTGAACGCCTGCCCACCGCCCTGCCCGGCCCAGGCCAGGAACACGAAGAGCAGCCCCACATGGATGATGCCGCCGGCCGCCGAGTTGAGGCCGACCCCCGTGACCGCCTGGGCCGGCGGGATGCCGGCCTTCTGCATGAAGCGCACGTTCAGCGCCATCCCTCCCACGTTGGCGGGGGTGACGCGGTTGATGAAGCTCGATGCGAACTGCGTGTACACGTTGGCTCGCAGCGGCAGGCGTCCCGGCACGCCGCCGGCCATGCCGATCGCCGAGGCCAGGTAGGTGAGCAGCGACATGACCGTGGCCACGGCCAGCCACCCCCAGTTGGCGTCGCCCATGGCCCGGACGCTCTCGTCGACGTTGGCCAGCTGTGGGAGCAGGACGTAGAAGGCCGCGGTGAGGGCGACGACGGTGAGCAGCGTCCGGGGGCGGACTCGGACGAGTTGGGCCAGCGGCGCCGGCTCGATCCCGGTGGTCTCGGCCAGACCGGTCCGTAGCTGTCCGAGCAACGCCTTGGTCGCAGGGCGCCGGGTGGCTGCGGACAGCGCGAGGGGTTGGAGGTACGCGCCGGCCGCGGCCAGATCCTCTGGATCGATCACCTTGGCGGCTGCGGCCAGTGCGCGGTCGGCGCCGACCCGCCCGGCCGACCAGGTGAGCAGCTCCGCCCGGTCGGTGGCGAGTTGGCCGGGCGTGGCGGGCAGGACCCCCGAGCCCAGGCCCGTGATGATCGGCTGGCCGCCGTCGAGCATCAGGTTGCCACCGCGGAGGACCCCGTGGGCGAGGCGCGCTTCGTGCATCGTCCGGACGGCCCGCCACACCGACTCGAGCAGGGCGTCGTCGACCTCGTCGGGTGGGACCTGGTCGAGCGTCGGCCCGTCCACCCAGTCCAACGCCAGGACCTGCGAGCCATCCTCGAGCGTGGCCAGCGTCGCCACCTCGGGGCAGGACACCCCGCTCCGGCGAGCCATGAGGAGCACGAGTGCTTCGTTGCCGACCTCGACCGCCATCGTGCGGCTGGCCGGGCCTTCCACCGGCTCGCGGAGCTGCACCGTGCGGTAGCCGCGGTAGAGGGCGTCGGCGTCCCGGCTGTCGCGCTCGTAGACCTTCAGGAACAGCTCGGGTCCCTCCGCCGTCGCGGCGCGGTACAGGAGGGCGCGGCCGCTGTCGGCCCGCAGGACCGTCAGTTCGGTGACCGTGATCCCGGCTCGGGCCAGCGCCTCACCGACCATGGCCGGTGTGGGCCGTCGGTTCGGCGCGCCGAGCACGACCAGCACCGCGGACCCGGCGGTCAGGCCGGCGGCGAGCGCCAGGAGCAGGTCCGGCACCCCAGCGGTGCCGGCGATGGCCAGCACGAGCGCCAGCACACCGATGGCGATGTCGCTGGCCCGCCGCCAGGCCCGCGGAAGCCATGCCTTCCCGACGACGGTCGCCGCGGTCGCCGCCGCGAGGTACCACACAGACGGGAAGCGCGGAGACGCCACCCAGGTATCGCTGTCCAGCGCCCCTTCGGTGTGGCCGGAGAGGCCGACGGCGGCGTCCACGACCGCGAGCACCACCACGCCGGCCGCCGCGGCCAGGAGCCCGACGCCCAGCCGCCGCCACCGGCGTTGCACGACGAGGACCACGACGACCACCAACGGCACCAGGACTGCGCCGACCTGCGCCAGGGCGAGGGCCAGCTCGCGCACGGCCTCGGCCAGTCGCGAACGCGGCGCGACCCAGATCGGTGGTGAGCCCGTCGCTGGTGTCCGAGGCGACGCTGACGAACAGTGCGAGGACGAACGTGACGATCGACCAGAGCACCAATCGGACCACGTCGCCCGGGTGGCGGAAGTAGCGCTCGCCGGGAGCCCGGTCTCCGAGGCCGGCACCGGTCGGGACGCCGGGATCGACGCTGCTCGGCGGGCCGGGGACGTCGAGCTCGGTCACTGGTGCACCATCAGGTCATGAGGCGTGCTCTGACGATCGATGGTCCGGGGAGCACCAGTGACCGGTTCGCCGCTGCGCGGCGAACATACGACCGTGACATGGACCTCGCTTCGCTCGGTCATACCGTTCCGTCCCGGGCCACGCCGGCGACCACCCGTAGGCAGAGCACGGTTCCCGCCAGGAGCCCTCCGTAGCCGAAGATCTCGTACAGGCCGACGCTGTCAGCCACCCCGGGTCCCTCCTCGTCTGTCACCAACAGCATGGTGGACACGGTCAGGAACACCGCGCCGACCACGGCCAGCAGGCCCCGGTTCACCAGCGTCCGCAGTATGCGCCGCGAGTCCTCGTCGACGACGCTCCGGACCCGTAGGTCGCCGCGGCCGGCCAGCATGAGCGTGCGGTCGAGGCGGTCGGGCAGGCGCCGGAGGTGGGGGAGCATCGAGAGGAGCTCCTCGCGCACGATGGTCGCCGGGTCGACGAACGCTGCACTGTCCGGTCCTGTGAGCTGGCTGGTCGCTGCGCCGACGAGTGAGACCCCGGGGCTGATGATGCCGAGGGTGCCGTCGAGGGTGACCATGGCCCGGGACAGGATCACGAGGTCGCCGGGTAGGCGGATCCCGAACTCCGACAGCGTCGAGACGAGGTCTTGCAGGATCGAGGGATCGACCGCGCCCCCGGGACGCAGGTGGTCGGCCATCAGCCGGGCGAACGAGCGCTCCAGCCGCTCGGGCGGCACCGTCTCGGCCATCTCCGCCACCCGCTCGACCCCGTCCCGCAGCAGCTCGACGTCGCGGCGGACCAGCGCCGCCATCAGGTCGACCATGGCCTTCTGCTGGACCGGGTCCAGCCGGCCGACGGCGCCGAAGTCGATGAGCCCGAGCGTGCCGCCATCGAGCACGAACACGTTGCCCGGGTGCGGATCGGCGTGGAAGAAACCGACCGTGAGGATCTGCTCCAGCATCGACCGCAGCAGGGCGTCGGCCAGCGCGGCGCGGTCGTAGCCCGAGGCCGCCAGCGCGTCACCGTCGGCGACCGTGAAGCCGTCGAACAGCTCCTGCACGAGGAGGCGGCGGGTGCACAGCTCTTTGTAGACGAGGGGGATGCGCACGACCGAGTCCGGCCCCAGCAGGGTCCGCATCTCGTCCATGGCATCGGCCTCGCGGCGGAAGTCCAGCTCGGCCCGGAGGCTGCGGGCGAACTGGTCGAGCACCTCGCCGGAGCGCATGCTCTGACCGAGCGGGGTCCGCCGTTGCACCAGGTTGGCCACCAGCGCGAGGGCGGCGAGGTCGCGCTCCATGACCTCCTCGATGCTGGGCCGTTGGACCTTCACCACCACCGGTTCGCCCGTGTGGAGGCGGGCGCGGTAGGTCTGGCCGATCGAGGCCGCGGCCAGAGGCTCCCAGTCGAATTCGGCGAAGACCTCGTTGACGGGTTGGCCGAGCTCGGCCTCGAGGACCGGCTGGATCCGCTCGACGGGCTCGGGCCGGACTCGGTTCTGGAGCTGGGCCAGCTCGGCGGCCAGCTCGGGCGAGATGAGGTCGACCCTGGTGGCGGCGATCTGGCCGAGCTTCACGTACACGCCGCCAGCGTCTTCGAGCAGCCGGCGCAGGCGGACCCCGGTGGCCTCGGTCGACCGTTCGATCCGCCCGCGGGCGGAGAGCAGGGGCCCGAAACCCTCCCTCCGGGCGAGCTGCAGGAGCTCGCGGTAGCGGCGCAGCACGTCGACGCGGCGACCGGATGGCCCGGAAGGGTCGGGGAACGACGATCAGGCCGGCACGCTCGCCGGTGGCCAGCGTGCCCGGGCCGGGCCAGGAGGTCGAGCGTGACGGCGGCCGCCATCGTGGCCGGGATGCCGATGGCCACGGTGTGGATGGCGAGCCCGTCCGCGCCCCAGTCCCAGTGGGCCAGGCCGAGGGCCAGCAGTCCGGCGCAGCCCCAGCCGATGACGCCGGCCAGGAGGGCCTTCGGCCAGCCGCGGCGCAGCCCGAGCAGCCGCAGCGACACCGCCGTGATGGCGGCGGCGATGGCGATGGCGAGCGTGACGCGCACCAGCCCGCCGCCGATCGAGGTCGCTACCACGAGCTGCATGCGGACTCGGCCTCAGCGCCCGCCGGTGCACGGCGGTGCGTCGGCTCCGCACAGCTTCAGCCCGCCGGTGCGCTCGTCCACGGCCTCGACCAGCGCCCGGCGGGGCTGGAAGGCCAGCGCGCTGTCGGCGGCGAACAGCAGCTCGGTGTCGGCCTCGGCGCCGAAGTCGAACTCGTAGGTCACGCACCCTCCGGCAAAGAGGTAGTAGCGGGTGGTCCTGAGCTCGGGTGGGAGCCGCTCGGGCTGCTCGAACCGCTGCATGTCCGACTCGTCGCTGAGCACCTCGACCGCCTCGTCCGTCCGGCACTCCGACGGCGGCAGCAAGGTCACGGTCACCGCCTTCGAACCGCCGCGATCGGAGTCCAACCAGAAGCTGGCCTCGCCCCGCTTGATGGCCACGCCCCCGAGGTCCCACCCGGCGGGGAGCGTGGCCAGGCACGGGACAGCGGCGGCCGATGGGACGGACTGAGCCATGAGCACCATCACGTTGTCCGTCCCGCAGCTCGGCGTGCCGTTGCCCGCGAGCTCCGCGGGCACGAAGAGGCTGAACGTGGCCGCCAGGGCCAGCAGGCCGCCGATGAAGACGCCGGCGGCCAGGAGCACCCGCTTGACGCTCCAGCGCTGGAGCGAGACCGGGCGGCACGGAGGGGCCAGCTCCCGGAACTGGGTCACGAGATCGCGACCGTCGCGCTTCATCATCATCCGGAGCTGGGTGGGGCTGGCGACACCGCGGGTGGCGGCGAACGCTTCCGCGATCTCGTCGGGCGTGAACAGCCGGGTCGCGCGCTCGTAGACCCTCGGCGCATCGGTCCGCACGGCGAGGACCAGCATCATGTTGGCCAGGTCGATGGCCTGGCGCCACGGCGAGGGGCGGGCCTGCACGAACGCCACGTCGATGACGAGCAGTTCGCCGTCGCGGACCAGCAGGTTGGCGGGCTTGATGTCGCGATGGGCCAGGCCGGCGTCCCACAGCCGGCGGACCAGGACGAACCCTTGGTCGATGATGTCGTCGTCGACCGCCGCCTCGCCGATCTCGACGGAGCCGTAGAAGAACTCCGCGACGAGGAGGTACTCGCGCTCGGGCGTCATCTCGACGATGCCGTACGGGCAGGCGGTGTGGATGCCCGCGTCGCGCACCAGGCGCAGCGCGTAGTCCTCGTACTGCACCAGCCGGCGGACGGACTGGAAGGGCTTCTCGTCCTCCAGGCGGCCGTAGAGGATGGTGCGACCCAACTTGTACCAGCGGTCGGCCCGCACGTGGTTCATGGCATAGAGCTTCCCGAACAGGTACGTGTCGGGGTCGCCCTCCACCCGCAGGCGCAGCGGGGTCGAGCCGCCGGAGCCGGCCAGGCCCACGGGCTTGATCTCGACCACGGTCAGGCCGAGCTGATCGCGGAGCGCGTGGCGGATGGCCTCGCCCCGCTCGCCGGTGACATCGAGGTGGGCCGTCTTGCCCTTCTGGTAGGTGACGGGGAAGACCTCGTTGGGAGTGAAGAACCGGAAGGCGTTCACGAGGATGCCGACCGTCAGCGCCACTGAGACGAGCGCGTCGGTCGGGTGGTCGACGGCCAGGTACAGGCGGGCGAAGCAGTAGACGGCGACCGACGACCGCCCCGACGATCTTGGCCTGCGAACGGGCCCGGCCGGCCACGACGAGGGTGTAGAGGTACCCGACCACGAGCATGGTCACGACGGCCACCGGGGCCGACGGCATCGAGAACCCCTTCCAGCGATCGAGGATCGTCACGTCGAAGGGCTTGGGCCGCTGGAAGCCTTCGATGAGCGCCACGCCGACCAGTTGGATGAGGAAGACGCCGCCCAGGTACGTGAAGAGGTGGCGCCAGCGGCGGAAGACGAGCAGGGCGATGATGAGGCCCAGCGCCAGCACCGTGAACGACCACCCCAGCCCGATGCGGTCGATGCCCTTGAAGACGTCCGTGAGCCACGGCGTGCGGATCCGGGCGATCGCGAGCAGGATGGCGGTGTCGACCTGCTCGATCAGCCGACGGACACCGGCGAAGAGGCGGGCCAGGATCAGGACGGCGACGATGGCGAGGATGAGCGCCAGCCAGCCCTTGCCCGTGGATCCCAGGCTGCGGGGGAGCGGGGGAGGAGCGCCCGACGGGCGGCGGCGCCGACCGGCGTGCCGAGCGGTCGGCGGCCCAGCCGCGACGAGCGGATCCTGGTTCACCGTCGTGGCCGGCGCCGAGGGAGCCGGCACGGACGTCGTCTCGCACGGGCTTGACATCGCCGCTCATGCGAGACCCTGCTCCTGCAGCCACTCGGCGGCGACGGCGGCGGGGGAGCGGCCGTCGAGCAACGTGTTGAGGCGGCGCAGCTCGTCGGTGGACAGCCGTTCGGAGACGGCGTCGACCGTGTCGACGAGCTCCTGCCCCCATCGGTCGACGACGTCCTGGCGTACGAGCGGGGTCACGTTCTCGGCGGGCTGCAGGCTTCGGTCGTCGGCCAGCACGACGAGGTCGTCGGCGTCGATGGTGGCCGCGGTCGTGAACATGAGCGCCACGTCGATGGCGCCGTCGTGCAGGGCCTCGCGTGTGCGGGGCCCGGCGGGATCGAGAGCGAGCACGGTCCCGAACTCGATCCCGTACAAGTCCCGCAGTCCCTCCAGGCACAGCGGCCGGGACGCGCACTCGGGCGGTCCCCCGAACGTCAACTCACCCGCCAGCGGCGCGAGATCGCTGAGCCGCTCGACGCCGAGGCGCTCGGCCGTGGCGCGGGTGACGACGAACGCGTTGGCATCCTGCGCCGGCGACGGCGCCAGGGCCACCAGCCCCCGTTCGGCCGCCGACCGCGTCAGCGCCTCGTGCGTGGACGCGGTGTCGGCCGTGGGGCGGGCATCACCCAGGCTCAAGAAGGTGAGCGCCGTCCCGGCGTACTCCGGTACCAGCTCCAGCAGGCCACGCTCGAGGGCCGGCGCCACGATCTCACGAGGGCCTACGGCGCCCGCCCGCTCGACCTCGTAGCCCTGCGCTTCGAGGGCCTGGGCGTAGAGCTCGGACAGCAGGGCGCTCTCGGCGAAGTCGAACGAGCCGATGGTGACCGCGTCGTCATCCAGTGCGGTCGGCGTCACGGTCGGCCGATCCTCCTGCCCACACGCGACGAGAACGAGCCCGAGCAGCGAGATGAGGCCGAGGCGGACGGCGGCGGCCCTTTTCGCTCGTCGACCTTTGCCCACGACGGTCCTCCTGAGTGCGGCCCCTCCTGGCCGGTGCCAGGTCAGCTTTGCACAGGCCCGGCCGCGCTCCGCGCGGACCCTGGCCTCAGGTAGCGGGAGGTGCCGTGGGGGTGGTCGTCGGGGGAGGTGGGTGTCTCGAACGTGGTCGTCGTGCCCGCGGTGGTGGTCGTCTCGGCCACAGTGGTCGTGGGATCGGTCGGCGGCGGGTCCGTGGGTGGCGTCGTCGGGACGTGGTCGGGTCGGTGGGCGGCGGGTCCGTGGGTGGGGTCGTCGGGACGGTGGTCGGGTCGGTGGGCGGTGGGTCCGTGGGAGGCGTCGTCGGGATGGTCGTCGGGTCGGTGGGAGGCGGGGTAGTCGTCGTCGTGGTCGTGCGTGGCGGACGGGGCGGGCGCGTCGACGGCGGGCTCGTCGGAGCAGGCGTCGTCGGTGACGTGGTCCCCGAATCCGGGTTGTTGTTGGGAGCCGCGGTCGGCGGCGGCTGGTTGGTCACCGGGGGAAGGGGGTTGATGCGGATGGAGGTGGTGCCCCGGGCGACCACGCCGGCCAGCACGGCGGCGCTCATCGGACGACCGGTCGTCGGCACGCCAGTGGTGCTGGAGCTGCTGGTGGAGGTCGTGGTGTTGGCGGGCGCCGTCACGGAGAACGTGAACGGGGCGAAGACCGGCGCCACGAGCGTCCGCACGTCCTCGTCGGACCGGGAGCCGGGGACCGTGGTCGGACCGGCGGTGTCCTCGGTGCTCACGTTGACGCCGTCGTCCGGGTTGTTGGGCAGGGCGAGCCCGACCACACCGGCGCCGAAGAGCGCGGCCGCGGCTCCGAAGGCCCAGAGGACGCGCTTGCGGGTGCTCGGATCGCCGTCGTCCTCCATCGGCCGGGGCGCGGGCAGCGAAAGGGGAGGATCGAACACGGGAGGCTGAAGGAAACCGTCGGACGGTCGAGGAGTGCCCCCGCCATCCTCGTTCCCGGGCACCCCGGTCTGTCCCACCATCCGTCCCTCTCTCCCGCTCGGTGTGCTGTCGCTTCGGGATGTCGTTCCCGTCGATCGACGCCACGGTCCGACGCCGTGGGCGTCAACCAGTCGCCTCGGCGATGGTAGCGCGCGACTGCTCCGCGCGGACGGTCTCCCCGGCGCCATTCTTCCCGCTCATGGCCGCTGTCACGCAGGTGTCACAGAGGTGTCACGCGGACGCCAAAGGCGAGATCACGCGTCGTGGCGACCCGCGCGCTGAGCGTGTTCTCAGGTCGCGCCGGCCCCGCTCTGGGTGCCTTCGGCGGCGGCGAACCAATCGGCCAGCGCGGCCGCGAAGGCCGCTCGGTACCGGGAGTAGGCGGCGCGCAGCTCGGCGCCGGGCCAGTCAGGCCCGGCCAGCGCCGGCGGCAACAGCGGATCACGCCGTACCTGCTGGAGCGTGGCGGCACCGAGGGCGAAGCCCTGACCGAGGCCCGAGTGGTCGCCTTGCTCGAGCGCCGCCGTGATCGGATCGAGCTGGGCGAGGAGGGCGTGCGCCCGCGTCGATGCCGCCGCCAGCTCGAAGAGATCGGTCGCCGAGGGCTCGGAGCCGCGCGCCGGACGGCCGGACCACGTGGACGCCTGCTCGGCCAGCGTCTCGAGCGCCGCGGGCGGCGTGGCCTCAGGGGGCAGGTTGGAAGGCCTGGTCCAGACGCCGTCGCGCAGCTCGGCCAGGCGGGCGGCCGCGGCGGCTCGGCGCAGCTCGGCGCGCGCCGGTGCCGAGCGGGAGCCCGGTCGGACGAGCCAGAGCACCCACTCGCCCTCCCACGGGAGGAGGGTCGGGGCCAGCGACCAGTCCTGGCCGGGTTGGCGGCGGCGAAGGCGGCCGGCGAGCTCGTAGCGACCATCGCGGACCCGCAGCTCGCCGGCGTCGACCATCCGGGAGAGGGCCACCCTCGTGGTGCCTTCGGCGATCCCCAGGTGCGCGCACCACCGCACGAGCAGCGCGCCGCGCACCCGGGGCGGGTGCATGCCGAGGAGCAGGCTGGCGATGACCGAGCGGGGGCTCAACGGGCGGAGCAGAGGTTCGGCGTCCGGGTCGGCCGACTGCTTGTTACGTGGTGGCGACATCTGTCTGGAGAGTGTAAGATAGGGCCGTGGCCGTGCGCAGCACCATGCTCCCGCCCGACGATCTGCTGGTGAGACCGGGCCCTGGCGCGGACATCCTCCCCACCGGCCGTCCCGTGCCCGCGCTGCGGGCGGAGCTGCGGCGCATTCCGTCCTTCCGCAACGCGCTCAGCGTGGTCGGCGTCTACGCCCAGACGCTGGGCATCATCGTGGCCGCCGTGTGGATCGGGCGCTGGTGGGCGTACCTCCTCGCCTTCGCGCTCATGGGCCGGGCCCACGCGCAGCTCGCCGCCCTGATGCACGAAGCTGCCCACCGGCTGCTGTTCCGCAACAAGGCCGTCAACGACTGGGTCGGGCGGTGGCTCCTCGGCTATCCGGCGTTCGCTCCGACCGATCAGTACCGCCGGGCCCACATGGCGCACCACCGGGAGGAGTTCGGGCCCGAGGAGCCGGACATCCCGCTCTACGCCGGCTACCCGATCCCGCCGGACTCGTTCCGACGCAAGATGTGGCGTGACGCCACCGGCCAGACCGGGTGGAAGCTGCTCAAGGGCCTGCTGCGGGGGACGCGCTCGTCCGACCCCGGGATCCGGCGGGCCGCCCGCTCGATCGTCGGCGTGCAACTCGGGCTGGCCGCCGTGTCGGCGCTGGCCGGCTACCCGCTCGTGTACTGGCTGCTGTGGTTCGCGCCGTACATGACGGTGTGGCGGCTCATCAACCGGCTGCGGTCGATCGCCGAGCACGGCGGGATGACGCGCTCGAAGGACCGCCGCCGCACCACCCACTCCGTCCGCCAGCACGCCCCCGCCCGCTTCGTGCTCGTGCCCTACTGGATCGGCTGGCACCTCGCCCACCACTGCGACAGCGGCGTGCCGATGCGCAACCTCCCGCGCTACCACGACGAGCTCGTGCGCTCCGGCTACATCGCCCCCGGGTTGGAGTACGCCAGCTATCCCGCGCTGTGGCGGGCCCTGGCATCAGGAGCACCGAAGGGCGCGTCGGCGGCGACAGCCGGGACCGCTCAGGCGTAGGCCGCGAAGAGCTCCTGGACGGCCTTGGCCTGTCCGCCCGAGGTGGACGACATCACGGCGATCGGCAGGACGCCCACGTCACGCCACGCGTCCAGGCCGTCGCGCACCTCCGCCACGGACCCGCTGAGCGTCACGTCGTGCAGCCAGGCATCGCTCATGAGCGACGGCAGCCGCTCCCGCTCGTTGGCGGCGAGCGCGGCCTCGATGGCGTCCATCTCCTCGCTGTAGCCCACCGCCCGCCAGTAGTTCCGGTAGTTGGGCAGGGTGACGTAGCCGGACATCGTGCGGCGGTTCACGGCGTCCGCCGCGGCGCGGTCCGCGTCGATGACGGTCGGGATCATGTTGGCGCGGAAGAAGCCGTCGGCCGCGGCCCCGGGGACGCGGGCGAGCTGCGCGGCCATGGCGCTCCGAGCGGCGTTGGCCCAGATGGCGCCGTCGGCGACCTCGACCGCCAGCCCGAGCATCCGGTCCCGCATCGTGGCGAGGTAGATGGGGGGCGCGGCGTCGCCGGCGATGCCCCGAACGGCGGCCACGTACTCGCGGGTGTCGCCAAGAGGCGGGCCCACCTCCACCCCCAGCCGGCGGTGCACGGTCCCGTGCGATACGCCCAACCCGAGGCGGAACCGGCCACCGGACACCTCGTGGAGGTGGGCGGCCGTCCCCGCGGTCTCGGCGGCGTGAGCCAGGTAGATGGGCTGGATCGACGTCCAGAACGGGATCTCGTGCGTCACGTGGGCCAGGGAAACGCACAGGCTCATGGCGCTCCCGAGGCTGGGGCAGGCGATCCCCGCGAACCCGAGGCGGTCGGCCTCGGTGGCGAGCTCCAGGATCGCGGCCCGCTTGCCGGGCGTGGCGATCAGGGACAGGGCGGGACGACCGGACGCCGACATGCTGCCGGACCGTAGCCAGGTGGCCCACCCGCGGTGAGGCGTTCGGGTTTCGTCGCGGTGCCGGTCTCACCGCGAGAGGTGGGTCTCCGGGCTGACAGGGCCCCGGGAGTACGGTCGCGGGGTGCGCATCGGCCTGGTCTGCCCGTACAGCCTGAGCGTGCCGGGCGGCGTCCAGGGGCAGGTGCTCGGGCTGGCCCGGGTGCTGCGGGCGATGGGCCACGAGGCGCGGGTGCTGGCGCCGTGCGACGCGCCGCCGCCGGAGCTGTTCGTCATCCCCCTCGGCAACTCGATCCCCACGGCCGCCAACGGCTCGGTCGCCCCCCTGGCTCCGGACCCGTCGTGCCAGCTGCGCGCCATCCGGGCGCTGGCGGACGAGGCCTTCGACGTGCTCCACCTCCATGAGCCGCTGGCTCCGGGTCCGACGATGACGGCGCTGGTGATGCATCCGGCTCCGACCGTCGGGACCTTCCACGCGGCCGGGGACAGCACCTCCTACCGCCTCGCCAACCGCAGCCTCAACTGGCTGGCCGGCCGGCTGGACCTGCGGGTGGCGGTCTCCGACGACGCCCGCGAGCTGGCCGAGCGCTACTTCGGCGGCACCTACGACATGCTCTTCAACGGCGTCGAGGTGGAGCGCTACCGGGTGCAGGGCTCGGTCGAGCGGACGGGCCCGACGATCATGTTCTGCGGGCGGCACGAACCTCGCAAGGGGCTCGACGTGCTGCTCAGCGCCCTGGCCGAGCTGCCCTCCGACGTCCGCTGCTGGGTGGCCTCCGACGGGCCCGAGACAGCCGCGCTGCAGGCACGCTTCGGCGCCGACCCCCGCATCGAGTGGTTGGGTCGCTTGACCGACGAGGAGAAGATCGCCCGTCTGGCCTCCGCCGACGTGTTCTGCGCGCCGTCGCTCCGAGGGGAGTCGTTCGGCGTGGTCCTGATCGAGGCGATGGCCGCGGGCACGCCGATCGTCGCTTCCGACCTGCCCGGCTACCGGCGCGTGGCCCTCCCCGAGGTGCACGCCCTGCTCACCCCGCCGGGCGATACCGCGACGCTGGCCACCGCGCTCAAGCGGGTCCTCGAGGACGCCGACCTCGGCCGTGCCCTGACCGCCCAGGGGGCCGTACGGGCGGAGGAATTCTCGATGCGATCCCTCGCCGACCACTACGTGCGGCGTTACCAGGCGCTCATCGACGAGGCCGCCGCGGAAGCCGCTGAGGGGCGCTCAGGTGCCCGGGTTCCGGCATGGGTGCGTCGTATCATGGCGCCGTCATGACGTGGCTCATCATCCTCATCGTCGTCGTCGTCCTGGTGGCGCTCGGCGGGCTGTTCCTCTACAACGGCCTGGTCAGCAAGCGGAACCGGGTGGAGAACGCCTGGTCGCAGATCGACGTGCAGCTCAAGCGGCGCAACGACCTCATCCCCAACCTGGTCGAGACCGTCAAGGGCTACGCGGCCCACGAGCGAGGGACGCTGGATGCGGTCGTCCAGGCACGCAACGCGGCGATGAGCGCCACGACGCCGGTCGCGGCGGCACAGGCCGAGAACCAGGTGGCCGGCGCGCTGCGCCAGCTCTTCGCCCTCTCCGAGGCCTACCCCGACCTCAAGGCCAACCAGAACTTCCTGTCGCTGCAGGAGGAGCTGTCCGCCACCGAGGGCAGGGTGGCGTACGCGCGGCAGTTCTACAACGACTCCGTGCTGGCCTACAACACCGGCATCCAGAAGTTCCCGGCCACCCTCATCGCCAGTCGCACGGGCTTCCGGGCCCGTGAGTACTTCGAGGCCGACGAGGGCGCCCGCCAGGCCCCCACCGTTTCCTTCTGACGCCGGGCCGCACCCGAACCCCCCTTCATGTACGAGCTCATCGCGTCGAACAAGCGCCGCAGCATCCTCCTCATCGCCGGCTTCATCGGTCTGCTCACCCTCGTCGGCATGGCCTTCGGTCTGCTGGTCGGCTACGGCTGGCAGGGCACGGTCATCGCGCTCGTGTTCAGCGGCGCGCTGGCGTTCGCGTCGTACTGGAAGGCCGACGCCGTCGCCCTCGCGGTGAGCCGCGCCCACCCCGCCGACCCGACGCAGTACCGCCGCCTCTACAACCTGGTCGAGGGCCTCACCATCGCCAGCGGCCTTCCCATGCCGCGCATCTACATCGTCGACGACCCGGCCCCCAACGCGTTCGCCACCGGGCGCAACCCCCGGCACGCGGCCATCGCCGTCACCACCGGGCTGCTCGAGAAGATGAACCGTGTCGAGCTCGAGGGCGTGCTGGCCCACGAGCTCAGCCACGTCAAGAACTACGACATCCTCGTCTCCACCATCGCGGTCACGCTGGTGGGGGCGGTGGCGCTGCTCTCGGACATGGCGTTCCGCACCATGTACTGGAACGGCGGCCGGGTCTCCCGCGACGGCGACCGGGAGAACCACAACAACCCACTGGCCATCTTCGGCCTGCTGCTCGTGATGCTGGCCCCCGTGGTGGCGTGGGCCATGCAGGCCGCGATCAGCCGACGGCGCGAGTCCCTCGCCGACGCCTCCGCCGTGCAGATGACCCGCTATCCGCCCGGGCTGGTCTCTGCGCTGGAGAAGCTGCTGGCCGACACGACGGTCACCCACTCGGCCTCCAAGGCCACTGCTCACCTCTGGATCGAGCAGCCGATGTCAGGGGTGGGCGACCGTGGCCGGTTCGGTGGCTTCAACCAGCTGTTCGACACCCATCCCCCCCTCGAGGAGCGCATTGCCGCTCTCCGTGAGCTCTGAGGTATCCATGATGCAGAACCCTTTCCCCCGGCGCGCGGTCGCGGTGGCTCTGGCGGCGGCGGCCGTCCTGGCCGCCTGCGGTGGCGGTGACGACGACAGCGCCTCGACCACCGAGACGCCCACGACGCGTGCCACCACGACGACCGAGGCCACGACGACGACCGAGGCCACGACCACCACCACGACGATCCCGACGACGACCACGGCCCCGCCGACGTTCCCGCTCACCGGGCTGCCGGCCGGCAACGCCCTGGCCGCGATGCGCCCGTCGATCGTCGTCAAGATCGACAACCACCGGGACGCCCGCCCGCAGGCCGGCCTCAACCAGGCCGACCTCGTCTACGAGGAGATCGTGGAGGGCATCACGCGCTTCTTCACCGTCTTCCAGTCGATGGATGCCGCGCCCGTCGGTCCCATCCGCTCGGCCCGGACCCAGGACGTCGACCTGCTCAACCAGCTGAACCGGCCGCTGTTCGTGTGGTCCGGCGGCAACCGCAACGTCGTGAACGCCATCGGCGGGGCCAACGCCATCAGCATGGCGCACGGTCAGGGCCCGGGCTTCTACCGCGACCGCCGTGGCCGCCGGGTGGCCACTGAGCACACGCTGTTCAACGAGGGCACCTCCACGATCTACAGCCGACTCGATCCGAGCCAGGGAACGCCACCGCCGTTCTTCAGCTACCGGCCGGCCGGAACGCCGGCGAGTGGGCAGCCGATCACCGGCATCAACCTCGGCATGGACGGCGTCCCGGTGAACTGGACCTGGGACCCGACCAACCGGACCTGGGTTCGCAACGAGTACGGCGACGCCCACATGGACAACGCCGGGGTGCAGGTCAACTCACCCAACGTCGTCGTGCAGTTCGTGAACTACCGACCGAGCCCGGCCGACCGCCGCTCGCCGGAGGCCGTGACGGTGGGGGAGGGCGACGCGTGGATCTTCAGCGACGGGAAGCTGACGTTCGCCCGCTGGTCCCGCCCCGACCCCGGTCGCCCCGCGGTCTTCACCGACGCCGGCGGGCAGCCGGTCCTCCTGAGTCCCGGCCGCACCTGGATCGAGCTGGCCGAGGCCGGGGTCACCCCGGTCGGGTACGCCTGACGCAGCAAGCGACTGTTCAGCACGCGGCTGTTCAGCCCGCGGCGATTCGGCCCCGCTGATTCTGGGGCATCATGACGGCCGGGCCGTAGAATCGGGATCATGGCTCCGCAGCCCGTCGAACAGCCCAGCACCCCTTCGATCGCACCGTCCCGCACCGGCACGTTCCCCGTCAAGCGGGGGTTGGCCGAGATGCTCAAGGGCGGGGTCATCATGGACGTGGTCACGGCCGAGCAGGCCAAGGTGGCCGAGGACGCCGGGGCGGTCGCCGTGATGGCGCTCGAGCGGGTTCCGGCCGACATCCGCGCCGACGGTGGCGTGGCCCGCATGAGCGACCCCGAGATGGTCGAGGGCATCAAGGCCGCGGTCACCATCCCCGTCATGGCCAAGGCCCGCATCGGCCACTTCGTGGAGGCCCAGATCCTCGAGGCGCTCGGCGTGGACTACGTCGACGAGTCCGAGGTCCTGAGCCCTGCCGACGAAGCCCACCACATCGACAAGTGGGCCTTCACCGTGCCCTTCGTGTGCGGGGCCACCAACCTGGGCGAGGCCCTGCGGCGCATCAGCGAGGGCGCGTGCATGATCCGCTCGAAGGGCGAGGCCGGCACCGGCAACATCGTGGAGGCGGTCCGGCACCTGCGCTCCATCACGGGTGACATGCGCAAGCTCACCCAGGCCGACTCCGCCGAGCTGTTCGACTGGGCCAAGCGGCTCCAGGCACCGCTCCCGCTCGTGCAGGAGGTGGCCGAGACCGGCTGGCTGCCCGTGCCGCTGTTCTGCGCCGGCGGCATCGCCACCCCGGCCGACGCCGCGCTCGCCATGCAGCTCGGGGCCCAGGCCGTGTTCGTCGGCTCGGGCATCTTCAAGAGCGCCGATCCGGCGCCTCGCGCCAAGGCCATCGTGGAGGCCACGGCGCACTTCCGTGACGCCCACATCCTCGCCAAGGTGAGCCGTGGCCTCGGGACGCCCATGACCGGCATCGGCATGGACGAGCTCGACCTCCGCCTGGCCGACCGGGGCTGGTAGCACCCATGTCGGGCGAGCGTTCGAGGCCCCCAGGTGCGCCCGCGCATCGGCGTGCTGGCGCTGCAGGGCGCGTTCGCCGCGCACGCCCGCGTCCTCACTGACCTCGGCGCCGACGCCGTCGAGGTCCGGCGGCCCGACCAGCTCGAGGGCGTCGACGGCCTGGTCATGCCCGGTGGCGAGTCGACGACGATGTCGATGCTGCTCGAATCGTCCGGGCTGTTCGACCCCATCGCCAAGCGGCTGGCCGACGGCCTCCCCGTGCTCGGGACCTGCGCCGGCATGATCCTCCTGGCCGTCGAGGTGGTCGACGGTCGGCCCGACCAGCGCAGCTTCGGCGCCATCGACCTGACCGTGCGCCGCAACGCCTACGGGCGTCAGGTCGACAGCTTCGAGACGGATCTCGAGGTCCCCGAACTGGGATCCTCGCCGTTCCACGCCGTCTTCATCCGGGCCCCGGGCGTCGACCGCGCCGGTCCCGACGTGGAGGTCCTGGCCTCCTGGCAGGACCGTCCCGTGCTGGCCCGACAGGGCGCGGTCACCGTCGCCGCGTTCCACCCCGAGCTCTCGGGCGATCCCCGCATCCACTCGCGCTTCCTCGAGGAGGTCGGCGCACCCCACCGGAAGGGAACCTTCCGGCGGGGACCCCGCAACTCTGAGGAGCGAATGTCCACGATGCCCCTGGCATCGTCCCGTGAGGAGGTCGTCTAGTCATGTCCGGTCACTCCAAGTGGGCCACGATCAAGCACCAGAAGGGCGCCAAGGACAAGGCCCGCGGCAAGCTGTTCGCGAAGCTCATCCGGCAGGTCGAGGTGGCGGCCCGCGAAGGCGGGGGCGATCTCGAGGCCAACGCCACGCTGCGCACGATGTACAACAAGGCGAGGGCGGCGTCCGTGCCGATCGACACCATCGAGCGGGCCATCAAGCGGGGGACCGGCGAGCTCGAGGGCGTGACGTACGAGTCGATCACCTACGAGGGCTATGCCCCTGGTGGTGTGGCACTGCTCATCGACGTGCTCACCGACAACCGCAACCGGACGGGCGCCGAGGTCCGCAGCGTGTTCTCCAGGATGGGTGGGTCCATGGCCGAGCCGGGCTCCGTGTCGTGGCAGTTCACCCGGACCGGCGTGGTGACGGTTCCGCGCTCGGTCAGCGAGGACGACATCATGCTCGCCGCGCTGGACGCCGGGGCCGAGGACATCGCGGACGACGGTGACTCCTGGCGGCTGACGTGCCCGCCCCAGGCCACCGAGACCGTCCGCGAGGCGCTCGAGGCGGCGGGCGTCACCGTGCTGTCCGCCGAGAGCACCATGCTCCCGTCGACCACGATCGAGGTGACGGAACCCGACGAGGCCAAGAAGGTCCTGCGCATCATGGACGCCCTCGAGGAGCACGACGACGTCCAGGACGTGTACTCGAACTTCGACATCCCCGAGGAGATCCTCGCCGCCAGCATCTGATCGCGTGAGCGCTTCAGCTGATCGACGCGGGCGCTACGACCAGGCTCGTGTGGCGGGCCAGCACGGTGAAGTCGGCGTCGGCGTGGAGAAGCCCAGCGCCCGCACGGATGGTCACCGCGGCGATCAGGCAATCGACGAGCCTGCGCACCGTTTCCCCGCGGCGCCGGCACGTGCGGTAGAGGCCGGCAGCCTCCTCGTAATCGGCGGGGACCAGTGGGATCACCATCGCCCGGGCGAGCAGGCGGCGGAGCTGGCCGAGGTGGCGCTCGCGTCGCGAGCGCCCGCCAGGACCTCCATCGTCACCACGTCGCAGATGGCGAGGTCTCCGGCGAGCAGCTCGTCGACGGCCTGGCACGCCGGGCTGCCCGTGTCGCGAAGGAACTCGACCCAAGCTGACGTGTCGACCAGGATCATCCGGACCGGTCGGTCCGTCCGGCGCGCATCCCGTCGAGGTCTCCGTCCCATCCGGACCCTCGCAGGAGGCGGGCTTCATCCAGTTCGAGTGGTTCGGCGGCCAGGCGCCGTAGCGCGAGGTTGACCGCGTCGCGCTTGGTCACCAATCCGAACCGCCGCATGACCGCGGCACATGCCTCGTCGTCGATGTCGACGTTGGTGCGCGCCATACACCAACAATACACCTGCCCCTGGGGATGCGGGCGGTTCGGGCACGATGGCGGCATGGAGGACGTCGCGCCGGACGGGTCGCCGGTGGAGGTGTACCGGGCGCTGCCGGCCGAGCCGGCGTTGGGCTACGTGCGCTCGCTCCTCGATGGTCCGGCCTCCATCCTCGACCTCGGGTGCGGGCCCGGCCGACTCGCCAACCCGCTGGCGGCGGACGGGCACCGGGTCGTCGCCGTTGACGACTCGGCGGCGATGCTCGCTCACCTCGACGGGGTCGAGGCCGTCCTCGGTGACGTCTGGACCCTGGACCTCGGCCGGCGCTTCGAGGTGGTGCTGGCGCTGAGCCACCTGGTGAACGAACCCGAACGGTCACGGCGCCTGCGGCTGCTCCGGGTGTGCCGTGCCCACGTCCGTGACGGCGGCGCCGTCCTGGTGCAGCGGTACCCGCCTGGCTGGGCGCCGGTGGAAGGCGAGAGCGACGTCGGCGACGTCGGGGTGCACCTGCACGATGTCGTCCACCACGAGGACGGGTCGTTCTCCGCCGTCGTGACCTATCGGCTCGGCGAGCACGGTTGGGACCAACCGTTCACGGCGCTGGTCGTTGACGACCGCGAGCTGGCGTCGCTGGCCTCGGCGAGCAGCTTCGTGCTCGGCGAGACGCTGGATGCCGACGGTGCCTGGATCGTCCTGCGGCCGGACGGAGGACCCGGCCCGTGAGCGATGTGCTGTCGGCGCGGGCGCTGAACCGTGCGACCCTCGCCCGCCAGCTGCTGCTGCAGCCGTCGCCCGTCGACCCGCTGACAGCCGTCGAACGACTCGTCGGCCTGCAAGCCCAGGTGCCCGGGCAACCCCTACGTGGCGCTCTGGTCCCGGCTGTCGAGCTTCGATCCGGACGACCTCGGGCAGCAGCTGGTGACCCGGCGCCTCGTCCGCTCGGCCGCCATCCGGGGCACCATCCACCTGCTGACGGCCGAGGACTGCCTCACGCTCTGGCCGGCGTCGCGGCCGGTGCTGGAGCGGGAGCTGCGGACCCACCGCGACCACGCCCCGAGGCTCGAAGGCATCGAGCTCGACGACGTGATGACCTGGGCGCGCTCGTTCCTCGACCAGCCCCGTACGCTCCCCGAGCTCAAGGACGGCCTGCGGGCCGCGTTCCCGGAGCTGGATGCCGCCGCTCTGGCCCTTGCCTGCCGGAACCGGCTGGCGCTGGTGCAGGTGCCGCCCACGCGGCCTGTGGGGGCGTTCCCAGCAGGTGACGGTGACCACGCTCGAAGCGTGGGTCGGCCGGCCGCTCGAACCGCCCCTCCCGATGGAGGACCTCGTGCTCCGGTACCTCGCCGCCTTCGGCCCGGCCACCGCGGGCGACGTCTCGACGTGGTCCCGCCTCCCCGGCTTCGGCCCCGTGGTGGAGGGGCTCCGGCCGCGCCTCTCCGAGTTCGAAGACGAGCGCGGACGCGTGCTCGTCGACCTTCCGGACGCGCCGCGACCTGATCCGGCGACTCCCGCGCCGGTCCGCTTCCTGCCCGAGTACGACAACGTGCTGCTGTCCCACGCCGACCGGACCCGCTTCTTCGACCGCGACGTGTCCGTGCTCTACCCGCCTGGCCGCCTGGGCCGGGGCCACGTCCTCGTGGACGGCACGGTGCAGGCCACGTGGATCATCGACGGCGACGCCATCGCCGTGCGCCACCTCGACCTGCCGGACGCGGCGCTCGACGAGGTGGCCGGAGTCGCCGAGCGCGTGGCGTCGTTCCTCGGGCTGGCCGACGGCGACGCTCGGTTCGAGGCGGTCGGCGGGCGGGACCGCCGATAGCCTGCGCGGCGTGACGATCGCCGTCGGCGACCAGGCCCCCGACTTCACGCTGCCGGGCACCGGCGACCGTGACTACACGCTGGCCGACTACCGCGGCCGGCCGATCGTGCTGGTCTTCTATCCCGGCGACGACACGCCGGTGTGCACGAAGCAGCTCAACACCTACAACGACGACATCGGGGCCTTCCGAGGTCTCGGCGCCGAGGTCCTGGCCATCAGCCCACAGGGTCTGGACAGCCATGAGCGCTTCTCCTCCAAGTACGGCTTCGACTTCCCGCTCCTCGCCGACACCGACAAGGCGGTGGCTGCCACCTACGGCACCCTCGGCCCGCTCGGCTTCCCCCGCCGGTCGGTCTTCGTCATCGACGCCGAGGGGATCGTGCGTTACGCGCACCGCGCCATCGCCGGGCTCACCTTCCGACCGACCGCCGAGCTGGTCCGGGCCGTCGAGGCCGCGACGCCGGGCTGAGCGGACCGGGCCTACAAGGCCCGCCAGGCGAAGAAGGCGTCCGACACCTCCTTCGTCACCCTGACACCGTGGTTGAGGCTGTTGTTCGGGTAGGTCGTGCCGTAGATGCCGTATCCGTGGACGGCCATCACGCACCAGCCGGCGCACTGCGCGGCGGACGACCCCCGCTTGGTGAAGATCGGCGAACCGCTGTTGCCGCCGTAGGTGTCGTTGGCGTAGTAGAGCCGGCGGGCCTCGGACACCCTGATCTTGTCCGTCGTCTTCCACTGGGCGAGCGCGCGGTCGCTGGGGTAGCCCTGGTTGCGGCTCTGGGTGCCGTTCAGCCCCGCCGTCTGGTACCACCAGCCGAACCATCCGGTCGCCTGGCCGACCGTGCACGTCAGCTTCAGCGCGCCGTAGTCGTACTCGTCACTGCCGGCGCTGATGAACGCGTTCGTCGTGACCAGCAGCCGCACCCCGCACACCCCGTAGGGCGCAGGGTTGGCGCGGGACGAGTCATAGCCGGCATAGACCCGCATCGCCGCCGCGTCGTAGAAGCGACGACTGGTGCGGTTGTAGACGCAATGACCGGACGTGACGACCGTGTCGGCCGCGACGAGGAAGCCGCTGCACCACTGGTTGCCGCTCAAGGTGATCAGCGTGACCATGCGGGCGGGCTTGTTCGTCGTGTCGGACACCTTCGTGCGGTTGTCGGGGCCGAGGATGCTCTCCGCCGACGCCAGCATGAGGGGACCGATCGTCTCCGCCGGGGGCGGGGCCGGCGGCAGCGATCCTGCCTCCATCCCGAACGCGCCGTCCGTCCCTTGGCGCCCAGCCGGCGCGATCGCCAGCGTGCGCCCGTCGCTGGTCACCGTCATGGGCTCCGGTGACGGCGGCCCCTGACCGGCAGCCGGTGCGGCGGGGGCGGCCAGCCCCACGCCCGCCCCGAAGACGATCGCCAATGCCCAGACCGCGCGTGTGCTTGCCCGCATGAGAGCACGCTGATCCTTCGGCGCAGGTTCGTCCAGCGCGAACTTCGCTCGTTGTGGTGACGTACGGATCCGAACGGTCCGCTGCCACGCGTCGTCGCGTGCCGACCTCCGAGCGCAGCCCGGCGGCGGCCCCTCCTACACGACGGCGGCGATGGCGTCGGCCAATTGCCGCAGGGACCGCACCTCGTACACACCCGCACAGCTCGGGCGGTACGCGGACATGGCCGAGTCGTCCGTGTCCCACTGGTCCTCGGGTTCCGGGTTCAGCCAATAGACACGCCGGGCCCGCTGGCACAGGCTGCGGAACGGCGCCAGTCCGGCCGCCCGGTAGTTCGTGCGGGCGTCGCCGGTCACCAGCACCGTCGTCCTCGGTGTCACCACGCCGTCGAGGTGCCGGCGGCAGAACGTCTCGAAGGCCTGGCCGTAGTCGCTGTGGCCGTCGCCGGCGATGAGGCCCCGCCGCTCGAGCAGCCGGGCCACGTGGATGTCGTGGGTCGCCTCCTCGAAGAGGTCGGTCACTTCCACGATGCCGTCGACGAAGGCGAAGCTCCGTACCCGGGCCAGCTCGTCGTGAAGGGCGTGGACGAGGGTGAAGGTGAACTGTGCGAACTCCGCCACCGAGCCGGAGACGTCGCACAGCACGACGACGTCGGGCCGGTGGGGATGGCGCTTGCGCCAGGCCGGGTCGAGCGGCACGCCGCCGCGTCTGGAGCGAACGACGGGCGGTGGTGCGGGCGTCGAGGCGTCCGGTGGCCTGCTGACGGCGGCGGCGACCGATGCGAGCTGCGAGCTGGCGGGCCAGGGGTTGCACCGTGCGCCGGAGCTCGTTCAGCTCCACGGCGGACAGGGCCAGCAGGTCGCGGGTCATGGGGGGATCGGCGGGCGGGGGAGCAACGTCGGCAGAGGCCAGGCGGTCGGCGATCTGGGCCGCCAGCTCCCGCCTGAAGTCCTCCAGCAGCCGAGCCAGCTCGTTGCGCTGCAGCAGGAGCTCCAGCTCCGTGAGGCCCAGGGTCTCGTCCCGCCGCAGCCGCTGCATCTCCGTGGTCAGCATGCGGGTGAGGTCCACCGCCCGGAGCACGCGATGGAGGAAGTAGCGCTGCGACCCGGGCTGCTCGCCGATGCCGCTGTGGAGCTCCACCGCCCGCGCGGCGAGGAAGCGCAGCTCCTCCTCGTCACCGTCGTGGAGCGCATCCAGGATGGCGTCGGCCAGCCCGGGCGCGGAAGGCCCGTGGTCGTGGGCCCGGTCGATGGGCAGCTCGGACTGTGGGTCCGCGGTCGGCGGAAGTCCGTCACCTGGCGCGTCGCCGCCGGCCGCGGGCTCGGCGCGGAAGACGGCGGCGAAGGCGCGGTCGAACTGGGCGGCGCCCAGTGGCTCCTTCACCATGGCGGCGCGCAGCCCGGCCTGCAGGGCGCCGCGATCCAGCAGATCGAGGTGCTCGAGCGCCTGGCAGGCGTCGATCAGCTCGCCGGTCGACACCTGGATCCCGTTCCGCCGCAGGCGCTCGGCGAGCTGCACCACGCGGTCGAAGAGTGGCGTGCCGGTCACCGCCGCTCACTGTAGGGATGGGAGGATCGTGCCCGATGGTCGAGGGGGTGGAACCGCCACCGGGCCGGCTCGTGCGGCTGGGCGTGGTCGTGCGGTCGGACGACCCGGAGCAGCAGCGCCGCCTGGCCCGCATGTGCGATCTGGCCGGCGTCGATGTGCTCTGGGTCGACGACGAGCAGGTGGCAGTGGCCGTCGCCGGGGCCGTGGACCGCGCCCGGGTATTGGTACGTCCCGAGGCCGACGAGCCGTGGGCGCGGACGGTGCCTGTCTCGGTCGGCCGCACGCCGGCCGAGGCCGAGGCCCGGGCCTCGATGGACGCTGGTCTCGCGGGCTACGGCGATCTGGCCACGGAGGGGTTGTTCGGCACGCTGGAGAGCGCGCAGCTCCGCGTGATCGAGCTGGCCCACGCGGGAGTGACCGACCTGCGCTGCGTGCTGCCGGACGTGCCCGACGTCCACGACGTCGTGGCGCAGCTCACCGCGGTGGTCGTCGGCTCGACCGCCACGCACCGCCCGGACGCACCCCGCTCCGCCGATCCGGAACCTCCGCCCTGGGCCGGTCGCCGCCCCACCCCACCGCCTTCCTGACCCGATCACGCCGGGTCGCCCGGGTGTTTCTCGCGGCCTCTGGACGCGTCAGCGGCCACGGGATCCCGCGAGAAACCCTCCCGGGGTGCGATTACTGGCGGGCGAGCTGGGCGTTGATGGCCTCGGCCGTCGCCAGCAGCTCGGGCACGAACGCGCTCCTCAGCTCCTTGAGGCTGACCCGGCCGGCGTGGGTCGACACGTTGATGGCGGCCAGCGCGCAGCCCCGTCGGTTGCGCAGCGCGGTGGACGCACTGCGCACGCCCAGCTCCAGCTCCTGGTCCACGATGGCGTAGCCCAGCCGCCGCACCTCGAGGATCGCCGCCCGCAGCGCGCTCGGATCGGTCAAGGTGTTGTCCGTGGCGGGGGCGACGACGGTCTGGGCCAGGAAGGCGTCCAGCTCGTCGTCGGGGAGCTCGGCCAGCAGCGCCCGGCCCATCGAGGTCGACGCGGCCGGGAGCCGCGACCCGAGCGAGATGGCCACGGTCATGATCCGCTTCGTGGGCACCCGGGCCACGTAGACGATCTCGTCGTCGTCGAGGACGGCGGCCGAGACCGACTCGTGCACGCGCTCGGACAGCGCTTCCATGAAGGGCTGCGCGATGTCGGGGAGCTTGAGCGACGAGACGTACGCGTACCCGAGGTCCAGCACCCGGGGTGTGAGCTCGAACGAACGACCGTCCGTGCGCATGTAGCCGAGCGCTTCGAAGGTCAAGAGAAGCCGTCGGGCCGTGGCCCGGGTGAGGTCGGTCGTGCGGGCGACCTCGGACAGCGTCATGGACGGCCGCTCGGCGGAGAAAGCGCGCAGGACGGACAGGCCCCGTTCGAGGGACTGGACGAACTCGCCGCGCGGCGCCACGGGCGGCGACGCCGCCTCGGCGTGTCCGTTCCCGTTCCCCGCCGGCGTCTGGGTCTCGTCCTCGGGCGCCGTTCTTGACATGCTGTGCACCTCGCAGGGACAATGTTCTCACAGCGCACGGATGTGCGCAATGCGAACAAGCCCGACCGGCCCAGTGCGGGGTCGGACACGCCGGGGGTGAAGGCCGATGACCAGCTATGTGACCAAGTTCGGCTCGCTCGACGATTTCGAGAAGGGCAGCATCGAGATCGTCGACGACGATCCGAAGCACTACGCCTTCTCCAACATCTTCGAGGTGGCCAACGCCTCTCGCCCGTGGGAGAAGGTGGCCGTCGGCAAGAACATGGACTACGTGGTCGAGGTCATCCGGGCCGAGGGCACGAGCGAATGGCGCACGGCCGCGCACGACGAGTTCCCGCTCGTGCTCGACGGTGAGGTCACCATCGAGCTCGTGAAGCTCGACGAGCCGGCCGTCCCGGCGGACAAGAACGGTTCGGTGGCCCTCGGCGGCGATCCCGTCGGTCGCCCCATGGGTCGCATCGTGTGCCGTCGTGGTCACATGGCCCTCCTGCCCGCCAACGCCGCCTACCGCATGAGCGCCGAGCGCCCCTCGGTCGTCATCCTCCAGACCACACTGGGCGATGACACCATCGAGCGCTGGGCCGAGATCTGCCTGTCCTGAAGTCGTCGGGTCGCCGAGAAGGAGCCACCATGACCACCACTGACGCCGTCGAGGTCCCCGCCGCCGAAGTCCCCGCCGTCGAGGTCGCGGCCTCCGAGCCCAACGCCGAGGGCTACCGGCAATTCACCCTGGGCGGGTTCACGTTCTGGCGGGACGAGTTCTTCGTCCACCTCACCTGGCCGACCGGGAGCCACATCCTCAGCGTCGACAACTTCCTGCGCGCCCTGCAGCGGGACGTGGCCTGGGACTTCTTCTACGGCACGGTCAACTTCGACGGGGTGTTCGGCACCGTCAACCACTACGGCACCGTCGACATGTTCGCCGGCCGGTACAACGACGCCTACCGCAAGGCGGAACTGGACCACGTCGAGAACTTCGAGACGCCGCTCATCCGCGAGACCTTCAAGGCCATGCTGGCCGACTGGACGAACGAAGGCTTCGACCCCTTCGCCAGCCCTGCCGAGACGGACAAGCCCTTCGGGGTGAAGCACGGCGACAACATCGCCGCCGTCACGCGCCACCGCGTCACCGCCGAGCGCATGGTCGGCGTGCCCGGTGACGAGCAGATCCGCACCGATGCCACCCATCCCGTCAACCGGATGTTCGCCGACGTGTCGCAGGACGAGCCCGAGGTCCATGCCGAGCCCGGGTTCGAGGGCGAGGTGGCGGCGTTCAGCCTGTTCGCCTACCTGAGCCGCTCCGACGTCACGTGGAACCCGTCCGTCGTCTCCCAGTGCAAGGCCAGCCTCTACTGCCCGACGACCGAGGAGTACATCCTCCCGGTGATCCACGGCAACGACCGGGTGGAGTGGTTCATCCAGCTCTCCGACGAGATCCGGTGGGAGGTCGAGGACCGCGACACCGGCAAGCCGCGGGCCAAGGTCGTGATGAAGGCAGGTGACGTGGCCGCCATGCCCGGCGACATCCGGCACCAGGGCTACTCGCCCAAGCGGTCGATGCTGCTGGTGTGGGAGAACGGCTCGCCCGAGATCCCGGAGCTGATCCGCACCGGCAAGGCCTCCGTCTACCCAGTCGACTTCTAGCCGGGGCGCCCGCTGATGGCGTACCAGAACCAGCTGTTCATCGGCGGTGAGTTCGTCGACGGCGTCGACGGCGCGACGATCGAGGTCCTCAACCCCCACGACTGCTCCGTTCTCACGGAGATCGCGGAGGCCCGGGCCGCGGACGTGGACCGGGCCGTCGATGCCGCGGCGACCGCGTTCCCGGCCTGGCGCCGGACCGCGGCGGCGGAGCGGGGGCGGCTGCTGCTGGCGCTGGCCGACGCCATCGAGGCCAATGCCGGCGAGCTGGCCGTGCTCGAGAGCACCGACACAGGGCATCCGGTCAAGGATTCGACCGTGCTCGACGTGCCCCGCACGGCGGCCTGCTTCCGGTACTTCGGGGGCATCGCGGACAAGATCCAGGGCGACGTCATCCCCGTCGAGCCCGGCTTCCTCAACTACGTCAACCGTGAGCCGCTCGGCGTGGTCGGCCAGATCGTGCCGTGGAACTTCCCGCTCATGTTCTGCAGCTGGAAGATGGGGCCCGCGCTGGCGGCCGGCAACACGGTGGTCCTCAAGCCGAGCGAGCTGACACCCCTGTCCTCGCTGCGCTTGGCCGAGCTGATGGTGGACGTCGGGTTCCCGCCCGGTGTGGTCAATATCGTCCCCGGCTACGGCCACAGCGCCGGCGAGCACCTGGCCATGCACCCCGGTGTGAGCAAGATCGCCTTCACCGGCTCGACCGCGGTCGGGCGGCGGATCGTCGAGTACTCGGCGGGCAACCTCAAGCGGGTGCAGCTCGAGCTCGGTGGCAAGGGCGCCAACATCGTCTTCGACGACGCCCACCTGCCCGCCGCGGTCAACGGCTCGGCGTTCGCCATCTTCCACAACCAGGGCCAGGCCTGCATCGCCGGGAGCCGGCTCATCCTCCACGAGGCCATCGCCGACGAGTTCCTCGACCGCTTCCTGGCCCTGGCCCGTTCCATTCGCCTCGGCAACCCGCTCGACCGGGCGACCGAGATGGGGCCGCTCACCTCACCGATGCACCGGGACCGCGTGCTGTCCTTCGTCAAGGTCGCAATCGACGAAGGCGCGGAAGTGCTCACGGGGGGCAGGGCGCCCGACGACGAGGACCTGGCCCGCGGCTGCTACGTCGAGCCCACGGTCGTGCGCGCCGACCCGGCCAGCCGGGTCGGGCAGGAGGAGGTGTTCGGCCCGTTCGTGACCGTGACCACGTTCGCCGACGACGACGAGGCGCTGGCCATCGCCAACGGCACCGACTACGGCCTCGGCGGCGGCCTGTGGACCAACGACCTGTCGCGGGCCCACCGCATGGCCGGCGCCATCCGATCGGGCATGGTGTGGGTCAACTCGTACAAGCGGGTGAGCCCCGGCTCACCGTTCGGCGGCACCGGCCTGTCGGGCTACGGGAGGGAGATGGGGTTCGAGGCGATGCGGGAGTACACCGAGGCGAAGAGCGTGTGGATCAACGTCGACGCCCAGCTCCCGGTCTGGTACCCCCGATGACGAAGCGGGCCCAGGTGGTGACCCTCCGCGAGGCCGTCGCCGAGCTCTTGCACGACGGCGACACCATCGCCTTCGAGGGCTTCACCCATCTCATCCCCCACGCCGCCGGCCACGAGGTGATCCGGCAGGGCCGCACCGGCCTGACCCTGGTGCGCATGACCCCGGACATGGTCTACGACCAGCTCATCGGAGCCGGGTGCGCGGCCGGCCTGATCTTCTCGTGGGGCGGAAACCCCGGGGTCGGGTCATTGCATCGCTTCCGGGACGCCGTCGAGAACGGCTGGCCCCATCCGCTGGCGCTGGAGGAGCACAGCCACGCGGGCATGGCGACCCGCTACGTGGCCGGCGCGTCGGGTCTGCCCTTCGGCGTGCTGCGGGGATACGTCGGGACGGACCTGATGGACCACACGCCGACGCTGGCTCCGATCGCCTGCCCGTTCACCGGCGAGCAGCTCACCGCCGTGCCGGCACTGAACCCGGACGTGGCGGTCATCCACGCCCAGCAGGCCGACCGTCGGGGCAACGTCCAGCTCTGGGGCCTGGTCGGCGTCCAGAAGGAGGCCGTGCTGGCGGCCCGCCGCTCCATCGTCACTGTCGAAGAGCTGGTGGACGAGCTGGTCCCCAGGCCGGACGCGGTGGTGCTGCCGTCGTGGGTGGTCGACGCCGTGTGCGAGGTGCCCGGCGGCGCCCACCCCAGCTTCGCCATCGGGTACTCGTCGCGCGACAACGACTTCTACCGCGCGTGGGACGACATCAGCCGTGACCGCGATTCCTTCACGGCCTGGATCGAGCGTCACATCCTCGGCACCGCCGACTTCGTCGAGTACCAGGCCAGCACCGGCTTGCAGCCCGTGGGAGCGGGCCGGGCATGACCGTTTCGGCCGACGACGTCATGATCGTCAACGCGGCTCGTTGCCTCAGCAACGACATCGCCTGCTTCGTCGGGATCGGCCTGCCGTCGACGGCCGCCAACCTCGCCCGGCGCCTGCACGCCCCCGACTGCGTGCTCATCTACGAGTCCGGGTGCATCGGCTCCAAGCCGACGCGCCTCCCGTTGTCGATCGGCGACGGGGAGCTGGCGGAGACGTCGGACGCCGTCGTCGCGGTGCCCGAGATCTTCGCCTACTGGTTGCAGGCGGGACGGATCGACGTCGGCTTCCTCGGGGCGGCGCAGCTCGACCGCTTCGGCAACATCAACTCCACGGTCATCGGTCCGTACGAGTCCCCGCGCACCCGGCTCCCGGGCGCGGGCGGTGCTCCGGAGATCGCGGCGTCGGCGGGTGAGGTCATCGTGATCATCCGCCAGAACAAGCGGGCGTTCGTGGAGCGCTGCGACTTCGTCACCTCGGTCGGCTTCGGCCGGGGACCGGGCGACAGGGAGCGGCTCGGGCTGCGGGGCCGCGGACCGCAGATCGTCATCACCGACCTGGGCATCCTCAGGCCCGACCCGGAGACCTGCGAGCTGGTGCTGACCGAGCTGCACCCCGGCTGCACGGTGGAGCAGGCGGTCGAGGCGACCGGCTGGCCGCTGCGGGTCGCCGACACGCTCGGCCGGACCGAGCTGCCGACGGCGAGCGAGCTCGAGACCCTGGCCACGCTGCAGGCGGCGTGATGGACCCGTTCACCTACGAGTCCCTGCCCGGTCGGGTCGTGTTCGGCCCCGGTCGCGTGGCCGAGGTGGCCACCGAGGTCGATTCGCTGGAGCGCGAGCGGGTGTTCCTCGTCGTCGACGGGCACGCGAAGGAGTTGGGGGACGCGGTGGCCGAGCAGCTCGGTCCGCGGCTCGCCCGCCGATGGGACGAGGTGGCGCAGCACGTCCCGGTCGAGCTGGCCGAGCGGGCCCGGGCCGCGGCGACGGACGCCGACGCCGACGTCGCCGTCTGCGTGGGCGGCGGCTCTTCGACCGGCCTGGCCAAGGCGCTGGCCCTCAGCCACCGGCTGCCGATCGTCGCGGTACCCACGACGTACGCCGGCAGCGAGATGACGCCCATCTACGGCCTGACGGGCGGGCGGCACAAGCAGACCGGCAAGGACCTCGCCGTCCTGCCCAAGGTCGTCATCTACGACCCCGAGCTCACCGTGGGGCTGCCCCCTGGGGTCACCGGTCCCAGTGCGTTCAACGCGCTGGCCCACTGCGTCGAGGCGCTCTACGCGCCGGGCTGCAACCCTGTCACCTCGGCGCTCGCCCTCGAGGGTGTTCGGGCCATCCAGCGTTCGCTGCCGGCGGTGATGGAGGCACCCGGTGATCTGGCCGGGCGTAGCGACCTCCTCTACGGCGCCTACCTGGCCGGGGTGTCCCTCGGCACGACCGGCACGGGCCTGCACCACAAGCTGTGCCATGTGCTCGGCGGGACCTTCAACCTCGTCCACGCCGACACCCACTCGGTGATCCTCCCGCACGCCGTCGCCTTCAACCGTGAGGCGCTGCCGGCGGAGATGGGGCGCCTGGCCGAGGCCCTCGACGCGCCCGGCGAGGACCCGGCCGGGGCGCTGTGGGACCTCGCCGTCGCCAGCCACGTGCCCACCTCTCTGGCCGACCTCGGCCTGCACGAGGAGGACCTCCCGGAGGCGGCCCGCCGCGCCGCCGAGGAGATCACCGCCAACCCGGCGCCGGTCGACGAAGCCGCGCTGGCCGGCATCCTCCAACGGGCGTACGCAGGCGCCCGTCCCTGAAGCAGGCTTCGCCTACTCGGCCAGACGCCGCTCGATGCGGCGCCGGGCCGCCAGGAGGTGGCGGCCGAGCTCCTCCTCGCGGCCGGCGAATCGGCTGGCCGGGACCGGCACGGTGACGGCGGCGGGCAGGCCCACCGGGTTGTCGATGATGGTGCCGACGGCGCAGATCCCGATGTCGTTCTCCTCCCGGTCCATGGCGAGGTCCGTCGCCCGGACCTCGGCCAGCTCCGTCAGCAGCACGTCCCGGCTCGTGACGGTGTGGCAGGTGAGGCGGCGCAGGCTCTTGGGCAGGAGCCGCCGCACCTCGGCATCGTCCAGCGTGGCGAGGAGGGCCTTGCCGTTCGCCGTCGAATAGAGCGGGAAGGACACGCCCACCGCCGACACCGTCTGGAGCCGTTGCGGGCGCGCCACCTGGTCGATGAACAGGACACGATCGCCCGAGAGCACCGCCAGATCGACCGTTTCCCGCACGCGCTCGCTCAACGCCACCAGCTCCGGGTGGATCGCGGCCACGAGCCACTCCCGGCTGGCGCTGGCGAGCTGCAGCAGCCCCGAGCCGAGGCGAAAGCCGGATGACGCCGAGACCGGCGACACCAGCCCCTCGGTCGCCAGCGCCTTCACGATGCGGTGCACGGTCGAGCGGGGGAGATCGGCCTCGGCCGCCAGCTCGGCCAGCGACAGGCCCTGGGGCGCGGAGCCCAGGCTGCGCAGGATCGCCGCGGCACGGGCGATGACCTGCACGCTCCCCTCTGCTCGCCCGCCGCGGCTCATGTCCAGCCTTCGGCTCATGACATCTTCTTCTCGGGGGCTGCGCCCCCGGACCCCATCGCCCGCGACTGCGCCGCTCCGCCGGGCATGGCATGAGCTCGCCGACGCTCGCTCATGCCATCACAATTCCGCCGTCGACGACCAGTGACTGGCCGTTCACGCCGTCCGCCGCGGGGCTGGCCAGGTAGACGACGGCTGCCGCGATCTCGTCGAGGGTGACCGTGCGCCGGATCGAGGCCGCCTGCTCCGCCCCCGCCCACACCTCGGCGCCTGGCTTGCCGTGGGCCCGGCCCAGCTCGTCGAGATCGATCAGGTCGGTCTTGGTGAAGCCGGGGCACACGGCGTTGACGCGCAGGCCCGTGGTGCCCGTCTCCATCGCCAGGCAACGCGTGATGCCGATCTGCGCGTGCTTCGAGGCGTTGTAGGCCGACTGGCCGAACGTTCCCTTCTTGCCGGCGATCGACGAGACGTTGATGATCCGGGAACGTTCAAGTGTCAACAACCCCGGCAGGAAGGCCTGCGTCACCCGGACGAGCGCGACCACGTTGACGTCGAGCATCCAACGCCAGTCTTCGAGGGTGTAGGCGTCGAACGGGCGGGGCCGGTAGACGCCCGCGTTGTTGACCAAGGTGTCGATCGGTCCGCCCAGCCGCTCCTGGCTGGCGTCGACCAGCGCGGCCACCGAGGCGTCGTCGGTGATGTCGCAGACGACGGCCTCCGCTCGACCGCCACCGTGCTCGATCTCCTCCGCCGCCGCATCGATCTCCCGCTCCGTGCGGGCGGCGAGCACGACGGCCGCGCCGGCCGCGGCGAGGTGCCCGGCGATGGCCCGGCCGATGCCGCGGCCGGCTCCCGTGACGACCGCCCGCCGGCCGGCCAGGAGCGCGCTCATCCGGCGGTGTAGCCGCCGTCGAGGTAGACGATGCTGCCGGTCATGAAGTTCGCCGCCGAGCTGGCGAGGAACTGCACGGCGCCGTGGAAGTCCGTCGGCTCGCCGAGGCGACCAAGGGGAATGCGGCGCAGCATGTTCTCCCGCACCACCGGGCCGTTGCCCTCGTCGGCGTACATCCACGCGGTGAGGTCCGAGCGGAACACGGTCGGGGCGATGGCGTTGACGTTGATGCCGTGCGGTCCCCATTCGACCGCCAGCGCCCGGGTCAGCAGGTCCACCGCGGCCTTCGACGGGCAGTAGGCGGTGTAGTTGGCCAGACCGAGCTGGCCCCGCGTCGACGACATCAGGATCACCTTGCCGCCGCGTCCCTGCGGGATCATCACCCGGCCCGCAGCCCGGCACAGGAGCCAGGTCTGGCGGACGTTGACGTCCATCACGGTGTCCCAGTCGGCGGGGTCCTGCTCGACGATGGCGCCGGGGATGTTGGTCCCCGACCCGGCGACCACGATGTCGAGCCCACCCCCGGCGTCGACCGCAGTCCCCACGATCCGGTCCACGTCGTCCTCGGTCGCGGGGCGCACCGCCGCGGTGACCGCCCGCCCGCCGCCGTCCCGGATGGCCGTCGCCACGGCCTCCAGCTTCTCCGCGTTCCCGCCGGCCAGCGTGACGACGGCGCCGGCGCCGGCGAGCGCGTACGCGGCCTGCTCGCCGAAGGCGCCGGTGGCACCGGTGACGACGGCCGACCGACCGCTGAGGTCGAAGACGTGGGCCGGCTGCGGCAGCGCCGCGGTGTGTACCGTGACATGGAGCTCGCTCCGCTCGCTCATCGCGGCCCGTCCGGGTAGGGCATGACGACCAGCATCGTCGCCACGTCGTTCGTGCGGTTCACGACCGTGCGGGCCTCGCCGGCGGGGATGTGGCACGAGTCGAGCGGCCCGAGCGTGGCCTCCTCGTCGTCGGTCACCACCGTGACCTCGCCTCGCACGACGACGTACACCTTCTCCAGCGGGGTGCCCTCGTGGGTGGTGCCCCCTCCTGGCAGGAAGTGCGACAGGCCCACCCAGAAGTTCGACGCGTCACTGGCGTCCCAGCCCTGCAACCGCAAGGCCGTGCAGTCGAAGTGGTTGGGCGGCTCGTACTTCGACACATCGGCGAGGCGGTTGACCTTCATCCCTCACCGCCACGCGTGCCGCCGTGCTGTGCCCTGCGCGATGCGGAACTCGCCGGTCGGATCCAGCATGGCCACCAGGCGGATGATGCAGCCGTCGCCCTTCATCCAGCGCCAGGGGAAGGCGGCGAACGTCACCCGCTTGCCGGTGACCGCGTCGATGTCGCCGCCGACGTTCTCGAATCCGACGATGCCCCGTGACAGCAGCGCCCGGTGGCACGGCTCCCAGAGCGGGAAGTCCTCCAGCACGTCGCGCCCGGTCGTCTCCTTGTACTCCTGGCAGGCCCACGGCAGCAGCCCGTGCGGCCAGCCCGGTCCGTGGGGGGCGATGGCGGTGGCGAGCGGGTGGTCGAGGGCCTGGGTGTCGGTCCCGACGGCCTTGACCCCCCGCTCGGCGAACCACTCGCCGGCGTCCTGGTAGAAGCCGGGGGAGTAGGCGTAGTAATCGGCGTTGTCGCCGTAGTGGCGGTGCCAACCGGTGTTGACGATCACGATGTCGCCGGGCTGGATCTCCGGGGTGGCGTTCTCGAGGTCTTCGGCCGTGACGACCTCCCACTTCTCCTTGGGGATCGACACCACCACCCCAGGCCCGAAGAAGCAGTGCAGCGGGATCTCGTCGAGGAAGGGCGTGCCCTCGATGACGTGGGCCGGCACGTCGACGTGGGTGGTCGAGTGCATGACCGTCGTGATGCGTTGGGTCAGCACCCTGGACTTGGCGTGGTAGTGGACCCGCTCGATCTTGACGTCCTCGAAGTAGGGCCAGTTGGCGACGCCGTGGCCCCACGGGATGCTGAGGTCGTAGAACTCGAGCCCCGTGTTGTCGGCCGGCCAGACCCAGTCCGCGTTCGTCCCTGCCCCTCCAGAGGTCGTCGTCATCCCCGTCCCCCTCGTCCGTTCGTGAACGGAAACGAGGGTTGCACAGGTTGCCGCGATTGTCCATACTTCGGTGCAGCCTGTCTTGTACAGCGGTACAGCTCCGCTCACCGCGACAGGTGGATGGCAGCCGGCCTGACATGGTCATCCTGATAGGGTCGGCAGCAATCGGGGGTCGAGGGGACCACGGGAAAAGGGGGAGCCATGACCGACAGGTTCGATCCGTACCGCGCTTCGCGTCAGCGACCCGGCCTATCGCGCCGGCAGTTCCTCGGCACCGCCACGGCGCTCGGTGTCGGTGGGGCGGCCTTCCTGGCCGGGTGCGGGAGTGACGACGGTGGTTCGTCGTCGGACACCACGTCCGGCGGGGCTGACACGACGGCCGCGGGGGGCGCGGAGACCACGGCCGGCACCACGCCCGTCACCGGCGGCGGTGGGGGCCTCACCGGCGGGGGCGGCGGCGACGGCAGCATCAAGCTCGGCTACGTCACGCCGCAGACCGGCCCGCTGGCGGCGTTCGGTGAGTCCGACGCCTTCGTCCTCGGCGGGCTGCGCGAGCTGTTCGCGGACGGCCTGATGATCCAGGGCAAGAGCTACAAGGTCGACATCATCGACCGCGACTCCGAGTCGAACTCCAACACCGCGGCCACCGCCGCGCAGGAGCTCATCGCCAACGAGGGCGTGCATGTGCTGCTCGTCGCGCAGACGCCGGACACCACCGTCCCGGTCGTGCAGCAGGCCACGAACAACGAGATCCCGGTGCTCTCGAACAACGCGCCGTGGCAGCCGCACTACCTCGGCATCGGCGGGGAGCTCGGTCCGGACATCGAGCCGCCGCTGGCCTCGCCGTGGAACTACCACTTCTTCTGGGGCCTCGAGGACGTCATCGAGGTGTTCACCAGCATGTGGAGCGACCTCAAGCCGGGCGCCATCGTCGGCGGCCTGTGGCCCGACGATCCCGACGGCAACGCCTGGAGCGATCCCAACGTCGGCTTCCCGCCCGCGCTGGAGCAGCAGGGCTTCACCGTCGTCGACCCGGGCCGCTTCCCGCTCGGCGGCAGCGACTACTCGGCGCAGATCAACACGTTCAAGGACCAGGGCGTGGAGATCGTCACCGGCGTGCTCCCGCCGCCGGACTTCGGCAACTTCTGGGCCCAGGCCCAGCAGCAGGGGCTGAAGCCCATCGCCGTCTCGTTGGGCAAGGCGCTGCTCTTCCCGGGCGCCGTGGCGTCGTACCAGAACCCGCTCGGGCTGTCGTCGGAGATCTGGTGGTCGGACAAGCACCCCACCACCTCCAGCCTCACCGGGCAGACGTCGGCCGACCTGGCCCGCGCCTACGAGGAGGCGGAGAACAAGCAGTGGACGCAGCCCATCGGCTACGTGCACTCGCTGTTCGAGGTCATCGTCGACGCCATCGTGCGCGCCGGCGGTGTGGAGGACAAGCAGGCCCTGCTCGACGCCATCGGGGAGACCAACCTGCCGACGCTCGCCGGCACGGTCGACTTCACGAAGCCCGTCGTGCCCCACATCACCAAGACGCCGCTGGTCGGTGGTCAGTGGGTCGAGAGCGACACGTGGGACGTGGAGTTCAAGGTCGTGACGAACACGCAGTTCCCCGAGATCCCGACGGACGGCACGCTCCAGACGATGAGCACCTGATCGGTCATGGGCGCCGTCGCCGCACCGACGTCCGACATCGAGCTCTACACCGACGAGGCCCTCCTCGATCCCTATCCGCGCTACCAGGCCCTGCGGGACCTGGGCGGCGCGGTGTGGCTGGACGCGCACGGGATGTACGCGCTGGCCCGGTTCGGCGACTGCCGCGACGCGCTGCGCAACTGGCCGGTGTTCTCGTCGGCGCAGGGCGTGATGATGAACGACCTGATGAACCAGACGCTCATCGGGATCGTCCTGTGCGCCGACGGTGACGAGCACGCGGCGATGCGCAAGGTCATCGGTGGGCCGCTCACCCCGCAGGCCCTGGCCGCGGTGCGGGACACCATCAACGAGGAGGCCGAGGGCCTCGTCGAGCGCCTCGTCGCGAAGGGGACCTTTGACGCCGCCACCGAGCTGGCCCAGCACCTGCCGGTGACCATCGTCTCGAAGCTGGTCGGCCTCCCGGAGAAGGGCCGCGAGCGCATGCTCGACTGGGCCGACGCCAACTTCGACTGCTTCGGGCCCATGAACGCGAGGACGGAGGCGGCGTTCCCCGTCGTGCGGGAGATGGTCGACTACGCGTTCAGCGAGTGCGTGCCGGGCAAGCTCTCGGCCGATGGCTGGGCGGCGGGGATCTGGGCCGCGGCCGAGCGGGGTGACATCCCGATCGAGAAGCCGCCGCTCATGATGAACGACTACATGGGTCCCAGCCTGGACACCACGATCTTCGCCACGGCCAGCATGATCTGGCTCTTCGCCACCCATCCGGACCAATGGACGCTCCTTCGGGACCAGCCGGACCTGATGCTCAACGCCATCAACGAGGTGCTGCGCATCGAGACAGTGATCCAGGGCTTCTCCAGGGTGCTGACGGAGGACCACACCGTCGACGGCGTCACCATGCCGGCCGGCTCGCGGGTGCTGATCCTCTACGGCTCGGCCAACCGGGACGAGCGCCAGTTCGAGGACCCGGCGCGGTTCGACATCACCCGCTCCAACGCCTCCGAGCACCTGGCCCTCGGCTTCGGCACCCATTCCTGCCCGGGTGGCAACCTGGCACGGATGGAGATGCGGGCCCTGCTGACCGCGCTGCTCCCGCGGGTGGAGCGCTTCGAGCTCGGCGCGGTGGAGCCGAAGCTCAACAACGTGCTCCACGGCCTCGGCACCTGTGTCGTGACGGTCCACTGAGCCATGGCGCTGGTGGCGGTCGACGACCTGCAGAAGGCCTTCGGCGTCCCGGTCATCGACCACCTCTCGTTCTCGGTGGACGAGGGCGAGGCGGTCGGCATCGTCGGGCCCAACGGGGCCGGCAAGACGACCCTGCTGAACCTGATCGCCGGCGAGCTGGAGACCGATGCCGGCACCATCACCTTCGAGGGGCGGGACATCACCCACGCCCGCCCGGACCTGCGGGCCAAGGCGGGCATCGCCCGCACGGCGCAGATCCCCAGGCCCTTCGAGGGGCTGACCGTCTTCGAGAACGTGCTCGTCGGCGCCACCTTCGGCACGACCGCGCACCGGCGGGAGGCCACCGACCGGGCCGCGGCGGCGCTGCAGCAGGCCGGCATGCTCGGGAAGGCCAACCTCGCCGCCGGGAGCCTGGCTCTGCTGGACCGCAAGCGGCTGGAGCTGGCTCGAGCCCTCGCCACGCGCCCCAAGGTGCTCCTGCTCGACGAGATCGCCGGAGGCCTGACCGAGGCCGAGGTGCACGAGCTGATCGACAAGATCAGGGAGATCCACGCCGGCGGCGTCACCATCGTCTGGATCGAGCACATCGTGCACGCGCTGCTGGCCGTGGTCGGTCGCATCATGGCCATGAACTTCGGCCGCAAGATCGCGGAAGGTGAGCCCCGCGAGGTGATGGCCAGCGCCGCCGTGCGCGAGGTGTACCTCGGGGTGGGGGAGGCCTGACCGGTGGCGGCACTGGAGGTGGATGCCCTCGACGCCGGCTACGGCGACTTCCAGGCCCTCTACCAGCTCTCGCTGCAGGTCGGCAGCGGCGAGACGATCGCCATCATCGGCGCCAACGGAGCGGGCAAGACGACGCTGCTCCGCGCCGTCATGGGTCAGGTCCGGGTGCGGAGCGGCTCGATCCGCTACGACGGGCTCGACCTGGCCGGCGTCCCGACCCACGAGCGGGTGCGACGGGGCATGGGGCTGGTGCCCGAAGGCCGGCGGCTCTTCCCGAGCCTGTCAGTCGAGGAGAACCTCATGATCGGCGGGTACCGCCGCCGTCCCGGTCGCTGGACGGTCGACGAGGTCGTCGGCGTGTTCCCGATGCTCGAACGGCTCCTGAAGCGCTCGTCGTCGACGCTGTCGGGCGGTGAGCAGCAGGCGGTGGCGATCGGCCGGACGCTCATGGCCAACCCGGACCTGATCCTGCTGGACGAGGTGTCGCTCGGGCTGGCTCCGGTCGTCGTGCGCAGCCTGTACGACGCGCTGCCGCGGATCGTGCAGGTCGGCACCACGGTCGTCGTCGTCGAGCAGGACATCACCCTCGCCCTCGACGTGGCCGACCGCGTCTACTGCCTGCTGGAGGGGCGGGTCTCACTGTCCGGAGCGCCGGCGGAGCTCACCCGCGACGCCATCACCACCGCGTACTTCGGGGTGTAGGGCATGGACTGGGTCAACGCCGTCATCCAGGGGATCCTCACCGGCGGGCTGTACGCGCTGTTCGCCACCGGGTTGTCCCTCGCCTTCGGTGTCATGCGGTTCGTCAACCTGGCCCACGGCGACCTGGCCATCCTGGCCGCCTACCTCACGCTCTCGACGTCGGCCGTCGTGGGCATCGGCTACTGGCCGTCCATGGTGATCGTGGTCATCGTCATGTTCGGCATCGGCTACGTGGGGCAGCGCGGGCTGTTCAACTTCACCCTGGGCGACGATCCCCTTCCCGGCATCCTCGTCAGCTTCGGCGTCGGCATCGTGATCCAGAACGCACTGCAGGAGCACTACACGGCCACCGACCGCAGCATCGACCTCGGCCCCATCCTGACCGACTCCGTCACCATCACCGACGACATCAGCATCGGCTTGTTCCCGCTGCTGACGCTGGTCGTGGCTGTCGTGGTGCTGATCGCGCTGCAGCTGCTCTTCTCCCGCACGTCGATCGGTCGCGCCTTCCGGGCCACGGCCGACGACCCGCAGACCGCGCAGCTCATGGGCATCAACGACAAGCGCCTCTACGGCGTGGCCATGGCCATCGCCTTCGCCGCGGTGGCCCTGGCCGGGTTCTTCCGCGGGGCCCGCACGTCGTTCTCGCCCAGCTCGGGCGGCGGCATCCTGCTGTTCGCCTTCGAGGCCGTCGTCATCGGCGGTCTTGGGTCCCTGTGGGGAACGCTCGTCGGCGGCATCGTGCTCGGCGTGGCCCAGGGCGTCGGCAACCAGGCCTCGATCGGTTGGGACCTCCTGGCCGGCCACCTGGTGTTCCTGTTCGTGCTCCTCGTGCGGCCGCGGGGTCTGGTCGGAGGTGGCGGTACGTGACCGAGCCGGTCGAGTCGATCCGAACGATCGAACAGGGACGCTTCCACGTCGTCCGCACGTCGACGGGGTCGACCATCGGGACCGGGCTGGCCATCGCGGCGACGATCTTCTTCGCGCTGTTCCCGCTGTGGGGGAGCGCCAGCACGCAGCTCACGCTGGTGCAGATCTTCTACTACCTCTCCCTGGCCCAGATGTGGAACCTGCTGGCCGGGTACGCCGGCCTGGTGACGGTGGGCCAGCAGGGGTTCGTGGGCGTCGCCGCGTACACGCTCTTCGTGCTGAGCGAGCGGCACAACGTCGACCCGTTCGTCGCCATCGCCCTGGCCGGGGTGCTCGTGGCCGCGCTGTCCATCCCCGTGGCCCTGTTCGCGTTCCGCCTCCAGGGCGGCTACTTCGCCATCGGCACGTGGGTGATCGCCGAGGTGTTCCGATTGGCGACGCTGCGCATCGAGTCCCTCGGCGCCGGCAACGTGCAGTCGTTGACGGTGAAGAACACGTTCGCCGGCTACTCGCTGGAGAGCAGGCGGGACCTCATCTACTGGGCCTCGCTGGCCCTCGCCGTCGGCGCCACCCTGATCGTGGTGCTCATCCTGCGCTCCCGCCGCGGCCTGGCCATGCAGGCGGCGCGCGACTCCGAGGTGGGTGCCCGCTGCCTGGGCGTGAACGTCCGCAACACCAAGCTCCTCATGTGGGTGATCGCCGCGCTGTGGACCGGGGCCACGGGCGCGCTGATCCACCTCAACAGCTCGACGGTCACCAACCAGGACGCCTTCAGCGTGCTGTCGTGGACGGCGCTGGTCGTCTTCATCGTGGTCATCGGCGGTGTCGGGAGCCAGATCGGCCCGATCATCGGCGTCGTCATCTTCTGGTTCATCACCGACCGCTTCGAGGACTCCGACACCTGGCGCTTCATCATCCTCGGGTCGGTGGCGGTCGTCATGGCCGCGGTGGCCCGCAGCGGGATCGACGGGCTGCTGCAGCGCATCCACCCGTTCGAGATCTTCCCCGTACGCCGCCGGTTGCGTCAGGATGCACCATGACGCAGAACGCGCTCGAGGACGTCTTCGTGCTGGCGGCCGTGCGCACGCCGGTGGGACGGATCGGCGGCGCGCTGGCCGGGATCCGTCCGGACGACCTGGCGGCGACGGCGGTCCGGGGCGTGGTGGAGCGCCTGCCGGGCCTCGATCCCGCCGCCATCGACGAGGCCTACCTGGGCGACGCCAACCAGGCCGGCGAGGACAACCGCAACGTGGCCCGGATGGCCGTGCTCCTGGCGGGGTTGCCGGTCACCATCCCCGGGGCCACCGTCAACCGGCTGTGCGGCTCCGGGCTGGAGGCGGTCATGGACGCCAGCCGCGCCGTGGCCGTCGGTGACGCCGACGTCGTGCTGGCCGGGGGTGTCGAAGCCATGAGCCGCGCTCCGTGGGTCCTGCCCAAGCCCTCGAAGGGGTATCCGACCGGACACGAGCAGCTGTGGAGCACGACGCTCGGCTGGCGCATGACGAACCCGCTCATGCCCACGGAGTGGACGATCTCGCTCGGCGAGGGCGCGGAGGTCCTGGCCGACAAGTACTCGATCAGCCGGGAGGCGCAGGACGCGTTCGCCCTCGCCTCCCATCAGAAGGCGGCCGCGGCGTGGGACGCGGGCTGGTTCGCCGACGAGACCATCGCCGTGGGCGACGGGACGCTGGAGCGCGACGAATGCATCCGCGCCGATTCCACGCTGGAGAAGCTCGCCGCGCTCAAGCCGGTGTTCCGGGCCGGTGGGACGGTCACCGCCGGGAACGCGTCGCCGATGAACGACGGCGCGGCAGCGCTGGTCCTGGCGTCCGAGGCGGGCGCCCGGCGGGCTGGCGCGTCGCCGCTGGCCCGGGTGGTGTCCCGCGCCACGAGCGGCGTCGAACCGCACCTCTACGGCATCGGTCCGGTCGAGGCCGCCCGCCGGGCGCTGGCCCGGGCCGGTCTCGGCTGGGGCGACCTCTCGGCCGTCGAGCTCAACGAGGCCTTCGCCGCGCAGAGCCTCTCCTGCCTGGCCGAGTGGCCCGAGCTCGACCCCGCCATCGTCAACCCGCAAGGCGGGGCCATCGCCATCGGGCACCCGCTGGGCTGCTCGGGCGCCCGCATCCTCACCACCCTCATCCACCACCTGCGGCGCACCGGCGGCCGCTACGGCCTCGCTGCGATGTGCATCGGGGTCGGCCAGGGCATCGCCGTCGTCGTCGAGAACACCGAGTGAAGGAGCCCGCAACCGTGAGCGAGAACATCACGCCCGCCGCCCACCTGGCCGAGGTCCAGGCGACGTTCTCGGGGGATCCCCGGACCGTCGAGATCATGCGGGCCGCGGTCAAGCATCTGCACGCCTTCGTCGAGGAGGTCGGACTGACGCGCGACGAGTGGTTCAAGGGCATCCAGTTCCTCACCGAGGTGGGGCACAAGTGCGACGACGTCCGCCAGGAGTTCATCCTGCTGTCCGACACGCTCGGGGTGTCGATGCTGGTCGAGATGGTCAACCAGGAGGCGAGCGACGGCACGACCGAGCCCACCGTCTTCGGACCGTTCCACGTCGACGGTGCGCCGCCCAAGGAGTTCGGCGAGTCGATCATCATCGATGACGACGGGGACCCGCTCGTGCTCCGGGGCACGGTGACCAACCTCGAGGGCGAGCCGATCGCCGGCGCGACCCTCGACGTGTGGGAGGTGGGATCCAACGGGCTGTACGACGTGCAGAACGAGGGTCACGGCATGGACCTGCGGGGCATCTTCACGACGGACGAGCAGGGCCGGTACGAGGTCGGCACCGTGCGCCCGGTCGACTACACCATCCCCGAGGACGGCCCGGTCGGGAGGATGCTGCGCACCACGGGACGTCACGCCTGGCGTCCCGCCCACATCCACGTCGTGGCCGCGGCGCCCGGCTACAAGACGGTGACCACCCACGCCTTCGACGCCGGCAGCAAGTACCTCGACTCGGATGCCGTGTTCGGCGTGCGCAGCTCCCTGATCGTCGACATGGACGGCAACGAGGCCACGTTCGACGTCGTCCTCGACCGCGCGTAGTCGGCGCAGCGGCTCGGGGTCGAACAGGTGGACGCTGTGGCCGAGAAGAAGGTGTGGTTCATCACCGGTGCCGGTCGTGGGATGGGAGCGTCGTTCAGCAAGGCGGCGCTGGGCGCTGGGCACGCGGTGGTCGCGACCGGTCGTCACGCGGAGACTGTTGCCGAGGCGATCGGAGACTCGGAGAGTCTGCTGGCGGTCACGCTTGACGTCACGAGCACTGAGGATGCAGCGACGGCAGTTGAGGCCGCGGTCGAACGGTTCGGGCGGATCGATGTGCTGGTCAACAACGCGGGTAGCTCGTTCAAGGGTTACTTCGAGGAGATGTCGCCTCGGCAGGTCGAGCAGCAGCTGGCGACGAACCTGCTCGGGCCGATGAATGTGACGAGGGCGGTTCTCCCGGTCATGCGGCAGCAGCGGTCGGGGCATGTGATCTCGATCTCGTCGGGTGCCGGTCTGGTGGCGTTCGAGTACTCCTCGGTGTATGCGGCCTCGAAGTTCGGATTGGAGGGATGGATGGGTGCTCTCGAACAGGAGATCGCGCCGTTCGGCATCCGAACCACCATCGTCAATCCGGGCTTCTTCCGCACCGGGCTGGCCAGTCCTGGTTCGCTGATCTGGCCGGAGTTGTCGGTCGCCGACTACGCGCGAGCGCAGCGCGGCGCAGCGGGAGTGGTGGGAGGCCCAGGACGGTCGACAGTCGGGTGATCCGGACAAGCTCGCTCAGGCCTTGCTCGTCATCGTGAACGAGGACCCGCCGCCGCGACGCTTCATCGCTGGTGCGGATGTGATCGCGTTGGCCGAGCGCAAGATCGGCGAACTTCAAGGTCAGATCGCATCCCATCGGGAGCTGTCGACCTCATTGACTGTCAGCGACTGAACACCGATAGCTGGCCGCGCTCACGCGGTCGACGGGTCCCCGCCGAGCAGGGCGGTGAACTGGGCGATGTCGATGTTCCCGCCGGAGAGCGTCACGCCCACGGACTGACCCTCGACATCGATCCGCCCGGCCAGGATCGCCGCCAGCGCCGACGCACCGCTGGGTTCGACGACGACCTTGAGGCGCTCGAACAGGAACCGCATGGCGACGAGGATCTCGTCATCGGTGACGCCGACGATGTCGTCCACACCCGGGGCGATGATGGCGCAGTTGCGGCGGCCGATCTGCGCCGTCTGCTGGCCGTCGGCGATGGTCGGTGTCACCGGCACGGTGACCGGCGCGCCCTCCTCGCGTGCCTTGCGCCCGGCCGGCCGGTCCATGGGCTCCACACCGATGATGCGGCAGCCCGGGGCGAGCGCCCGCGTGGCCACGGTGCACCCGGCCAGGAGCCCACCGCCGCCGAGGCAGACCACGAGCACGTCGAGCGGCCCGGACTCCTCGAGGAGCTCCAGCGCCACCGTGCCCTGCCCGGCGATGACGAACGGATCGTCGTAGGCGTGGACCACGTGCAGGCCCAGGCGGGAGGCCGTCTCGGCGGTGATCTCCTCCCGGTCCTGCCGGTAGCGGTCGAAGCGCAGCACCTCCGCGCCGTAGCCCTCGGTGGCCGCCACCTTGCTGACCGGCGCGTCCTCGGGCATGAGCACGACCGCCCGCGTGTCGTGCAGTCGTGCGGACAGGGCCACGGCCTGGCTGTGGTTGCCCGACGAGCAGGTGAGCACCCCCCGGGCGCGGACGTCGGCGTCGAGGGCGGCGAGGTGGTTGTAAGCGCCCCGGAACTTGAACGCCCCGATGCGCTGCAGGTTCTCGGCCTTCAGGTGGAGGCGTCCCCCGGTCCGCTCGTCGAGCGTGCGGGAGCGAAGGACCGGCGTGCGGTGGGCCACCCCGGCCAGCCGGCCGGCGGCGACCTCGACATCGCCGATGGAAACGGGAGCGCCGGGCATCGCCGGAGGATGTCGAGCCGGACGCGGGTCGTGTCAACGTCGCGGCCCGTCGCGCTCCACCGGGTCCCGTCCTCGGGCGCGGCCGACGGGTACAGTCCGGTCCGTGGCGCCACCTCGCCGTCGGCTCCGGGGGGCGCTGCTGCGAGTGCCGAGCTACGTGGGGCTCGTCGTCGCCCTCATCTTCTGGTGGCGCTCGCTCTACCCGAGCATGATGCCGCGGGGCCCCGGGTGGCAGGCCGCGGTGAGCGCCGTGTGCCTCGGCGTCGGCTACCTCATCGGGACCCTGCTCGGAGCGCTCGGGAACGTCGTCCTCGACGCGCACGCAGCGCCGGCCCAGCGCGAAGTTCAGGTGGTGGGCGTGGATCGTGCTGGCCGGGCGTCGCGGCGGTGGCCATCCCGGTCTGCCTGGCGCTGTGGGTGTATCTGGCAGAACGACCAGCGCGACCTCCTCGGCATGTCGCACATCTCCGCGGTGTCGCTCGTGCCCATGGTCCTCATGACGATCGTGATCGCGGCCATCCTCTTCTTCCTGGCTCGCCTGATCGGGCACGGCCTGAGGCTGGCTGGACGACCTGCTCGGTCGCCACGTCCCACGGGCGCTCGCCCACGGCATCACCGCCGCGGTGTTCATCGTCCTGGCCGTCGTCATCACGCGCGACGTCATCTTCGAGGGCTTCATCGACTGGCTGGACAAGCGGTGGAGCGCCTTCGACGAAACGACCGCGTCGGGCATCGAGCAGCCCACGACGCCGACGGCCTCCGGCAGTCCGCAGTCGCTGATCCCGTGGGACACGCTGGGCGAGTACGGGCGGACCTTCGTGGCCCAGGCGACGTCCGAAACGGAGCTGCAGGCCTTCCACGGGCCGGAAGCAGAGGTGATGGAGCCGGTCCGGGCCTACGTCGGCCTCGAATCCGCCGACAGCCCGGAAACGCGCGCGGAGCTGGCGGCGCGCGATCTGGAGCGGGCCGGTGGCTTCGACCGCGACGTCCTGGCCGTCGTCACCTCGACCGGCAGCGGCTGGGTCGATCCCGACGGCGTGCTCGCGCTGGAGCTCCTCCACGCCGGCAACACCGCCATCGTGTCGCAGCAGTACTCGTACCTGCCGAGCTGGGTGGCCTTCATCGTGCACCGGGACCGCGCCGCCGAAGCCGGCCAGGCCCTCTACGAGGCCGTGCACAAGCGGTGGGTGGAGCTGCCCGAGGACTCGCGGCCGCAACTGATCGTCTTCGGGGAGAGTCTCGGTTCCTACGGGGCGGAGGAGCCGTTCATCGGCGACGACGCCGCCGACTCGCTGACCAACATGGCCGATGGCGCCTCGGGGATGCTGTTCACCGGCCCCACCGCGGGGAACACGATCTGGAAGCAGTTCACGGATGACCGGGAGGACGGCACACCGTTCTGGCGGCCCGTCTACGACGGCGGCACGACGGTGCAGTTCGCCAACCGCCCGTCCGACCTCGAACCACCCGACCCCGCCTGGGAGCAGCCCCGCATCCTCTACGTCCACCATCCCTCGGATCCCGTCGGCAACTGGAGCTGGTCGTCGATCTGGCGCAAGCCGCCGTGGATGCAGGAGCCGCTCGGCTACGACATCACCCCGCACGTGAGCTGGTTCCCGTTCGTGAGCGGCGCTGCAGGAGGTCAGCGACCTGGTGGCCGGCTTCGGCGCGCCGTCGGGGTACGGCCACAACTACGACATCGACTTCGCGGCCGCGTGGGCCGCGGTCGTACCGCCCGAGGGGTGGACCGTGGCCGACACGCAGCGGCTCCAGGCGCACATCCCCTCCGAAGACATCTGACCGCCCACTACCGTCCGGGCCGTGCGGCACGCCAACGATGCCGATCTGGAAAGACTCGAACCGCTGCTGGGGGCGTTGCGGGGCATGGATGAGCTGAAGGAGCGGCGGCGGGGCAACTTCCTCCATCGGTCCCGCGCCTTCCTCCACTTCCACGCCGACGGTGACAGCCTCTACGCCGACGTCCGCCTCGACGGCGTCGAGTTCGCGCGGCGTGATGTGACGACGGAGGCGAACCAGGCCGCGCTCGTGGCCGAGATCAGGGCGTCCGTCCACCAGGCCTGAGGTCGCGGCGCGCCGGCGCCTGTCACAACGGGCGCCCGTTCGTCGTCAACAGGGCAACGGCACATGGAGACGGAGGCAGTGAGATCGACGATGAGCAGTGATCGGTTCGACGTGGTGGTGATCGGCGCGGGCGTGGCCGGCCTGGTGGCCGCGGTCGAGGCTGCCAAGGGCGGAGCTCGCACGCTCGTGCTCGACGCTCGTCCAGCAGGCGGTCGCGCCCGCACCACCGACCGCGACGGCTACCTCTTCAACGAAGGCCCCCACGCCTTGTTCGAGCAGGGCCCGTTCATGGCGGTGTTGAAGCGTTGGGGACTCGAACCGTCCGGCCGCCAGCCACCGGCGACCGGCGCGCACGTCCTCATGGGTGACACCCTGCACCCGTTCCCGACCGGGCCTGGCCGGTTGGCGCGGACGCCACTGCTGCGACCGGCCAGCAGGCTGCGGTTCGGCCGGCTGATGGCCCGGTTGCCGCGGGTCGACGCGTCCCGGCTCGCCGGCCGTACCGTGACCGACTGGTTCGACGACGAGGACCTGCCCGAGGACGTGAGGGCGCTCGTCCTCACCCTCGTCCGGGTCACGTCGTACGGGAACGCCCCAGAGCTGATGGACGCCGGCGCTGCGGTCCTCCAGCTCCGCGCCGGGTTGCAGGGCGTGCGCTACGTCGACGGGGGCTGGCAAGGCATCGTCGACGGGCTGGCCCGCGCCTTGGCGAGCGCGGGCGGCACGCTGCACGAGGGCACCGCCGTCGGTGCGGTCGAATCCGACGGCCGGTCGGCCCTCGTCCATGCGGCCTACGGACCGGTCGAGGCCACGACCGTCATCCTGGCCGGCCTGCCGCCCGCCGAGGCGTGCCGGCTCCTCGGCCGGGCGCCGGGCGCCTTCGGCGACCTCGGCCCTCCGGTCGAGGCGGCCTGCCTCGAGCTCGGCGTCACCCGCCCGGCCCAGCCCCCGGTCGTGTTCGGCCTCGATCGGCCGCTGTACCTGTCCGTCCACGCGCCCGTCGCCCGCCTGGCGCCGCCGGGACGCGCGATCGTGGAGGTGATGCACTACCTCCCTCCGGGGCACCAAGAGGAGGCCGCCGAGGACCGCGCGGAGCTGGCTGCTCTGGCGTCGCGGTGCGGCATCGACGGGTCGTCCATCGAGCAGGAACGGTTCCTGCGGCGGGTGACGGTCGCCCATGCCCTCCCGTTGGCGGGGGAGGGCGGGCTGGCCGGGCGGCCGGCGGTGACGGCGACGGCCACTTCCAACGTGCTGCTGGCCGGTGACTGGGTCGGCCCCGAGGGCATGCTCTCGGACGCCTCGGCGGCCAGCGCGCTGGCGGCGGCCGGCTCGGCCCTGCGGCTGCTGGCCTCGGTCCCGGCGCCATGACGACCCGCACCGGCGACCGCGACACGGACGCCGACGACGATCTGGCTCGCTTCGAGGCGGAGCGCAAGCGCCTGGTGGGGCTGGCCTACCGCCTGCTCGGGTCGGTCAGCGACGCCGAGGACGTCGTGCAGGAGACGTGGCTTCGCTGGCAGCGCGCGGACCGGGACGCCATCGAGGAGCCGGCCGCGTGGCTCACCACCGTGACCAGCCGGATCGGGCTGGACCGCCTGCGGGCGCGCCAGCGTGAGCGCACCGAGTACGTCGGCCCATGGCTGCCCGAGCCGATCCTGACCGCTCCTGAAGACGCCGACCCGGCACACCATGCCGAGCTCAGCGACTCGCTGACGACCGCCTTCCTGCTCCTGCTCGAACAGCTCACGCCGACCGAGCGCCTGGTCGTGTTGCTGGCGGACGTGTTCGACCAGCCCTTCGAGGAGATCGCGACGATCCTGGGCAAGTCATCTCCGGCCTGCCGTCAGGTGGCGTCCCGGGCGCGCCGCAAGCTCAGGGAGACGGACCCTCATCCCGCGAAACCCGACCCCGACGCGCTGGCCGTCGCCGCGGCGTTCATCAGCGCGGCGCTCCAGGGGGACCAGCGGACGGTGCTCCGACTCCTGTCACCGGACGTGGTGCTCGTCAGCGACGGCGGTCCGGACACGCATGCCGCGCGCCGGCCGGTCGTCGGTTCGGACCGGGTCGGTCGTTTCATCATCAACATCGCCAAGCGCCTGCCGTCGGCGATCTCATCGGAGCCGTGCCGGATCAACGGGACGCCTGGCTTCGTCGTCCGGGCCGGCGGGGTGCCGTTCTTCACCCAGGCCTTCGACGTCGTCGACGGTCGCATCACGCGGATCTCGGTCGTCAGCAACCCCTCGAAGCTGACCGCCCTGGCCCATCCCGTCGAGCTGGCCTGACCGCCGGCTGGCACCGCTGGTGAACAGGTACGGGGCCGAAGTACCCTCTGCGCCCGGTGGGCGCACGCGGACAGGGCGTCAACGGGGACGACAACCTCACCCGGCTGGCTTCCGGCCTCCTGGCCGGAGCGGTCCTCGCCGCGCTCGCGGCCGGCGGCACGATCTGGTGGTACCGGCAGGCCGCCATGGGGTGGTCGCCGCCCAGCCCGCGCCTCTGGGAGCTGCTCGCGCTGATCGGGATGGTGCTCGCCGTGCTGGCGCTCGTGCTGTCGGTCCTGGCCGTGGTGCGCCGGCCCACCGCCGGCGGCAAGGCCGGCGGTGTGGCGTGGGCGCTGGTCGCGGTGGGCCTGCTGCTGGCCGTGCCGGCGGTCGTCCGCCGATGGGCGCCCGAAGGCCGCCACGCCGTGGTCGTGGCCGTGGACGCTCGGACGGGGGACGTCCGGTGGCGGGTCGAGACAACCGGATGGAGCGTGCGCACGCCGGCCATCTCGGACGATCGGGTGACCGTCCTGACCGTCGGTGGCGAGGACGAGCCGTGCGAGCGGGTGACCCGCCGTCTCACGCTCGGCCTGGACAAGGGCGCGATGCTGGCCCTCGAGCGGCGGTCGGCGGCGCAGTCCCAGCAGCCGCCGGCGGACTACGTGATCCGGGGCTCGTACCTCGTCCATGCCAGCGGTGCCGATGTGCGGTGGCGGCTGGACCTGGCGCCGCTCGGCCTGAGCGGTGCGCACGCCGTCGTGGCCGGCGAGGGTGTCGTGGTCATCACCGGTGACGGCCAGGTGCCGCTGGACTGCGGGAGCTGACCCACCGCTCCTGCCGAGCATCCCTCGGGAACAGAAGGCTCCGGACTAAGGTCCGAACCTGTGTTCGACGCTGGTCGCCCACCTTCGACGGCTCGCGGGATGGCTCCCTTCGCGGGCGGGTTTGCACCGTGCTGATCGTCGGCATCGATCCGGGCCTCACCCGGTGCGGCTACGCCGCGGTCGAGTCGAGCCGGCCCGGGTCCGCTCGTGCGCTGGCGCTGGGGGTCGTCCGCACCGCGCCGTCCGATCCGCTGCCGCAGCGCCTGGCCGAGCTGCGCGCCGAGCTGGCCTCGCTCCTCGCCGAGTTCCGGCCGGACGTCGTGGCCGTCGAGCACGTCTTCTTCCAGGTCAACGTGCGCACCGCCATGAGCGTCGGGCAGGCCAGCGGTCTGGCCCTGGCCGAGGCTGCTGCGGCGGGCTGCGAGGTCGTGCAGTACACGCCGAACCAGGTCAAGGAGGCCGTGGCCGGCTGGGGCAACGCCGACAAGGCTCAGGTGCAGCGCATGGTCCAGGTGCGCCTCGAGCTGGCCTCGCCACCGAGACCGGCCGACGCCGCTGACGCCGCCGCGCTCGCCCTGTGTCACCTGGCCATGGCGCCGCTGCGGGCACGCGTGGCAGCCGCGACCGGAGGGGTCGTGGCGAGGGCAGGAGGTGGGCGGTGATCGGATCGCTGCGCGGGACGGTGCTCGAGCGGGCGGCCGACGGGCAGGTGCTGCTCGAGGTGGGCGGCGTCGGGTACCTCGTGACCGTCACGCCCCGGACGCTCGCGGAGCTCGAACCGACGACCTCCGCCTTCCTCCACGTGCACCACCACATCCGGGAGGACGCGCAGACCCTCTACGGCTTCCTCGACCGCGACGAGCGGGCGGCGTTCGAGGTGCTCATCGCCACCCACGGCGTCGGTCCAGCGCTGGCCCTGGCCATCCTCGCGACCCACACGCCGGGCGCTCTGGTCGACATCGTCGCGTCCGCGGATCTGGCCTCGCTGTGCCTGGTCCCGGGCGTGGGCCGCAAGACGGCGGAGCGGCTGCTCGTCGAGCTGCGCAACCGTCTGGCCGTCCCTGTGCTCGACGCGTCGTCCCCGTTCGACGGCGGTTCATCTGCGGTGGCGCACGTCCGCGAGGCGCTGGCCGGTCTGGGCTACGGCGCCGACGAGATCCGCGACGCCCTGCGCGAGGTCGGTCCGTCGGACCACGCGGAGGAGCTCCTGCGGGACTCGCTGAAGGTGCTCGGTGCCGGCCGTGCGTGACGAGTTCCTCGACCCGGCCCCGGCCGACGAGCGCGAGGTGGCCGAGGACGCCAGCCTCCGCCCTCGCCGGCTGGAGGAGTTCGTCGGCCAGCGGGAGCTGAAGGAGCATCTGTCGGTGGTCCTCGAGGCCGCCCGCCGGCGGGGGCAGGCGGCCGACCACCTCCTCTTCGCCGGTCCGCCGGGCGTGGGCAAGACCTCGCTCTCGGGCATCGTCGCGGTCGAGATGGGAGTGCGGCTCCACATCACGTCGGGCCCCGCGCTCGAGCGGGCCGGCGATCTGGCGGCGATCCTCACGAAGTTGGAGGACGGCGACGTCCTGTTCATCGACGAGATCCACCGGCTGTCCCGGGCCGTCGAGGAGATCCTCTACCCGGCGATGGAGGACTTCCAGATCGACATCGTGGTCGGCAAGGGGCCCGCGGCGTCGTCGATCCGCCTCAGCCTGCCCCGGTTCACGCTCGTGGGCGCCACGACCCGCACCGGGCTGCTCACCGGGCCCTTGCGGGACCGGTTCGGGCTGGTGGCCCGGCTCGACTACTACGTGCCCGAGGAGCTCGAGGCCATCATCACGCGGGCGGCCCGCATCCTGGACGTCCCCATTGAGCCGCCCGGCGCCTGGGAGATCGCCCGTCGCAGCCGGGGCACGCCCCGGATCGCCAACCGGTTGCTGCGCCGCGTGAGGGACTTCGCCGAGGTCAGGGCCAGCGGGCTGATCGACGTGCAGACGGCCCGAGACGGTCTGGCGCTGTTCGGGGTGGACGAGCGGGGCCTGGACAAGGTGGACCGGGCCATCCTCTCGGCGTTGTGCGCCCAGTTCGGCGGCGGCCCCGTCGGGCTCTCGACCTTGGCCATCAGCGTCAGCGAGCAGACCGAGACGGTCGAGGACGTCTACGAGCCCTTCCTGATCCAGCAGGGGCTCCTGGTGCGCACGCCCCGCGGCCGCCTGGCCACCGCGGCGGCGTGGGAGCACCTGGGGCTCGCCCCACCGCTTGCCTTCCCCGGTCGACCAACCGAGCCCGCCGGTCTGTTCGACCCGGTCGACCCTGCCTGACGCTGTCCCGTCGCGACGGTTCAAGGCCGAGTCGGCCTCGCGGCCGGCGACCTCTCAGATTCAGGCCGTGAGCGGGTGGCGCCCCAGGAAGTCGGCGATCTCGTCGGCCACTGGCTGCGGCTGCTGGATGTGCAGCAGATGGCCGACACCGGCGATGGTGCGTTCCTCGACGTCGGGCAACGTGTTCCGGAGGAACTCGGCGACCTCCACCCAGAGGAGAGCGGTATCGCTGCCCAGTACGGAGAGTACGGGTTGGCCGATCTTGGCTGCGTCGTCGGCGTCGAAGACCCACTGGGTGAGGCTGGGTAGCTCCACGCCGAAGAAGGTGTCGGCGTCCTTGACCGCTTGGGTGAACGCACTGGGGATGCGCTCGTCGAGGAGCGCTCGGCACGCTGGCCAGTCGAGGCCGCTGACGGCGCTCAGGAACATGGCTACGGCGCCTTCGTGGTTGCCGCTGGCGTAGGCATCGAACACCGGGCTCGCCGCGTCGAGGAAGGCACCACCGCTGGGCACCGTGAAGATCGACAGCTCGAGCAGTGCCAGAGTGGCGACCCGGCGGGGGTCGTCGATGGCCAGTTGGGCGGCGACGGCGGCGCCGCTGGAGTGGCCGATGACGTGGGCGCGAGCGATGTCGAGATGGTCGAGCAGCGCGGCGGCATCGGCCGCGTGGTCGGCCACGCTCACCGGCGCCGAGGTGTGGGTGCTGCCGGACCAGCCCCGCTTGTGGTACTGGACCAGTTGGTAGCGGTCGCTGAGCGCCTGTTCGGCGACGAGCGGCGCGAACCCGTCGGCGAGGACGGGGCTGATCAGCAGGACCGGTTCGCCGGATCCGTGCATCTCATATTCCAACTCGACACCGTTGACGTTCGCGTAGTGCATGATTCCTCCTCGGGATCGTTCCTCTGGGGCTTTGGTTCCCCACCCGAGGGGCGTGAGCGAGACTGTTACCGCGGTAACCGTCGAGCGATCGGAGGGCGCGATGAGCGATGGCTCCGAAGCCGGTCTCCTCGAACGCGCACGTGACGCCGCATCCCGTGGGGCGTGGCAGGAGGCGTTCGAGCTGTTCCAGGAGGCGGATGCGAACGGCCAGGTCGGTGCGGTCGATCTGCCGGTACTGGCCGGCGTGGCCTACGCGTCGGGGAACCTCGACGTCACCATCGAGACCTGGGAGCGCAGCGTACGCGGCCCTGAGCGATGCCGGCGAGACCACCGCGGCGGCGGGAGCCGCGGTTCGCGTCGCGATGCACCTGCTGTTCGACACCGCGTTGATGGCCCCCGTGCGTGGATGGCTGGCCCGCGCCGAGCACCTCCTCGACTCCGCAGAGAGCACACCGGCTCATGCGTGGTTGGCGGTCGTCCGCAGTTACGAGCGGATGCTGAGCGGCGACCGTTCGACCGCAATGAGCTGGGCGCGTCGAGCGATCGAGGTCGGCTCGACGTGCGACCCGGCCGCCACAGCCATCGGACGTGTCGCGCAAGCGCGGCTGTCCATCCTCGACGGTGAGGTCGAGCGCGGTCTGGCACTGCTCGACGAGGCCGGGGTTGCGTTGGTCGCCGGTGACCTCGACCCGCTGTCCACGGGCGTCGTGTACTGCGAGCTGGTGTGCGCGTTGCAGGGGCTGGCGCAATACGACCTGGCGGAGGAGTGGACGGAAGCGATGGAGCGCTGGTGCCACACGAACGCGATCGGCAGCCTGCAGGGCCGGTGCCGTGTGCATCGGGCCGAGATCATGCGGTTGCGAGGACGCTGCCGCGAAGCCGAGGTGGAGGCACTCCGAGCGTGTGAAGAGCTACGGCCCTACCTTCGCCGCGAGCTTGGATGGCCCCTCAGCGAGCTCGGCCAGATCCGGCTGCGCACCGGCGACCTCACGGGCGCCGAGAACGCGCTCGTGGCCGCACACCGAGCCGGCTGGGATGCGCAACCAGGCCTGGCCCAGTTGCTTCTCGCCCAGGGCGACGTCGCCGGCGCCGCGGCGTCGATACGCGATGCGATCGAGCGTCCGACCTTGGTTCCGTCCAAGGAGTTCCCACCGTCAAGCGAGCTCCGTCGCGCGCCCCTTCTCGCGGCACAGGTCGAGATCGCCATCGCCGATGGTGACTTCGAGAGCGCTGAGGCCGCCGCCGACGAGCTCGCTGCCATTGCGGCCCGTTTCCACAGCAAGGCGCTGATCGCATCCGCCGCGCACAGCCGAGCGCAGTTGCGACTCGCCCTCGGCGACGCGGGCGGGGCGGAACGCTTGTTCACCGAAGCGGCCGGACTCTGGAGCGAGGTCGGAGCTCCCTACGAGGCCGCACTCGCACGAATCGGCCTCGGCGAGGCCTGCAGAGCTGGCGGCAACCAGCGTCGGGCAGAGCTCGAAGAGAGCGCCGCGAGGGCGATCATCGACGAGATCCGAACGCCACCCGCCACGGGCGCGACCGCGGACACCACGTTGGAGCCCGCACCGAAGCGATGTGACGCGGCCAACGCCATCCAGCGCATCGGCGACGACTGGTCGGTGACCTTCGAGGGCCGCACCGTGCAGGTGCGAGACCGCAAGGGAATGCACCACCTGGCCAGGCTCCTCACCCATCCCGGTCGTGAGTTCCACGTCCTGGATCTGGTCGCGGCGGACCAGGGAAACCCGCTCCCCAGCGATGGGGACGCTGCGGGCGCGCATCTCGCCTTCGGTGACGCCGGGGAGATGCTCGATGCCAGTGCCAGGTCCGCCTATCGGCGACGCCTCGCCGAGATCGACGACGACGTCGAAGCAGCGCGCGCGAGCGGCGACGACGAACGCGAGGCACAAGCAGACGCCGACGCGACTTTCTGCTGCGCGAGCTCTCGCGTGCCGTCGGACTCGGTGGTCGCGGTCGCCGAGCTGGATCGGCCTCCGAGCGCGCCCGATCCGGTGTCACGCGCGCGATCCGCCAGACGATGGCCCGCATCCAGCAGCACAACCCGGAGCTCGGCCAGCATCTCCAGCGCACCGTCAGAACGGGCACCTACTGCTCCTACCTCCCAGACACCCGTGTGCCCGCCGGTTGGGAGGGCCGCTGAGGGCCGTCAGCCTGTCGGCAGATGGCGGGCCAGGAACGCGACCGTCTGCTCCCAGGCCGACGCCGCGGCGGCCTCGTTCCAGAACATGTCCGACTCGTGGTTGTCGAAGGCGTGGCCGGCCGGCTCGACGTTCAAGCTCATGCCGTCCCTGCCCGCGATCGCGGCCTCCACGGCCTCCACCTGCTCGCCCGGGATGTAGCTGTCGGCGTCGCCGAAGTGGAACAGGAGGGGGCACTCGATGTTGTCGAGCTGGTCGAGCATGCCGGCGACCCCCGAGCCGTAGTAGCTCACGCAGCCGGCGGGCGAGCCGACGGCCGCGGTCAGATAGGCGAGCGTGCCGCCCAGGCAGAAGCCGACGGCACCGACGCCGCCCGACACCTCGGGGAGCTCCTCGATCCGGTGGAGCGAAGCGACGCAGTCGGCCACGCCCTGCGGGAAGTCGAACTTCTGCACCATGCCGAGCGACGCCTCCAGACCCGCAGCGGAGTGGTCCGCCTCCCAGTTGCGGTCGATGCGCCAGAAGATGTCGGGCGCTCCCACCACGTACCCGAGGTCCGCCAGCCGTTCGGCCACCGCCCGGATGTACGGGCCGACCCCGAAGATCTCCTGGATCAACAGGAGGCCCGGGCCCTCCCCGCCGTCCGGAACCCAGACATGGAGGTCGAAGCTGCCGCCGTCCACGGCGACCTGGTCGGTCCGGTAGGTGCTCATGGCCGCATCATCGCGCGGCGCCGGCGACCGGCCTTCGAGGCGGCCGAGCGCCCTACCCTGGCCGGCGTGCGGCTGGCCGACTTCGACTACGACCTCCCGCCGGCCGCCATCGCCCAGCATCCGATCGAGCCCAGGGACGCGGCCCGGCTGCTGGTGGACCGCGGCGCGGGCGTTCCGCCGGCCCATCGCCGGGTGCGGGATCTCCCCGACCTCCTGGAACCGGGCGATCTCGTCGTGGTCAACGACTCCCGCGTCATCCCGGCCCGGCTCCGGCTCCACCGGCGCAGCGGCGGCGCCGTCGAGGTCCTGCTCCTGGAGGCGCTCGACGCCCAGCACCGGCGTTGGGAGTGCCTCGTCCGCCCGGCGCGGCGGCTGGCACGCGGGGAGGAGCTGGTCGACGACGCTGGCCGCGCGGTCCTGCTGATGGGGCCCCGCACGGAGTCCGGCGACACCTTCACCGTCGAGCTGTGCGCCGACGACCCGCTGGCGGCCATCGACGCGGCCGGCCAGGTGCCGTTGCCGCCCTACATCACCGCGCCGCTGGCCGACCCCGGCCGCTACCAGACGGTGTACGCACGGCGCCCCGGCTCGGCCGCAGCCCCGACCGCCGGGCTGCACCTGACCACCGCCGTGCTCGAGTCACTGGCCGCCCGCTCCGTCGCGCTGGCCCGCGTCGAGCTGGTGGTGGGCCTCGACACGTTCCAACCGGTGTCCGAGGCCGACCCCACCCGGCACCACATCCACAGCGAGCGCTACGAGGTGCCGGCGGAGACGCTGGAGGCATGCCGCGATGCGACGCGAGTGGTTGCTGTCGGAACGACCGTGGCACGCGCGCTCGAGTCGGCCGGTGCCACAGGGCAGGCCTCCGGCCGGACCCGCCTTTTCATCCACCGCCCCTACGAGTGGCGGGTCGTCGACCTGCTGATGACCAACTTCCACCTGCCCCGGACCACGCTGTTGATGATGATCGACGCGTTCATCGGTCCGCGGTGGCGCGAGCTCTACGCCACCGCGCTCGATGACGGCTACCGCTTCCTGTCGTTCGGTGACGCCATGCTCCTCCGCAGGAGCGCGCCATGACGCACCCGGTGCGGGTCGAGCTGGAGGCTGTGGACGGGGCGGCGCGGACGGGCGTCGCCCACACCGCTCGCGGCTCCTACCGCACCCCGTGCTTCATGCCGGTCGGCACGCGGGGGCGGTCAAGCACCTCTCCGCCGCCGACCTCGATCGGCTCGGCGTGGAGATCGTGCTGGGGAACACGTACCACCTCATGCTGCGACCCGGCGCCACGACGGTGGCTCAGCTCGGAGGGCTCGGCCGCTTCAGCGGCTGGGATGGCCTGACCCTGACCGACTCGGGCGGCTACCAGGTGTTCTCGCTGGAGCCGGCGGTCGACGACGACGGGGTCACGTTCCGCTCCACGTACGACGGCTCCACCCATCGCTTGACCCCCGAGTCGGCGGTGGCCACGCAGGAGCTGCTGGGCGCTGACATCCAGATGGTGCTGGATGTGTGCCCGCCGCTGCCGTCGCCTGCGGCCACGATCCGGCTGGCAGTCGAGCGTACGAGCGCGTGGGCCAAGCGGGCCCGGGCCGCGCACGGGCGCGAGGACCAGGCACTGTTCGGCATCGTGCAGGGCGGGATCGATCTGGCGCTGCGGGCGGAGAGCGCGCAGCGCACGGTCGAGCTGGACTTCGACGGCTACGGCATCGGCGGGCTGTCGGTCGGCGAGACCCGGGCCGAGATGCTGCCGGCGCTGGAGGCCGCCCTGGCCGTGCTGCCCGCCGACCGGCCGCGCTACCTGATGGGGGTCGGCGATCCGGCGTCGCTGGTGGAAGCCGTGGCGCGCGGCGTCGACCAGTTCGACTGCGTGATGCAGACCCGTCTGGGGCGGCACGGGGTGGCGTTCACGTCGGCGGGACGACTGCAGGTGAAGAACGCCGTCCACCGCGAGAGCGACGAGCCCGTGGATGCGACGTGCGGGTGCGCGGTGTGCGCCCGCCACAGCCGGGGGTACCTCCGCCACCTGTTCCAGGTCGGGGAGCCGACCGCGGCCCGGCTCCTCTCGCTGCACAACCTGGCCTGGACGCTGCAGCTGATGGACTCGATGCGGGCCGCGATCGTCGCGGGGCGGCTCGACGACCTTCGCCGCGAGGTGCTGGCCCAGTGGGGCTGACCCGGCCCTGAGCGAAAAGTTCCGGTGGTGCTTCAAGTTCCGACCCGCGAGGACCTAGCCTTTCTCGTCGCACTTCGTTCCCTGACCCTGGTGGCCCAATGTTCCTGACCCTGCTGGCCCAAGAATCCTCGTCCGGGGGTGGGCTGGTCGCCTTCCTGCCGTTCATCCTCATCGCCGTGGTGATGTACTTCCTGCTCATCCGGCCGCAACGGCGCCGGATGCAGCAGCAGCGGGAGCTGGCCAGCGCGGTGGAGGAAGGCGACGAGGTCATGACCACGTCGGGCATCTACGGCTTCGTCACCGCTACGGAGGGTGACGTCATCTGGCTGGAGATCGCCGACGGGGTGGACATCCGGGTCGCCCGCCAGGCCGTGTCGCGGCGGATCCCGGTGTCGGAAGGGGCGGCCGAGAACACCGCCTCCGACGACGCGGCCGCCGATGAGGCCGACCGGACCGATCCGGCCGACCAGCAGGCCAAAGGGGAGCGGGACGCTCCGACCGCCGACTGACCGGCGATGAAGCGTCGCGGCCTCGTCGTCTCCCTCGTCGCCATCGTCACGGTGGCCGTCGGGGGTGTCATCCTCACCCTGGTCACGGACACCAAGCCCCAGCTGGGCCTGGACCTCCAGGGCGGCGCCTCGGTGACCCTCCAGCCGGTCGGGGAGGCGGACACGGAGTCGCTCGAGGTCGTCACCGAGATCCTGCGCAACCGCATCGACAGCCTGGGGGTGGCCGAGCCGGAGATCATCCGCCAGGGCCAGACCGTCGTCGTCAACCTGCCGGGAATCAAGGACCAGGACCGCGCCATCGAGCTGGTCGGCCGCACCGGCAAGGTGCTCTTCCGGCCGGTGCTGGCCGAAGCGCTCGCCGACGATGTGGCCGCGAGCGCCACGACGACCACCGTGCCCGGCGGGTCCACGACGACCACCCTGCCCGGGGCGACGACGACCACGGTGGCCGGGGCCGCCGCGACGACCGCGACGACCGCGGCGCCCGCCACGACTGCCGTGCCGAGCACGTCAACGGCGACCACGACGCCAGCGGTCGGGGCGTCCACCACCAGCCTGGCTCCAGAGGTGGCGGCCCAGATCACTCCCCGCGAGGGCGACACCCCCGAGGCCACGGTGGTGCTCCCCGGCCGGGACGGCACCGTGCTCTACACGATGGGTCCGTCCTTCGCGCTCGGGGAGGACGCCATCTCCACGGCCGAGGCCTCGGTGATCAACGGTGAGTGGGTCGTCGATCTGGAGCTGCAGGGCGGCCAGCGCGGCCTCGACGCGTGGAACACGTGGGCGGGCAAGTGCTACAACCGCGACACCGAGTGCCCGACCGGCGGCATGGCGATCGTGCTCGACGGCAGGGTCATCGCCGCGCCGGTCCCGCAGGACCCGTTCTTCACCAACACCAGCGTGCAGGTGTCCGGCGGGGGATCGGGATTCGCGAAGGACGAGGCCAGGGACCTGGCCCGCATCCTCAAGTACGGCGGCGTGCCGGTGCAGCTCGAGCCGCAGGCCGCTCAGACCGTCTCGGCCACCCTCGGGAAGGATTCGCTGCGGGCCGGCCTGATCGCCGGCTTCGTCGGCGTGCTGCTGGTCCTGATCCTGATGATCCTCTACTACCGCAGCCTGGCCATCCTGGTGGTGCTGGGGTTGATCCTCACGGGCTGCCTGCTCTGGACCACGATCTCCATCCTGTCCACGACCTCCGGCCTCTCGCTCACGCTGGCCGGGGTCACGGGCATCATCGTGTCGATCGGCGTGACGGTGGACTCCTATGTGGTCTTCCTGGAGCGGCTGAAGGACGACGTGCGCTCCGGCAAGTCGTTGCGGGCGTCGACCCCCCGGAGCTTCAAGAGCGCGTGGCGCACCATCCTGGCCGCGGACATCGTGTCGCTGATCGGCGCCGGTGTGCTGTGGTACCTCTCGGTCGGCTCGGTACGGGGCTTCGCGTTCTTCCTCGGCCTCTCGACCATCCTCGACCTGATCGTCACCTGGTTCTTCGTCCGCCCGGCGGCGCTGCTGGTGTCGCAGGCGCAGGTCTACCGGGGCGCTGACGTCCTCGGTGTCCACACCGGTGAGGCCATCCTGGCCGGAGGCACGGCGTGACCGAAGTCGAGCAGCAGGCCCCGCGCCCCCGAGGCAGCCTGTGGCACCGCCTCTACCACGGCGAGACGAACTTCGACTTCGTCGGCAAGCGGCGCATCGGCTTCATCGCGTCGGGCGTCCTCATCGTGCTCAGCGTGATCTCGCTGATCTTCAACGGGCTCAACCTGGGGATCGACTTCGAGGGCGGTGTGGCCTGGGAGTTCGAGGCCAACGGCCAGACCGTCGACGACGCCCGGGCGGTGCTGGAGGACAACGGCATCGACGCCGCCGACGCCAAGATCCAGACGCTCTCCGGGCCCAGCGGCGACCGCCTCCGCATCCAGGTCGACGACCAGCCCGACGAGGTGCGGGCCGCCGTCAAGGAGGCCTACGCGGAGGCCGCCGGGACTTCCGGCCGAGGAGGTGAGCGTCAACGTCGTGAGCCCGACCTGGGGCGAGCAGATCACCCGCAAGGCGCTCAGGGCGCTCCTCGTCTTCTTCCTCCTCATCACCATCTACATCTCGATCCGCTTCGAGTGGAAGATGGCCGTGGCGTCGTTGATCGCCGTCCTGCACGACGTCCTGATCAGCGTCGGGATCTACTCGATCTTCGGCTTCGAGGTGACACCGGCGACCGTCATCGCCTTCCTCACGATCCTCGGCTTCTCGCTGTACGACACCATCGTCGTGTTCGACAAGGTCCACGAGAACACCCGCAAGCTCGTCACGACCCGCGCCTCCTACGCCGACATCGTCAACCTGTCGATGAACCAGGTGCTGATGCGGTCGATCAACACCAGCCTGGCCGCGGTCCTCCCGGTGATCTCGCTGCTGGTCGTGGGCGTGTGGTTGATGGGCGCCATCGCGCTGCAGGACTTCGCGCTCGCGCTGCTCGTCGGCCTGCTCGCCGGCTCCTACTCGTCGATCTTCATCGCCACCCCGGTCCTGGCCATGCTCAAGGGCCGCGAGGCGCGCTACCGACCCTCGGCCCGCAAGCGTGTCGCCGCCACGACCACCGCTGCGACCGCGCGTTCGGCCGCCAGCACCAGCCCTGCGCTGGACGGATCTGCGGTGACGGAGGCCGAGGAGGTCGCCACCTCGGCCGCCCGCTCCGCGAGCAGCGCCAGCCCGGCGCTCAAGCCCGCGACGCTCACCCACGCGCCCCGCCCCCGCAAGAAGCGCCGCCGCTGACACCGCGCTCGGCCCTCCGCGGCGCCGCGGAGCGCCGGTGAGCGACGCACTGCCGATTGGGCCGGCGCGTCCGGCTTGGCCGGCGCGCCGCTGCGTAGCTGGAGGTATTGCCGAGCGGAGCGAGTAGGAGCGAGCCGGGGCGGAGCGCCGGTGAGCGACGAAGACTCGGTATCCTCGGTCCATGGCGGCCGATGCCACGTGGCTCAGAGACCACATCCGGGACATCCCCGACTACCCCCGCGTGGGCGTCACGTTCCGCGACATCACGCCGCTCCTCGGTGATCCGGACGCGTTCCGCTTCGCCGTCGACGCCATCGCCGACCGCTTCTCGGGGGTCGAGATCGACCGCGTGATCGGGATCGAGGCGCGCGGCTTCATCCTCGCCGCCCCACTGGCCTACCGCCGAGGGGCTTCGTTCGTGCCCGTGCGAAAGGCCGGCAAGCTGCCGTGGGCGGTGGCCAGGGAGGAGTACCTCCTCGAGTACGGCACCGACAAGCTGGAGGTCCACCGCGACGGCATGTTCCCGGGCGAGCGGGTGCTCGTGGTGGACGACGTGCTGGCCACCGGCGGCACCGCCGCCGCGGCCGTCCGCCTCGTCGAAGGGCTGGGGGCGGACGTCGTCGGCCTCGGCTTCGCCATCGAGCTCGCTCCTCTGGGCGGGCGGGACAGCCTGAAGGGCTACGAGGTGGAGAGCCTCATCACGTACGAGTAGGGGAGGAGCGTCATGGCCACCGTCGACCGGGTCCTGCCCTGGCGGCGGCACGCCCCGATCCCGGCCGACGAGATCGCCCCCGTCGTCGACGCCTTCCGCCATCGCCACCCGAAGGCACCGATCGCCACGATCGTGCGGGCCTACGAGGTGGCGGCCGAGGCGCACGAGCACCAGTACCGCAAGAGCGGGGAGAAGTACATCAACCACCCGATCGCGGTGGCCAAGGTCGTGGCGGACATCGGGTTGGACGACACGACGGTCGCCGCCGCGCTGCTCCACGACGCCGCCGAGGACACCGAGATCACGGTCGCCGAGATCGAGGAGCAGTTCGGGCCCGAGGTGGCCCAGATCGTCGACGGCGTCACGAAGCTCGAGCGGATCCGCTTCGACTCCCGGGAGGAGCAGCAGGCCGCCACCATGCGCAAGATGCTGGTGGCGATGGCCAAGGACCTGAGGGTCCTCATCATCAAGCTCTCCGACCGTCTCCACAACCTGCGCACGATCGCCGCCATGCCCACGGAGCAGCAGGTGCGCCAGGCCCAGGAGACGCTCGACATCTACGCCCCCCTGGCCCATCGCCTCGGCATGCAGGAGATCAAGCAGCAGCTCGAGGATCTGTCGTTCGCCGCGCTGCACCCGAAGCGGTACGCCGAGATCGACAGCCTGGTGGCCCTGCGGACGCCCGAGCAGGACCACTACGTGGCCGAGGTCGTCGCCGAGGTGCAGGGCCGGCTGGGCGAGCTCAAGATCGACGCCGACGTGACCGGCCGGGGCAAGCACCTCTGGAGCATCTACGAGAAGATGGTGCTGCGGGGCAAGGAGTTCGACGACATCTTCGACCTGGTCGGCATCCGGGTTCTCGTCGACTCGGTGAAGGACTGCTACGCGGCTCTGGGCTGCATCCATGGCGCGTGGAAGCCGGTGGTGGGGCGGTTCAAGGACTACATCGCCATGCCCAAGTTCAACCTCTATCAGTCGCTCCACACGACGGTGATCGGGCCGGGCGGCAAGCCGCTCGAGGTGCAGATCCGCACGCGGGAGATGCACCACCGCGCCGAGTGGGGCGTGGCCGCGCACTGGGCCTACAAGGAGGGCTCGCCCTCCGACGACCTGGCTTGGCTCAACCGCATCATGGACTGGCAGGCCGACACCAACGACCCCGACCAGTTCATGGAGAACCTGAAGACCGACCTCGAGCACGACGAGGTCTTCGTGTTCACCCCGAAGGGTCGGGTCATCACGCTGCCCATCGGGTCGACGCCGATCGACTTCGCGTACGCCGTGCACACCGAGGTCGGCCACGCCTGCATCGGCTCGCGGGTGAACGGCCGTCTCGTGCCGCTGGACCACGTGATGACGTCGGGCGACACCTGCGAGATCTTCACCTCCAAGGTGGATCGCGCCGGTCCCAGCCGTGACTGGCTGAAGATCGTCCGCAGCCCGCGGGCCCGCAACAAGATCCGCCAGTGGTTCAGCAAGGAGCGCCGGGAGGATGCGCTCGAGGCAGGGCGGGAGGAGCTCGTCGACGCGCTCCGCCGCGAAGGCCTGCCGGTCCAGAAGGTCCTCGCGGGCGACTCGCTGGCGCGGGAGGCCAAGAGCCTCAACTACGCGGACTTCGACGCCATGTTGCGGGCGATCGGCGAGCACCAGGTGTCCGGGCGGTCCATCGCCCACCGCATCTCCAAGGCGCTGCGCCAAGGCGAGGAGGACGAGGTCCTGCCGACGAGTCTGCGGGCGCCGTCACGGCTGCGCAAGGGCGCGACGAACGTCGGCATCCACGTCGAGGGTCTCGACGATCTGCTGGTGCGGCTGTCCCGTTGCTGCACTCCCGTCCCCGGCGACGAGATCATGGGCTTCGTCACACGAGGACGGGGTGTGAGCGTCCACCGTGCGGACTGCGCCAACGCCGTCGCCCTGATGTCGGACCAGTCGGCCCGCTTGATCGAGGTCGAGTGGGACGGCAACACCAACGGCGCCGTCTTCCGGGCGTCGGTCGAGGTGAAGGCCCTGGACCGCTCGCGGCTCCTGCGGGACGTGTCGAACGCGCTGTCCGAGCAGCACGTCAACATCGTCGCCTGTTCGACGCAGACCGGGTCCGACCGCGTGGCCAGCATGCGCTTCGAGTTCGAGATGGCCGACCCCGGCCACCTGGACTCGGTGCTGCGGACGATCAAGAACATCGACGCCGTGTACGACGCCTATCGTGTCGTGCCCGGCCGCGGCCACGGCTGATCCGCCCGCCGCTCCTCTCCCTCTTGCCGGCGTACGACTCTCGCGGAGGTGGGTTGCGTTTTCCGCAACGGACCTCCGCGAGACGTCCCAGCGGCGGGCGGACGGGCCGCTGGGCGACAGGTGGCAGGCTGGGGCGATGCTCGACCACGTAGGGATGCAATGCGCCGACCTGGCGGCCAGTGCCGCCTTCTACGACACCGTGCTGGCGCCGCTGGGCGCTACGCGGATCATGGACTTCGAGGTGGCCATGGGTTACGGCACCGCTGGGAAGCCGGACTTCTGGATCGGCACCTTCGACTCCGGCGAGGGCTTCCGGGAGTCGCACCTGGCCTTCGAGGCGCCCGACCGGGCCGCGGTGCGGGCCTTCTTCGATGCCGCCGTCGGTGCCGGGGCCGAGGTGCTCCACGAGCCCCGGGTGTGGCCCGAATACCACCCGAACTACTACGGCGCCTTCGTGCGGGATCCCGACGGCAACAACGTCGAGGCCGTCTGCCACGCGCCCGAGCCCGACTGACCGCCGGCGGCGATTGACGGGGGAGTGGCGTGGGTAAATCCGCGCCATGGCCCGACCCATCTGGACCGGTTCGATCTCGTTCGGCCTGGTCAATGTGCCCGTACGTGCCTACACGGCCGTCCGCGACCACGACGTCCACTTCCACCAGATCGACAAGGAGAAGCGGCGCCCGCGTCCGCAACCGCAAGGTCTCGGAGAAGACGGGTCGACGAGGTCGACGCGGACGACATCGAGATGGGCTTCGAGGTCCGCAAGGGCCGCTACGTCACCTTCGACAAGAAGGAGCTCGACGAGCTGAAGCCGGAGTCGACGAAAGCGGTGGAGGTCACCGACTTCGTGGAGCTGGCCGCCATCGACCCGATCTACTACGAGCGCACCTACTGGCTGGCGCCGGGTGACGGCGGTGAGAAGGCCTACCAGCTCCTGCTGTCGGCGATGGAGGACCGGGAGCGGGCCGCCATCGGCACGGTCGTGATGCGCAACAAGCAGTACCTGTCCGCCATCCGCCCCCTCGACGGCGTCCTGGCCATGTCGACCATGCGCTTCGCCGACGAGGTGGTGCCCCGCAAGGACGTGGACGAGTTGCCGTCGCGGCGCTCCAAGCCGGAGGCCAAGGCGCTGCGCATGGCCACGCAGCTCGTCGACTCGTTGGCCGGCGAGTGGGACCCACGCCAGTACCACGACACGTATACCGAGGAGCTGCGCCAGCGCATCAAGGACAAGCAGGCGGGCAAGGAGTTGAGCGTGGCGTCGGAGAAGGAGCCCCCGGCGAAGGTCGTCGACCTGATGGAGGCCCTGGCGGCCAGCGTCGAGTCGGCCAAGGGCCGCCGCCGGTCGTCCCGCAGCAGCCGGACGCAGCAGCCGGAGCAAGCGTCGCACGGCGACGACCGCAGGAAGACAGAAGCGCTCGGCCCGGCCCCGCAAGTCGGCCTGAACCTGCGCCGGTCGTAGCCGGGGAACGCACTGAGGAGCGGCGGCAGGCACCAACTAGCCTGGCCCCTCGTGCCCGAGTTCCAGGCCCCGCGTGGCATGGCCGACGTGCTGGCGCCGCAGTCGCAGCGTTGGGCCAGCTTGCTCGCCACGTTCGCCGCGCACGCCGAGCGGTCCGGGTTCGGTCTCGTGGTCACTCCGCTGATCGAACACCTGGAGGTCTTCCTGCGGGTCGGGGACTCGACGGACATCGTCCGCAAGGAGATGTACGACTTCGAGGACAAGGGCGGCCGGCGGGTCGCCGTACGCCCCGAGTTCACCGCGGGCATCATGCGGGCCTTCGCCGAACACCGCCCGCCGGTCCCGTGGAAGGCATGGACGGCGGGCCCGGCGTTCCGGTACGAGGCGCCCCAGGCCGGCCGGTACCGGCAGCACTTCCAACTCGACGCGGAGATCGTCGGCACGGACGATCCCGACAGCGATGTCGAGGTCATCGCCCTGCTCGACGGGTTCCACCGGGCCCTCGGCCTCACCCGGCGCTCGTTGGTCCTCAACTCCCTCGGGGATGACGCGACGAGGGCGGCCTACCTCGCCGCCCTCACTGCCTTCCTCACGGACCACCGGACCGACCTGTCGGAGCAGAGCCGGGAGACCCTCGCCATCAACCCCCTCCGGGTGCTCGACTCCCGCCGCCCCGGCGACGAGCCGGTCGTGGCTGCTGCCCCGCAGGTGCTGGAGTTCCTCACGGCGGACGCGGAGGCGCGCTTCGACCGCGTCCAGCAGGGGCTCAAGGTGCTGGGCATCGCCTTCGAGATCGACCCCCGCCTCGTCCGGGGCCTCGACTACTACAACCACACCTTGTTCGAGTTCCCCTCGCACGCCATCGACGCCGCGCAGAACGCCATCGGCGGTGGCGGGCGCTACAACGGCCTGGTCGAGGCTCTCGGCGGCCCGGCCGGCACCGGCGGCGTCGGCTTCGGCGCCGGCATCGAGCGGATCCTGCTGGCCTGCGACGCCGAGGGCGTCTGGCCGGCCTCGACGCAGCGCGTCCGCGTCTACGTCGTCGACACCGCCGGCGGGCACGAGGCTCTGGCCATCGCCGACGAACTGCGCGGGACGGGCCTCAGCACCGACCGCTCGTTCGACCAGCGCAGCATGAAGGCGCAGATGAAGGCCGCCGACCGCTCGGGCGCCGACATGGCCGTGATCGTCGGGCCGGACGAGGTGGCGGCGGGCGTGGTGACGCTGCGGGCCCTGCGCGACGAACGGGCGCAGGAGACCGTGGGCCGCTCCGAACTGGTCGAGACCGTGAGGAAGTGGTTGCCGGCATGACGGGACGTCCGACCAGCATGCGCACGGACCAGTGCGGGACCCTGCGGGCCGTCGACGCCGGCCGCAACGTCAGCCTCTGCGGTTGGGTGGCCCGCCGGCGCGAGCACGGCGAGCACCTGGCGTTCCTGGACCTCCGGGATCACACGGGCATCGTGCAGTGCGTGATCAACCGGGCCGTGGACGTGCGCAACGAGTACGTCGTGCGGATCACCGGCACCGTGCGGCCGCGCCCGGACGGGACGGTGAACCCGAACCTGCCCACCGGCGAGGTCGAGGTCGGCGACTGCCAGGTCGAGGTCCTGTCGACCGCCGAGCCGCCGCCGTTCCCGGTCGACTCCCGGGCCGACGACGTGGACGAGACGGTCCGGCTCCGCTACCGCTACCTCGATCTGCGGCGCGAGCGGATGCAACGCAACCTGAGGCTCCGAGCCACGGTCAACTCGGCCATCCGCAGTGCCATGGAGCGCCAGGGCTTCGCAGAGATCGAGACGCCGATGCTGGTGCCCTCCACCCCCGAGGGCGCCCGCGAGTTCCTCGTCCCGTCGCGCCAGTCGCCGGGATCGTTCTACGCGCTGCCCCAGTCGCCGCAGCTGTTCAAGCAGCTGCTCATGGTGGCCGGCCTGGACCGCTACTTCCAGATCGCTCGCTGCCTCCGCGACGAGGACCTGCGGGCCGACCGGCAGTACGAGTTCATGCAGCTCGACGCCGAGATGAGCTTCGTGGACCAGGACGACGTGCTGGCGGCCATCAGCGAGGCGGTGCTGGACGCCGCCGAAGCCGCCACCGGTGAGCGGCCGGCCGAGATCCCCCGCATCACCTGGCACGACGCCATGGACCGGTACGGGGTCGACAAGCCCGACCTTCGCTTCGGCATGGAGCTGGTCGAGCTCACCGACGTGTTCGCCTCCACCGAGTTCAAGGCCTTTGCCGGGGCCGGCGCCATCAAGGGCCTCCGGGTGCCGGGCGGAGCCGAGGACTACGGCCGCAGCAAGCTGGACGGTCTCACGGATCGGGCCAAGCAGCTCGGCGCCAAGGGCCTCGTCTGGTTCAAGGTCGCCGAGGAGGGCTCGCTCGAGGGGCCGGTCACCAAGTTCCTGACCGACGCCGAGCAGTCCGCCCTGTCGGGGACCATCGGCGCCCGGCCCGGCGACCTGTTGCTGATCGTGGCGGACGAGTGGCTGACGACCTGTGAGGTGCTCGGTCAGCTGCGCAACGACCTCGGCCGACCGCCGGTCCACGAGGGCCCGTACCGCTATGTCTGGGTGGTCGACTTCCCGCTCTTCGTCGGCATCGACGCCACGACCGGCCGTCCGAAGCCCGGCCACCACCCCTTCACCCGGGTCCATCCCGACGACGTCGACAAGCTGGAGTCCGACCCGCTGTCGGTGCGCAGCCGCGCCTACGACCTCGTGCTCAACGGCTGGGAGCTCGGCTCGGGCTCGATCCGGATCCATGAGCCCGAGCTGCAGCAGCGCATCTTCGGCCTGCTGGGCATCAGCCCGGAGGAGGCCGACCGGCGCTTCGGCTTCTTCCTCAGCCCGTTCCGCTACGGCGCGCCGCCCCACGGCGGCTTCGCGTTCGGCATCGACCGCCTCGTGGCCATCCTGGCCGGCGAGGAGAACATCCGCGAGGTCATCGCCTTCCCCAAGCCGCAGTCGGGCACGGATCCCATGACGGGCGCGCCCACGCCCGTCGACGCCGCGCAGTTGGCCGAGCTCGGCCTGCGCGCCCTGCCGCCGACCAGCTGACGGCAGGGCGCCGGCCCGTTCCCCCCGGGACCGGACCTCGGGCGGGCGATCAGCGAACGGCGCCCAACGCGTTCACGATGCCGTGGCCGTAGAACCCGTTCTTCCAGGCCGGACCGTCGCAGGTGGCGGTCCATGACTCGGGACGTCCTTCAGGCACGTAGCTGACCGTGCGGGGGTTCGGGCACGCGGTGTCGATGGCGGTCTTGCGCATGACCTTCTCCACCTCGCCCGGATCGAGCGTGAGGCCGCCGTGGGCCTTGTCCCGCTTCCCGTGGGCGCTCACCACCAGGGCGGCCACACCTGCGGCGTGCGGTGATGCCATCGACGTGCCCTGCAGGTACTGCCAGTAGGTGCAGGTGTCCGCCGTGGCGCCCGCGCACTCGGCGATCACGAAGGGTGTGAGCGACTCACCGGTCGTCGGATCGGCCTCGCCGTTGGCGATGGCGAGACGCTGCCGGGTAAGGGGCGAGGATGGTGTTCTCGGGCAGGCGGTTCTGCGGCGTCCCGAGGAAGTCGCGGAAGTAGCCGCCCGGAGCCGAGAAGTCCGTCTGCTCGGTGCCGTAGTTGGAGTAGTCGGCCTTCTTGCCGCTCGGGCCGAGCGCGCTGACGGAGATCACACCCTCCGCTTCGGTCGGCATGTCGAGGCAGGTGTTGTCGATGGTCCGGGTCTTCTCGGTGCCGATCGGGTAGTCCGGGCTGATCACGTCGATCGTCGGGTTGCCCATGTCGGTCGCGTCGTTGCCGAGCGCGGCGACCAGGGTGACCCCGTGGCGGCGGGCGAAGCGCACCGCCCGCTGGGTGGCCTCGATGATCGTGCGCTGCTCAGCCTGCTCCTCCGGTGAGTCGGCCGGGTTGGCGGCGCAGTTGAAGAGCCACGGGTCGATGAAGAAGCTCATGTTGACGACGTCGACGCCGTGGCGCCCGGCATAGGTCAGCGCGTCCACCGTCGCGGGCAGGAAGAAGAAGCCCGAATCCTGACCGGCTCGCAGGTTGACCAGCGTGACGTTGGGAGCGACGCCTGCGATGCCGACACCGTTCAGCGGCGCCGCGACCGTGCCGGCGACGTGCGTGCCGTGCCCGTCCTCGTCGACGTCAGCCGGGTCCTCGCAGGAGGCGTCAGGCTCGTCCGCGCAGAGGCCGTCGATGTCCTCCTTGTCGGTGGTGAAGTTGCGGCTGAGCTCCGCGTTGAAGTTCGGCGCGATGTCCGGGTGGTGCCCGTCGATCCCGGTGTCGATGATCCCGACCAGCACCCCCTTGCGCCCCGGGTTGACGCCGTACGAACCCTCCGGGGTGGCCTTGATCATCCGCATGTCCCACTGCAGGTCGGCCAGCGGTTCAGCCGCCGGGGCGGCTGCACGGCTGACCTGGCGCTGACCGCGGGCGGCGGCGCGAGCCTCGGTCACCTTCTCGATGTCGTCCCACCGGGCCTTCCGGCCGTTCTCGGGGGCCTTGCCGATGGCGCGGTTCTCGGCCACGCCCGTGACGGCGGTGTTGGCGCTCACCGCGGCGGCGAAGCCCTCGGCCGGCGCCTCGACGGTGAGGAGGCCGACATCCGTGTTGACGGCCGTGACCTGGCCGCCGGCGGCGACGACCGCCGCCTCGGCCGCCGCCACCGACGCCTCATCCGTGGCGAGCACCACGTACTCCGTGCGCTCAGCCTGGGTGTTGGCCGCGAGCACCTGCCCGCGGGCGGCCGCGGGTGCAGCGACGGCGAGCGAGGCCAGGACGAGGGTCCCGGCCAGCGCAGTGGTGCGGGTACGAGTCGACATGCGGGTTCCTTCCGCCGAGGGCAGAGTCGGGGGCACGGTAGTACCGCTCGTGGGCCTGCGGGAAGGACCGTTCCGGAGGAAACGAGTTCGGTACGGCCGGTTCGCGCCCAGCGTGGTCGCTGGCGGTACCGTGCGGCCGTTGCCCGAGGACCTGTTCAGCGCCGCGGTCGAGGAACGCCTCCGCCGGCAGTCGCCGCTGGCGGCGCGCCTGCGCCCCCGCACGCTCGACGAGATCGTCGGGCAGGACCAGCTCGTGGGCCCCGGCCGGCCGCTGCGCGCCCTCGTCGAGGCCGACCGGCTCTCCTCGGCCATCTTCTGGGGACCGCCGGGGACGGGAAAGACCACGTTGGCCCAAGTCGTGGCGGCCACGACCAGCCGGGCCTTCGAGCAGCTCTCCGCGGTCTCGGCGTCCGTCAAGGACGTGCGGGAGATCATCGAGCAGGCCCGGGCCCGTCTCGGCGAGCGTGACCAGCGCACGATCCTCTTCCTCGACGAGATCCACCGGTTCAACAAGGCTCAGCAGGACGCGCTGCTCCCCAGCGTCGAGGACGGCCTCATCACCCTGATCGGGGCCACGACCGAGAACCCGTTCTTCGAGGTCAACCCGCCGCTGCGCAGCCGGTCGACGCTCTTCCGCCTGGAACCGCTGGACCACGATGCCCTGCGCGTGCTGGCCGAGCGGGGCCTGGAGGCCGAGGGCGCCACGGCCGCGGAAGGAGCGCTCGATCCCCTCGTCGACCGGTCGGCCGGCGACGGCCGGCAGGTGCTGACCTCCCTCGAGGTGGCCGTGGCGCTGGCCGTCGAGCGGCGGGGGGCGCCGGCGGTGATCACGGTGGAGGACGTCACCGACGCGCTCGGCGTGTCCGCGCTCCGCTACGGCCGGGACGACCACTACGACGTCATCTCCGCCTTCATCAAGTCGATCCGGGGCTCCGATCCCGATGCCGGGCTCTACTGGCTGGCCCGGATGTTGGAGGCCGGCGAGGACGCCCGGTTCATTGCCCGCCGGCTCGTGATCCTGGCCAGCGAGGACGTGGGCATGGCCGACCCGCAGGCCTTGCTGGTGGCGGTGGCCGCCGCGCAGGCCGTGGAGCACGTGGGGCTGCCGGAAGCACAGCTCAACCTGGCCCAGGCCGTGGTCCACCTGGCCACGGCGCCCAAGAGCAACCGCTCCGCGATGGCGATCTGGCGCGCTCGCGAGGACGTGCGGACCGGCCGGCTGGGGGAGGTGCCGCCACACCTGCGGGACAGCCACTATCGCGGCGCGGCGAGCCTCGGCCACGGCAAGGGGTATGTGTACCCGCACGACGATCCGCGGGGCTGGGTCCCGCAGCGCTACCGCCCGCCGGAGCTCGACGACCGCTCCTACTACGAGCCGAGCGGGCACGGGGACGAGGCCGATGTCGCCCAGCGGCAGGCCTGCGATCGGAAGGGCGATCGGAAGGGCGTCGGGAGCGACGGTTCCCGTACTGACGAAGGAGGCGAGGTACGGTCGGGAGGTGACCGCGGGTGAGTTGGCCATCGTCCTCGGGACGGTCCTGTGCGCACTCGGCTTCGCGGCGCTGATCGTCGTGCTGGTGCGGGTCCTCGACGCGCTGCGCGCGCTGCAGACCGAGGTCGACAGCCTGCGGGCCGAGACGCAGCCGCTGCTGGCCGAGCTCCGGTCCTCCGTCGAGGATGCCCGTGACGACCTCGAGCGCTTCGACCGCGTGCTCGGCTCCGCGGAGGCCATCTCCGCCAACGTGCAGGGTGCGTCGCGAGTGGCTCGGGTCGCGCTCAGCACTCCGGTCATCAAGACCGTCGCGCTGGCCAGCGGCACGTCGCGTGCCGCTCGCCGGCTGCGGCGCAAGGAGGTCACGACATGACGGTGCACCGATGATCACGCGCGTCACGTGGTTCGTGGCCGGCGCGGCCGCCGGCGCAGTGGGCGCCACCTACACCCGCCGCAAGGTGAAGCGGGTGGCCGACCAGCTCACGCCCGTGAACGTGGCCCGGTCCGTGGCCGAACGGACGAAGGCCCGAGGGCGAGACGTCGTGGACGCGCTGCGCGAGGGACGGGCGGCGATGCGTCACCGGGAGGATGAGCTGCGGGCAGGGCGCGACGCCGAGCTCGAGGGCACGGGACTGCCGATCGGTGGGAATGGCCCCGCTCAGATCATCGTGCTGTCCGACGTGCGGCAGCTCGAGCAGCTCGCCCGGGCAGTGACGCGACCGGACCGGGCGTCGCGGGTGTCGGCCGAGCACCCGTCGGTCGAGCATCGGTCGATCGACCGGCCGACCGGCCGGCTCCGCCGCCGCTCCCGCCGCTGACCGGAAGTCCGCCGGGTGGTCCGAACACCCACCGGTAGGCTCAGAGGTCCATGCCCACGCCGCCCCGCACCGCCAACGAGCTGCGCCGGTCCTTCACGGGCTTCTTCGCGGACCGCGACCACACGGTCGTCCCGTCGGCCAGCCTGATCCCGCACGATCCGACGGTGCTGTTCACGGTGGCCGGGATGGTGCCGTTCAAGCCGTACTTCACCGGCGACGAGGTGGCGCCCTTCAAGCGGGCCACCGACGTGCAGAAGTGCGCGAGGGCCGGCGGCAAGCACAACGACCTCGACGACGTAGGCCGCACCAGGCGCCACACCGTCTTCTTCGAGATGATGGGCAACTTCAGCTTCGGGGACTACTTCAAGGAGAAGGCCATCCCCTGGGCCTGGGAGTACGTCACCGAGCACCTCGGGTTCGACGGTGACCGCCTGTGGATCACCGTGCACACGTCGGACGACGAGGCCGAGGAGATCTGGCACGACGCCGTCGGCGTGCCGATGGAGCGCATCCAGCGGCTCGGCGACGCCGACAACTTCTGGCAGATGGGGGACACGGGTCCCTGCGGCCCGTGCTCGGAGCTGCACATCGACCGCGGCGCCGAGTACGGGCCGGACGGCGGGCCACTGGCGGATCCGGCCGGCGAGCGGTTCATGGAGTTCTGGAACCTGGTCTTCATGCAGTACGACCAGGCCGCGGACGGCACCCGGACCCCGCTGCCCCGCCCGTCGATCGACACCGGCGCGGGCCTGGAGCGCATCCTCACCCTCGTCCAGGGCGTCGACTCCCTCTGGGACACCGATGTCCTCCGGCCCATCATCGAGGTGGCGTCCTCACTGACGGGTCACGCGTACGGGCGCGACGAGCGAACCGACATCAGCCTGCGCATCCTCGCCGAGCACGCCCGCTCGGGCACCATGCTCGTCAACGACGGGGTCTTCCCGTCCAACGAGGATCGGGGCTACGTGCTGCGGCGCATCCTGCGCCGGGCCGTCCGCCATGCCTTCCTGCTGGGCGCTGACAAGCTCGTCCTGCCCGGCCTGGTCGAGGAGTCCATCGCCGTCATGGGCGACGCCTACCCCGACGTGGTCAAGAACCGGGACTTCATCTCCGGCGTCATCACGCGGGAGGAGGAGCGTTTCCGCCAGACGCTGCGCACCGGCCTGGTCATCCTGGAGGACGAGCTGGCCGGCGGCGCCTCCGTCCTGCCCGGAGCGACGGCGTTCAAGCTGCACGACACGTTCGGCTTCCCGCTCGAGGTGACCACCGAGATCACCGCCGAGCGCGGGGTCGAGGTCGACGTCGAGGGCTTCAACGTCGAGATGGCCGAGCAGCGCCGGCGGGCCAAGGAAGCCCGCAAGGCCACCGGCGCCGACGACGATCGGATCGACCGCTACCGCGAGCTGGTCGAGCAGTTCGGCACGACCGAGTTCTTCGGCGACGGCGAGGACGAAGGCGACGTGCGGGTGCTCGCGGTGGTGCCCGTCGGAGACCCGGCCGGCGGCGAGGTCGAGATCTTCACCGACCGCACGCCGTTCTACGCCGAGTCCGGTGGCCAGGTGGGCGACACGGGGATCATCGAGAGCGAGGACGGTGGCCTCGCGGTGGTCACCGACACCACCTATGCGCTGCCCGGACTCCGCCGGCACGTGGCCCGCATCGAACGCGGGGAGATCACGGCCGGCCAGTTGGTACACGCCGCCATCGACACCGAGCGGCGGCGGGCCATCCGCCGCAACCACACCGCCACCCACGTCCTGCACTGGGCCCTGCGCAACGTGCTCGGCGAGCACGTGAAGCAGGCCGGGTCCCTCGTCGCCCCCGACCGCCTGCGGTTCGACTTCAGCCACTACGCCGCGGTCACGCCGGACGAGATCGAGCGCATCGAGGCCCTCTCCAACGAGGAGGTCCTGGCCAACGAGCGGGTGCGCGCCTACGAGACGACGAAGACCGAGGCCGAGGCGATGGGTGCCATCGCCTTCTTCGGTGACAAGTACGGCGACGTCGTCCGTGTCCTGGAGGCCGGCCGCCACAGCTTGGAGCTGTGCGGCGGCACCCATGTCCGCGCCCTCGGCGACATCGGCACGATCAAGGTCGTGAGCGAGGGCTCCATCGGCTCGAACCTCCGCCGGATCGAGGCCGTCACCGGGATGGCCACCGTCGAGCTGCTCCAGCGGGACGAGCGGGAGCTGGCCGAGGCCGCCACGCTCCTGTCCGCCACGCCCGCCACTCTCGTCGAAGGTGTGCGCCGCAAGCTGGACGAGAACAAGGCGCTCCAGGACGAGCTCCGGGCGCTGCGGGCCCGGGCCGCGGCGGGCCGGGCGGCGGAGCTGGCCGCCGGCGGCACCGACGGCCTCGTCGTGGCCCGCGTGGACGACCTGCCCCCGGGCGACCTCCGTGACCTGGCCGTCGCCGTTCGCAGCCAGCCGGGCGTACGAGCTGTCGTGCTGGGCGGCCGCAGCGACACCGGAGGAGCGTCGCTCGTGGCCGCGCAGGGGAGCGGCCTGGGCGGCCAGGCCTCCGACCTCCTGCGGGACGCGGCGCGCGCCGTCAAGGGAGGTGGCGGCGGCAAGGGCGATGTGGCCGTTGCCGGTGGCAAGGACGCGGGCGGCGTGGACGAAGCACTGACCATCGCCGCGGCCGCGGCCCGGGTGCTGCTCGACGGCGCCAACGGCGCCGGACCGGGCGACTGAGGTCCGCTCGGACCGTGAGGGTCCTGGCCCTCGACCTCGGCTCGAAGCGGATCGGGGTGGCGGTCAGCGACCGCAGTGGCACGATCGCGACCCCGCTGACGGTGGTCGCCCGCAGCGGCCGGACCGAGGTCGACCATGCGCGCATCGCCGCCCTCGTCGTGGAGGAGGAAGCCGAGCGCGTCGTCGTCGGTTTGCCGCTCTCCCTCGATGGCCGCGTCGGCCCGGCGGCCCGGGCGGCACAGGCCGAGACCGACCTCCTCGCCGCCGCGCTCCCCGTCCCGGTGGAGTCCTTCGACGAGCGCCTGACCACGGTGACCGCGGACCGGGCGCTGATGGAGGCCGGTGTCCGGGCCGAGGGTCGGCGCCGCGTCGTGGACAAGGTCGCGGCCGCCGTGCTCCTGCAAGCCTGGCTGGACCGCCGCGCCGGCCCCTCCTGAGCGTTCCGGTCAGAGATCTGGACCGCCGAGCGCACGATCCCATGACCAGAACGCCGTGGGGGCCAGCGGGTACCGTTACCGACCAACTGTGAGCCGCACCGACCTGACAATCACCGACTGGCGCCGCGACCCCTGGGACGAACCGGAGGATCTCGAGCCCGAGGAGATGGAGCCGCTACCGCCCGAGCGCAAGGGCGGGCGGCGCCTCGGTCTGGCCTTCCTCGGCCTTCTGGTCGTCATGTTCCTCCTCGCCGGCCTGGCCGGCCGCTGGACCCTCCAGCAGGTGGCGCCCCCCGGCGAGCCCGGCGACCCGGTGAACTTCACGATCAACGAGGGCGACACGTTGTCCTCCGTGGCCGACCGGCTCCAGGCCGAGGGCATCATCACCAACGCCAGGGTGTTCACCACCTACGTGCGGTACAAGGGCGGCCTCGATCCCGTGCAGCCGGGCTACTACACGCTGCGGCCCCGTGACGACCTGGGCAACATCGTGAAGTCGCTCCGCACGTCACCGACGCAGACGTTCTCGAACGTCACCTTCCCGGAGGGCTACGCGGTAGCTCGCATGGGCGCGCGGTTGGAGCGTGACGCGCCGCGGCTGTCGGCCGACAAGTTCGTGGCCGCCGCCACGACCGGCGCGATCCGCAGCGAGCTGGCCCCGGGGTCACGAACCTCGAGGGCCTCCTGTTCCCGGACACCTACCAGATCGGGGGGAGCGAGACCGAGGACCAGATCGTCGGCCGCATGGCGCAGCAGATGACCCGCGTCGCCAACAGCGTCGGCATCCAGAAGGCTCCGATGACGACGGGCCGCACCCCGTACGAGATCCTGGTCGTGGCGTCGATGATCGAGAAGGAGGCCAAGGTCGACGAGGACCGGGCCCTGATCGCACGGGTGATCTACAACCGCCTCTTCGTCGGTACCCCGCTGCAGATCGACGCCACGCTCTACTACGGGCAGGACTCCGAGACCCCGTTCAGCACGCTGCGCGACCTCGACACGCCGTACAACTCGTACCTCCACCTGGGCCTCCCGCCGACGCCGATCACCAACCCGAGCAAGAAGTCGATCGAGGCGGCGCTCAACCCGGCGCCCAACCCGGACCCGGCGAGCTGCCCCGGCGGGGTCCCCTGCATCTGGCTGTTCTACGTGCTGGCCGACGCCGAGGGTCGCCACGCCTTCGCGACCACCTACGACGACCACCAGAGGAACGTGGAGAAGGCGCGGGCCGCGGGCCTCCTCGGGTGACGCCTGATCTCCCGGCCCTCCCGGCGGCGGGGCCCGTCGGAGGGAGCACACGGGTCGCAGGCATCATCGGCTGGCCCGTTCGGCACTCGCTCTCGCCGGCCATGCACAACGCGGCCTTCGCCGCCTGTGGCCTGGACGTCGTGTACCTCGCCTTCCCGGTCCCGGCCGGTCAGGCCGGTGCCGCGCTCGATGCCGCCCGCCTGCTCGGCCTGCTCGGGCTCTCGGTCACGATGCCCCACAAGACGGACGTGGCCGAGCTCGTCGACCACCCGTCGTCCACGGTCGTCGCGCTCCACGCCGCCAACACCGTCGTGTTCGCCGAAGCGGGCGAGACGGCGGGGGAGAGCACGGACGGCGGCGGGTTCGTCGACTCGCTCCGGCTCGACCACGACGTCGAGCCGAGCGGGCTGGCGGTTGCCGTGCTGGGCGCGGGGGCGCGGCCCGGGCGGTGGTGCTGGCGCTGGCCGAGGCCGGCTGCCGCGAGGTCGTGGTCGTGAACCGCACCACAGCCGCCGCCGAGACAGCCGCCGCGCTCGGCGCTCGGCGCCGGCCGGGTGGGGAGGCCGGTCGACGTGGCCGGCGTCGACCTGATCGTCCACGCCACCCCGCTCGGCATGGGGGAGTCCGCCGACCTGCCGATCGACCCGTCGCTGCTCCGGCCGGCCCAGGTGGTCGTCGACCTCGTGTACCACCCCCGACGGACGCCGCTCCTGGCCGCCGCCGCCGAGCGAGGCTGCCGGACCGTCGACGGACTGGGCATGCTCGTGCACCAGGGTGCGCGGCAGTTCACCCTCTGGACGGGTGTCGAGGCCCCGCGCGACGTCATGCGCGCGGCCGCCGAGAATTCGCTCGCCCGCCCCTGACGGGCGCGTCATCGCCCGCCTCGGCGAACGTCTGGAAGGTGTGACGACGCCGTTCCCCGAGTCCCACCAGCAACGAGCCGACGCGGGCTGGCGCGCCGAGCTCGCCGGCGGCCTCACCACGCTGACCGTGTTGATCGTCGCGCTCGGACACCTGCTCAGCGGCGGCAGCCGTTGGCTGCTGGTCGACGTCGTGGCCGCGGCGTTCCTGGTCCCGCTGGTGCTGATCGACCTCCGCGAGCGCCGGCTCCCGGACCGCCTGACGCTCGGCGGATCCGCAGCGCTGCTCGCCCTCGTGGGTGCCCAGACCGCGATCAGCGGCGACTTCACGCCGCTCGTCGGCGCGCTGGCCGGGGCCGGGGCGCTCGCCGGGGTGCTGCTGGCGTTGCACCTGGCCAGCCCGCAGGGGATGGGGTTCGGGGACGTCAAGCTCGGGCTCCTGCTCGGCGTGCTCGTCGGCGCCCGGTCGGTGGGCCTGGTCCTGCCGGCGCTCCTGATCGCCGGGCTGCTCGGCGCGCTGGGCGGCCTGGTCCAGATGGTCCGGCACCGGCGCCGGGACGTCACGCTGCCGTTCGGCCCGTACCTGGTGGCCGGCGCCGTCCTCGCCCTCGTGCTCACCGGCCACTGACGCCACCCGGCCCGAAGGGGCCCGCCGGTACCATGCCCGGGTGCTCCGCTTCCTGACCGCCGGGGAGTCCCACGGCCAGGCCCTCGTGGTGATCGTCGAGGGTCTGCCGGCCGGACTCCCGATCACGGTCGAAGAGGTGCAGGGCGAGCTGGCCCGCCGCCGGTTGGGGTACGGCCGGGGCCCCCGGATGCGCTTCGAGGCCGACGAGCTCACGTTGCTGGGCGGGGTCCGCCACGGACGGACCCTCGGTTCGCCGGTGGCGATCGAGATCAAGAACAGCGAGTGGTTCCGCTCCGACCGCTGGCACCAGGAGATGTCGCCCGCCCCGGGCCAGACCGAGCAACCGCTGACCCAACCCCGACCGGGGCACGCGGACCTGGCGGGGATGCAGAAGTACGGATTCCGCGACGCCCGGGACGTGTTGGAGCGGGCGAGCGCCCGCGAGACCGCGGCTCGCGTGGCCGCGGGCTGCCTGGCCAAGGCCCTGCTGGCCGAGCTCGGGGTCAGCGTCCTGAGCCACGTGGTGCAGCTCGGTTCGGCGCGGTCGAAGAGCGCGAACCGCCCGTTGCCCTCCGACCTCGCGGCCGTGGACGATTCGCCGGTCCGCTGCTTCGACGCCGCCGCCCAGGAGGCCATGATCGGGGCGATCGAGGCGGCGGCCAAGGACGGCGACTCGCTGGGCGGCGTGGTGGAGGTCCTGGCCTACGGGGTGCCGGTCGGGCTGGGCAGCCACGTTCATTGGGACCGCAAGCTGGACGGCCTCCTGGCCCAGGCCATCATGAGCATCCAGGCCGTGAAGGCGGTGGAGATCGGCGACGGCTTCGAGGTGGCCGGCCGGCGCGGTTCGCAGGCCCACGACCCGATCGTCTGGGACGCCGAGGCCGCGGACAGCGGGGGCACCGGCTACCGGCGGGAGTCGACCCTGGCCGGTGGTACCGAAGGCGGCATGAGCACGGGCGAGCTGGTCGTGGTGAGGGCGGCCATGAAGCCGCTCGCCACGCTCAACCGGCCCACCCTGAAGACCGTCGACGTGGAGACGAAGGAAGAGACGGTCAGCTTCAAGGAGCGCACCGACGTGACCGCCGTCCCGGCCATGGGCGTCGTCGCCGAGACGATGGTGGCGCTGGTCCTGGCGGCGGAGGCGCAGCGCAAGTTCGGCGGCGACTCCGTCCCGGAGATGGTGCGCAACGCCGACGCCTACCGCGCCTCGCTCCGCTGACCGGGCCGCTCGTGCACCTGGCGCTCGTGGGCATGATGGGATCGGGCAAGACCACCGTGGGGCGGCGGGTGGCCGAAGCCCTCCGGCGCCCGTTCCTCGACAGTGACGAGATGATCGAGGCGCGCGAGGGACGGACCGTCCGCGAGATCTGGCTGGCCGACGGCGAGCCGGCGTACCGCGTGCTCGAGACGAAGGTGCTGGAGGAGGCACTGGCGTTGCCCGAGCCCGCGGTGGTGGCGGCCGCAGGCGGTGTCGTGCTGCGGGAGGAGAACCGGCGCCTGCTGACCCGGGCCGATGTCTGCACGGTCCGGTTGGTGGCCGATCCCGAGGTGCTCGTGACGCGGGTCGGCCACCAGGGTCACCGACCGCTGCTGGACGACGACCCTCTGGCCGCGCTGCGCCGGCTGAGCAGTGAGCGCGAGGCGCTGTACCGCGAGGTGGCCGACGCGACCGTGGAGACGGGCGATGCGCCCATCGAGGACGTGACTGACGAGGTGCTGCGGGTGCTGGCCTCCTGTGAGGCGCTGTGATCCGCGTTCCCGTGCCGCTGGCCGACCGCCCGTACGACGTGTGGGTGGGGGAGGGAGCGGCCTCGCTCCTTGCCGACGTGCTGCCCGCCGGCGTCGACCGGCTGGTCGTGGTCAGCCAGCCCGGCGTGCCGGACCTGGTCGAGCGGGACCGGGTCGTGGCCCGCTGCGAGATCGGCGATGGCGAGGCCCACAAGTCGCTGGCCACCGTCGAGCAGCTCTGCCGCGACTTCGCCCGCGCCGGGCTGACCCGGCGGGACTGCGTGGTGGCGGTGGGGGGCGGGATGGTCACGGACGTGGCCGGCTTCGCCGCCGCCAGCTATCACCGGGGCGTGGCGGTGGTCCACGTCCCCACCACGCTCCTGGGCATGGTCGATGCGGCCATCGGCGGCAAGACGGGCGTCAACCTGCCGGAGGGCAAGAACCTCGTCGGCGCGTTCTGGCAGCCGGCCGCCGTGCTCTGCGACCTCACCGCGCTGGAGACGTTGCCGGAGCGGGAACGCCGGAGCGGGTTGGGGGAGATGGCCAAGTACCACTTCCTCACCGGCGACGACCTCATGGCGCTGCCCCTCGACGAGCGGGTGGCGCGCTGCGTCGCCATCAAGGCCGAGGTCGTCGTGGCCGACGAGCGTGAAGCCGCTGCGGGTGGCACGGCGGCGGGTCAGGGCCATCCTCAACTACGGCCACACCCTCGCGCACGCGCTCGAGATCACGACCGGTCACGAGCTGCGCCACGGCGAGGCGGTGGCCGTCGGGCTCGTCTACGCGGCCGAGCTGGCCGGCGAGCTGGGGCGGATCGAGCAGGCCCGCATCGACGAGCACCGCGACGTCGTGGCCGGATACGGCCTCGATGCCGCGTTGCCGGCGGACGTCGATCCCGATCGCCTGGTCGAGCTGATGGGCCGCGACAAGAAGGCGCTCGACGGCCTGACGTTCGTGCTCGACGGTCCGCGAGGGGTGGAGCTGGTGCCCGGGGTCGACCTCGGCGGACGTGAGGGCCGCGCTGGCCCGCATGGGAGCATGAGCCGGTGACGAGGCCGCTGCTGCTCGTCCTGCACGGGCCCAACCTCAACCTCCTCGGCGAGCGGGAACCCGCGGTGTACGGCACGGCCACGCTGGAGGACTACGTGCAGGCCGCACGGGAGGCCGCCGGCCGCCACGGCTGGGACGTGGAGGCCTTCCAGACCAACCACGAGGGCGAGCTGGTGGACGCCATCCACGGGGCCCGGGGCCGCTGCGCGGCCATCCTCATCAACCCCGGTGCCTTCACCCACTACGCCTGGTCGCTCCACGACGCGCTGGCCGCCTTCGACGGTCCGGTGCTGGAGGTGCACATCTCCAACCCGAGCGCCCGGGAGCCCTGGCGCCACACCAGCGTCGTGGCCCCCGTGGCCGCGGGTTCGATCATGGGCCTGGGCCTGGTCGGGTACGGGCTGGCCGTCGACGCGCTCGCCGAGCTGGTGGCCCGGACATGACCCTCCCACCGCTGGAGGTCGGGCCGCGGGCAGGCCGCGTGCGGGCCCGCCTCGCCGACGCCGGTGTCGACGCCCTCCTCGTCACCGACCTCGTCAACGTCCGCTGGCTCACGGGGTTCACCGGCTCGGCCGGCCGGGCCCTGGTCCTGCCCGACCGGGTGGTGCTCGTCACCGACGGCCGGTACGAGGAACGGGCCACCGAGGAGCTGGCGTCGGTGGGCTGCGACGCCACCGTGGCCATCGGCCGGTCCCTGGCCGCCCAGGACGAGGTGCTGGCCACGGCCGTGCGCGGGCTCGGCCGGGTCGGGCTGGAGGCCGAGCACGTGAGCTGGGCCGGGGTCGAGCGGTATCGCACCGCGCTGCCGGCGGAACTGGTCCCGACGAGCGGGGTGATCGAGGCCGAGCGGCGCACCAAGGACGCCGGCGAGCTGGCCCGCATCGAGCACGCCTGCGCCCTGGCCAGCCAGGCGCTGGCCGACGTCTTCCCGCTGCTCGACACCGAACCGACCGAGGCCGCGTTCGCGCTCGCGCTGGAGGACCGCATGCGGGCGCTCGGCGCCGGCGGGCCCAGCTTCCCGTCGATCGTGGCCAGCGGGCCCAACGCGGCGAAGCCCCATCACGACCCGTCGGACCGGCGGATCACGGACGGCGACTGCCTGATCCTCGACTTCGGCGCGCTCTACGACGGCTACCACTCGGACATGACCCGCACCGCCCTCCTCGGTGACGTCGACCCCTGGCTGGAGGAGGGGTTCGCCGCCGTCGAGGCCGCCCAGGCCGCCGGGGTGGCCGCAGCCCGGCCGGACCTCGCGGGCCGCGCGCTGGACGGGGTGTGCCGGACGGCGCTGACCGGGTCCGGCCTCGGCGAGCACTTCACCCACGGCACGGGGCATGGGGTGGGCCTGCTCATCCACGAGGTCCCGTGGGCCACCGCCGGCTCGGTCGACACGCTGGCCGTCGGGGACGTCGTGACCGTCGAACCCGGGGTCTATCGTGCAGGGCTCGGCGGCGTCCGGATCGAGGACACCGTGGTGATCACCGTCGACGGCTGCCGCCCCCTCACGCACACACCGAAGGACCTCTCATGCCTGCGATCTCCACCAACGACTTGAAGAACGGCATCACGCTGCAGCTCGACAACGGGCTGTTCACCGTCGTCGACTTCCAGCACGTGAAGCCCGGCAAGGGCGGGGCGTTCGTGCGCACCAGGCTCAAGAACGTGCGGACCGGCGCGGTCCTCGAGCGCACCTTCAACGCCGGCGTCCGGGTCGAGCAGGCCATCGTCGACAAGCGGGACATGCAGTTCCTGTACCGCGACGGTGACGACTACGTCTTCATGGACAGCGAGTCCTACGAGCAGGTCCCGGTGCCGCCGTCGGCGCTCGGCGATGCGGCCGACTACCTGGTCGAGCAGATGACCGCGAACCTGGCCACGTTCGAGGGTGAGATCGTGCAGGTGGAGATCGCCCCGTCGGTCGAGCTCACCATCGCCGACACCGAACCCGGGGTGCAGGGCGACCGGGTCTCCGGCGCCCGCAAGCCGGCGACGTTGGAGACCGGTCTGGTCATCCAGGTGCCGTTGTTCGTGAACCCGGGCGACCGGGTGAAGGTGGACACCCGCTCCGGCGAGTACCTGACCCGGGTCTGACCGGTGTCCGCCGGTGAGCGCGAGGAGGACCCGCGCTCGGACGCCCGGGAGCGGGCGTTGTCCCTGCTCTACGAGGCCGAGTCCAAGGAGGAGGCTCCCCGGCAGGTGCTGGCCGCGCTGCCGGTACCGCCCGCACCCCTCGTGGTGACGCTCGTCGAGGGCGTCGAGGACCATCAGGATGAGCTCGACGCGCTGATCGTGGGTCACGCCCGCAACTGGAGCCTCGACCGCATGCCGGCCATCGACCGCAACGTGCTCCGCCTGGCCCTCTACGAGCTGAAGGCACGGCCGGACGTCCCCGTGGCCGTGGTCATCGACGAAGCCGTCGAGCTGGCCAAGCGCTTCTCCACCGACGACTCCGGCCGCTTCGTCAATGGCATGCTGTCGGCCATCGCCCCCAAGCTCCGCCCGGGCGAATCCCCTCCTCCCGCCTGACGACATCCGCGGCGGAGGCGGCCGCGGTCGCTAGGGTGACGGCAGCCGTCAAGTGGGTCCCGTGAGGCCCGTACGGAGGAGGACTACATGAGCGCTGCGATCCCGCGGCCGCCCACCGAGGCGAGCACCGTGCGCCCCCCGAGAGGGGGCGCTTTTCATGCCCGGGCCCAGGTGCTCTCCGCCGACGACATCCGCCGGGCCGTCACCCGCATCGCCCACGAGATCGTGGAACGCAACCGTGGTGTCGAGGACGTGGCGGTGATCGGGCTGGCGAACGGAGGGACCTGGCTGGCCGAGGCGCTGGCGGGCGCCATCGCCGGCATCGAGGGGCACACGCCACCGGCCTCGGGGGTGCTCGACGTCAGCCTGCACCGCGACGACATCGGGCTGCGACCGGTGGTCCCGGGTTCGATCACCAGCATCCCGGGGCTGCTCGACGGGCGGGTCGTGGTGCTGGTGGACGACGTGCTCTTCACCGGCCGGACCGTGCGAGCCGCCCTCGACGCCCTCAACGACTACGGCCGGCCCCGCGCCGTGCAGCTCGCCGTGCTGGTCGACCGGGGACACCGGGAGCTGCCGATCCGGCCCGACTACGTGGGCAAGAACCTGCCCACCGGCGCCGACGAGGAGGTCCGCGTGAGCCCGGAGGGCGTCGAGATCGGAACGGTGGTGGCCCCATGAGCAAGCAACTGGAGCTTCTCGGCCCGACCGCCGGCCAGGCGCAGCACCTCCGCTCCATCGAGGAGCTGTCCGTCGACGACCTGATCGACGTGCTCGACCTCACCGACCACATGGTCGAGGTGTGCCGCCGGCCCGTGCCCAAGGTGCCGGCCCTGCGCGGCCGGACCGTCCTCTCGCTCTTCTTCGAGGACTCGACCCGCACCCGGCTGTCGTTCGAGACGGCCGCCAAACGCCTCTCGGCCGACACCATGACCTTCTCGGCCTCCTCCTCCAGCGTCAACAAGGGCGAGAGCCTGCGCGACACGGTGGAGACCCTCGACGCCATGGGGATCGACGCCGCGATCGTGCGTCACCGCTCGTCGGGCGTGCCGTGGCAGCTCTCCCGCTGGACGAGCGCCAGCATCATCAACGCCGGCGACGGCTGGCACCAGCACCCGACCCAGGCCCTGCTCGACGCCTACACCATCCGCACCGAGCACCCGGCGGCGCGGACCGCGGTGGCCGAGGGCCGGCCACCCCTCGAGGGCCTCCACATCGGCATCCTGGGCGACGTCAAGCACTCCCGGGTGGCCCGCTCGAACGTCCAGGCCTTCCAGGCGCTCGGCGCGACGGTCACCCTGATCGCCCCTCGCACCCTCCTCCCGCCCAGCGTGGCCGGCTGGGGATCCGACCTGACGGTCACCACCGACCTCGACGACGTCCTCCCGAAGCTCGATGTGGCCTACGTGCTGCGCATGCAGCTCGAACGGCAGGAGCAGGCGCTGGTGCCGACCCTGCGGGAGTACACGACGCGCTTCGGCCTGACCCCGGAGCGGGCGAACCGCATGCCCGGTGACGCGCTCGTCATGCATCCCGGCCCGATGAACCGCGGGGTCGAGATCGCGCCGGAGGTGGCCGACCGGCCCAACGCCGTCATCACCCACCAGGTGGCCAACGGCGTCGCGGTGCGCATGGCCGTGCTCTACCGGCTGCTCGGCTCGGGCGTGCCGCTGACGGGAGCCCCTGATGCCTGAACTGGCGATGCCTCAGGTCGTCATCAAGGGCGGCACGGTGGTCGACGCCCATGGCTCCCGGCGGGCCGATGTCGTGGTGGAGGACGGGCGCGTCGTCGCGGTCGGCGACGATCTCACCGCGGACGAGGTCGTCGATGCGGGAGGTTGCACCGTGTCGCCCGGCCTGGTCGATCTCCACACCCACCTCCGCCAGCCGGGCCACGAGGAAGCGGAGACCGTGGAGACCGGGAGCCGGGCCGGCGCGCTCGGCGGGTACACCGCGCTCGTGGCCATGCCCAACACCACTCCGGCCATCGACTCCGCCGCCATGGTCCACGAGGTGCTCGACCTCGGTCGCTCGGCACTGTGCGACGTCCACGTCGCCGGTGCCATCACGGTCGGGCGGGAGGGCGAGAAGCTGGCCCCGATCGGGGAGATGGCGGCGCTGGGTGTGCGGCTGTTCACCGACGACGGCCGGGGCGTGCAGGACGCTCGCATGATGCGGCGGGCGATGGAGTACGCGTCGGACCTCGACGTGATCCTGGCCCAGCACTGCGAGGACGAGGCCATCGCCCAGGGCGGCGCCATGCACGAGGGGGAGTGGTCCAGCCGCCTGGGGCTGCCCGGCCAGCCGCGCGAGGCGGAGGAGCTGATGGTCCAGCGCGACCTGGCCCTCGCCCGACTGACCAGTGCCCGGGTGCACTTCCAGCACCTGTCCACCGCCGGCTCCCTCGCCATGGTCCGAGCGCGCGCGAGCAGCGGGTCTGCCGGTCACGGCCGAGGCCACGACACACCACTTCACGCTGACCCACGCCGCCTGCGCGGGTTACGACCCCGTCTTCAAGGTCAACCCGCCGCTGCGCACCGAGGAGGACCGGTCCGCGGTCCGCGCCGGGCTGGCGGACGGCGCGCTCGACGCCATCGCCACGGATCACGCGCCCCACGCCCCGCACCTGAAAGAGCTGCCGTTCGACCAGGCGCCCCCGGGCATGCTGGGCCTGGAGACGGCGCTGGCGCCTGGCCCTGACGGAGCTCGACCTCCCCATCGAGCGGGTGCTGGCGCTGTTGTCATGGCAGCCGGCGACCATCGCCGGTCTGGCCGACCACGGGGGACCGATCGAGCCGGGCCGGCCGGCCCACCTGTGCGTCATCGACCCGAGCCACGAGTGGGTCGTCGACCCGGGCGCGCTGGCCAGCAGGGCCCGCAACACGCCGTACGCGGGCCGCCGCCTGCGAGGCAAGGTCCGCCACACCCTGCTCGGCGGCGAGTTCGTCGTCCGCGACGGCGAGGCCCAGCGATGATCGGCCGTCGCCCGATGAACCCAGCGCATGACCATGCGTTAGCGTGCATTGTCATGCGGCCGAGGAGTAGCGGGTGACGGTACGCGAGGGGCGCGCTCGTCCTGGCCGACGGGTCGGTGTTCGAGGGCGAACTGATCGGGGCCGAACCGCCGAGCGGCGTGGCCGCGGGCGAGGTGGTCTTCAACACGGTCCTCTCCGGCTACCAGGAGGTGGTCACCGATCCGAGCTACGCGGGGCAGATCATCTCGTTCACCAACCCCCACATCGGCAACTACGGCGTGAACCGCACCGACTTCGAGGCTCGCCGGCCGTTCTGCCGAGGGGTGGTGGTCCGCGAGCTGGCCCGGCGCCGGTCCAACTGGCGGGCCGACGGTGATCTCGACAGCCTGCTCAGGGGCTACGGGATCGCCGGCATCGCGGGGGTCGACACGCGGCGCCTCACCCGCTTGCTCCGTCATGGCGGCGCGGTCCCCGGCGCCTTCGGTGACGCGCCCGAGGCCGTGCTGCGGGCCGTGGCGCTCGGCGAACCAGGGACGGGCGGGATCGACCTTGTGGCCCAGGTCACCACGCCGAGGCCGTACACGCGTCGTCGGCGGCGGCTCGTTCCGGGTCGTGGCCTACGACTTCGGCATCAAGCGGACCATCCTGCGGCAGTTGGCGGGGCTCGGCACCGTCGAGGTGGTGCCGGCGTCCACGTCCGCGGCCGATGTCCTGGCGCTGGAGCCGGACGGGGTGTTCCTGTCCAACGGTCCTGGTGACCCGGCCATGGTTCCGTACGCGGTCGAGGCCGTCCGGGACCTCATCGGCAGCGTGCCGGTCTTCGGCATCTGTCTCGGGCACCAGCTGCTGGCCCGGGCCATCGGCGCCGAGACGGTGAAGCTGCCGTTCGGCCACCACGGCGGCAACCACCCTGTCCAGCGGCTCTCGACCGGGCAAGGTGGAGATCACCAGCCAGAACCACAACTTCGCCGTGGCCGCCGACTCGCTGGCCGGGCGGGCCGAGCTCACCCACGTCAACCTGAACGACGGCGTGTGCGAGGGGATGCGGGTGCTCGGTGCTCCCGCCTTCAGCGTGCAGTACCACCCGGAGGCGGGCCCCGGGCCCGCACGACAGCCGGTACCTCTTCGGTGAGTTCGCCAGCCTGATGGCCGGCTCCCGCGGGTGGACCGCCTTCGCGACGACTGCCCAGGAGGGCCACGAGCCCATCGGTCTGCCCGACCCCGATCCGGTGCCATCTTGAGAGAGGCAGCCTGATGCCGAAGCGGACCGACCTCGAGTCGATCCTCATCATCGGTTCCGGTCCCATCGTGATCGGGCAGGCCTGCGAGTTCGACTACTCGGGCACCCAGGCCTGCCGGGTCCTGGGGCAGGAGGGCTACCGAGTCGTCCTGGCCAACTCCAACCCGGCCACGATCATGACGGATCCGGACTTCGCCGACCGCACGTACCTCGAGCCGCTGACGCCCGACGTCCTGGAGCGCATCATCGAGCGGGAGCGGCCCGATGCGGTCCTGCCGACGCTCGGTGGGCAGACCGGCCTCAACCTCGCCATGGCCCTCTACGAGCGGGGCGTCGTGGGCGTGCCGGGCCGTCCGGAGCTCATCGGCGCCAACGCCGAGGCCATCGCCACCGCTGAGGACCGCGAGCGGTTCAAGGCCGCGATGGTGGAGATCGGGCTGGAGGTGCCGGCCAGCGGCATCGCCCACACCGTCGAGGAGGCGCGGCACGGTGGCGGCGGCCGTCGGCCTCCCGGTCATCGTGCGCCCCGCGTACATCCTGGGCGGCCGGGGTACGGGCATCGCCCACACCCCGCACGAGTTGGACCGCATCGCCGCCGAGGGCCTGGCCGCCAGCCCCATCACGGAGATCCTCATCGAAGCCTCGATCGCCGGGTGGAAGGAGTTCGAGCTCGAGGTCATGCGGGACCGCGCCGACAACTGCGTCGTGATCTGCTCCATCGAGAACCTCGATCCGATGGGGATCCACACCGGGGACTCCATCACCGTCGCCCCGGCCCAGACCCTCTCCGACGTCGAGTACCAGCGCATGCGCAACGCCGCCTTCGCCTGCATCCGCCGCGTCGGCGTGGAGACCGGGGGCTCGAACGTCCAGTTCGCGCTGGACCCCACCGACGGCCGCCAGGTCATCATCGAGATGAACCCCCGGGTATCGCGGTCCTCCGCGCTGGCCTCGAAGGCGACGGGCTTCCCGATCGCCAAGATCGCCGCTCGCTTGGCCGTGGGGTACACGCTCGACGAGATCCCCAACGACATCACCCGACGGACGCCGGCCAGCTTCGAGCCCAGCATCGACTATGTCGTCACCAAGGTGCCCCGCTGGGCGTTCGAGAAGCTGCCCGGCACGACCGGCCTCCTCGGCACCCAGATGCAGAGCGTGGGCGAGGCCATGGCCATCGGGCGGACGTTCCCGGAGAGCCTCCAGAAGGCTCTGCGGTCGCTGGAGACCGGGCGGGCCGGCCTCAACGCCGATCCGGCCGAGTCCGCGTACCGCTCGATGACCGGCGACGAGGTGCTGGAGGCGGCCGCCACCGCCACGCCAGAACGGATCTTCCACCTCGCCGAGGCGCTGCGCCGCGGCGTGACGGTCGACGACCTGGCCGCCGCCACACGCGTCGACGCCTGGTTCCTCGACCAGATGAGCCTCATCGTCGAGGAGCGGGAGGCGCTCGCCGCGCTGGACGGCGCGGGCGCGATGACCCCGCGGGGTTGGCGGCGCGCCAAGCAGCTCGGCTTCTCGGACGCCCAGCTCGCCCACCTGTGGGGAATGCCCGAAGCCGACGTCCGCTCCCGGCGCGAGGCGGCCGGGGTCCGGCCGGTCTACAAGACCGTCGACACCTGCGCGGCCGAGTTCGAGGCCAGCACGCCGTACCACTACTCCACGTACGAGGACGAGACCGAAGTACGCCCGTCGACGAGGCCCAAGGTGGTGATCCTCGGCTCGGGCCCCAACCGGATCGGCCAGGGCATCGAGTTCGACTACTGCTGCGTGCACGCCTCGCTCGCCCTGCGGGAGGCGGGTTTCGAGACCGTGATGGTCAACTGCAACCCCGAGACCGTCTCCACCGACTACGACACGTCGGACCGCCTCTACTTCGAGCCGCTGACCGAGGAGGACGTGCTGAACGTCCTCGCCGCCGAGACCGAGGCGTCGGGCGGCGTCGCTCCCAAGGTGATGGTGGCGCTGGGCGGCCAGACCCCGCTCAAGCTGGCCGGCCGCCTCCCGGTGGAGCTGATCGCCGGGACCAGCCCGGACGCCATCGACCGGGCCGAGGATCGTGAGCGCTGGAACGAGGTCTGCAGCCGCCTGGGCATCCCGCAGCCGCCCGGCGGCGTGGCCTCCTCCTTGGAGGAGGCGCTGGCCGTCACCGACCGGGTGGGCTACCCGGTCCTCGTCCGCCCCAGCTACGTCCTGGGCGGCCGGGCGATGCAGATCTGCTACGACGCCGGCCACCTCAAGGACGCCATGGCCGGTCTCTTCGGCTTCGGGTTGTTCGGCTTCGGTGAACCGGGCGGGGAGAGCGGCGGAACGCTGGATCGCGAGGGCGGGTTGTCGGCCGAGCGCCCGGTGCTCATCGACCGCTTCCTCGAGGACGCCATCGAGGTCGATGTCGACGCCGTGCGGGACGCCACCGGCGAGGTGCTCATCGGTGGGGTCATGGAGCACGTCGAGGAGGCCGGCGTCCACAGCGGCGACTCGGCCTGTGCCATCCCGCCCCCCACGCTCCGGCCCTGGCTGGTCGACGTGATCGAGGCCTACACCCGTGCCATCGCCACCGCCCTCGACGTGCGCGGCCTGCTCAACGTGCAGTACGCGGTGCGGGGGAGGGAGGTCTTCGCCATCGAGGCCAACCCCCGGGCCAGCCGCACCGTGCCGTTCGTGGCCAAGGCGACCGGGGTGCCCCTGGCCAAGGTGGCGGCCCGGGTCATGCTGGGGGCCACGCTGGCCGAGCTCCGGGACGAGGGGTTGCTCCTGCCTCCCGTGACGAACGGTCACGTCTCCGTGAAGGAGGCCGTGCTCCCGTTCAGCCGCTTCCCGGAGGTGGACACGGCGCTGGGACCGGAGATGCGCTCGACGGGCGAGGTCATGGGCATCGACACCACGTTCGGTCGGGCGTTCTTCAAGGCGGAGACGGCCGCCGGCACGGACCTGCCGCGAGGCGGCATGGTGTTCCTGTCCCTGGCCGACCGCGACAAGCCGGCCGGCCTGGTGGTGGCGCAGCGCCTCCGGGCGCTCGGCCTGGGCGTGGCGGCGACGCGCGGGACGGCCGAGTTCCTGGCCCGCTTCGGCCTCCCCGTCGACCAGGTGGTCGACAAGGTGTCGGACGGCGAGGGGCGGACCGCGGTGGACCTCATGGCCGACGGCGAGATCAGCTTCGTCGTCAACACCCCACGCGGCAGTGGACCGCGGGCCGACGGCCGGTCGATCCGCCGCGCGGCCATCGTCCACCGCGTCAGCACGGTCACCACGGTGGAGGCGGCGCTGGCCGCCGCGCAGGGCCTCCACGAGCTGGGCCCGGACGACCTGACCGTCCGCTCGCTGCAGGAGCACCACGCCCGGTGACGCGGCGCGGGTGGGCCCACCGCACCCGGTCCGGCCTCCCGCCTGAACCGCCCGACATGCCCGAACCGCCTGACATGACGCGTGCGCATCGGCTCCGTCACCCTGCCGAACCCGGTGATGACGGCGTCCGGCACCGCCGGTCACGGAGCCGAATTGGCGCCCTACGTGGATCTCGGCTCGCTCGGTGCCGTCGTCGTCAAGTCGCTGGCCGCGTTCGCCTGGGCCGGGAACCCGGCGCCCAGGCTGCACCCGACGCCGGCCGGGATGCTGAACGCGGTCGGGCTCCAGGGTCCGGGCGTGGCCGCCTGGCTGAGGGACGACCTGCCCGCGCTCCTGGAGACCGGCGCGCGCGTGGTGGCCAGCATCTGGGGACGGACGGTCGATGAGTACCGCGCCGCGGCCGACCTCCTGGCTCGCGCCCCGGCGGAGGTGGTCGCCGTGGAGGTGAACCTCTCCTGCCCGAACCTGGAGGACCGCCGGCACATGTTCTCCCACTCGGCCGTGGCCACCCGGGCGGCGATGGAGGCCACCAGCGGGTGCCGGCGTCCCCGCTGGGCCAAGCTCGGCGCCACGACCCACGAGCTGCCCGACATCGCCGCTGGCCGCCCGCGACGGTGGAGCCGAGGCCGTGACGCTCGTCAACACCCTGCTCGGCCTGGTGCTCGACCCGCGCACGGGCCGGGCCGTGCTGGGCAACGGCGGGGGCGGGCTCTCCGGGCCGGCCATCCGCCCCGTGGCCGTGCGGGCGGTGTTCGACGTCGCCGCCGTCGCGCCGGACTTCCCCATCGTGGGCGTCGGCGGCGTCGTCACCGCGGACCACGCCGCCGAGCTGATGCTGGCCGGCGCCCGTGCCGTGCAGGTCGGCACGGCCACCTTCGCCGACCCGCGGGCGCCGGCCCGGGTGCTGTCGGAGCTGCGGGCCTGGGCGGCTGCCCGCGGGCTGGCGGCGGTCGGCGATGCCGTGGGCGCGGCCCACCGGGGAGGGTTGCCATGACATCACCTCACCCCGCTCGCGCCCATCTCGCCCTGGCACTCGACGTGGACTCGCTCGACGAGGCCATGGCCATGCTGCGCGAGCTCCACCCGTGGTTCGGCGTGGCCAAGGTCGGGCTGCAGCTCTTCAGCGCGGTCGGACCGGCCGCCCTCACGGCGCCGCTCGAGTTGGGCATCGATGCCGGGCTGGACGGGTTCGGGCTCGACGTGTTCGCCGACCTCAAGCTGCACGACATCCCGACGACCGTGGGGGGAGCGGCCCGCGTCGTCGGCCGGACGGGCGCCCGGTACCTGACCACCCACACCGCCGGTGGGGACGCGATGGTGCGGGCCGCGGTGGAGGGCTTCGAGCGCGGCGCCGCCGACGCCGGCCACGCGACGCCCGTCACGCTCGGGGTGACGGTGCTGACCAGCGACGGCGACGCCGGGCCTGACGTGTTCGACCAGCGGGTGGCCGTGGCTCGTGCCGCGCGGTGCCCGGGCCTCGTCTGCTCGCCGGTCGACGTGATGCGGGCGCGAGCCCTGTACCCCGGCGCGGTGACCGTCTGTCCCGGCGTACGCCCAGCGGGCGCATCGGCCGACGACCAGGCCCGCATCGCCACGCCCGGCGCGACGGTGGCGGCCGGCGCCGACCTCCTGGTCGTCGGTCGGGCGGTCACCGGCGCTTCCGATCGGAGACGTGCGGCCGCGGCCGTGGCCGACGAGGTCGCGGAGGCGCTCGCAGACTGAGCCCGCCCGGTCGAGAGGCGCCCGCCGATGAGAGATGGGTCCAGGTCAGCATGCCCGAGGGGCGTCAGACCCGCGCGCTAGGGTGCTCCGCATGGCTACGCCCCCGTCCCTCAGCCCCGAACAGCGCGAAGCGGCGCTGCAGAAGGCGGCCGAGGCCCGTAAGGCCTTCGCCGTGACCAAGGAGAAGCTCAAGATGGGCTCGCTGACCTTGGGCGAGGCCCTCGACCGGGCCGACACGGAGGACGCCATAGGTCGGCTCAAGGTCGTCACCTTCCTGGAGTCCCTCCCCGGTGTGGGGAAGGTCAAGGCCCGCCGCCTGATGGAGGAGATCGGCATCGCCGAGAACCGCCGGGTCAAGGGCCTCGGCGACCAGCAACGCCAGGCGTTGCGCCAGCAGCTTGGCTGAACCGCCGCCGACGTCCGCCTCCACATCGAGCGGGAGCTCTCCCCTCGTCATCGTCGTGTCCGGCCCCGGCGGGGTCGGCAAGAGCACGATCGTCGACGCCCTCGTCGACCGGGATCCGCGCCTCTGGTTGAGCCGATCGTGGACCACGCGCGCCCGCCGCGAGGGTGAGTCCGGTTCGGCGTACGTGTTCGTCGACCGCACCGCGTTCGAGGAGCGGATCCGGGCCGGCGGGTTCGTCGAGTGGACCGAGTTCCTGGACAACTACTACGGCACCCCGACGCCGGAGGTGCCCTCCGACCGGGACCTGGTGCTCGAGATCGAGGTCGACGGCGCACGGCAGATCAAGGAGCTGCAGCCCGACGCCCTCCTCATCTTCGTCCTCCCGCCCACCCGTGACGAGCAGCAGCGGCGCCTCGTGGGTCGGGGCGATCCCCACGCCAAGGTCGCGCAGCGGCTCCAGAAGGCCGAGGACGAGGAGCCCGTGGGGATGGCTCTCGCCGACCACGTGGTCGTCAACGGCGACCTGGAGCAGACGATCAAGGAGATGCTGGACATCATCGAGGCGGTCCGTGCGGAGCCCGGGCGCAACGGGCCGTAACGTGATCCGCCGGTCAGGGACACCGGCAGGTAAGCTTGTCCGGCTCACACAGCCGGAGGACGGATGGCTCGCACCCACGACACGATGATGAACCCTGCCATCGAGGAGCTCCTCGGCCGGGTCGACTCCAAGTTCGCGCTGGTGACGCTGGCCTCCCGCCGGGCTCGTCAGATCAACTCCTACTTCGGGCAGCTCGGAGAAGGCCTGGGGGCCGTCGTGCCGCCGCAGGTGACCTCGGTGTCCCGCAAGCCGCTCTCGATCGGCTTCGAGGAGATCGCCGCCGACAAGATCGTCCCGGTTGAGCTCCCCGAGGAGCCCGAGGACGGCGAGGCGGCGGCTGGCGGGCGACGGGGCGCCCGACCAGATCGGCTGAACGAGCCGTGGGCGTCCTCACAGGGCGACGCATCGTCCTGGGGGTGTCGGGCGGGATCGCTGCCTACAAGGCCATCGAGGTCTGCCGTCGCCTGATCGACGCGGGCGCGCACGTGGTGCCGGTCCTGACCCGCGGGGCGGAGCGCTTCGTGGGGCTCACCACCTTCGCCGCCCTGGCCTCGGAGCCCCCGCACACCTCCCTCTGGGACGACACCGACCCGATCCCGCACACCCGGCTCGGGCAGGCCGCCGACCTCGTGGTGGTGGCGCCGGCCACGGCCCGGCTGATCGGCGCCTACGCCGCGGGCATCTCGAGCGACCTGCTGGTGGCCACCCTGCTGGCCACGAGGGCGCCGGTGGTCCTCTGCCCGGCGATGCACACGGAGATGTGGGAGCACCCGGCGGTCCAGGAGAACCTGGCCACGTTGCGGCGCCGCGGCACCCATGTGGTGGACCCGGGCGTCGGCCGCCTGGCCGGAGGCGACGTCGGCGCCGGCCGGCTGGCCGATCCGGAGGCCATCGTGGCCGCCGCCGAGCAGGCGCTGACACCGGCCGACCTGGCCGGCCTCCACGTGCTGGTGACCGCCGGCGGCACGCGTGAGCCGATCGACGCGGTGCGCGTGATCACCAACCGGTCGTCGGGCAAGCAGGGGTACGCCGTGGCCGCCGAGGCCGCCCGCCGGGGCGCCAAGGTGACGCTGGTGTCGACCGTGGCCGGGTCGGTTCCCGCGGGGGTGGACGTCATCCCCGTGGAGACGGCGGCCGAGATGGCCGACGCCGTGTTCGGGCGGTCCGATCAGGCGGACGTCGTCGTGATGGCCGCCGCGGTCGCCGACTTCCGCCCCGTTGCGCCCGCCGAGGGCAAGATCAAGAAGGACGCCGGGCCGCCCCGGATCGAGCTCGAGCCCACGGTCGACATCCTCGCCGAGCTGGGCGTGCGCAAGCGCCCCGGCCAGGTGCTCGTCGGCTTCGCGGCCGAGACCGTCAACGTCGCCGAGCACGCCGCCGACAAGCTGCGTCGCAAGCACCTCGACCTGATCGTGGCCAACGACGTCTCGGCCCCGGGCGTCGGGTTCGAGCACGACACCAACGCCGTGACCATCATCGACCGGGACGGCATGGTGCAGAATGTCCCACTGGCCGACAAGCGGCACGTGGCCGCGGCCGTCCTCGACGCCGTCGTGACGGTGGCTGGTCGTAGACCGGATCAGGCCCCACCGAACAAGCCACAGCACAAGCCACAGCACAACCCACAGGAGCAGACGTGAGCCGTTGTTGGACCTTCACCTCGGAATCGGTCACCGAGGGCCATCCGGACAAGATCGCCGACCAGGTGTCGGATGCGGTCCTGGACGCCATCCTGGCCGCCGATCCGGACGGCCGCGTGGCCTGCGAGACGCTGCTCACCACCGGCCTGTGCGTCGTGGCCGGTGAGGTCACGACCCGCGAGTACGTCGACATCCCCTCGATCGCCCGGGACACCATCAAGTCCATCGGGTACGACCGGGAGAGCTTCGGCTTCGACGGCAACACGTGCGGCGTGATCGTGGCGCTCGACGAGCAGAGCCCCGACATCGGCCAGGGCGTCGACACGTCGGAAGAGGTGCGCTCGGGCAAGAGCGGGGAGGACCTGCTCAACGCCCAGGGCGCCGGGGACCAGGGGATGATGTTCGGCTTCGCCTGCAACGAGACCGAAGCGCTCATGCCCCTTCCCATCTGGCTGGCCCACCGCATGGCCGAGCGCCTGGCCGAGGTGCGCCGGGCCGACGTCATCCCCTACCTGCGGCCCGACGGCAAGACGCAGGTCACCTTCGACTACGAGGGGACGAAGCCGGTGCGGTTGCGGACCGTGCTCATCTCCACCCAGCACGCGCCGGGCATCGACCGGGACTCCATGATCCGGCCCGACCTCATCGAGCACGTCATCCGGCCGGTCGTTCCCGAGCAGTTCCGTGACGACGACTACACCGTGCTCGTCAACCCCACGGGCCAGTTCGTCCTCGGCGGGCCCCACGCCGACACCGGGCTCACCGGCCGCAAGATCATCGTCGACACCTACGGCGGCATGGCCCGCCACGGCGGCGGCGCCTTCAGCGGCAAGGACCCGTCGAAGGTCGACCGCTCGGCTGCCTACGCGGCGCGTTGGGTGGCCAAGCACGTCGTGGCCTCCGGTGCCGCCGGTCGGTGCGAGGTGCAGGTGGCCTACGCCATCGGTGTCGCCCAGCCGGTGTCGATCCTCGTCGAGACCTTCGGCACCGAGACGGTGGACCCGTCCCGCATCGAGCAGGCCGTCCGCGACGTGTTCGATCTGCGCCCGGCGGCCATCATCAACGAGCTCAACCTGCGCCAGCCCATCTACCGGCGCACGGCGGCCTACGGCCACTTCGGGCGGGACGAGCCCGGGTTCACGTGGGAGCAGCTCGGCAACCTGGAGCGCTTCAAGGCGGCGGTCGGCGCCTGAGCCAGGCCGGACACCGCCGCCTGGTGGCGCGGGTCGTCCCCGACGTCACCGGCCTCGACAAGGAGTTCGACTACCTGGTCCCTGACGCGGTCCGGGAGGTCGTGCGCGTCGGGACGATGGTCCGTGTCCCACTGGCCGGCCGGCGCGTCGGCGGTTGGGTCGTGGGCTTGGGGCCGCCCACGGAATCGCTGCCGCTCGAGCGCTTGCGGCCGCTGGCCAAGGTGACAGGTCACGGTCCGTCCGCAGACGTGATCGAGCTGGCCCGGTGGGCCTCGTGGCGGTGGGCGGCGGGCCGGCTGCGGCCCCTGCTGCGGTCGGCGTCACCTCCTGGCGCCGTCGTCGCCGTGCCGGCGCCGGCACGGTCGGGCGCCGCGCCTGGCCCGGCCGACCCCGCGGCGGCCCGCCTGCTGGCCGCCGGAGGGGGCGTGCTGCGACGTCCGCCCGCGGCGGACCCGATCCCCGTGCTGCTGGCCGCCGTGGCGGAGGGTCCGACGCTGGTCGTTGTCCCGGCTGCCGACGACGCCCGCCTCCTCGGGGCGAGGCTGCGGCGGGCCGGCCTGACGGTGGCGGTGGCGCCCCGCGACTGGGCGGCCGCGGCCGGGGGAGTCGACGTCGTGATCGGGACCCGCCTGGCTGCGTGGGCGCCGGTGCCGGACCTGGCCGCCGTGGTGGTCCTGGACGAGCACGACGAGGCCCTCCAGGAGGAGCGCGTCCCCACCTGGCATGCCCGCGACGTCGCCATCGAACGGGCCCGCCGGGGCGGCGTGCCCTGCCTGCTCGTGTCGCCCGTGCCGAGCCTGGCCGCCCTGCAGGCGCTCGGCGGCGACCGCGCCGTCGGGCTGCCGAGCCGCAACGACGAGCGCGCCGGCTGGCCGATCCTGGAGATCGTCGACCGGTCGCGCGACGAGCCGTGGAAGCAGTCGCTGCTGTCCAGCCAGCTGCTGCGTCACGTCCATGATCCGAACAGCGTCGTCGTGTGCGTGCTGAACGCGCCGGGCCGGGCGCGCCGCCTGGCCTGCCGGTCGTGCCGCGCCCTGCAGCGGTGCGAGCGGTGCGAGGCCGCCGTGGCGCAGACCCGCGAGGGTCTGCTGCGCTGCGCCCGCTGCGGGCAGGAACGGCCGGTCGTCTGCCAGTCGTGCGGCTCCTCGTCGCTGGTGGCGCTCCGCCCGGGGGTGACGGCGCTGGCGGAGCAGGTCGGCGCGGCCGCCGGGCGCCCGGCCGTCGAGGTGACCGGGGAGGATGCCCGCCCGCCCGAGCCGTCGGCCACCCTCCTCGTCGGGACGGAGGCGGTCCTGCACCGGGTGCCACGGGCCGACGTCGTCACCTTCCTGGACTTCGATGCCGAGCTGCTCGCCCCGAGGTTCCGGGCCGACGAGCAGGCTTTGGCCCTCCTCGCCCGGGCCGCTCGCCTCGTGGGCCCACGCGAGGACGGCGGCCGCGTGCTCGTCCAGACCCACCTGCCGCACCACGAGGTGCTCGATGCCGTGCTCCACGCCGATCCCGGCCGGCTGGTCGGCCCCGCGCTGGCCCGTCGGGCGGAGCTCGAGCTCCCCCCGACCCGCGCCCTGGCCGTCCTGTCCGGGGCGGGCGCCGAGGAGATGGCCATCGGGCTACGGGCGGCCGGCGGCGTGTCCGGCGGAGTGGTCGTCAATGGCCCTGCGGACGGCCGCTACCTGGTCCGTGCCGTGGACTCGGCCACGCTGGCCGACGCGCTCGCCGAGGCACCGCGCCCTGCAGCACGGGTTCGCGTCGAGGTCGACCCGCCACGCGTCTAGCAGTCGTGTTCGTGTCAGTCGGAGGTTGACGGGCGGACGTCGAGGAGGCGGTAGCCCTGGTGCGAGGTCCGGCGGACGACGGCGAACCCCTGGTCGGTCAGCCAGCGGGCCAGCGAGTCGGAGCCCAGGTTCTTGTGGACGACCAGGTGAGCGACGCCGTCGGGCGCGAGACGGCCCAGCCACCGCAGGAGCAGGTCGTGGAGGGCGACCTTGCCGATGCGGATGGGCGGGTTGCTCCAGATCGCCGCGAACCGCACGTCGCCCGGCACCTCGTCGGGCGCCATCACCCGCACGTTCTCCAGCCCGGCGGCGCGGGCGTTCCGGGCCGAGAGATCACGGGCCCGCTCGTTGACGTCGACCGCCCAGACGACGGTCTGCGGGTTGCGCCGGGCCAGCACGACGGCGATCGGCCCGTAGCCGCAGCCGAGGTCGAGCACGTCACCGCCGGGCACGGTCTGCTCGCCGCGGCGCAGCAGCGTGTCCGTCCCCGGATCGAGCCGGCGCCCGGCGAACACTCCCCGGTCGGTGGTCAGTTCGAGGTGGAGGTCGGGGAGCCGCACCCGCACCGTGCCCGGCTCGGATCGGGTCTCGGGCCTGGCGGCGAAGTACTGCTGACCCACGGACGTCCAGGGTAGGGGCGGTATCGTGAGCGTCGTGCCTCGTGAGATCCGAGTCTTCGGCGACCCCGTGCTGAAGACCGCGGCGGCCCAGGTCGTCGACATCGACGGCAAGCTCGTCCGGTTGGCCGACGAGATGCTCGAGGTCATGTACGAGGCGCCCGGCCTGGGCCTGGCGGCCACGCAGATCGGCGTGCAGAAGCAGCTGTTCGTCTACGACGTCGGCGACGGCCCGATGACCCTCGTCAACCCGGTCATCAAGGAGAGCCGGGGGGAGTGGGTGTACGACGAGGGCTGCCTCTCCATCCCGCACCTCTACGTCGAGATGGTGCGACCGAAGGAGGTCCTGCTGTCCGGCTGGGACCTCGACGGGAACGAGGTGGAGATCGAGGCCGACGAGCTGCTGGCCCGCCTCTTCCAGCACGAGCTGGACCACCTGCAGGGCGTGCTGATGTTCGATCGCATGACGCCCGACCAGCGCCGCGAGGCGCTCCGGGAGTACCGGCGCCTGCAGGAGGAGCCGCCGGCGGCGACCCCGGCCGCCAAGCGCCGCCTGCGCCTGAGCTGAGCGCGCCTCCCGTGGCGCTGGCCGCCGTCCCTCCGCGAGCCACGGCGCCTCGTCTACCTCGGGACGCCGGCGATGGCCGTCCCACCCCTGCAGGCTCTGGTCGCCGGCGGTTGGGACGTCGCTGCGGTCGTCGACGCGGGCCGACGCCAGGAGGGGCCGGGGCGGCCGCCTGTCCCCGAGCCCGGTGAAGGCGGCGGCCGAGGAGCTCGGCGTGCCCGTCGTCCACCGCGTCGACGAGGTGCTGGGCCTGGACGCGGACCTCGGGGTGGTGGTGGCCTACGGCGCGCTCGTGCGGCGACCGGTGCTCGAGCGGTTGGCGATGGTCAACCTGCACTTCTCGCTCCTGCCGCGGTGGCGGGGCGCGGCCCCGGTGGAGCGGGCCTTGCTGGCCGGCGACCGCGAGACCGGTGTCTGCCTGATGCAGCTCGAGGAGGGTCTCGACACCGGGCCGGTGTTCGCCCGCCGGACCGTGCCCATCGGTCCTCGCACGACGGCGGCCGAGCTCCGGTCCGAGCTGGTGGCCACCGGCACCGAGCTGCTGGTCGACTCGCTGCGGGCCGGTCTCCGCGATCCCGAACCTCAACGGGGCGAGCCGACCTACGCCCACAAGATCGAGCCGAGCGAGCTCCGGCTCGACTGGCGGCAGCCGGCTCCGGTGCTCGACCGGATCGTCCGGGTGGGTGGGGCGTGGACCACGGCGGCGGGAAGGCGCCTGAAGGTCCTGGCCGCCGCGGTGGACGACCGTCCGGGCGAGCCGGGTGTTCTCGAAGGGGTGGTGGTGGGCACGGGCGACGGATCGCTCCGCCTCGTCTCGGTGCAACCCGAGGGCAAAGGGGCCGATGAGCGGCCGAGGCCTGGGCCAACGGGGCCCGCCTGGCCCCGCACGAGCGCCTCGGCGGCTGATGACGGCCGGCGACGCGGTACCGTCCCGTCCGTGAGTGACTCGCCCTCGGGAACTGGTCTGGCCGCGCAGGTGCTCACCGTGTCCGACGGGGTCGTCCACGGCACCCGCGAGGACCGCAGCGGCGTGGCGCTGGTCGAACGGCTGACTGCCGAGGGGTACAACGTGATCGACCATCGCGTCGTGCCCGACGGCGAGGAGTCCGTGGCGGCCGCACTGACCGAGATGTGCGACGGCTTCGCCGGCGTGGTCGTGTCGACCGGCGGTACCGGGTTCACCCCGCGGGACCTGACCCCGGAGGGCACGCGTCGCGTGGTCGAGCGGGAAGCGCCCGGGCTGGCCGAGGCCATGCGCCTGGTCAGCCCGCTGGGGCGCCTGTCCCGCGGCATCGCCGGCATTCGTGGGTCAGCCGTCATCCTCAACACGCCGGGCTCGCCGAAGGGCTGCGTCGAGCAGCTCGAGGCGGTGCTCGACGTGCTCCCGCACGCCCTGCGACTGCTGGCCGAATCCCCCACGGACCACTGACGGACCCCCTCGTAGACTGGGCCACCGTGCTCCGACTCGTGTTGCCCAAGGGTTCGCTGGAGCGGGCCACGTTGGAGCTCTTCGAAGCCGCCGACCTGGCGGTGACGAGGTCCTCGATGGTCGACTACAAGGCCGGCATCGATGATCCCAGGGTCAACGAGGTCCGCATCCTCCGGCCCCAGGAGATCCCCGCCTATGTGGCCGAGGGGCTGTTCGACCTGGGCATCACCGGGCGCGATTGGGTGGAGGAGACGGCGAGCCCCGTGGTCAGCCTCGGTGAGCTCCGTTACTCCAAGGCCACGACCAATCCCGTGCGGGTGGTCGTGGCGGTGGCCCAGGACTCACCGGCCGAGAAGGTGGACGACCTGCCCCAGGGCCTCCGGGTGTCCACCGAGTACCCGCAGCTCACCGCCCGCTTCTTCGCCGACCGGGGGATCGAGGCCGACGTCCGCCTGTCCTACGGCGCCAGCGAGGCGAAGATCCCCGACATCGCCGACTGCATCGTCGACATCACGGAGACCGGGCGGGCGCTTCGGGCCGCCGGGCTGCGGATCATCGACACCATCCTGGTCAGCTACACCGAGGTCGTGGCCAACGCCGAGTCCTACGCCGATCCGGCCAAGCGCCACGCCATGGGGCAGCTCATGACGCTGCTGAACGGCACGCTCGAAGCCCGCGACAAGGTGTTGGTGAAGCTCAACGTCAGCCGAGCCGACTTCGAGCGGGTGCTCCCCCTGGTGCCGGCCTTGAAGGCCCCGACGGTGTCGGAGCTGGCCGGGGACGGCGGCTTCGCCATCGAGACGGTGGTGCCCAAGAACCAGATCAACGTGCTGATCCCCGCGCTCAAGGACGCCGGCGCCACCGGGATCCTCGAGCTGCCGATCTCCAAGATCATCCACTGATGCAGGGTCACGTGACGGACTTCGACGAGGCCCGCGGCCTCGGCACCATCACCGCCGAGGACGGACGGGCGTTTCCGTTCCACTGCACCCAGATCACCGACGGCACCCGCCAGATCGAGACCGGCCAGTCCGTCCGCTTCGATCTGCTGCCCAAGTTGGGGCGGTACGAGGCCACCGCCATCGACAAGCTGGCGTGAGCGAGCTCGAGAACCGGGTCCTGGAGGTGCTCCGGGCCCTCGTGCCGGGGGAGGTCGTCAGCTACGGCGACGTGGCCGAGGACGCCGGCTTCCCGGGCCGGGCCCGGGCGGTCGGACATCTGCTGGCCGTGACCGCCGAGGAGGTGCCGTGGTGGCGCGTGGTCACGTCGAACGGGCGGCTGATTCCGGGGCACGAAGCCCGCCAGGCGCAGCGACTGCGGGCGGAAGGCGCCCGGATCGCGTCCGGGCGGGTGGTGGAGGCTCCACTCGGGCGCTTCAGCCGGAGGGAGACTCCGTGGGCGACGGGAGCCTCCGTCGGAGACTCGGCCGGAGCCTCGTTCTCGGGCCCGCCCGCCGCGCCCTTGATCTGGACGAAGGCCAGGCGGATCTGGGCCAGCGCGTCGCGCAGGGTGGCGCTGTCGGGCCCCAGCCGGTCGCCGAGGCCCTCGACGAGACAAGCGAATGCATCGATGGCCAGGGCCGCAGCGGCCAAGTTCGCCGGAGAGGCAGACAGGTGGATGGCGCCCAGCTCGTACAGCCCCATGGCGTGGTTGAGCACGACGACCTCGGGCGGCGCCTCCGCCACCCGGGCCCGGGCCTCGTTGATCTCAGCGTCGATCTCGGCCCGCAGCGCCTCCTCGTCGAGATCGTCCGGCCCGGCCACCGCCTCGGCACCGGCTGCGCTTGCTGCGGGGCCGGGGTCGCGGGACGCCCCGCGATCGACGGGGTGCTCGCCGTCGGGTGTCCAGAGGCTGCTCACGTCCGCTAACCTACCGGGGACAATTCAACTCCAAGAGGGGATGGAGCGTCTGCCGGCTGCTCGCCGGACGGCGATCACATCCCCCACCCGGCCACCCGGAGCTCCGCAAGGGGCTCGGCGTGAGCCCGGGTCGATGCTCGAAGGGCGCCCGGAAGTGGCTCCGCGCGGACATCGGACCGGGCTGGCGCGAACGGTGGTCACCGACCGATATCCGTCTCCCGGGAGGAACAGCCCATTGCGCAGGAGTGACCGACCATAGCCACGGCCAACGAGCACCGGATCAACGACCGCATTCGCGCCCGTGAGGTCCGCCTCATCAGCCAGGACGGCCAGCAGGTTGGCATCGTGCCCCTGCCGGACGCGCTGCGGATGGCGCAGGAGAGCGATCTGGACCTGGTGGAAGTGGCGCCCCTCGCCACCCCGCCCGTCTGCCGGATCATGGACTTCCGGAAGTGGCAGTACGAGGAGAAGCAGCGGGCCAAGGAGTCCCGCCGGAAGGCGTCCAACGTCTCGGTCAAGGAGATGAAGTACCGGCCGAAGATCGGCATCGGGGACTTCGACACCAAGACCAGGAAGGTGGCCGAGTTCCTCTCCGATGGTCACAAGGTCAAGGTCACGATCATGTTCAGAGGCCGAGAGGTGTTCCATCCCGAGTTGGGAGCCAAGATCCTCGACCAGATCGCCGAGCAGGTCACAGAAGTCGGCAAGGTCGAGACCCAGGGCCGGCTCGACGGTCGGAACATGACGATGGTCCTCGCGCCGGACAAGAAGCGCTCCACCACTCGCAAGCACGACGACCGCGGCGCCCAGGCCGCCGAGCAGCCCGCCGACCGGCCCACCGCCGACGGCGAGCCCGCCCCGGCGGAGGCTGTCCCCGCCGCTGCCGCTCCGCAGCCCGCGGCCGTCAGCACCGATACCCCCAGCGCCTGAACTCCACGGCCCCGCACTCGGCCGGGGAACCCGGCCGACATCGAAGGGAACGACCCATGCCGAAGATGAAGACGAGCAAGACCGCGGCCAAGCGGTTCAAGAAGACCGGGAGCGGCAAGCTCCAGCGGCAGCAGGCGATGCGCCAGCACCTGTTCGAGAAGAAGCCGTCGACCCGGACCCGCCGCCTCGACGGCTACGTCGACGTCCATCCTTCGGACGAGAAGCGGATCAAGCGCCTGTTGGGCGAGTGCTGAACGAGTGAGCTGAACGGAGAGGAAGGACAAGCACATGGCACGGGTGAAGCGCGCCGTCGGGTCGAGGAAGCACCGCCGTCAGGTCCTCGAGCGGGCCAAGGGGTACTACGGGAACAAGAGCCGCTCGTTCAGGGCGGCCAACGAGCAGGTGATGCGATCCGGGCAGTACGCCTTCCGGGATCGCCGGGCCCGCAAGGGCGAGTTCCGCCGGCTGTGGATCCAGCGCATCAACGCGGCCTGCCGGGAGAACGGCATCAGCTACAGCCGCTTCATCGCCGGCCTGCACGCCTCCGGCGTCGAGGTCGACCGCAAGGTGCTGGCTGACCTGGCCGTGAGCGATCCCACCGCCTTCCGGGCGCTGGTGGGTGCCGCCCAGGGCGGTCTGGAGAAGGCTTCCTGACGGCAGTGCCCGACCGGTCGTCCGCGGCGGAGCGGGCTGGCCTTCACCAACCCGAAGGTCCAACGGCTGCGGCGCCTCCTGGGGCGCCGCAGTGCGCGCCGGGAGGAAGGCGTGCTGGTCGTCGAGGGTCGGGCCATGGCCGAACTGGCGGTCGACGCCGGCCATGCCGTCGAGGCGGTGTTCGTGCCGTCCGGGCGCGCCACCTCCGGACGGTGCCCTGGCCGGCGCACCATGCCACCTGCTGGCCGAGGGCGTCCTGGAGCGGGTGGCGACGACGGAGACGCCCCGACCGCTCCTGGCCGTCGTGCGCTACCGACCCGCGGCCGCGGAGGTGCTGGGCTCGGCCGGCTTCGTGGTGGTGGCCGCGGGTCTGTCCGACCCGGGCAACCTCGGCACCATCCTGCGCACGGCCGAGGCCGCGGGGGCCGACGCCGTCGCGCTGACCCCGGACACCGTCGACGTGACCAACCCGAAGGTGGTGCGCGCCGCCGCGGGCGCCCTGTTCCTGCTGCCCGTGGTCGACCAGGTCGAGCTGGGGGAGCTGCGCTCGCTCGGACTGCGCCTGCTCGGCACGGCGGCGGGAGGCGGCACGCCCCACACGAGCGCCGACCTGACCGGCCGGGTGGCGGTCGTGGTCGGCAACGAGGCCCACGGCCTGCCGGACGACACCCCCGTCGACGAGTGGATCAGCATCCCCCACGCCGGACGCGCCGAGAGCCTGAACGCAGCCATGGCCGCAGCCGTCATCTGCTTCGAGGCCATGCGCCAACGCACCCGCTGACGCCTCGCCCGGCGAATCGACGGCGAATCCGCGTCGACGCGGCGTGTCGCCGCGCCGGCACGCTTCGCCACAGAAGTCGACAGCGAATCGGTGGCGAAGGGTCTCACCGCGCGAAGTGTGAGTCAACGCGCCGTTGTAGGCGCGTTTCGCTCACAGTTCGTCCGCGGCGAATCTGCGGCGAATCGGTGGACGAGGAGCGGCTACCCTCGCTGGCGATGCCCAGGCAGTCGACGCAGCGATTTCGTCGCCCCCGAGCGGTCCTCGGGGGTCCGGCGCGACGGACGGTCTGAGACACGGCCTGACGCGCCTCCCTCACCGCTCGGGGGACCTGGACCCGACGGCTCGCTGATGGGAGGACCGGTGTGCACCCGACACCCGCTGACTGCTCTACTACTGCCCCAATGACCGCCGACCTCGCCCGGGCCCGGGCCGACGCCTTGGACGCGGTCGCGGCCGCCGGCGACCTCGACTCGCTGAAGGCCGTCGAGGCCGAGGTGCTCGGCAAGCGAGGGCCCTTGGCCCGGGCCAAGGCCGGGCTCGGCGCGCTCGCCCCCGAGGAGCGGCCGGCGGCCGGACGGGCCGTCAACGATGCCATGCTCGAGGTGCAGGCGTCCTTCGACGCCCGCCGGGCCGAGCTGGCCGCGGGCGCCCGCCGGCTCCAGGTGGCGGCGGAGCGCCTCGACCTGACCGAGGCCATGGGCCGGCCACGGCGTGGCCACGCCCACCTCGTCACCCAGGCCACCGAACGCCTGGAGAACACGTTCGTCGGGCTCGGCTTCCAGATCGCCGAGGGCCCGGAGGTGGAGACCGACTGGCACAACTTCGAGGCGCTGAACATGCCGCCGTCCCACCCGGCCCGGAGCGAATGGGACACGCTCTGGGTCGAGCACGGCCCACCCGGCTCCACGCTGCTGCGCGCCCACACCTCGCCGGTGCAGATCCGTGTCATGCAGGAGCAGCCGCCGCCGATCTACGCCATCATGCCCGGCCGGGTGTTCCGGCGGGACACGGCCGATGCCACCCACATGCCGGTCTTCCACCAGATCGAAGGCTTGGTCGTCGACCGCGGCATCAGTTCACGGACCTGGCCGGCACGATCGAGGCCTTCACCAAGGCGTTCTTCGGTGCCGACTTCAGCTCCCGGCTCCGCCCCTCGTACTTCCCCTTCACCGAACCCTCGGCCGAGTTCGACATCCGCCGTCCCGACGGCACCTGGCTGGAGCTCGGTGGGTGCGGGATGGTCCATCCGAACGTGCTCCAGGCCGTGGGGCTGGACCCGGAGGAGTGGAGCGGGTTCGCCTTCGGTTTCGGGATCGACCGCATGGCCAAGGAGCGCCACGGCGTGGCCGACCTGCGTGACATGTTCGTCAACGACATCCGCTTCATCGAGCAGTTCTGAGGGCCTGGCCGTGTTGATCCTGCTGTCCTGGCTCAACGAGCTGGCACCGCTCGGCGACGACGTCGACGGCATCGCCGACACCATGAACGAGCTCGGCATGGCCGTCGAGGGCATCACCCGCGTCGGCGCGCCGATCCCCGGGGTGGTCACCGCCAAAGTGCTCGAGACCCGTCGCCATCCCGAAGCCGAGCGGGTGCACGAGGTCTTCGTCGACGCCGGCGACGGTGCACCGCTGCACGTGTGGTGCGGCGCGTTCAACATGCAGGCCGGGGATGTGGTGCCCCTGGCCACCATCGGCGCCACCATGCCCGACGGGCGCGACATCGGCCGGCGCAAGATCCTGGGCATCGCCAGCGAGGGGATGCTGTGCTCGGCCGCCGAGCTCGGATTCGGCGCCGATGCCGCCGGCATCCTCGTCCTGCCGCCTGACACCCCGCTCGGCCGGCCGGTCGCCGAGGCCCTGGGCGTCACCGAGGACGTCGTGTTCGACCTCGACCTCACGCGCAACCGGCCCGACGCCTACGGCCACCTGGGTGTGGCTCGTGACCTGGCGGCGCGCTTCGGGGTCGTGCTCCACGCGCCCTCGTCGAAGTTGACCGTCGACGGTCCGGACCGCGTCGCCACGGTCGAGATCCTCGACCCCGTCGGATGCGGGCGCTTCGTGTCCATCGTCCTGTCCGGCATCGAGGTCGGCCCCTCGACCCCGGCGATGGCCGAGCGGCTGTCCCGAGCGGGCATGCGGCCCATCAACAACGTCGTCGACGTGTCGAACTACGTGATGCTGGAGCTCAACGAGCCCAACCACGCCTATGACCTCGACACCCTCGGCGGTGGGGGTTCCGCATCCGGCGGGCCGTCGCCGGCGAGACCATGCTCACGCTCGACGACGTGGAGCGCACGTTCACTCCCGATGATCTGCTGATCTGCGATGCACGCGATCGCGCCATCGGCATCGCCGGCGTCATGGGCGGCGCGGACACCGAGATCAGCGACACCACCACGACCGTGGCCCTCGAGATGGCATGGTTCGACCCGGTCGTCGTCGCCCGGACGGCCACCAGGCTGGGACTGCGCTCCGAGGCTTCGATCCGCTTCGAGCGCGGTCGTGACCCCTACGGCATCGACCGGGCCGTGGCCCGCTTCGTCGACCTGCTGCGGGAGACCTGCCCGGGCCTCGTGGTCCACGCGGGCGCGGTCGACGCCCGGGGCGAGCTCCCGCCGGAGGAGCGGTCGGTCCGGGTGCGGCCGGATCGCGTCCGCGCGCTCCTGGGCGCGGACATCGAGACGCACGTGATGGTCGAGCGCCTGGCGCCCATCGGCTTCGCCACCACGCTCGACCAGGGCGGCGTGATGGACGTCAGCCTTCCCTCGTGGCGGCCCGACTGCCAGCTCGAGGTCGACGTCATCGAGGAGATCGCCCGCCACGTCGGCTACGAGCGGCTGGGACGGACGGTGCCCAAGTCCGTCGTGGCCGGCCGGCTCTCGCCCGTCCAGGCCCGGCGGCGGGTGGTGCGTGACGTGCTGTACGGGCTGGGGATCAGCGAGGCCATGCCCAACCCGTTCCTGGCGCCTGGCGATCTCGAGCGCGCGGGGCTGGACAGCCGCGGGCTGGCGATCGCCAACCCGCTCGTGACCGAGGAGAGCATCCTCCGCAGCTCGCTCCGGCCCGGCCTCCTGAAGGCCGTGGCCTACAACGCCTCGCACCGGGCCGACGATGTCTCGCTCTTCGAGATCGGCCACGTCTACCGGCCCGCCGACGCAGTGCTCCCCGACGAGCGCGAGCAGCTGGCCGTCATCCTCGCCGGCCGGGACGGTCCGGCCGCGGTGCCGGTGCTCGTCGAGGTGCTCGCCGCTCTCGGACGGGAGGATGCGCTCGACATCGAGCAGGGCGAGGACGGATTGGCCGGCCTGCACCCCGGGCGCAGCGGGACGGTCCGCCTCGGCGGCCGCGCCGCCGGTGAGGCCGTCGGTCAGGTCGGGGAGATCGATCCCGGCGTGCTCGAGGCCTACGAGATCCCGGGTCGCGTGGCGTGGCTGGAGCTCGACCTGACGCTGCTGCTGGCCCTGGAGCCCCCGATCCCGCAGTGGCGGCCGGTCAGTCGGTTCCCCTCCAGCGACATCGACCTCGCCTTCGTCGCGGCGGACGAGGTTCCGGCCGCCGTGGTCCGTCGTGCCATCGCCGGTGCTGCCGGAGAGCTGGTGGCGGATCTCGAGCTGTTCGACGTGTACCGCGGACCGGGCATCGATGACGGCCGGCGGAGCCTGGCCTTCCGCCTGCGGCTCCAGGCTCCCGACCACACGCTGACCGACGCCGAGGTGGCGCAGGTACGCGAGCGGGCCATCGCCTCGGTCGAACAGCTGGGTGCCACACTTCGCGGCTGACCCGGTCGCTCCGGGTCGCGCCGCAGGTCAGTTGCTGGAGACGTCGTCGGGGATGCGGTCGCCCATCCGGGCCAGCGCACCGCCTTGGCGTCGGAGCACGTCGCGCCACAGGGTCTCGGGCGCGCGGGTGAACGGGTCCGAGCGATCGGCATCGACCACGATCCACGCGTTGGCGACCAGTTCGTCGTCGAGCTGGCCGGGGCCCCAGCCGGCGTAGCCGCGGAACAGGCGCAGGTCGTCGAGCCGGTCGGTGAACCCGTCCGCGTCCTTCGAGAGGTCGAGCGTGCCCAGTCCCTCGTCGAGATCGGCGAAGCCGTCGACGGGGACCTCGCGCACCCACGCCAGCCCGATGACCGCCTCGGTCTCGACCGGCCCACCGTCGAAGAGGACGGGTTGGCCGGTCACCAGCGGGCGCCAGGTGGGAAGCAGCTCCTCCACCTCCTCTTCGGTCGGGCGGTTGAGCACCAGACCGAGCGAGCCCTCGTCGGTGTGCTCGAGCAGCAGCACGACCGTGCGATCGAAGTTGGGGTCGACGAGGGGAGGGGTGGCGAGGAGGAGCTTGCCGCGGAGGGACGGGCTCACGCCGACATCATGCCCCGTTCGGCCTCAATGCAGACATCGCTGCCGGGGTCGGAGCGGGAGGATCCCCCTTCGCATGGTCATGCACATCAATGTATGATCATGCTCATGGGCCTGTCCGTGGGCATCGTCGGGGCGTCGGGCTACACCGGCGCCGAGCTGCTGCGCCTGATCGCCGGTCATCCGGAGCTGGAGGTGGTGTACGCCACCGGTGACTCCCAGGCGGGAGAGCGAGCGGACACGCTGTACCCGAGCCTGACGGTCGCCTATCCGGGTCTCGTGTTCGAGCCCTACGACGAACGCGAGGTGGCCGGGCTGGACCTCGTCTTCCTCGGACTTCCGCACGAGGCCAGCATGGCCCTGGCGCCGACCCTGCACGGGCGGGTCGGGTGCCTCGTCGACCTCTCGGCTGCCTTCCGCCTGAAGGATCCCCTCCTGTATCCGACCTGGTACGGCTTCGAGCACGACCAGCCTGGCCTGCTGGCCGCCGCGGTCTACGGACTTCCGGAGCTGTATCGCCGCGAGCTGCGCGGCGCCCGCCTCATCGCCACTCCCGGCTGCTACGTCACCGCCGCGTCGCTGGCCCTCGCCCCCCTCGTGCGCCAGGGTCTCGTGGAACCCCAGGGCATCATCGTCGACGCCGCGTCCGGCGTGACAGGCGCCGGCCGGAGCCTCAAGCACTCGTCGCTGTTCGCCACCGTCGACGGGGACTTCACCGCCTACGGGCTCCTCGACCACCGCCACACCCCCGAGATCGAGCAGGTGACCGGGGCCCAGGTGCTCTTCACGCCGCACCTGGCCCCGATGAGCCGGGGCATCCTCGCCACCTGCTACGCGCGGCCGGCCGCGACCGTCACCACGGAGTCGCTCCTCGCCGCGCTGGCGGGCGCCTACGAGGGCGAGCCCTTCGTCGCTGTGCGGTCGTCGTCCCCGTCCACGAAGGCGACGCTGGGGACGAACGGCGCGCACCTCACGGCGCGGTTCGATCCCCGGACCGGTTACGTCGTGGCCCTGTGCGCCATCGACAACCTCACCAAGGGTGCGTCGGGCGGAGCGCTGCAGGCCGCCAACGTCGCCCTCGGCCTGCCCGAGACGGCAGGGTTGACCACCGTCGGGCTGTTGCCGTGAGCCTGGGGACCACAGCCCAGACGGCGTCCGGGCCGGCCGAGAAGGCCGCCGTCCTCGTCGAGGCCCTGCCGTACATCCGGCGCTTCTCGGGGAGCGTCGTCGTCGTGAAGTACGGCGGCAACGCGCTGGCCGGCGGGAGCGAGGCCGATGCGCTCGAGCTGTTCGCCCAGGACATCGTCCTGATGCGATCGGTCGGGATGCGGCCGGTCGTCGTGCACGGCGGCGGGCCCCAGATCAGCGAGCTCATGGGCCGGCTCGGCAAGGTGCCCGAGTTCCGCAACGGGCTGCGGGTGACGGACGCCGAGACCGTCGACATCGCCCGCATGGTCCTGCGCGGCCAGGTCAACCCCCGGCTGGTCGCCGCCATCAACGTCCACGGCGCGCTGGCCGTCGGCGTGTCGGGTGAGGACGCCGGTCTCATCAGCGCCACCCCGGCGCCCGGGGACCTCGGGTTCGTGGGTCAGGTCGGCGCCATCAACCCCACGATCCTCGAGCGCCTCCTCAACGAGGATCTCATCCCGGTCGTCGCCACCATCGGGACCGACCCGTCCGGGCAGGCGTACAACATCAACGCCGACACTGTCGCCGGCGCCATCGCCACCGCGTTGCGGGCGGAGAAGCTCGTCTACCTCACGGACATCGAAGGGCTGCGCCGCGACGTCGACGATCCGTCCAGCCTCATCCGCCAGACGACGGCCCCGGAGCTCGAGGCGCTGGTGGCGGACGGCACCCTGCGCGGCGGCATGATCCCCAAGGTCGAGTCCTGCATCGCCGCCGTGCGCCGCGGCGTGGGACGGGCCCACATCCTCGACGGGAGGGTTCCCCACGTGCTGCTGCTCGAGATCTTCACCGACGCCGGGATCGGCACCATGGTGACCGTGGGCGACACGCCGCCCGGGAGCGACGAGCCGTGAGTGCCCACGGGTTCGCCACGGACGGCCTCGACGCCTGCCCCTACTGGCCGGTGTTCGGCCCGCCGCAGGTGATGTTCGTGCGCGGGCGGGGCACGGAGCTGTGGGACGACCAGGGCCGGCGCTACCTGGACTTCCTGTGCGGCCTGGCGGTGACGTCGCTCGGCCACGCCCACCCTGCGGTCGCCGACGCCGTCGCCACCCAGGCCCAGACCCTGCTCCACGTCTCGAACTTCTTCGCCAACCCCGTGGCGACGGAGGCGGCGATCATGCTGGACGACCTGCTCGGCGGCGGCGGCCAGGTCTTCTTCTGCAACTCGGGGGCGGAGGCCAACGAGGCCGCGTTCAAGCTGGCCCGCAAGTTCGGCGGCCGTGGCCGGCACGTCGTGGTCAGCGCGCTGGGCAGCTTCCACGGCCGCACGCTGGCCGCGCTGGCCGCCACCGGCCAGCCGACCAAGCACGAGCCGTTCCAGCCCATGCCGGAGGGCTTCCGCCACGTTCCCTTCGGCGACCTCGACGCGTTGGCCGGTGCGGTGGACACCAGCGTCGCCGCCGTCCTCATCGAGCCGGTCCAGGGCGAGGGTGGCGTGGTGCCCGCGCCGCCCGGCTACCTCGAGGGGATCCGCGAGCTGTGCGACGAGCGGGGCGCGCTGATGATCCTCGACGAGGTCCAGACCGGTCTGGGACGCACCGGCCGGTGGTTCGGTTTCGAGCATGCCGGTGTCCGGCCCGACGCGGTATGCCTCGCCAAGGCCCTCGGCAACGGCATGCCCATCGGCGCCTGCTGGGCCCGCCGCGACGTCGCCGCCGTGCTGCAGCCCGGCGACCACGGCTCCACCTACAGCGGTACCCCGATCGCCACCTCGGCGGCGCGGGCCGTGCTGGCCGAGATGCGCAGGATCGACGCGCCGGCGCTGGCGAGGCAGGCCGGTGACCGGCTGCGGCGTGGCCTGGAGGCGACCCCGGGGGTGGCGGGCGTGCGGGGGCTCGGGCTGCTGCTCGCCGCCGAGCTCGACGGCCACGACAGCAAGGAAGCAGCCGCCGCCAGCCTGGCCCGCGGCCTGGTCGTCAACAACGTGACCCCGACCGCCCTGCGCTTCGCCCCGCCGCTGACGGTGAGCGACGACGAGATCGACGAGGCGGTCTCCATCGTGAAGGAGGTCCTGGCATGAGTGCGAGCGAAGCGAGCTCAGGCCGCCACTTCCTCGACGTCACCGACCTGACGCCGGACGAGCTGCAGGAGGTCCTGACCCTGGCCAGCCGCCCGATCGCGGAGCTCGGCCGGCCGCTCGACGGCCTGGCGGCGGCGTTGATCTTCGAGAAGCCGTCGAACCGCACCCGCCAGTCCATGGAGGTGGCGGTGTTCCAGCTCGGCGGCCACCCGGTCTACACGCGGGGCGAGGAGGTGGGCTTCGACACGCGGGAGACGGTCGAGGACATCACCCGCATCATGGCCGGGTACCACGCCGTGCTCGCCGCCCGCGTCTTCTCGCACCAGGTCGTCGAGCGCATGGCCGCGGTGTCGACGGTCCCGGTCGTCAACATGCTCTCGGACCGCTCGCACCCGTTGCAGGCCCTCGCCGACGTCCTGACCATGCGAGCAGACCATCGGTCCGCTGGCGGGGACGACGGTGGCCTGGGTCGGTGACTACAACAACGTGGCCCGTTCGCTGGCCGAGGCATCGGCGATGCTCGGTCTCCACGTCCGCCTCGCGTGCCCGACCGGCTACGACGCCGCCGCGCCGGAGCTGGAGCGGCTGCTCGCGCTCGGCGCGGCCAGCGTCGAGCAGCACGCCGATCCACTGGTGGCGGTCAAGGGCGCCGACGCCGTGCACACCGACGTGTGGACCTCGATGGGCCAGGAGACCGAGGACGCCGCCCGCCGCGAGGTCTTCGCGGGCTTCACGGTCACCGACGCGCTGATGGCCGAGGCATCCCCCTCCGCCCGCTTCTTCCACTGCCTGCCGGCCCACCGGGGGGACGAGGTGGCGGCCGAGGTGATCGACGGTCCTCGATCGGCGGTGATCGCGCAGGGCCACAACCGGCTCCACGCGGCCCGCGGCCTGCTGGCCTTCCTCGTCGGGGTACAAGGGTGACGGCCCGCTCCGGCCCGCGTCCGATGACGGCGCCCGGCCGCCTGCCCGCCCGCACCACGAAGGCGCAGCGCCAGCACCTCATCGCTCAGCTGCTCGGCCGCCACGGGGTGACGAGCCAGCCCCAGCTCGTCGACCTGCTGGCCGCCGAGGGGATCGACGCCACGCAGGCCACGGTCTCGCGGGACCTGGAGGATCTCGGTGCCGTCAAGGTGCGGGTCCCCGCGGGGGACAGCGTCTACGCCATCCCCGAGTACGAGCCGGCCAGGGTGGCCCCGGAAGACCAGCTCCGTCGCGTGATGGCGGAATGGGTGGCGGAGGTGGTGGCGTCCGGGCCGGTCGTGGTCGTCCGCACGCCCCCGGGCTGCGCGCACGTGGTGGCCTCGGCGTTGGACCGCTCGGGCCTCCCCGGACTGCTCGGCACGGTGGCCGGCGACGACACCATGCTGTGCGTCGCCGAGGAGGGGGTGGGCGGTGCCCGTCTGGCCGTGCGTCTCCGGGAGCTGGCCGGGCTGCCCGGGCCGGCCCGCCGGCGCCGGACCGGATCGTGACCGATCGGACGCTCTGGCACGGGCGCTTCGAGCGCGCCCCCGCGGAGGAGCTGCTGGCGTACACGGCCAGCCTTCCCTTCGACCGGCGGCTGTGGCGTCAGGACGTGCGCGGATCGCAGGCGCACGTGCGTGGCCTCGGCCGCGCCGGGCTCCTGTCCGAGGAGGAGGTGCAGGCCGTGCTGGGCGCCCTCGAGCAGGTGACCGCCGAGCTGGGCGAGGACCGGTTCGCGTTCGTCCCCACGGACGAGGACATCCACACCGCAGTCGAGCGCCGGGTCACCGAGCTGGCCGGAGCGGCCGGGGCGCGGCTGCACACCGGGCGCAGCCGGAACGACCAGGTCGCCACCGACCTGCGCCTGTGGTGCAAGGACGAGCTTCCCGCCGTCGCCGCCCGCATCATCACACTGCAACAGGTCCTGCTCGACCGGGCCGATCGAAGCCGGCGAGACGTACCTGCCGGGCTACACGCACCTGCAACGGGCGCAACCCGTGCTGCTGGCCCATCACCTGCTGGCCCACGCGTGGGCGCTGGCCCGTGACGTCGACCGCCTGCTGGTGACGGTCGAGCGGCTGGACGTGTCGCCCCTCGGCGCCGGCGCCCTGGCCGGCTCGTCTCTCCCGCTCGACCCCGCGTCGACGGCCGCGGATCTGGGGTTCGCCGCCGTCTTCGAGAACAGCCTCGACGCCGTCTCCGACCGCGACTTCGTGGCCGAGGCGCTCTTCGACCTGGCCCTCGTCGGCCATCCACCTGTCGAGGATGGGGGAGGAGTGGGTGCTGTGGACGAGCGACGAGCTGGGCTTTGCCCGACTCGACGACGCCTATGCCACGGGTTCGTCGATGCTGCCGCAGAAGAAGAACCCGGACATCGCCGAGCTGGCCCGCGGCCGCGCCGGTCGGGTCGTCGGCGACCTGACCGGGCTCCTGGTGACGCTCAAGGGCCTGCCGCTCGCCTACAACCGGGACCTGCAGGAGGACAAGGAGCCGCTGTTCGACGCCGTCGACCAGGTCAGCCTGGCCCTCGGCGCGCTCACGGGCATGATCGCCACCGCCACGTTCGACCGCGGGCGGATGGAGGCCGCAGCCGACTCGCCCACCGCGGCCGCCACCGACCTGGCCGAGTGGCTGGTCGAGCGGGGCGTCCCCTTCCGGGAGGCGCACGCCACCGTCGGCGCGCTCGTGCGCCGTTCGCTCGTCGGCGAAGGTCAGCTCGAAGACCTGGTGGCCGACCATCCCGACCTCGGGCCGGAGGCCGCCGCGCTGGTGGCGCCCGGCGTCGCCGTTCGTCGCCGCACCACGCCGGGGGGCGCCGGGCCAGGACCGGTGAGCGTGCAGCGGGAACGCTTCGCGGCTGCGCTGGAGGCCGCCCACGCCCGCCTCGAACGCTTCTGAGCCACGCGCGCCATCGGGCGCCGAACCCGGCGCTCAGTCCTCCTCGCCGCTCTCCAGGGCCACCACGCCGCCGGGACCGAGCGTGCCCACCGAGCGATAGACGTCGAGCTTCTGGCGGGTGTCGGTGATGTCGAGGTTGCGCATCGTGAGCTGGCCGATGCGGTCGAGCGGGCCGAACGCGCCCTCGGTCTTCTCCATCGACAGCCGCTCGGGCTGGTAGGTCAGGTTGGGCCCGGTCGTGTCGACGATCGTGTAGTCCTCGCCGCGGCGGAGGCGAAGGGTGACCGTGCCGGTGATCGCCGACCCGACCCAGCGCAGGAGGGGCTCCCGCAGCATGAGCGCTTGAGGATCGAACCACCGCCCCTCGTACAGCAGGCGGCCGAGGCGCCGCCCCATCGTGCGGTAGTTCTCGATCGTCCCCTCGTTGTGGATGGCGGTGAGCAGACGCTCGTACGCGATGTGGAGCAGCGCCATGCCGGGCGCCTCGTAGATGCCCCGGCTCTTGGCCTCGATGATGCGGTTCTCGATCTGGTCGCTCATGCCGAGCCCGTGGCGGCCTCCGATGGCGTTCGCCGCGGTGACGAGCGCGACCGGGTCGCCGTGCTCCTCGCCGTCCAGCGACACCGGCCAGCCCTCGTGGAACCCCACGGTGACCGTCTCGGGAGCGACGGTGATCGTCTCGTCCCAGTGGCGCACGCCCATGATCGGCTCGACCAGGTCCATGCCCTGGTCCAGGTGCTCGAGCAGCTTCGCCTCGTGGGTGGCTCCCCAGAGGTTGGCGTCGGTCGAGTAGGCCTTCTCCTTGGCGTCGCGGTACGGCAGGTTGCGGGCGCTGAGCCACTCGCTCATCTCCGCCCGGCCACCGAGCTCGTCGACGAAGGCGGGATCGAGCCACGGCTTGTAGATGCGCAGGTTGGCGTGGACGAGCAGGCCGTAGCGGTAGAAGCGCTCGATGTCGTTGCCCTTGTAGGTGGAGCCGTCGCCCCACACGTCGACGCCGTCCTCCTGCATCGCCTGGACCAGAAGGGTGCCGGTGACGGCTCGGCCGAGGGGGGTGGTGTTGAAGTACGTCCGGCCGCCGGTCGTGATGTGGAAGGCACCGCACTGCAGCGCCACCAGCCCCTCGTGCACGAGCTGGGCGCGGCAGTCGACGAGCCGGGCCTCCTCGGCCCCGTACTCGCGGGCGCGGTCGGGCACACTCGCCAGGTCCGGCTCGTCGTACTGGCCCAGATCGGCCGTATAGGCGAACGGGACTGCGCCCTTCTCCCGCATCCAGGCCACGGCGGCCGACGTGTCGAGCCCGCCTGAGAAGGCGATGCCGACGCGCTCTCCGACCGGCAGCGACGTGAGGACGGAGCTCATGGCCGGCCACCGTAGCGAGCACAGGCCCGCCCTCCGCAGAGCGGCTCGGGCGCCCAGCAGTCCGGTCACCGCTGAGCGGATCGGCCGCCCGTAGGCTCGCCCGCCGTGACCTACCGGCACGTCGTCCGCATCCGCTACGGCGAGTGCGACATGCAGAAGGTCGTCTTCAACGCCAACTACCTCGCGTACATCGACGACGCCACGGACACCTGGTTCCGGGAGGCGCTCGGTCCGTTCGAGGCGACAGGGTTCGACTTCATGGTGAAGAAGGTGACCGTCGAGTGGCAGTCGGCGGCCCGGTTCGGCGAGGTGCTCTCCTTCGACCTGGAGGTGACGCGCTGGGGCACGTCGTCGTTCGACGTCGGGGTCGTGGGCACGGTCGCCGACCGGCCGGTCCTCACGGCCTCGCTCGTCTACGTGAGCACCGTGCCGGGCCAGGCCACGGCCCGGCCGGTGCCGCCCGAGGTCAGGGCCCTGCTGGACGGGACAGGGCTGAGCGGGACAGGGTCGCCGTGACCATGGGCCGATGAGGTCCCGCCCGCTGCCACGAGCCTTCTACCGCCGCCCGAGCGTGGTCGTGGCGCCCGAGCTGCTCAACAAGGTGGTCGCTGCCGGCCGCTGCCGCGGCCGCATCGTCGAGGTCGAGGCGTACGCCGGGCCGCTCGACCCGGCCAGTCACGCCTACCGGGGTCCGACCGTTCGCAATGCAACGATGTTCGGCCCGGCTGGTCATCTCTACGTGTACTTCTCGTACGGCATGCACTTCTGCGCCAACGCCGTGACGGGCCACGACGGCGACGGGCAGGCGGTGCTGCTCCGAGCGCTGGCGCCCGTGGCCGGCGTCGACGAGATGTGGGCCCGGCGACCGGCCGCCCGCCGCCTGACCGATCTCGCCAGCGGCCCCGGCAAGCTGTGCCAGGCCATGGGGATCGGGCGGGAGCACGACGGTGCCGACCTGGTCCGGGGCCCGGTGCGCATCCTGGACGACGGTGTCGCCCACCGGACGAGCCTTCGGTCGGCGTGCGCGATCGGCATCACCAGAGCCGTGGATCGGCCGTGGCGCTGGTACGGTGGGCGGCGACCCGAACGTGTCCGGCCGGCGGCTCGAGCGTTGTGACATTCGTGGCGGGCGTCCGTCGGAGCTCGCCGGGCTCGTGCTCGTCCGGCGCGCCGGCCCAGCGGATGTCGGCCCCGTGGAAGCCCGACGTGGCCAGCACCTCCTCCGCGCCGCCGGGCCACGAGGTCAGCCGGAGGTCGGCGTGCTTCCCGCCGGCTGGTTCCATCCGCAACCACGTCAGCGGGGCCTCGGCGGTCGCGCCCTCGCCCGCCTGGCGCAGCGCGGCCTTCATGCCCCGACGGCTGTCATCCGGCAGGTACTGCAAGACGATCGAGTGGAACACGACGGTGGCCGTGCCGCGCCGGAAGCTCCCGCACCTGCTCGGCCACCCACTCGCCGGCGTCGGCACGGTCGACGGTGACCGGGTTCGTCCGGGCCAGGTCGAGCGCGGTCCGCAGCCGTTCGAAGCGGGCCAGCTGGTCGGGCCAGACGAACGACAGCAGCGTCAGGCGACCTTCCGCCGTGGTGCCGTCGATCGGCGAGATGTCGCATCCCCTCCGGTCGGCCACCTCCAGCGGGCCGGACAGATCCGGTACCGGCGGGAGGTAGACGTCGCCGAAGGCCAGCGGGCTGGCCGGGTCGCCGAGCACGTCACCACCGGCCTCGTAGCGATAGCCGTCCCACCGGAGGAGGAGGCCCGCGGAGCTGCCCACCTCGCGGAGGCGCAGCGGCAGCCCGGTTCGGCGGGCGACGAGCGCGAAACCGGGGGCCAGGAGGGCGGCCCGGCCGACCTCGTTCGTCTGCACGCCCTGACCCATCCGGAGCTCCAGCTCGTGCCGATGAGCGTCCAGCACGGCGAGGAACGCCGGCACCGGATCGCCCGTGCTGTGTCCGCCGGCCGACGGGTAGAACTCGGCCAGCTCGGGCGCTGCTCCCTCGAGCACGAGCCGGTGCACGCCGCCGAGCAGTCGCAACGGGGTGGCGTCGTGGAGAGGGCGGTCACTCCGGCCGTCGAGGAGCGCGGCGCTCGTGCCACCGCCGTCGTAGTCCTCCTCGACGGCGCCCAGCAGGCGGGCGTACAGCGGCGCATCCATCCGCTCGCAGGCCGCCCGCTGGAAGGCGACGGAGTCCCGGACGGAGTGGCTCGCGATTCGGGTCGATGGCGTCGGTCACCGGTCGGTTCTACCGCGTGCGCAACCTGGTCGCTGGCCCGGCGTGGGTCATGCCACCATGACCGCACCATGGCCGCGTCTCCCGACCTGCTCGCCGAGCTCGAGGCCCGCGGCCTCGTGCAGGACTCGACCGACCGGGCCGCGCTGGCCGCTCGCCTGGCGTCCGGTCCCATCGGTGTCTACGTCGGGTTCGATCCGACGGCCGACAGCCTCCACGTCGGCCACCTGCTCGGTCAGATCACGCTGCGCCGCTTCCAGCTCGCCGGCCATCGGCCCTACCCGCTCGCCGGCGGCGCCACGGGCATGGTCGGCGATCCCGGCGGACGGAGCGAGGAGCGCAACCTGCTCGACCGCGACCACGCTCGACCACAACATCGCCGGCATCAAGCGCCAGCTCGAGCGGCTGCTCGACTTCGAGCCGGGGCCCTTCCAGGCCACGCTCGTCGACAATGCCGAGTGGACGGCACCGATGCCCGTCCTCGACTTCCTGCGCGACGTCGGCAAGCACGTGACCGTCAACCAGATGATGGCCAAGGAGTCCGTGCGCAGCCGGATCGAGAGCGAGCACGGCATCTCCTACACCGAGTTCAGCTACATGCTCCTCCAGGCCAACGACTTCCGCTGGCTGTGCGAGCACCGCGACGTCGAGCTGCAGATGGGCGGCTCGGACCAGTGGGGCAACATCACGGCCGGGATCGACCTGATCCGGCGGGTGCTCGGGCCGCGCTGCTCACGGCCTGACCTGGCCGCTGCTGACGCTGCCCGGCGGGGCGAAGATGGGCAAGTCCGCCGGCGGCGCGGTGTGGCTCGATCCGGACAAGACGACGCCGTACCGTTCCGCCAGTTCTGGGTGCAGGCGACCGACGACGAGGTCGCCGGCTACCTGCGACGCCTGAGCCTCCGCCCCCTCGACGAGGTCGAGGACCTGGTGGCCGAGCACGAGAAGGCGCCCGAGCGACGGCTGGCCCAGCGGGCCCTGGCCGACGAGCTGACGGCTCTCGTCCACGGCCGGGAGGCCGCGGCCGCCGCAGCCGAGGCGGCCGGTGTCCTCTTCGGCGCCGATCCGCTCCGTGCCTCTCCGGAAGCCTTCGCCGTCGTGCGTCGCGAGGTCGGGGTGACGACCGTCCCCGCCGACGTGCTGGGCGATGTGGTCGCCGTGCTGGCCCGCACGCCCCTGGCCAGCTCGAACGGGGACGCCCGTCGGACCCTCGCCCAGCGCGGCTACCGGGTCAACGGGCAGGTGCTCGACGAGTCGACCACGTCGCTGGCCGATGTGCCCCGCGTCGAGGGTCGCTACCTCGTGCTCCGACGGGGGAAGACCAGCTACCACGTGGTGGAATGTGCGTCGCAAGGTTGACGCTCGCGGCACCGACCTGTAGAGTCATCAGTCGCCCCTGAGCGCCCCTGCGTCACGCACGGATCCTCGGTGGCCAGGTCAGCACCGCCGGTTCCCATCGGGTGTCCGTGTGCCGGCCGAGCGATGGTTCGCTCCTTGACAACGGAAGAGAGGACGGAACGCCAGTGCGGGCGCTTCCACGATCCCCGTATTCACGGGGAGGGTCGAAGCGTTTCACACATCAATTCCAGTCGAGGGCTAACCCCCCTCGGCGAACAAGAGCACGGAGCGGTGCCGCGGTGGGTGAACGGAGGGAGCGATCCCGACGGACATCCAGGTGCCGTTCCACATGGACTGGTCCGAGAGCTTCCCAGCTCGAAGACCAACTCTTCAACGGAGAGTTTGATCCTGGCTCAGGACGAACGCTGGCGGCGTGCTTAACACATGCAAGTCGAACGAGATCCATCGAGTGGCAACACTCGTGAAGATCGAGTGGCGAACGGGTGCGTAACACGTGAGAAACCCACCCCGAACTCTGGGATAACAGGCGGAAACGCTTGCTAATACCGGATACCTCCGCCGAGTCGCATGGCTTGGCGAAGAAAGGTCCGCCGGTTCGGGACGGTCTCGCGGCCTATCAGCTTGTTGGTGGGGTAACGGCCTACCAAGGCATCGACGGGTAGCTGGTCTGAGAGGATGATCAGCCACACTGGGACTGAGACACGGCCCAGACTCCTACGGGAGGCAGCAGTGGGGAATCTTGCCCAATGGGCGCAAGCCTGAGGCAGCAACGCCGCGTGCGGGAAGAAGGCCCTCGGGTTGTAAACCGCTTTCAGCAGGAACGAAAATGACGGTACCTGCAGAAGAAGGTGCGGCCAACTACGTGCCAGCAGCCGCGGTGACACGTAGGCACCAAGCGTTGTCCGGATTTATTGGGCGTAAAGAGCTCGTAGGCGGTTCGGTAAGTCGGGTGTGAAAACCTTGGGCTCAACCCAAGGACTGCACCCGATACTGCTGTGACTTGAGTCCGGTAGGGGAGTGGGGAATTCCTGGTGTAGCGGTGGAATGCGCAGATATCAGGAGGAACACCGGTGGCGAAGGCGCCACTCTGGGCCGGTACTGACGCTGAGGAGCGAAAGCGTGGGGAGCGAACAGGATTAGATACCCTGGTAGTCCACGCCGTAAACGTTGGGCACTAGGTGTGGGCTCTTACCAACGGAGTCCGTGCCGTAGCTAACGCATTAAGTGCCCCGCCTGGGGAGTACGGCCGCAAGGCTAAAACTCAAAGGAATTGACGGGGGCCCGCACAAGCGGCGGAGCATGTTGCTTAATTCGATGCAACGCGAAGAACCTTACCTGGGTTTGACATGTAGGGAAAAGCCGTAGAGATACGGTGTCCTTCGGGGCCTTACACAGGTGGTGCATGGCTGTCGTCAGCTCGTGTCGTGAGATGTTGGGTTAAGTCCCGCAACGAGCGCAACCCTTGTCCTATGTTGCCAGCGGATAATGCCGGGGACTCGTAGGAGACTGCCGGGGTCAACTCGGAGGAAGGTGGGGACGACGTCAAGTCATCATGCCCCTTATGTCCAGGGCTGCAAACATGCTACAATGGCCGGTACAAAGAGCTGCTATCCCGCGAGGGTGAGCCAATCTCAAAAAGCCGGTCTCAGTTCGGATTGAAGTCTGCAACTCGACTTCATGAAGCCGGAGTCGCTAGTAATCCCGGATCAGCATTGCCGGGGTGAATACGTTCCCGGGCCTTGTACACACCGCCCGTCACACCACGAAAGTCGGCAACACCCGAAGCCGGTGGCCCAACCCCTTGGGGAGGGAGCCGTCGAAGGTGGGGTCGGTGATTGGGGTGAAGTCGTAACAAGGTAGCCGTACCGGAAGGTGCGGCTGGATCACCTCCTTTCTAAGGAGTGCTCCTCGCCGAGCCGGCCATCAGGTCGACTCGTCACGAGGCATTCCCTAGTTGGTGCACTGGTGGGTCGTCACTCGGTTCTGACTGTCGTCGAAGGTTTCGGCCTCCGGCAGTCGCACCCTGTGTCGACTTCGTTCTCTCTTCCGTTGTGAGGGAGTGGTCGTCAGCGTCGAGCCTTGACAGGTTCCGCTGCGCCGGCCGCTTGACCCTCGTTCAGCCCCTTGAGAACTGCAGAGCGAGCACGAGCATCTTGTATGTTCTTCCAAGCTACAAAGAGCCAACGGTGGATGCCTTGGCGTCGAGAACCGATGAAGGACGTGGGTGACTGCGAAAAGCTGCGGGAAGCCGTCGACCAGGCGTTGATCCGCAGATGTCCGAATGGGGAAACCCGGCACCCGTCATGGGGTGTCACTCTGGTCTGAATACATAGGGCCAGGAGAGGGAACCAGGGGAATTGAAACATCTCAGTACCCTGAGGAAAGGAAAGCAACCGCGACTCCCTTAGTAGCGGCGAGCGAAAAGGGAAGAGGCGAAACCGTGCCGGTGTCAAAGCCTAGTGGCGTTGCCGGCGTGGGGTTGTGGGAACTGACAGATGGGGCACTAGACCCATCACGGAGTTATCAAGCTGCTGCGTAGGAGAAGGTGTCAGGAAAGCACCGCCACAGAGGGTAAGAGCCCCGTATCCGAAACGTACGCAGCCTCCGGTCGGAGCTCCCTAGTAGCGCCGGGACCGTGAAAACCGGCGTGAATCTGCGAGGACCACCTCGTAAGCCTAAGTATTCCTCGACGACCGATAGCGAACCAGTACCGTGAGGGAAAGGTGAAAAGTACCCCGAGAGGGGAGTGAAATAGTACCTGAAACCGTTGGTTTACAAACAGTCAGAGCGTCGTCACCTTCGGGTGGCCGCGATGGCGTGCCTTTTGAAGAATGAGCCTGCGAGTTGTGGTACGTGGCAAGGTTAACCCGTGAGGGGGAGCCGGAGCGAAAGCGAGTCTTAACTGGGCGTTTTAGTCGCGTGCTGCAGACCCGAAGCCAAGTGATCTAGCCATGGGCAGGTTGAAGCGGGGGTAAGACCCTGTGGAGGACCGAACCCACGTCGGTTGAAAACGGCGGGGATGACCTGTGGCTAGGGGTGAAAGGCCAAGCAAACTTGGTGATAGCTGGTTCTCTCCGAAATGCATCTAGGTGCAGCGTCGGGCGTTCAGCAATGGAGGTAGAGCACTGGATGGGTACGGGGGCCTACAAGCTTACCAACCCCAGCCAAACTCCGAATGCCATTGCTCCAGAGCCCGGCAGTGAGACTACGGGGGATGAGCTTCGTTAGTCGAAAGGGAAACAGCCCAGACCACCAGCTAAGGCCCCTAATTCGGGACTAAGTGCAAAACGATGTGGGATCGCACGGACAGCCAGGAGGTTGGCTTAGAAGCAGCCACCCTTGAAAGAGTGCGTAACAGCTCACTGGTCGAGTGATCCTGCGCGGACAATGTAACGGGACTCAAGTCCTGAGCCGAAGCTGTGGGTTCCTGCGTAAGCAGGAGCGGTAGGAGAGCGTCGATGGTGCCGCGAAGCTTCGGAGTGATCCGGGGTGGAGCGCCATCGAGTGAGAATGCAGGCATGAGTAGCGAAAGAGGGGTGAAAAACCCCTCCGCCGAATGTCCAAGGGTTCCTGGGCAAGGCTAATCCGCCCAGGGTGAGTCGGGAGCTAAGGCGAGGCCGAAAGGCGTAGTCGATGCACAACCGGTTGATATTCCGGTACCGCCGTGTCCGCGCCAAGCCCAAGATCGGCAACGTCAGAGGCTGTCTTCGGACGATTCTGACCGAGCTGGTGGCGGGTAACTGAAGGAGGACGCAGGAGGGTAGGTGAACCGGGGCGATGGTTGTCCCCGGGTAAGCGTGTAGGGGGGTTCCGATGAGAGTTGGAGCCGTAACCCTGAGACGTGATGCCGATCCGCTTCAGGAGAAGTCACTGATCCCATGCTGCCTAGAAAATCCCAGCAGTGAGTTGGCACGGCGCCCGTACCCCAAACCGACACAGGTGGACAGGTAGAGAATACCAAGGCGATCGGGAGAACTGTGGTTAAGGAACTCGGCAAATTACCTCCGTAACTTCGGGAGAAGGAGGGCCCTAGTAGGGTGAAACCACTTGCTGGTGGAGCCTGAGGGGGTGGCACAGACCAGGGGGTAGCGACTGTTTACTAAAAACACAGCAGCGTGCGAAGTTTCAAGACGATGTATACGCTGTGACGCCTGCCCAGTGCTGGAAGGTTACGGGGAACGGTTAGCCGCAAGGCGAAGCTGTGAACCTAAGCCCCAGTAAACGGCGGCCGTAACTATAACGGTCCTAAGGTAGCGAAATTCCTTGTCGGGTAAGTTCCGACCTGCACGAATGGCGTAACGACTTCCCCACTGTCTCAACCACAGACCCGGCGAAATTGAAGTACGAGTAAAGATGCTCGTTAGCTGCAGAAAGACGGAAAGACCCCGTGGACCTTTACTATACCTTGGCGTTGAGTTTTGGCTTGTGTTGTGTAGGATAGGTGGGAGACTTGGAAGCCGGAGCGCCAGCTTCGGTGGAGTCAACGTTGAAATACCACTCTGCGCACGCCGGGGCTCTAACCGAGACCCGTTATCCGGGTCCGGAACAGCGCCAGGCGGGTAGTTTAACTGGGGCGGTTGCCTCCTAAACTGTAACGGAGGCGCCCAAAGGTTCCCTCAGGCTGGTTGGCAATCAGCCGTCGAGCGCAATGGTAAAAGGGAGCTTGACTGCGAGACTGACAGGTCAAGCAGGTGCGAAAGCAGGGCATAGTGACCCGGCCGTGGCTTGTGGAAGCGCGGTCGCTCAACGGATAAAAGGTACCCCGGGGATAACAGGCTAATCTTGCCCAAGAGTCCATATCGACGGCAAGGTTTGGCACCTCGATGTCGGCTCATCGCATCCTGGGGCTGAAGCACGTCCCAAGGGTTGGGCTGTTCGCCCATTAAAGCGGTACGCGAGCTGGGTTTAGAACGTCGTGAGACAGTTCGGTCCCTATCTTCTGCAGCCGGAGGAGTGTTGAGGAATGCTGTCCCTAGTACGAGAGGACCGGGATGGACGCAGCTCTAGTGTGCCAGTTGTCTCGCCAGAGGCATGGCTGGTTGGCTACCTGCGGACGGGATAACCGCTGAAAGCATCTAAGCGGGAAGCCTTTTCCAAGATGAGCACTCCCACAGGGTTAACCTGGTAAGGCCCGTGGCTAGACCACCACGTTGATAGGCCGGAGGTGTACGCACAGCAATGTGCTCAGCCGACCGGTACTAATCGGCCGAGGGCTTGGATGTACAAGGCTCGTGCTCGCTCTGGAGTCCTCGTGGGGCTGCCCGCCGTATGGCGGAGCGCCCAGTTGACAACAGGTTTCCGGTGGCCATGGCGGCGGAGTCACACCCGTTCCCATCCCGAACACGGCCGTTAAGCCCGCCAGCGCCGATGGTACTTGGGGGTAGACCCCCTGGGAGAGTAGGACGCCGCCGGATTTCGCTCGAAGAAGCGCCCCCTTCGACGGGGCGCTTCTTCGCGTTTTGGCTCTGGCGCCGGCCGGACGGTTCGATCCACAGCGGCCCGCCGCAGCGGAGCCGACGTCCCGTGACATGGGCTCCGGCGTCACGCAGCCCCGGTCCGATGCACCGGTAGCGTGCCGGGATGCCCGATCGGCCGCCGTCTCGTCCGCCGCGCCCCGGCGGGTATGGCCCGGACCGGAGCAAGGGCCGCCCGTCGCGCACGAGCTGGCTCATCGGACCGGAAGTCGAGCCGGCCGGGCGGCCATGACGGCAGTGGCAGCGGCGGGCGGGCGGTGGGCGGAGCAGCGGCGGCGATCAGGCGCGGCACCGGACGACCGAAGCCGGGTGACCGGGACGGCCGAACGGGCGCGGCCGGAGCCCGAGCGCGGGGAGCGGGACCGACCCGTCGCCGGACCGGTGGCCGCTCCTCCTACCAGCGGCACGCGCCGTCGCGATGGTGCCGCAGGAGCCAGCGGGCACCGCCCCGGGGAGGACTCCCGGCGGTGTCCGGACGAACGCCGGCGCTCGGCGGCAGGCGGCCGGTCGTCCCGTCCGCCGGCTGCGGGCACCCGGGCCCGGTCCAGCTCGACTGGCGGCTCCGGCGGTCGCTCGGCGGGTGCACCTGGTCGGCGAAGCGCCGGCGGTCGCCCCGGGACGGGCGGGCGAGCCGCTTCCGGACAGGGAGCGGCCAAGCGGGGTCAGCCGGCTCGCCTGCCCCGGGGGGCGTCGCCGCGCACCCCACCGGTTGAGGCACCAGATCGGCGCGAGATCCCCCTGTGGATCGACGAAGGATCGGTCCGCGACGAGGCCGTGCGGGCCACGACGAGAGCGGCCACCGGTGGCACGCCGCGCCGGCGTCGCCGGCTGCCCGACGACGTCGTCGAGGACCTCCAACGCGCCGGTGGCCCGCGCCGCGCGCCGAGGTTGGAATCCCGCCTGCGTGATGCCCGCGCCGCCTTCGAGGGTGAGCGGTACCGCGATGCGTCCTCGATCCTGGGACCGCTGGCCACAGAGGTGCCGGAGGTGCCGGCCGTGCGGGAGCTCGCCGGCCTGACCGCCTACCGCCTCGGGCACTGGAAGCGGGCGTCGGTCGAGCTCGAGGCCTACCGCCACCTGACGGGCGCGGTGGACGAGCATCCCGTGCTGGCCGACTGCTACCGCGCGTTGCGCCGCTGGCGGGCGGTCGAGGCGCTGTGGGACGAGCTTCGCCAGGCCTCTCCCTCGGCCGAGCTCGTGATGGAGGGGCGGATCGTGATGGCCGGTTCCCTCGCCGACCGCGGGCGCCTTCAGGACGCCCTCACGGTCATGCAACCGGCGGCCGGCGACCCCCGACGGGTGCAGGACCACCACCTGCGGGCGTGGTACGTCCTAGGCGACCTGTACGACCGGGCCGGTGACCCCACCTCGGCCGCGACGTACTTCCGGCGCATCCTGCGACGCGACCCGAGCTTCGCCGACGTGCCCGAACGACTCGCTGACCTCGGAGGCTGAGCCGCACCACCGGTGGCCTCCCATCATCGGTGTCACACCCCTCCGCTACGGTGGCTGTTGCTTCCCCCGAGCACCCGATTGCGCCGTTGCGGCGCAGCAGGACAGAGCGAGGGAGTGCGATGAACATCGTCGTGTTGCAGGGCGTCGTGAGTCGCCCGGTGGAGGTGCGGGAGCTGGCCGACGGGACGACGCTGGCCCAGCTGGACGTCGCCACCGAGACGGCCGCCGGCCGTCTCGTCGTCCCGGTGGCGTGGTCGGCACCCGACCGTTCGCTGCCGCAGGAAGGGATCGAGGTCGTCGTCACCGGGCAGGTGCGCCGGCGGTTCTTCCGGGCCGGCGGGGCCACGCAGAGCCGGACGGAGGTGGTCGCCGACGCCGTCGTCCCGGTGCGCAGCCGCGTCCGCGCCCGCCGGGCCGTGGACGAGGCGCTGGCCGGTGCCCGGGGTGACGAACCGTGACGATCGGCCCGGTCGCCGAGGACGGCGGTCGTCTCGCCGGCGCCGCCGTCCGGGGCCATCCGCCCTGACGCGGTCCTGACCCGCGCCGAGCCGGCCTGGCTCGCCGAGAGCTGCCCCGAGCGCGCACGGCTCGCGGCGGGAGCCGGCCCGAGCCCGCTACGGCCGGCCGCGGCTACGCTGGCGGGACCTCGGGCCGGTGCACACACGGTCCGTCCCCGACCCCGTGAAGGAGCACCCGTGGATCTCCACGCCCTGCTCGGTGACGATGCCGACAGCCTGCTCAACCACACGTCGAAGGGCATCGCCAAGGAGGATCTGCACCTCCCTGGGCCGGACTTCCTCGACCGCTGCCTGGTGCCGACGGACCGCAGCCCCGCGGTGCTGCGGAGCATCTCCGCCATGTACGACCATGGCCGGCTCGCCGGCACCGGCTACCTCTCGATCCTCCCGGTCGACCAAGGGATCGAGCACTCGGCCGCGGCCTCGTTCGCGCCGAATCCGGCGTACTTCGACCCGGCCAACATCTGCCGCCTGGCCGTCGAGGGCGGATGCAACGCGGTCGCGTCCACGTTCGGCGTCCTCGCCGCGGTCAGCCGCCAGTACGCCCACAAGATCCCCTTCATCGTGAAGCTCAACCACAACGAGCTGCTCACGTATCCCAACCGGTTCGACCAGATCATGTTCGGCTCCGTGAAGGAGGCGTTCGACCTCGGCGCGGCCGGGGTCGGGGCGACCATCTACTTCGGCTCGGATGAGTCGACCCGCCAGATCCAGGAGGTGTCGCGGGCCTTCAAGGAGGCACACGACCTCGGGATGTTCACGGTGCTGTGGTGCTACCTGCGCAACAGCGCGTTCAAGACCGAGCAGGCCGACTACCACGGGTCGGCCGACCTCACCGCCCAGGCCAACCACCTGGGCGTGACGATCGAGGCCGACATCATCAAGCAGAAGCTGCCCGAGAACAACGGCGGCTACAACGCGTTCTCCGGCTACGGCAAGACGTCCAAGCTGGTCTACGACGAGCTCACCACCGACCACCCCATCGACCTGTGCCGGTGGCAGGTCGTCAACTGCTACATGGGCCGCATCGGGCTCATCAACTCGGGCGGCGAATCCAAGGGCGCCGGTGACCTGGCCGCCGCCGTGCGGACCGCGGTGATCAACAAGCGGGCCGGCGGGCAGGGCCTGATCTCGGGCCGCAAGGCCTTCCAGCGCCCGATGGGCGAGGGTGTCGAGCTGCTGCAGGCCATCCAGGACGTCTACCTGGACGCCGGCGTCACCATCGCCTGACCGGCGACGCCACCTGCCGACCGTGGCCCGCCGGCCACGGTGCGCGCCCGCCTGGACGTGCGCTGTGACGGGCGTCGCACCGCCGTCGAGGTGTCCTGCTTCGCGGCATGCCGCGGGTGTACCTTCCGTTCAGAGAACGCACGCCCTGGGTATGACCCCCGTTCACGGAGCACGCAGACTGGGTACGGAAACTCCGAACCAGGGCGACGGCGGCACCGTAGACGCCGATGACAACCCAGAGGTGGGGGAGCCACATGACGGACATCGCCGAGCGGCCACACGCGCCAGAGTCCCTGGGCGCCGTGGTCATCCGCTTCGCCGGGGACTCCGGCGACGGGATGCAGCTCACAGGGGACCGCTTCACCAGCGTCAGCGCCTGGATGGGCAACGACCTGGCCACGCTGCCCGAGTTCCCGGCCGAGATCCGGGCCCCGGCGGGAACCCTGGCCGGGGTGTCGGCCTTCCAGGTCCACATCTCGGACCACGACATCACGACGCCGGGCGACGCCCCGAACGTGCTCATCGCCATGAACCCGGCCGCACTGCGCAACGAGCTGCACCGGGTGGAGCAGGGCGGGACGCTCATCATCAACACCGACACCTTCGACGAGCGCAACCTCGCCAAGGCCGGCTACGCCAGCAACCCCCTCACGGACGAATCCCTCGGCGGGTACCGGGTCGTCGAGGTGCCGATGACCTCGCTCACCAAGGAGGCGACCGCGCCGCTCGGCGTCAAGCCCCGCGACGCCGACCGCTCCAAGAACTTCTTCGCCCTCGGGCTCATCTGCTGGGTCTACTCCCGCCCCGTCGACCAGGTGCTGAGCTGGATCGACAAGCGCTTCGCCGGGAACGAGCTGGTCCGCACGGCGAACCGCACCGCCTTCCAGGCCGGCTGGAACTTCGGGGAGACCACCGAGGTCTTCGACCACCAGTACGAGATCAAGAAGGCGTCGCTGCCCGCCGGCGAGTACACGCAGATCACCGGCAACACCGCGCTGGCCTGGGGGCTGGTGGCGGCCGGCCAGCAGGCCAACCTGCCGGTCTTCCTCGGCAGCTACCCGATCACCCCGGCATCGGACATCCTCCACGAGCTGTCCAAGCACAAGAACTTCGGAGTGCGCACGCTCCAGGCCGAAGACGAGATCGCGGCGATCGGGACGGCGCTGGGTGCCGCCTTCGCCGGTCATCTCGGCGTGACCACGACCAGCGGACCCGGCTTAGCCCTCAAGAGCGAGACGATCAGCCTGGCCGTCAGCCTGGAGCTGCCGCTCCTCATCATCGACATCCAACGAGGTGGCCCGTCGACCGGGCTCCCGACGAAGACCGAGGCGGCGGACCTCAACCTCGCGTTGTACGGCCGCCACGCCGAGGCGCCGGTGCCGGTGGTGGCCGCCTACCGCCCCTCGCACTGCTTCGAGGCCGTCATCGAGGCCGCCCGCATCGCGCTCAAGTACCGGACGCCCGTCATCCTCCTGTCGGACGGCTACATCGCCAACGGCGCCGAGCCGTGGAACCTTCCCGACGTCGAGTCGCTGCCCGACATCTCGGTCCCCTTCGCCACCGAGCTCAACCACCAGCGGGACGACGGGACCATGGAGTTCTGGCCGTACCTGCGGGATCCCGAGACGCTGGCCCGGCCGTGGGCCATCCCGGGCACCCCGGGGCTGATGCACCGGGTCGGCGGCATCGAGAAGGAGGACGGCTCCGGCAACATCTCCTACGAGCCCGAAAACCACGAGCGCATGGTCCACCTGCGGGCCGACAAGGTCGCCGGCATCGCCAAGGACATCCCGCCCGCCGTGGTGCGCGGCGCCGAAGACGCCGAGCTGCTCGTGGTCGGGTGGGGTTCCACCTGGGCAGCCATCGACGCCTCCGTCGAGCGGCTGGCCCGGCGGGGCACGAAGGTGGCGTGGGTCCATCTCGTCCACCTCAACCCGCTCCCGCCCAACCTGGGCGACATCGTGCGCCGCTACCGCCACGTCATCGTGCCGGAGATGAACCTCGGCCAGCTCTGCCGGCTGATCCGGTCCGAGTACCTGGTCGATGCCAAGCCCATCACCAAGGTCCAGGGCGCCCCGTTCACCGCCCTGGAGCTCGAGCAGGCCTATGCGGACATCCTGGGCCTGACGGAACGGAGGTCCGCGTGAGCGACACGATCGTTCCCCTGACCAGCAAGAAGGACTGGTCGAGCGACCAGGAGGTCCGCTGGTGCCCGGGCTGCGGTGACTACGGCATCCTCACCGCGGTCCAGATGCTGATGCCGGAGCTCGGTGTCAGGCTCGATCAGGTCGTGTTCGTGTCCGGCATCGGCTGCTCCAGCCGCTTCCCGTACTACATGAACACCTACGGCATCCACAGCATCCACGGCCGGGCTCCGGCCATCGCCACCGGGATCGCCGTGGCCCGGCCCGACCTCGACGTGTGGGTCATCACCGGCGACGGCGACGCGCTCTCCATCGGCGGCAACCACTTCATCCACGCGCTGCGCCGGAACGTCAACCTCACGATCCTGCTGTTCAACAACAGGATCTACGGCCTCACCAAGGGCCAGTACTCGCCGACCTCGGAACTGGGCAAGATCACCAAGTCGACGCCGTACGGCAGCGTGGACCCGCCGTTCAACCCGCTGGCCGTGGCGCTCGGCGCCGAGGCGACCTTCGTCGCCCGCACCCACGACCTCGACCGCAAGCACATGCTCGAGGTGTTCCGGGCCGCGCATGCCCACCGCGGCGCGGCGATGGTGGAGATCTTCCAGAACTGCAACGTCTTCAACGACGCCGCCTTCGAGGACATGACCGGTCGGGAGCGCCGGGAGGAGATGCTGATCCAGTTGCACGATGGGCAGCCGATCCGCTTCGGTGCCGACGGGCACCGCGGGGTGGTCATGGGCAGCGACGGTCAGCTCCGCATCGTCGAGGTGGCCGATGTCGGTGAAGACGCCATCCTCGTCCACGACGCCAAGCGGGACGATCCCAGCCTGGCCACCGCCCTGGCCCGGCTGTCGACCGACGATCACTCGCCGACGCCGATCGGCATCTTCCGTGCCGTCGACCGGCCGGACTACGGCACCGGCATCAGCCAGCAGCTCATCTCGGCCGCCGAGCACCGTGGCCCGGGCGACCTCGGCGCGCTGCTGCGCTCCAACGGCACCTGGTCCGTCACCTGACGATTGGGCCGATGGTGACCTTCGGGCGCCGGGTCCGGCGGATCAGTCGAGCGGGCGGACGACGAGGCCCGTCCGCAGCTTCGGGGTGAAGAACGTCGACTTCGGCGGCATGAGCGCACCCTCGCTGGCCGTGCGTTCGATCTCGGCCACGCTCACGGGGCGGACGAGAACGGCGGCCTGGGCCGCTCCGGCGGCCAGGGCGGCGACCACGGACGCCAACTGGGGCTCGTAGCGAAGGACGTGGGGCACGTCGGCCAGCGCGTGCTCCAGCCGGATGGAGTCGAGGTCCCTCACCCCGTCGAACCGATCGGCTCTCGGCCGCAGCAGCGTGGCGGTGCCGTCGGCCTCGACGAAGGCGAGCGCGTCGAGCTCCACCAGGGAGGCCGCCAGCTCGGGCGTCGCCGGTCCGGCCGGTTCGGTGTCGAACCACGGCGTCAGGACCTCGAGCCAGTCCCGCCCGGCCGGCAGGCCGTCGAGCAGGCGGTGGATGGGCGCCACGCTGAGCTGCTCCTCGACCAGCTCCCCCACGTAGGCCATGGTGAGGTCGTACGGCCCGGGGCGACCACCGTTCGCTGCCCGGCACTCCTCCCGGTACTGCTGGCTCACGCCGTAGCGGTGGTGACCGTCGGCGATGAGCACCGCGTGACCTGCGACGGCGGCGCTGATGGCGGCGCAGCGCTCGGGGTCGTCGACGAGCTCGACCGTGTGGGACACGCCGGCGTCATCGACCGTCGATCCCCGCGGCGTGCCCCGCTCCATCACCAGTCCGGTCAGCCCCGGCGCCAGTGAGAGCCCCCAGATCGGAGACAGGTTGGCGTGCGTGGCGCGGGTCAGCTCGAGCCGGTCGGTCGAGGCCTTGGGTGTGGTCCGTTCGTGGGGGAGCACGCCGTGGCCGGCGGCCGGCTCGGCCCCCTCGGGCGACACCTCGAGCGCGCCGATGATCCCGACGGTGGAGCGGGCCCGTCCGGCCTCGTCGGTGAAGGCCATGCGGTACAACGTGAACGAGGGTCGCTCGTCAGACCGCATGATGCCCTCCTCACGCCACTGCTGGAGCGTGAGCGCCGCCCGTTCGTACCGGCCCGCCCCATCGGACTCGGGTGGCACGTCGACCCTCACGATGTTGGCGGGATGGCGGTCGGCCAGCTCCTCGCGCTCGGCGTCGCTCAGGACGTCGTAGGGCGGGGCCACGACCTCGTCCAGGTCCACCTGTGAGGTGTCGTAGCGCAGACCCACGAAGGGCTCGAAGCGGGGCACGGACGTCAAGGCTGGCATGCCGTCATGGCAGCATCCAGCCCGTGACATTGCCCTTTGCTCCCGGCGCGCCCATCATCTGCGATCTCGACGGCGTGATCTGGCTCTCGTTGCGCGCCATCTCCGGATCGGCCGACGCCATCGCACGATTGCGGGCAACCGGGCACCGCGTCCTCTTCGTCACCAACAACTCCTCTCTGATGCGCGAGGACGTGGAGGCGGCGCTCGAGAAGGTCGGCGTGCCCGCGGCGGGTGACGTCCTCAGCTCGGCGATGGCTGCGGCGCGATTGGTGGAGCGTGGGGAGCGGGCCCTCGTCGTCGGTGGGCCTGGCATTGTGCAGGCGTTGCACGGCCGCGGAGCGGAAGTGGTCGACGACGGTCCCGTGGACGCCGTGCTCGTCGGCTTCACGCGCGACTTCGACTACGACGCCCTGCGCCGGGCCAACGCCGCCATCCGTGCGGGGGCCCGGCTCATCGGGACGAACGACGACGCCACCTACCCGACGCCCGACGGACCCATCCCCGGAGGTGGCGCACTGCTGGCCGCCGTCGCCAAGGCCAGCGGTCAACAGCCCGTGGTGGCGGGCAAGCCGTATCAACCGATGGCGGACCTCGTGCGAGCCGAGCTCGGCGGTGTGCTGGACGGCGCGGTGATGATCGGCGACCGCCAGGAGACCGACGGCGACTTCGCCGCTCGCCTCGGGATCGGGTTCGGGTTGGTGCGCTCGGGCGTGACGGCGCCGGGCGTAGCAGTCGATCCGTCACCGACCTTCGACGCGGCCGATCTCGCGGTCATGGTCGATCATCTCCTCACTCGTTGACGCGACCACCGGGCGTGGCTTGTCGCGTTCACGCCGTAGGCTTGATCGAATGGTTGCCACCAATGATCTGATCAAGCGTCTCATCGACGCCGGCTTGTCCTTCACGCAGATGACGCAGGCCAAGGCCGAGGACATCGTGAAGGAGATGCAGGAGGCGGGGCAGCTCCGCATGGAGGAGGCCCAGACCACGATGCAGGAGCTGATCGACGCGGGGCGCAAGAACACCGAGGAGGTCGTTCGCACCGTCCAGCGCGAGGTGGCCAAGCAGCTCGAGAACCTCGGCATCGATCTCGGCGACCTGGAGGCTCGCGTCGAAGAGCTCGCCAGCCGAATCGGTCTGCGTTCGTCCTCGGGAACGAAGACGGCACCGGCCGCCGCCAGCCCGGCGACGAAGAGCTCGACGAAGAAGGCCCCATCGAAGAAGTCGGCGGCGAAGAAGTCCACCGCCAAGAAGTCGGCTGCGAAGAAGTCGGCCGCCAAGAGGTCAGCCGCCAAGAAGGCTCCCGCCAAGCGCGCGGCGAAGAAGTCCACCACCAAGCGCGCGCCGGCCAAGAAGACCGCAGCGAAGAAGACGGCCAGCCGCTGATCGGCCGCATCGCGGCCCCGTGACCGTCCGCCGCCGCCTCGATGTGGAGCTGGTCCGGCGGGGACTGGCGCCGAGCCGAGCGGTCGCGCACGCGGCGATCGCCGACCACCGCGTCACCGTCAAGGGCGCGGTGGCGGCCAAGCCGTCACGGCTGGTGGCGCCCTCCGATCCGGTGGAGGTGCTGGGGCCACCGTCCCGATTCGTCGGGCGCGGGGGCGACAAGCTCGACGCGTCCCTGACCGCGTTCGCCGTCGACGTCGCGGGCTCGGCGCGTCCTCGACGCCGGCGCGTCCACGGGAGGATTCACCGACTGCCTGCTCCAACGGGGCGCGGCGCAGGTCGTGGCCATCGACGTCGGGCACGGCCAGCTCCACCCCGCGATACGGGACGATCCAAGGGTGGTGGTGCGCGAGCGGTGCAACGTCCGCCACCTGCAGGCGACAGACATCGGCGGTGAGGTCGACATGGTCGTGGCCGACCTGTCGTTCATCTCCCTCGTGCCCGTGCTCCCGGCCCTCCTCGGCGTGTGCCGGCCGGGCGCACCGCTCGTGCTGCTCGTGAAGCCCCAGTTCGAGGCCGGTCGCGCCGAGGTCTCCCGAGGTCGTGGCGTGGTGCGCGATCCGGGCGTCCGCGCCGAGGTGCGACACCGGATCGATGACGCCCTGCGTGCCGCGGGCGCGACCATCATGGGTTGGGTGGACTCACTCCCTGCGCGGCGCCGACGGCAACGTCGAGCTGTTCGTGCACGCGCGGGCGCCGATGACGGGGGTGGACGCGTGACGGCGGCCGTGATCGTCGCCCACCACGAGCGCGGCGAGGCGGCCGCCCTCGCGGTGAGTGCGGCCCGCTGGCTGCGCGAGCGGGACATCGACGTGTGGATGCCACGAGCCGACGCGGCGGCGATCGACCTCGATGAGCTGGGCGACGACCGGCCCGCGGGCCAGGCCGATCTGGCCATCAGCCTCGGTGGCGATGGCACCATGCTGCGCACGGTCGAGCTCGTCGGCGGTGCGCGCACCACCATCCTCGGCGTCAACGTCGGGCAACTCGGCTACCTGACCGAGGTCGAGCCGGGCGCCCTGACGAGCGCGCTCGAGCGCTACACGGCCGGCGCCTACGAGATCGAGGAACGCATGATGCTGGCCGTCGATGCCGATCCGGTCGGTGAGACGCCTCCCCGGTCGTGGCGGGCGCTGAACGAGGCGGTCATCGAGCGGCGCGAGTCCGGTCACACCGTCCGCCTCCTCGTGCGCATCGACGGGGCACCCTTCACCAGCTACGCCGCGGACGGCCTGATCGTGGCCACGCCGACCGGGTCGACCGCCTACTCGCTGTCGGCGCGCGGCCCGGTGATCTCGCCCCGGCATCGGGCCCTCCTGCTCACCCCGGTGTCGCCCCACATGCTCTTCGACCGCGCGCTCGTGCTGGGCCCCGAGGAGTCCATCGAGATCGAGGTCGCCGGGCACCGCAGCGCGGACCTCAACGTCGATGGGCAGCGGGCGCTCACGCTGGAGCAGGGCAGCACGATCCGCTTCGGGGCCGCAGCCGAGCCGGCGCGCTTCGTGCGCTTCGGACCCCGCCGGTTCCACCAGATCCTCAAGGCCAAGTTCGGCCTGTCGGACCGCTGATGCTGACCGAACTGGTCGTGCGCGACCTCGGGGTGATCGAGGAGGCCCACCTCCTGCTGGGGCCTGGGCTCACCGCCGTGACCGGCGAGACCGGGGCCGGCAAGACCCTCCTCGTCGAGGCCATCGACCTCCTGGTGGGTGGCCGGGCCGACGCCGCGCTCGTCCGGGCCGGCGCCGCCGAGGGCATGGTCGAAGGCCGCTTCGAGCTGGCCGGTGAGGAAGTGGTGCTGCGACGGGTCGTGCCGGCGGACGGCCGCTCGCGCGCCTACGTCGACGGCCGTCTGGCCACCGTCGCCGAGCTCGCCGAGCACGGCCGCGCGCTCGTCGACCTGCACGGCCAGCACAGTCATCAGAGCCTGTTGTCCGCGGTCACCCAACGGGCCGCCCTCGATCACTTCGCCGGATCCGATCTGGGTGCGCTCACCGAAGCGCGCCAGAACGTGCGTGAGCTGGACGCCGCCCTCGCCGCGCTGGGCGGCGACAGCCGCAGCCGCGCCCGCGAGCTCGACCTGCTCCGCTACCAGGTCGACGAGCTGACGGCCGCGGACCTGCAGGATCCGGACGAGGACGAGCGCTTGGAGGCCGAGGAGGACGCGCTGGCCGGCGTGGTGGCCCACCGTGAGGCGGCGATGCAGGCCCTCGCGGCCCTCGGCGAGGACGGCGCCCGTGACGCGCTGTCCGCGGCGGCCAGCGGGCTGGCCGGGCAGGGCCCGTTCCGGTCTACCCACGAGCGCCTGGTGGCGCTCGGTGTCGAGTTGGACGACGTCGTCGGTGACCTGCGGACCGCGCTGGAGAGCCTGGAGGAGGACCCAGCCCGCCTGGAGGACGTGCGCGCCCGCCGGCACCTGCTGCACGAGTTGCGCCGGAAGTACGGCGACACGCTGGCCGAGGTGATGGCGTACCGGGCGGAGGCCGACGCACGGCTCGCCGACCTGACTTCCCACGACGAGCGCCTGACGGCACTCGACGCCCAGCGGGCCCAGGCGCTGGCCGTCGAGGCCGGCGCCGCCCGAGCCGTGGGCCGGACCCGCCGCGCCGCCGCTCCGGAGCTCGGCCGCGCCGTGCAGTCGCACCTCGGCGCGCTGGCCATGGGACGGGCGCAGGTCGATGTCACGGTGTCGGAGGATCCTGAGGGTCGGGACGTCGCCTTCCTGCTGGCCGCGAACCCCGGGGAACCTCCGTTGCCCATGGCGAAGGTGGCGTCCGGCGGCGAGCTGGCGCGTGCCATGCTGGCGTTGCGGCTCGTCCTGACCGAGGCGCCCGAAACGCTGCTTTTCGACGAGGTGGACGCCGGGATCGGCGGGGAAGCCGCCCTCGCCGTCGGACGCGCGTTGGCCGGCCTGGGACAGCGGCACCAGGTCCTCGTCGTCACCCACCTCGCCCAGGTGGCGGCCTTCGCCGAGCGGCAGATCGCCGTTGACAAGCAGGTCACGCGCGACCGGACGCGCGCGGTCGCCCGCGAGGTCGAGGGCGAGGCGCGCGTGGTCGAGTTGGCCCGGATGCTGTCGGGGATGAGCGAGAGCGGGTCCGCGCGGCTCCACGCGCTCGAGCTGCTCGACGGTGCGCGGGCGGTGGCCGGATCATGACCTGCGTCATGACCTTCCTCATGACGGAGCCTTCCCGATGAGTGCGGAGCCGACCGGCGAGCAGCCGGTGGGACCGGGCGACCGGCTGGTCGTCCAGGCTCCGGTCCGGGTCGGTCGCCGCACCAAGGACCTCGTCAAGCAGCTGCGCCCAGGGGAGATCGCCGTCATCGACCACGCCGACCTGGATCGCGTGGCCGCCGAAGGGCTGGTGGAGGCCGCGGCCGTCGCGGTGCTCGATGCTGCGCCCTCGATGACCGGCCGCTACCCGAACTACGGACCGCTGCTGGTGGTCGCATCCGGCACGGTGCTGGTCGACGACCTGGGCTCCGCCCTCCTCGACGTGCTCAACGACGGCGATGTCGTCACCGTGGTCGACAACGAGGTGTGGCGAGGTGGCGAGCTCCTGGCCAGGGGCGCGCTGCGCGAGCTGAGCGAGCTGGAAGCCCACATCGAGCAGGCCCGGCACACGATGGGCGCCGAGCTCGAACGCTTCGCCACCAACACCCTGCAGTACCTCCGAGGCGAGCACCACCTCGCGACGGACGACCCCGACCTTCCCCCCGTTCGGGTCTCGTTCCGCGATCGCCACGCGCTCGTCGTGGTCCGCGGCGTGGACTATCGCGAGGACTTGGCCGCCCTCAAGCGGTCGGGTTACCTCCGCGAGGTCAAGCCGGTGATGATCGGCGTCGACGGCGGCGCCGATGCCCTCCTCGAGCAGGGGCTCAAGCCGCACATCATCATCGGGGACTTCGACTCCGTGTCCGACGCCGCCGTCCGGAGCGGCGCGGAATTGATCGTCCACGCCTACCTGGACGGCAAGGCCCCGGGCGCAGAGCGCCTGCAGGCGCTCGGGTTGGCGTACGAGCAGTTCGAGACCGCCGGGACGAGCGAGGACATCGCCATGCTCCTCGCCCACGAGCTCGGCGCGCAGCTCATCGTGGCCGTCGGGACCCACAACTCGATGGAGGAGTTCCTCGACAAGGGACGGGCCGGGATGGCGTCCACGTTCCTCGTCCGTCTGCGCGTCGGTGCGTCGCTGGTGGACGCCAAGGGCGTGAACCGCCTCTACCGGCCGGTGGTCAAGACCCGCGACATCTCCGTGCTGGTGGTCGGCGCCCTGGCGGCGCTGCTCGCCGTGACCCTCGTCAACGAGCCGCTGCGCCTCTGGCTGCGCAGCCTCTGGACCTATCTCCGCTCCGGGCTCGGCTGATGATCAACCTCCGGTACCACGTCTACAGCCTCGTGGCGGTGTTCCTCGCGCTCGCCATCGGGGTCGCCGCGGGCTCCACGGTCGTCCAGCGGTCGGTCGTCGACAACCTGCGCAGCACCCAAGGGCGCATCGAGCAGAACCTGGACGAGCTGGAGGCACAGAACGCCGAGCTCCAGGAGCGCACCGGCCGCCCTGGAGGGCCGAGAAGGATCGCTCCTCGACGAGGGCCCGTCCGCGCTGCTCTCGGGCAAGCTCGCCGGCCAGCCGCTGGTGCTCGTCCGCGCCGAGGGGATCCCGGGAGACGCGGTCGACCGCGTGCGCGACGTGCTCCAGGTGGCCGGAGCGGGCATCGTGGCCGATGTCGAGCTGCGGGCCGCGGTGAACGACCCCGAGGTCCTGGCCGCAGTCGGGTCCGAGCTCGGGGCCGACGGCGATGGCACGGATCCCGAGCAGGTGCCAGCGGCCATCGGTCAGCAACTCGGAGAGGCGATCGTCGCCGTCCACGACGAGGTCGGCGTGGAGCGACCCTCGGGAGACGTCCTGACCGACACCGCTCCGACGACGGAGGCTCCTGCCGCCGACTCGGCGATCGAGCTCGAGGAACTGCTCCACCAACTGGACGACCTCGGCGTGGTGTCCTTCCGCGGCCCGCTGGGGGACGACGGCGTGACGACAGAAGGTGTCGAGCTCGTCGTCCTCGGCGGGCTGACGACGGACATGGACCCCGTCCCCGTCCTGGACGCACTGCTGAGCGCGGTGGCCGGTGAAGCTCCACCGATGGCGGTGGCGGCGGACGCCGCACTCGACGAGCCGCCCCAGGAGGGCGACGAGCCGATCGGCATCGTGCCGGCCGTCCGTGGCGACGGACGCCTGCGGGACCAGGTGACGACCGTGGACCACGTTGCCGACTTCGCGGGGCTGAGCGCACTGGTCCTCGGGTTGGCCGATCTGGATCTGGGCCAGGTGGGACACTTCGGTGTTGACGACGGCGCGGACAGCGTGCTGCCGCCCCGCCGCTCGTGAGCACGTCCGGCGAGGTGCCCAAGGTCGAGGGCGCAGGCGTCACGGGGGAGCCCGTCCCCGAGGAGACGACTCGGCCGGTACACCGCGACCATCGCCTCGCTGACCCTGGTCTCGAGGATCAGCGGGTTCGCCCGCATCGTGGTCGTCACCGCGGTGCTCGGCACGACGGCCCTGGGCGACGTCTACCAGACCGCCAACCTCGTCCCCAACATCCTGTTCGAGCTGTTCGCCGCGGGCAGCGTGCAGGCGGTCATGGTGCCGGCGCTCGTGGCCGCCGACGAAGAGGACCGCGCCGCGCCGGCGCTTGCCAACGCCGTGCTCGGCTGGCTGCTGGCCACGCTCGGGGCGCTCACGGTCGTCGCCCTGGTCGCCACGCCCGGCCTGATGGCGATACTGACCGCGGCCGAACCGGACGCTGCGTTGCGGGCGGAGAAGGCGTCGCTCGGCAGCCGCTTTCTCGCGATCTTCCTCGTGCAGCTCCTCTTCTACGCCATGGGCATGGTGGCCACCGCGCTCCTCCAGGCGCGGCGCCACTTCGCCGCTCCGGCCGTCGCTCCTCTCGTCAACAACGTGGTGGTCATCGCCGCCTACCTGCTCTTCGCCGCGCTGCGCGGCGGTGAGCCACCGTCCCTCTCGCTGTCGGCGCTGGAGCTCGCCGTCCTGGCCGGCGGCACCACGCTGGGCGTGGTCGCGTTCACCGCGGTGCCGGTCCTGGCCGCGGGCCGGACCGGGGTGCGCTGGCGACCCACGATCCGGCGCGACCCCGCCGTCGTTCGCCTGGCCCGTGCCGGCGCCTGGGCCGGGGTCTACCTGGGGCTCACGCAGCTCCTCACGCTGGGGGTGCTGGTGCTCGGCAACGGCGCCGACGGCACGGTGGCCCGCTTCGCGTTCGCGTTCGCGTTCTTCCAGCTCCCGTACGCGCTGATCGCGGTGCCCGTCGCCACCGCCCGCTTCCCCGCCATGTCCAGCGCGGTGCTGGCGCGAGCCCGCGACCGTCTGGCCGCTCTGGTCGCCGACGGCGTGGTGACGACGGTGGCCGGCTGCGCGCTCGGCCAGCGCGGCCCTCATCGCCCTCGCGTGGCCGCTCGTCCGGCTGACGGCCTTCGGCGAGGTCGCGGGGAGCGCGCTGGCCCCGCTGGCCCACGCCGTCGCCGCGTTTGCACCCGGCCTCGTCGGGTACGGCCTGTTCTTCCTCCTCACCCGGGTGCGCTACGCGCAGGGCGACGTCCGCAGCCCCACGCTGGCCAACGCGCTCGTGGCCGCCAGTGGGCTCGTCGGCATGGCCATCGCCTCGGCTGCGGTCGCGGACGACGATCGGGCCGCGGCGCTGGCGGCCGCCTACGGCGCCGCCCATCTCCTGGGCGCCGTGGTCCTCGGGGTCGTCACCGAACGATCGCTGCCCGAGCTGAGGGGGCTGGGGGTGCTGCGGGGGATCGTGGCGTCGCTCGGAGCCGCCGTCATCGCAGCCATGGCGATGATGGCCGTGGCCGATGTGCTCGGGGCCGGCGGGCGGGTGGGCGCGCTGCTCACCCTCGTCGTCGCGGGCGTTGTGGGCGTCGGGCTCTTCGCACTGGCCCTCCCACCGGCCGCGGGCCGGTCGTGGCGGGTCCTCCTCGGGGCGCGCAGTGCCTGAGCCGGTGAGCGACCCGCCGGTCACCGTGTTGCAGGTGCTCGGCCCCTCCACCGGGGGGATCCGGCGCCACGTCGGCGCGCTCTCCGCTGCGCTGGAGACCGACGGGTGGCGGGTGGTGGTGGCGGGCCCCGAGGGCGTGCTCGACGGCATCCGGCCGATCGACGTCGTCGTCCCGATCCCGACCAGCCTGCAGCCGGGTGGCCTCTTCCGGGCCGCTCGGCGCCTCCGGAAGGCCCAGGCCCGCAGCGCCGGGATCGGGATCGTGCACGCCCACGGCCTCAAGGCCGGCTGGCTGGCGGTGGTGAGCGGGCGCGGGCGGCGCCGACGACCACCGGTGGTCGTGACGGTGCACAACCTGATCCTCGACGAGACGAGCGGCCGGGCCGCCCGCATCATGCGGGTGCTGGAGCGGGCCGTGTTCCGCCGGGCCGACGCGCTGGTCGCGGTCTCGCCGGAGGTCGGCGGCTACGTCCAGCAGCACACCAGTCGCCCGGTCCGCGTGATCCGGCCCGTCGGTCCTGCGCCGGTGGCCGTCCGGCCCGCGGCCGAGGTCCGCGAGCGCCTCGGCGCCCGGCCCGGCCAACCGCTCGTGGTCTGCGTCGCCCGCCTCCACCCGCAGAAGGGCCTGCCCGACCCTGATCGACGCCGCCGAGTTGCTGGCGGGATCGGGCCTCGGGCTTCGGGTGGCCGTCGTGGGCGAGGGTCCGCTGGCCAGCGAGCTCACCGCGCTGATCCACCGCAAGGGCCTCGACGCCACCGTGGCCCTCGTGGGCCCGAGCGACAACGCGCCCGACGAGCTCGCGGTGGCCGACGTCGTGGCCATCCCGTCGGTGTGGGAGTCGGGTCCACTGGTGCTGGCCGAAGCCCTGGAGCTGGGCCGCCCCGTGGTGGCCACGCCGGTCGGGCTGGTGCCCGAAGTGGTCCGGGAGGGGGAGAGCGGGCGCATCGTGCCCGTCGGTGACGCTCGGGCGCTGGCCACGGCCATCTCCGACCTGCTGGCCGATCCCACCGGCGCGGCGGCGATGGCGGTGGCCGGGCGGCGGGCCGTCGAGCAGGTGTGGGGAGCAGACGCGCTCGTGAAGGCCACTGAGGCGCTCTACCGCGAGCTCCTGGCCGGCCGATGAGCAGGGCCCTCCGGGCCGGCGCCGTGATCGGTGCGGTGGCGGCCGCGCTGGTCGCGCTCGGAGGGCTGATCGTGGGCACGCCCGCCCCGGCCGCGGCGCAGAGCGACGATGCCGAGGGGCCGCCCGGCCGGACGCTCATCGTGTCGATGCCGCGGCTCGTCTGGCAGGACGTGGCCGACCTCGCCCCGCCCAACCTGGTGTCGCTCCTCGAGCGCTCGGCCGTGGCCTCGCTGTCGGTGCGGGCCATCGGTCCCCGCACCGACCTCGGCGAGGGCTACGTCACCCTCGGCGCCGGCAACCGGGCCAGGGTGCAGCGCGACCGTGCCGGCGACGCGGTGGATGCCGACGAGGTGGTAGGTCCCAACACCGGGGCCGAGCTGTACCGCGCCGCGACGGGCGAGGATCCGGGCGACGCATCGGTGCTCTCGTTGGCCATCGGCGACGCGGTGGCCGACGCGGACCGCCTGCTGTACGGCGCCGCGCCAGGGGCGATGGGCCAGGCCATCCGCGACGCCGGTCTGTCCACGGCGGTCATCGCCAACGCCGACGGAGGCCCACCGCTCGGAGCCGACGAGCGCCACCGCGAGGCCGCGCTGGCCATGATGGACGAGGCGGGCCGGGTGGCCGACGGCACGGTCGGAAGCCAGCTCGGCGTGGTCGACCTCGCCGCCCCCGGCGGCCGGCGCGTGGACCCCGAGGCCGTGCTCGCCGCCTTCGACGAGGCATGGGACGGCGGCAGCAACGCCGTGCTGGTCGAGATGTCGGACCTGGAGCGGGCCGACCGCAACGGCCTGCCGCCGACCGGTCCCGAGCGGGCCGCAGGACTGGCGGCGCCGCTGGCCGAAGCCGACGAGCTGCTCGGCGAGCTGCTCGAACGGGTCGACCTCGATCGCGACCGGGTGCTCGTCGTCAGCCCGGCCGCGCCCGGGGAACTTCGGGCGGCTCACGACGTTCGCCATCGCCGGTCGCGGGATCGAGCCCGGCCTCGCCCGCAGCGCGACGACCCGCCGCGACGGCTTCGTCACCCTCCCCGACGTCGGGGCGACGGTGCTCGACTCACTCGGGCTCGACCTGCCGGCGAGCATGAACTCGACCGCCGTCACGTCGGCCGGCGGTTCGCCGTTCACCCTCGAGGACGCCGCCCGCCTGGCCGACGTCGACGAGATCGCCCGCTTCCGGGACCGCACGGTCGGGCCGGTCAGTGTCGTCTACATCGTGCTCCAGGTGCTCACCTACGGCCTCGCCGCCCTGGCCCTGTCCCGCCGTTCCCGCCGCCTGACCCGGCTCGTGGGAGGCGCGGCGCTCGTCATCCTCGCCACCCCGCCGGTCGCCTTCCTGTCCGGCCTGGGACGGTACGACCGGTTGCGTCTGGTTCCGTACGTGGTCGCCGTCTTCGTCGTGGCGGCCGTGGTGGCCGCGCTGGCCCGGCTGACCCGGCGGTACCACGTCTTCCTCCCGGCCCTCGCGCTGGTCGGGGTGAACTGGTTCCTGCAGCTCGCCGATGTCGCGCTCGGGAGCCGCCTGCAGCTCAACACCCCGTTCGGGTACTCACCCATCGTCGCCGGCCGGTTCCAGGGCTTCGGCAACCTGGCCTTCGCCATCCTCGCCGCCAGCGCCATCGTCGTGGCCACCGGGGCCCTGAGCCTCCGCCAGCCCTCGTGGCCGCTCGACGCCGCGGTCGGCTACGAGACGCCGCGGGCCTACCTCGGTTGGGCGGCCGGGGTGCTGGCGATCACCTTCCTGGTCGACGGGCTGCCCTCGATGGGTGCTGATGTGGGCGGAGTGCTGGCCACGGTGCCCGCCTTCGCCCTGGTCCTCGTCCTCCTCGCGGGGTGGCGGGTCAGCATCGGCAAGGCGCTGCTCGTCGGCGCGGTGACGGTCGCTTCCCTCGCCGCGCTGGCCCTGCTCGACCTGTCACGTCCAGAGTCGAGCCGGACCCACCTCGGCCGGTTCGCGCAACGTGTCGCCGACGGTGACGCCGGCATCGTGGTCGAGCGCAAGCTGCAGTCCAACCTCTCCATCCTGACCTCGAGCGTGTGGACGTGGCTGGTGCCGGCCTGCCTCGCCTTCGTCGCGTTCCTGGCCCTGCGGCGGACCGGCTACCTGTACCGGCTCCAGCGGCGGGTGCCGGGCCTGCGGGCCTGCCTGCTCGGCGCCCTCGTCGTCGGGACCCTCGGCTTCGCATTGAACGATTCGGGCGTCGCGGTGCCCGCGATGATGTTCGGCATCGTGCTGCCGTGGGTGACCTGGCTGCTCCTGTCGACGGAGCAGGTGCCGTGACCGTCGTCGTGGGCTTCGCCGGAGCGCTGGTGCTGGCGATGGTGTGCTGGCGGCTGATGCGGCCGATGCTGGCTGCGCCGGCGTTCCAGCGCGAGAACTTCCGGGGCGCACAGCTGCCCGTCGCCGCGGGGCTCGTCGTGGTGCTGGCCGTCCTGGCCACCGCCGTGGTGTTGAGCCCAGCCGTGCTGTGGGCCGACGACGGTCCACTCCTCGGCCGCTCGCTGTCCGGCGCGGTGACGGTGGCCGTGGGCTTCGGGTTGTTCGGCCTCCTCGACGACCTGGTCGGCTCCGGCGCCGCGCCGTGGCTTCCGAGGCCACGTCGGCGCGCTGGCGCATGGCGAGCTGACGACCGGACTGCTGAAGCTGGTCGGTGGTGGTCTCGTGGCCTTGGTGGCGGCCTGGCCGTGGGTGGCCGGCTCCCTGCCCCACCTCGTCGCCGCGGCCCTCGTCATCGCCCTGTCCGCCAACTTCGGGAACCTGCTCGACCGGGCTCCGGGACGGGTGGGGAAGGTGAGCCTGATCGTCTTCGTCCTGCTGGCGGTGGTGTCGAGGCTCGACGTGGACCTGGTCGGACCGGCGCTCATCGCCGGCGCCGGAGCCGGCATGCTGGCGCCCGATCTCCGGGAGCGCTGCATGCTGGGCGACACCGGGGCCAACGTGCTCGGCGCGGGAGCGGGGCTCGGAATGGTGGCCGTGACCGGCCCGGGGGCATGGTGGGTGGCGGTCGTGGTGCTGGCGGTGCTCAACGTCGTGAGCGAGCGGGTCAGCTTCAGCCGGGTGATCGCCCGCACCCCGCCGCTGCACTGGTTCGACCGGCTCGGCGCCCGCCCCCGCTGAGGTGGCGACTCGTCATCCGAGCACCATCCGCGGGTCCCGGGGTGGTCGCGGTAAGCTGCGATCCCGTCATGGGATCGAGTGACGGGAGGCCGGGGTCGTGCCCAAGCACATCTTCGTGACTGGCGGCGTGGTGAGCTCCCTCGGCAAGGGGATCACCGCTTCCTCGCTGGGGCGACTGCTCAAGCTCCGGGGCCTCAGGGTCACGATCCAGAAGCTCGACCCCTACATCAATGTCGATCCGGGGACGATGAACCCGTTCGAGCACGGCGAGGTGTTCGTCACGGACGACGGCGGCGAGACCGACCTCGACCTCGGCCACTACGAGCGCTTCATCGACGAGAACCTCTGCCGCAGCTCGAACGCCACCACCGGATCGATCTACCAGGCCGTCCTCGCCGCCGAGCGTCGGGGCGACTACCTCGGCAGCACCGTCCAGGTCATCCCCCACATCACGGACGAGATCAAGCGGCGCATCCGGCGCCTGGCCACCGACGATGTCGACGTCGTGATCACCGAGGTGGGCGGCACGGTCGGCGACATCGAGATCCTGCCCTTCCTCGAGGCCATCCGGCAGTACCGCAAGGAGGCGGGGAGGGACAACGTCTGCTACGTGCACGTCACGCTGGTCCCGTTCATCGGTCCGTCCGGCGAGCAGAAGACCAAGCCCACCCAGCACTCCGTGACGGAGTTGCGCAGCCGTGGGATCCAGCCGGACGTCATCGTGTGCCGGAGCTCCGAGCCGATCAGCGACTCGCTCAAGCGCAAGATCTCCAACCTCTGCGACGTCGAGGAGCGGGCGGTGGTCAACGCGGCCGACGCCCGCAACATCTACGAGCTGCCGCTCATCCTCCACGACGAGGGCCTGGACGCCGTGGTGTGCGACGTCCTGCGGCTCGACGCCCCGATCGACCTCGCACCGTGGGAGGTCGTCGTGGAGCGCGCGGAGGAGGCCGCAACGCAGCGCGGGCGGCCGGTCCGCATCGGGCTGATCGGCAAGTACGTCGCCCTTCCCGACGCCTACCTCTCGGTGGCCGAGAGCCTGCGCCACGCCGGCTTCCACCACGAGGCCAAGGTCGAGATCGACTGGATCCAGGCCGAGGACGTCGAGGGCCTCCTCGCCGCCGGACGGCTGTCAGACCTCGACGGGATCGTGATCCCCGGCGGGTTCGGCGTGCGGGGCATCGAGGGGAAGATCGCCGCTGCCACCTACGCCCGCGAGCACGACATCCCCTGCCTCGGCCTGTGCCTGGGGCTGCAGGTCATGACCATCGAGTTCGCCCGCAACGTGCTCGGTCTGACGGGCGCCAACTCCAGCGAGTTCGATGCCAGCAGCCCGCACCCGGTCATCGACATCATGCACGACCAGCGTGACGTCTCGGACATGGGCGGCACGATGCGCCTCGGCGCCTACTACGCCGTGCTGACCCCCGGCACGAAGGTCTTCGAGGCCTACGGCGAGCCCGTCGTCAGCGAGCGCCACCGGCACCGGTACGAGTTCAACAACGCCTACCGCTCCCGCTTCGAGGCCGGCGGGTTCGTGCTCTGCGGGACGTCACCGGACAAGCGCCTGGTGGAGTTCGTCGAGCTCGACGGGCACCCCTTCTACGTCGGCACGCAGGCCCATCCCGAGTTCAAGAGCAGGCCCGACCGGCCCCACCCTCTGTTCCGGGAGCTGGTCACCGCGGCACTGGTGCGCCGCGAAGGCCGCAACCCGCACCTCATCCCGGTGAGCGGCGAGGGCGTCTCGGCCGCATGACGGGCCCGTCGGGCTTCCGCCAGATCGACGAGCGAGTCGTCCACGAGTGGGGCATCTGGAAGCTGGTCGCGGCCGATTTCGAGAGCCCGGACGGGGAGGCGTTCGACCGGCACTTCGTCCGCTCACCCGGAGCGGTGGCGGTCGTGCCGCTGCTGTTCGATGCCGAGGGGTCCCCCTCGGTGGTGCTCGTGGACCAGTATCGGGCGGCGTTCGACGCCACGATGCTCGAGCTGCCCGCCGGCATGCGCGACGTCGACGGCGAGCCGCCCGAGGAGACCGCCCAGCGGGAGCTGGCGGAGGAGACGGGCTACACCGCCGGCCGGATGGAGCATCTGAGCGAGTACGTGCCGTCCCCGGGGCTGACCGACGCCACGATGACGCTCTACGTCGCCTCGGACCTCCGTCGGGTGTCCCGGGAGGCGCACGGTCCGGAGGAGACCCACATGACGGTCGTGCACCTGCCGCTGGACGAGGCCATCCGGCAGGCCCGGGCGGGCGAGATCGTCAACGCGGCGGCGGTGATCGGCCTGCTGCTCGTCGACGCCCGGCTCGGGCCGGCCGGCCGGTGACCGCCACGCTCGCCCCGGGGCTGCCCCTCGACGTCGAGGAGTTCCTGACCTGGCTGGCGGTGGAGCGTGGGCGGTCCCGCAACACGCTCGGCGCGTACCGGCGCGACCTCACCGCCTACTGCCGGTGGCTGGACGAGCGGGGCCGGGCGCTGAGCGACGTCGCCGAGAGCGACGTGACGGCCTACGTCGGGCACCTCCGCGCCGGCGGGCAGGCGCCCGCCTCCGTGGCCCGGGCCACGGCCGCGGTCCGCGGCCTCCACCGCTTCCTGGCCGAGGAGGGCCGGGCCACGACCGACCCCGCGGCCGACGTGGCGGCGCCCCGCGTGCCCTCCGGTCTCCCCAAGCCGCTCTCGGAGGAGGCGGTCACCGCGTTGCTCGGCGCCGTGGTGGGCAACGACGCCGTCCACCGCCGGGACCGCGCCGTGCTCGAGCTGCTCTATGGCACCGGGATGCGCATCAGCGAGCTGTGCGGGCTCTCGCTCGGCGACATCGACCCGGAGAGCGCGCTGGTCCGGGTGTTCGGCAAGGGGGCGAAGGAGCGGATCGTGCCGGTCGGCCGGCCGGCCCTGGCGGCCGTGGCCGAGTGGCTCGGGCCGGCCGGCCGGCCGCGCCTGGTTCCCGCCCGGTGGGCGCGCCGCGGCGACGCGGAGGCGATGTTCCTCAACCAGCGCGGTGGACGCCTCTCCCGCCAGGCGGGGTGGGCCATCGTCACCGCGTACGGCGAGCGGGCCGGGTTGTCGGACCACCTCAGCCCGCATGTGCTGCGGCACTCCTGCGCCACCCACATGCTGGACCATGGAGCTGACCTCCGCGTCGTGCAGGAGCTGCTCGGCCACGCCTCGATCTCGACGACGCAGGTGTACACGAAGGTGTCGACGGAGCGGCTGCGGCGCGCCTTCGACGCCGCGCATCCCCGAGCACACCGGCGGTGAGCGGGCTGGGGCCGAGGTGGGCCCACGCCGGCCACCTCGTCCGTCGTTTCGCCGGTTCGCTGTCACGGCGGCCGCCGTCGGCCGAGGACGAGGCCTGGGCGGAGTCGCTCCTGCTCCCGGTCGAGATCCCGCTCTGGCGCCGGATGGTTCCGCAGGACCGTCGCCACGCGGTCGAGGTGGCCCACCGCTTCCTGTCCTCGCGACCCGGCGCCACTCGCGCCGAGACGGCCGGGGCGCTCCTGCACGACGTCGGCAAGGTCGAGGCCCGGCTCGGGACGGCCGGGCGGGTCGTCGCCACCCTCGTCCCGGCGCAGTGGGCGACGGGCAGGTTCGCGACGTACCGGGCGCACGAGGAGATCGGCGCCCGCTGGTGCCAGCAGGCCGGCAGCGAGCCGGTGACGGTCGCCCTGGTGGCCGGGACGGGATCAGGCCCTGCGGCCGACGCGCTGCGGGCCGCCGACGACATCTGAGCCTCGCCCATGTCGTCCGGATCGGCGGTCGGCGCCGATCCTGACCGACATCGATGCGGGACGGCCGGTGTCGTCAGGAGCGGACGCGCTTCATGTCGGGGTCGTAGAGCGGGCGGATCGACGCCAGGGCCGGGTAGCGCCGACCGGCGATGTCGACCTCCCATGTGCCGGCGTCCAGCCAGGCCTGGGTCACGGGCTGGCCGGCCTGGCCCTCCACCATGGCCAGGCCGACCGCCCCACCGAGGGTGTGGCCGTACGACGCGGCCCGGACGTACCCGACGGGGACGCCGTCGCGGTGGACGACCTCGGCGTGGAAGAGCAGCGGGTCGGGATCGGTCACCAGGACCTGGACCAGGCGCCGTGTCGGCGGTCCCGCCGCCTTCGCGGCGGCGACCGCGTCCCGCCCGACGAACCCGGCCGGCTTGTCGAGGTCGACGAAGAACCCCAGGCCGGCCTCGATGACGGAGTCCGTGTTGTCGATGTCGTGCCCGTAGTCGCGGTAGCCCTTCTCCATGCGCAGGCTGGCCAGCGCCTTGAGCCCGGCGTGACGTAGGCCGACGGCGGTCCCGCCTTCGACGACGCGGTCGTAGACGTGGACGGCTTGCTCGGCCGGGATGTAGAGCTCGTATCCCAGCTCGCCCAGGTAGGTGATGCGCACGCACAGCACGCGCGCGAACCCCAGGTCGATCTTCGCGCGCCGAGCGGAACGGGAACGCCTCGTTGGAGAGGTCTGCGGACGTGAGCGGTTGGAGCAGCTCGCGCGACAGCGGGCCCTGGACGTTGAGCTGGGCCCGCGGCCGAGGTCATGTCGGCGACGAAGGCATGACTGCCGTCGAACGCCCGCCGCATCAGGGTCTCGACGTGGCGGTGCGCGGTGTCGGTGGCCACCACCCAGAAGCGGTCGCCGTCGAGCTTGGTGACCGTGAGGTCGGCCTGCAGCCGCCCGGAGGCGTCGAGCCACTGCGTGTAGGTGATCGTGCCGGGCTCGGCATCCACGTCGTTGGCCGACAGGTGGTTGAGGCGCGCACCGGCGTCGCGTCCCTGGACGAGGAACTTGGACATGAACGACATGTCCATGACGATCACGCCCTCACGCGCCGCGTCGTGCTCGGCCTGCCAGTGAGGGAACCAGGGCGGCCGGCCCCAGGTGAGCTCCTGCGAGACGGCCGGTGACCCCGGGGGCAGGTACCAATCGGCGCCCTCCCATCCGCTCACGTCGCGGAAGCGGGCGCCGGCCGCGGCCAGCCGGTCATGGACCGGGGAACGCTTGGCGCCGCGGGCCGTCTGCATCGAACGGTTCGGGTAGTGGCACTGGTACACGAGGCCGAGCGATTCCACCGTGCGGGTGGCCCGGTACTCGGGGTTGGTCTGGTACCGGTGCAGCCGGTCGATGTTGAAGCCCGTCACGTCGACGTCGGGCTGCCCGGTCGTGATCCAATGGGCCAGCACGCGGCCCAGCCCGCCCCCGGTGAGGATGCCGATCGAGTTGAGCCCGGCGGCCACGAAGTAGTTCCTGAGCTCGGGTGCCTCGCCCACCACGGGTTGGAGGTCCGGCGTGAAGCTCTCGGGGCCGCAGAAGAACGTCCGGATCCCTGTCTCCATGGTCACGGGGACGCGCTGCATGGCCTTCTCGACGTAGGGACCCATGCGATCCCAGTCGGGCGGGATCGAACCGAACGAGAAGTCCGCCGGGATGCCGCCCACCATCCACGGCGCACAGACCGGCTCGAACAGGCCGAGCATGAGCCCGCCGACCTCCTCCCGGAAGTAGCCGTAGGAGCCCGGATCCTCCAGGACGGGCCACGAGCCGCTCAGGCCCTCGATCTGCTCGGTGATGAGGTAGTAGTGCTCGGCCGCCTGGAGCGGGATCGTGACCCCGGCCAGCTCGCCGAGCTCACGCGCCCACATGCCGGCGCAGTTGACGACCACCTCGGCCTCGACGTCGCCGTAGGGCGTGCGGACGCCGGCGACCGCGCCGTGATCGGTGAGGAAGCCGGTCACCGGCGCGCCCTGGACGATCCGCACGCCGAGCTGCCGCGCCCCCCTGGCCAGCGACTGCGTGACGTCGGCCGGGTTGGCGCGTCCGTCCTGAGGCACGTAGAACCCGGCGAGGATGTCGTCGGTGCGGGCCAGGGGGAACAGCTCCGCCACCTCGGTGGCCGAGATCTCGTGGACGTCCACGCCGAGGTAGCGGTTGAAGGCCGCGACCCGCCGGTACTCCTCGAGGCGGTCGGCGTCCGTGGCGACCTCGATGAAGCCGACCGGTTTGAACCCCGTCGAGAGCCCGGTCTCCTCCTCGAGGCGGGCATACAGGTCCCGGGTGTACACCCGCATGGCCGTCGACGTCTCCGACGTCGAGCCGAACGTGACGATCAACCCGGCCGAGTGCCAGGTCGTCCCGGACGTGAGCTGGTCCCGTTCGAGCAGCAGCACGTCCGTCCAGCCCGCGTGGGCCAGGTGGTAGGCGACGGAGCAGCCGATGACACCGCCGCCCACGACGACGACGCGGGCGCGCTGAGGGAGGACCGGATCAGCCATGGCGGGCAGCGTAGGCAGCACCGGCACCTGGCCGGTGGGGGCAGGTCGTCAGCCCGCGGGGAGCAGGCCGACGGCGTCGTAGGCCCGGGTCAGCGTCTTGGCCGCGACGGCACGGGCCTTGTCCGCTCCCTTGGCCAGGAGGCGGGCCAGCTCGGCCGGATCGGCCATCAGCTCGCGATAGCGCTCCTGGACCGGGCGGAGGAGCTCGACCACGGCCTCGCCTGTGTCCGCCTTGAGAGGGCCGTACTGCGCGTAGCCGGTGGCGATGTCCTCGGGCGATCGCCCGGTGGCGGCGGACTGGATCTCCAGCAGGTTCGACACGCCTGGCTTCGCGGCCCGGTCGAAGAGGACCTCGGACCCGGAGTCCGTGACCGCCCGCTTGAACTTCCTCACGATGGCCGCGGGGTCGTCGTAGAGGTTGATCACGCCGGCCTCGGACGCGGTCGACTTCGACATCTTGGCCGTGGGCTCCTGCAGGTCCATCACCCGGGCACCCGCTCGCGGGAGCACCGCCTTGGGCACCACGAACGTCTCGCCGAAGTGGTGGTTGAACCGGATGGCGATGTCGCGCGTGATCTCGACGTGCTGGCGCTGGTCCTCGCCGACGGGAACCTCGTCGGCGTCGTACAGGAGGATGTCGGCCGCCTGCAGCGCGGGGTACGTGAGCAGGCCGGCCGAGATGAACCCGGACTGCTTGGCCGACTTCTCCTTGAACTGGACCATGCGCTGGAGCTCGCCGACGGCCACCGTGCACTCCATGATCCAGCAGAGCTGGGAATGCTCCGGGAGGTGGCTCTGCACGAACACCGTGGCGACGTCCGGGTCCAGGCCCACGGCGTAGAGCGTCGCCGCCAGCTCCAGCGTCTGACGCCCGACCACACCGGGCTCCTGGGGCACGGTGAGGGCGTGGAGGTCGACGATCCCGTGGAACGCATCGCAGGTGTGCTGACCGATGACCCAGTTCCGCAGCGCGCCCAGGTAGTTGCCGAGATGGACCTCACCGGTGGGCTGGATGCACGAGAGAACCCTGGTCACGGCCGGTCAGGCTAGTGGCGAGGGCTGTTCGCGGCGCGTGGCATTCGGCCCGGTCCGCCACGTTCCGGGCCGCTCCCGAGGCGGGGATGCCGCAGTCGCGAGGGTGCCGGCGGGTACCCTCGAACCGTGCCGTACGAGGTGTCGACCGAGGTCTACGAGGGCCCCTTCGACCTGCTGCTGCACCTGATCCTGCGCGAACAGGTCGACCTGTACGAGATCTCCCTCGCCCGCATCGTCGACGCCTATCTGGCCGAGGTGGACCGCATGGAGGCCCTCGACCTCGACGTGGCCACCGAGTTCCTCCTCATCGCCGCCACGCTGGTGGAGCTCAAGGCCCGCCGGCTGCTCCCCGAGCGCGAGGGTGTCGACCTCGACGACGAGCTCGTGCTGTGGGAGGAGCGTGACCTGCTCCTGGCCCGCCTCCTCGACTGCAAGACCTTCAAGGACGCGGCTGGCGTGCTCCGTCGGCTCGTCCGACCACGCGTCGCGCTCGTTCCCCCGGCGGGCCGGGCCCGAGGAGCGGTTCGTCGCCCTGACGCCCGACCTCCTCGAAGGAGTGTCGGCGCTCGACGTGCGGACCGCCTTCCTGCGGGCCACGGCGCCGCGGCCTGTGCCTCGCGTGGACCTCACCCACGTGGCGCCGATCCGGCTGTCGGTGGCCGAGACGGTCGCCGAGCTGGTCGAGGAGCTGCCCCGCATCGGCCGCATCACCTTCCGGCGCCTGACGGACGGCCTGGTGGAGCGGATGGAGGTCATCGTCCGCTTCCTGGCCCTGCTGGAGCTGTTCAAGCAGGGCCTCGTCGACCTCGACCAGGCCGGCGCGTTCGGCGAGATCGAGGTGTGCTGGACGGGTGGCGACCTCGACGGCGACGGCGAGCTGGTGCGGGCCGCGGCCGGCGCCATCGACGACTACGAGGGCTAGGCCGTGACCGAGCGGAGCGACGCCGGCGAGCTCTTCGTCGATCTCGACCGTCCCGGACGGCCGGACGAACCGGCCGACGTGGTGCGGGCCATCGAGGCCATCGTGCTGGTCGCCACCGAGCCCGTCCCTCCGGACCTCCTGGCCCAGCTCCTGGAGCTTCCCGTCGTCACCGTGGAGGAGCTGTGCCGGCGGCTGGCCGAGGCGTACGACGAGGCCGGCCACGGCTTCCAGCTCGTGCGGGTGGCCGGCGGCTACCGGTACCAGAGCCATCCGGACCTCGCGCCGTACGTCGAGCGCTTCGTGCTGGAAGGCCAGAGCGCGCGGCTCTCGGCGGCGGCGCTGGAGACGCTGGCCATCGTCGCCTACAAGCAGCCCATCTCCCGCGCCCAGATCGCGTCGATCCGCGGTGTCGACCCCGACGCCGTCCTGCGCACCCTGCAGAGCCGGGGGTACGTCGACCAGGTCGGCCGGGACCCAGGGCCGGGGCAGGCGGTGCTCTGGGGGACGACGGGCCAGTTCCTGGAGCGGCTGGGGCTGGACTCGGTGGCCGAGCTGCCGCCGATCGCCGACTTCGTCCCGGGCGCCGAGGTGGTCGAGGCCTTGGAGACCGGCCTGCGGGTGGACACGTCGCTCCATCTCGACGAGGGCGCCGACGTCAACGGCCGGGACCGGAGCCGGCGACGGCGGGACCGGCACCGAGCCTGCACCGGCCCCCGACGGTGGTGCCTGAGCGCCAGCCGGACGGCCCGGGCGACGGATCGACGGGGGAGCGCCTCCAGAAGGTGCTGGCCCAGCGGGGCTACGGCAGCCGCCGCGTCTGCGAGGACCTGATCGCGTCGGGCCGCGTCCACGTCAACGGACAGCTCGCCCGCCTGGGTTGGCGAGTCCTCGTGGATCACGACCGGGTGGAGGTCGACGGCCATCCGGTCACCGTGAAGCCGGGCCTGGTCCACTACCTGCTCAACAAGCCGGCCGGCGTCGTCACGACGTCGAAGGACACCCACGGGCGGCCGACCGTCGTGGACCTGGTCCCGGCCGAGCCCCGGGTGTTCCCCGTGGGTCGACTCGATGCCGAGACCGAAGGGCTGCTCCTCCTCACCAACGACGGCGAGCTCGCCCACCGCCTCACGCATCCCAGCTTCGGCGTCGAGAAGGAGTACCTGGCCCAGGTGGCCCGGCCGCTCGGTCCCGGCGCCCTCCGTCGCCTCCGCGAGGGGATCGAGCTCGAGGACGGGCAGACCGCGCCGGCCGAGGCCAGCCAGCCGACGCCCGGCCTGGTGCGCATCACGATCCACGAGGGTCGCAACCGGCAGGTTCGGAGGATGCTGGACGCGGTCGGGCACCCGGTCGAGCGCCTCGTGCGGGTGCGGATCGGCCCCGTCACCGACCGCCGGCTGCCGCCGGGACAGTGGCGCCTGCTGACCCCCGAGGAGCGCCGGGGCCTCGAAGCCGGCACGTCATCGCGGACCGCCGATTGACAGGTGCCGCTGGTACCGTCCCCCCGATGCCCGTTCGAGCCCTGCGCGGCGCCACCACGCTCGATCTCGACGCGCCCGACCACATCCGGGAGCGGGTGAAGGCGCTCATGGCGGCGCTGTACGAGCGCAACGGCCTCGACAACGACCAGGTGATCAGCGTCGTCGTCACGGGCACCCCGGACATCACCTCCTTCCATCCTGTGACCGCGGCCCGGGAGTTCGGGCTGGACGACGTACCGCTCCTCGGCGCCCAGGAGCTCGAGATCACCGGCACGCTGCCCCGGTGCGTGCGGATCCTGCTGCACGTGGAGACGGACCGCCCTCGCAGCGAGTTGCGGCACGTCTTCCTGGAGGGCGCCACCGTGCTGCGCCCCGACCTGAAGGACTGACGGTGGACCTCGACACCCGCGCCGGCGGCGAGGCGCGGCGCGCCAACGTCGTGGGGCTGGGCCTCATGGGCGGTTCCGTGGCGCTGGCGCTGTCCGCCCGGGGATGGACGGTGGGAGGCGAGGACGCCGACGCGGGCCGCGTGGACGCCGCGGTCGGGATGGGCGCCATCGCCGCCGGGGGCCTCGACCCGGGAGCATCCATCACCTTCGTGGCCACACCGGCCTCGGCGGTGCCGGACCTGGCCAAGCAGGCGCTGGCCTCCACCAGCGGCGTCGTCACGGACGTGGCCAGCGTCAAGGGACCGGTGGCCGCTGCGGTCTCCGACGAGCGCTTCTGCGGCGGCCACCCGATGGCGGGGTCGGAGCTCGACGGCCTCGACGGCGCCGACGCGACGATGTTCGAGGGCGCCGTCTGGGTGCTGACGCCGACCGCGTCCACGGCCGACACCACGTTCGCGACGGTGGCCCGGGTGGTGTCGGACCTGGGGGCCGAGGTGGTGGCGCTCCCCCCTGACCGCCACGATGCGCTGGTGGCGGTGGTCAGCCACGTGCCTCACCTGGCGGCCGCGGCGCTGATGACGGTGGCCGATCAGCGGTCCGAGGAGCACGCCGCCCTGCTGCGCCTGGCCGCCGGCGGTTTCCGCGACATGACCCGCATCGCCGCCGGACAGCCGGACCTCTGGATCGACATCTGCGCCGAGAACCGCCCGGCCATCGTCGATGGGCTCGACGCCCTCGTCGATCGCCTGGGCCGGCTCCGGCAAGCCGTCGCCGAGGACGAGCGCGACGCCCTCCTCAGCGAGCTCACCCGCGCCCGGGACGCCCGCGTCAACCTCCCCGGCCGCGTGGCCCGCAGCGCCGACATGGCCGAGGTCCGCACCACCATCCCCGACCGCCCCGGCGCGGCCGCCGAGGTGTTCACCCTCGCCGCCGAGCTCGGGGTGAACGTGACGGACTTCGAGGTGTACCACTCGGCCGAGGGTCAGCGGGGCGTGCTGATCCTGCTGATCGACGCCGCGCAGGGGGACCTGTTCCGGGGCGGGCTGCTGGCCCGGGGCTTCCGGCCGTCGGTGCGCCGCCTGAGCTGACGGACGGCGATCCATGACGAGCCGGCCCCACCTGGTCGAGCCCCTGGCCCACCCACCCGACGCCACGATCGTGGTGCCCGGCTCGAAGAGCATCACCAATCGGGCGCTGGTCTGTGCCGCCCTGGCCAGCGGGGCCAGCACCCTCCGCGGCGCCGGCCGGTCGGACGACACGGAGGCGATGGCGGACTGCATCGAGCGCCTCGGGGCCGACCTCCGCTGGGACACTTCGACCGGCGACATCCTCGTCATCGGGACGGCTGGCGTGCTGCGGCCCGGCCCGATGGAGCTCGAGACCCGTCTGGCCGGCACGACGTCGCGCTTCGTCACCGCGCTCGCCGCGCTGGGCCACGGCCGCTACCGCGTGGATGGCCAGCCGGCCCTGCGGGCACGGCCGATGGCCGGCCTGCACGACGCCCTCGTGGCGCTCGGCGCCGGCATCACGCCGGAGGGGGAGTGGGGACACCTGCCGGTGGTGGTCGAAGCAGCGGGGCTGTCCGGTGGCCGCGTGGCGATGCGCGGCGACGTGTCCAGCCAGTTCGTCACCGCGCTCATGCTGGTGGCGCCCGCGGCATCGGCGGGCATCGAGATCGAGCTCACCACGACGCTCGTGTCGCGCCCGTACCTGGCCATCACGGCGGCGGTGATGGCCGCCTTCGGCATCCCCGACGTCGAGGTGGGCGAGCGCGTCGTCCGGGTGGCACCGGCCCGCTATCGCCGGACCGAGTACGACGTGGAACCGGATGCGTCGTCGGCCACCTATCTGTGGGCGGCGGCGGCGCTCGGCGGCGGGCGGGTGACGGTGCCCGGCTTCGGGCCGGCGCCGCTCCAGGGGGACGTGGCCTTCGTCGACGTGCTGGCCCGCATGGGGGCGGCTGTCGAGCGGAGCGCGGCCGGCATCACCGTCACCGGGACCGGCCGCCTGCACGGCCTGGACGTCGACATGGCCGACTGCTCGGACACCGTGCCCACCCTGGCGGCCGTCGCCGCGTTCGCCGACTCGCCCACCCGCATCACCGGCGTCGGCTTCATCCGGGCCAAGGAGACCGACCGGATCGGTTCCCTGGTGGCGGAGCTCAACCGATGTGGGGTCGACGCCACGGAGGAGCCCGACGGGTTGCTGATCCGGCCGCAGCCCGAGGCAGTGCACGGCGCTCTCGTCCGCACGTACGACGACCACCGCATGGCCATGGCGTTGGCGCTGCTCGGCCTGCGCGTCCCGGGCATCGAGATCGACGAGCCCGAGGTGGTCGCCAAGTCGTTCCCGGGGTACTGGGCGGCTCTGGGCGGACTGGCGCTCCCGGGCTAACGTGCGGGACCCGTGAGGGGTCGTCGATGCGGGTCGTAGCCATCGACGGTCCGGCCGGTTCGGGGAAGTCGACCGTGGCGCGGGCGCTGGCCACCCGGTTGGGCCTCGACTACCTCGACACGGGAGCGATGTACCGCGGGGTGACCTTCGCCGTGCTGCGTCGACAGATGGATCCGGACGAGGAGGAGCTCGTCGCCGCGGTGGCGCGCGACCTCGAGCTGGAGGTGGTCGACTCGCAGGTCACCGTCGACGGCGTCGACGCCAGCCTCGAGATCCGCGGGCCGGAGGTGACCAGCGCGGTCAGCGTGGTGGCGGCCAATCCGGGCGTCCGCGCCGAGCTGCGGCGGCGGCAGCGGGAGTGGGCCGACGACCACGGCGGCGGCGTGATCGAGGGCCGGGATATCGGCAGCGTCGTGTTCCCTGAGGCCGAGCTCAAGGTGTACCTGACCGCCTCGGAGGACGTGCGGGCGCAGCGCCGGCACCAGGAGGCGGCCGACCTCGACTACGAGGAGACCCGCGCCCTGATCGCCGATCGCGACGCCCTGGACTCCTCACGGGCCGACAGCCCGCTGACGGAGGCGGACGGTGCCGTCTCCGTCGACACCACCGACCTCGGCGTGGAGGAGATCGTGGATCGGATCGTGGCCCTGCTGCCCGATCCGGCCTGACATCGGACGATGACCGACGTCGACACCACCATGGCCGGCGACACCTGGCCCGCGCGCGCCTTCTATGCCGTGGCGCGGGCGGTGTGTGTGGGCTTCTGCCGGCTGTGGTTCCGCATGAGCGTGGAGGGGCTGGAGCACGTGCCGGCCACGGGGCCGTTCGTCCTTGCCCCGGTACACCGTTCCAACATGGACACACCGATCGTGTCGGTGGTGACGCGCCGCCGCCTGCGCTACATGGGAAAGGACTCGCTGTGGAAGCGCGCCTTCCCCCGGTGGGCCCTTTCCGCCCTCGGCGGATTCCCCGTGACGAGGGGGTCCGCCGACAAGGAGGCCTTGGTCCGCTGCATCGCCGTGCTCAAGGGAGGCGAACCGCTGGTCCTGTTCCCCGAGGGTGAGCGCAAGAGCGGCCCGCTCGTGCAGCCCCTCTTCGACGGCGCGGCCTTCGTGGCCGCCAAGGCTGCCGTCCCCATCGTTCCCGTCGGCATCGGTGGCTCGGAGCGGGTCATGCCCAGGGGTTCGAAGCTGATCTACCCCCGCAAGGTGCACGTCCTGGTGGGCGCACCCATCGTCATCCCGGGTGCCGACCAGGGGCGGGTGCCCCGGGCGGCCCTGACCGAGGTGACGACCACGCTGCACGACGAGCTGCAGCACCTGTTCGACGTCGCGCGCAGGCGCAGCGCCGGGAGTTGAGGCCCAGGCGCGCGCCGGCGCCTGACCGATCAGCTCGACGGTCAGGCCCCGGCCAGGTACGCGCCGAGCGCGGCCGCCAGCAGCTCCGGGTCCTCGGCGCCGCACAGCTCTCGTGCCGAGTGCATGGACAGCTGCGCGCAGCCGACGTCGACGGTGGCGATGCCGAGGCGGGTGGCCGTCAGCGGCCCGATGGTGGACCCGCAGGGCATCGAGTTGCGGGACGACGAACACCTGCCAGGGCACGCCGGCCGCACGGCAGGCCCGCGTGAACAGCGCCTCGGTGACGGCGTCGCTGGCGTAGCGCTGGTTGGCGTTGACCTTGAGCGACCGGTCCCGCGTTGGGCAGGGGCCGGTGGCCGGGCTCGTGGCGCTCGGGGTAGTTGGGGTGGACCGCGTGGGCCATGTCGGCCGACACGCACGAGGAGGCCGCGAAGGCTCGATGGCGGTCCTCGGCCGTCCCCCCTCGGGCCAGCACGAGACGGTCGAGCACGGTCTCCAGCAGCGCGCCGGCGGCACCGGTCGTGCTTCCCGATCCGACCTCCTCGTGGTCGAAGAGGGCCACCACACCGATGTGGTCGGCTGCAGCGGGAGCCGATGCCAGCGCCGTGATGGCGGCCCACGCCGAGCACAGGTTGTCGAGCCGCGCCGAGGCGATGAGCTCGCCGGCTCGGCCCAGCCGCGCCGGCGGGGTGAGGTCGTGCAGCATGAGGTCCCAGGCGGCGATGCCCTCCGGGTCGAGGTCCGGGACCTGACCGGCCAGGAACTCCGCCAGCTGCCCCTCCACGGGCGCACCCAGCCCCCAGATGGGGGTCAGGTGGACCTGCTTGTCGAGCGCCAGCCCGCGTTCGTTGACGTCCCGGTCGAGGTGGATGGCGAGCTGGGGCACCCTGGCCAGGGGCTGGTCCACGTGGACGAGCACGACGCGGCCGTCATCGAGCACGAGGCGGCCCGACAGGCCGAGGTCGCGGTCGAGCCAGGAGTTGAGGAGCACGCCGCCATAGACCTCGACGGCGAGCTGGCGCCAGCCCGCGCTCCCGGTGTCGGCCCGAGGCTTCACCCGCAGGTTGGGTGAGTCGGTGTGGGCGCCCACGATGCGGAAGGGCGCGTGCGCCGGCAGCGCGGCCGGCACCCGCCACGCCACCAGCGCGCCACCACGGGCCACGTACCCGCCACCGGCGACGCCGTCCCATGGCTCCGCCTCGTCGAAGGCGACGAAGCCGGCCGCGTCCAGGGTGGCGGCCGCGCTGGCCACCGCGTGATAGGGAGACGGTGAGCCGGTCAGGAACGCGAACAAGGACTCGATGGACTGCGCCTCGGGCATCCCGGCAGTCAAGCAGGCGCCGGATGAGATAGGAACGGGGCGTGGGGCGCTACACGAAGATCGTGGCGACGTTGGGCCCGACGTCTTCAGGTCCCGACCAGGTCGACGCGTTGCTCGACGCCGGCGTGGACGTGTTCCGACTCAACCTCAGCCATGGTGACGTGGCCGACCACCTGGACCGGCTGGCCCTCGTCCGGGAGCGGTCGGCCATCGCCGGCCGGCCGGTCGCGGTGCTGGCCGACCTCCCGGGGCCCAAGGTCCGGGCCGGCGAGTTCCCGGACGGCGGGGCGTTCCTGGCTGAGGGCGACAGCCTGCGCCTCGTGCCCGGCGACGGCCCTTCGAACGCCGAGGTCGTCACCGTCGAGTACCCCGACCTCGTCGACGACCTCGAGTCCGGCGATCGCGTCGTGCTGGGGGATGGGTCCATCGAGCTGACCGTCACGCACGTCGACGACGACGGGGTCGACGCGCGCGTGATCACCGGTGGCCGGGCACAGGGCCGGCCGGGCGTCCATCTGCCTTCTGACCGGGTGCGGGTGGCCTGCCCGACCCCGGAGGACCTGGAGCTGGCGGCCAAGGTCGCGGGGCGCCGGCATCGACTACCTGGCGGTGTCCTTCGTGCGGTCGCCCTCCGACCTGGACGCCGTGCGGGCGGTGACCGGAGACGACGGGCCACTCCTCGTGGCCAAGGTGGAGACGCCGTCGGCCGTGGCCGCGCTCCCGACGATCCTCGAGCGGGCCGACGCCGTGATGGTGGCCCGCGGGGACCTCGGCATCTCCTGCCCCCTCGAGGACGTGCCCCACCTGCAGAAAGCGATCGTGCGCAGCTGCGTGGCCGCCGGGGTGCCGGTGATCACCGCCACGCAGATGCTGGAGAGCATGATCACGGCGCCGACGCCGACCCGGGCCGAGGTGTCCGACGTGGCCAACGCCGTCTTCGACGGCACGGACGCCGTGATGCTGTCCGCGGAGACCGCCATCGGGCACGATCCGCCGCTCGTCGTGCGCACCATGGCCCGGATCGCCGAGCGGGCGGAGCAGGAAGCCAGCTACGCCCAGTGGGCCAACCGTCTCGGCCGCGAGCAGCGCGAAGCCTTCCCGGAAGGGCCGGACCGCATCACGCAGGCCATCACCCACGCCGCCTGGCAGGCGGCGATCGACATCGATGTCGACGCCATCATCTGCTGCACCCGCTCGGGCCGCACCGCGCGGGCGATGGCCCGCTTCCGACCGCTGACCAAGATGCTCGGTCTGTCGCCCGTCCGAGCGGACGGTGCAGGCGATGGCGCTCTGCTGGGGGATCACCCCGATGAGCGTGGGCACGTACCACGACACGGACGAGTTGGTGTGGTGCGTGGTCGAGGCCACCGTCGCGGCCGGACACGTCCACGAGGGTGATCTCATCGCGGTGCTGGCGGGCGCACCGGACCAGCACGATGGGGCCACGGACGTGCTCCGCATCGTGCGGGTCAGTTGAGCGAGCAACCGGGCGGCCCCCGGCCGGCCTTCTCGCCCGGTCCCCGCGGGCTCTCGATGGCGACGTTCGGATCGGCGGCCGATCCGGCCATCGTGCTGGTCCACGGCTCGATGGACCGCGGCAGCAGCCTGCGGGCCACGGCCCGGCGTCTGGCCGATGACTTCCACGTCGTGCTCTACGACCGTCGGGGCTATGGGCGCTCACGGGACCTGGGCGGTCCCTTCGACGTGGAGACCAACGTCGAGGATCTCGTCGCCCTGCTGCGGGGACGACCGGCCGTCGTGTTCGGCCACAGCCTCGGCGGCGACATCGCGCTGGCGGCCGCCCAACGTCATCCGGAGATGATCCTCGCGGTCGGGGCCTACGAGCCGCCGATGTCCTGGGAGCCGTGGTGGCCCGAGGCGACGGCCGGGAGCGAGGCGGTCGACTGCGCCGAGAAGGAGGGAACCGAGGCGGCGGCCGAGATGTTCGTCCGCCGCATGATCGGCGACGAGCTGTGGGGCCGCCTCCCATCGGCAACTCGCGCCGAGCGCAGGGCCGAGGGGGCAGCGTTGGTGGGCGAGCTCGTCGACGTACGCCGTGCTGCTCCGTATGACACGGCGGCCATCGCTGTGCCGGTGCTCCTCGCCTGCGGGGAGAGCGGCGCGGCGCACCACCGGCGGGCCGCCGCGATCCTCCGCGACCGCCTGGCCGCCCCGGCGGCGGACGGGCGGGTGGTGTTCGCGGACGTGCCAGGCACCGGGCACGGCATCCACCTCCAGAACCCGCAAGCGCTGGCCGAGCTGGTGCGCCGCCTGGCCGCACTATCGGGACCGGGAGTGTCGGGGTCGGGGCTCATGGCGCCCTGACGTCGACATCGACGCCCAGGAACCGGCAGGCCGCGGCCCCGTCGCCGCCGTCGGCCAGGGTGTCCTGCACCCGCTCGACGCAGTCCTGGAGAGCCTGGCGCTGCGACCACACCGCGGCGATCAGGCCGAGGGCGACGGCGAGCGCCACGACCTTCACCGCAACGGCGCGGGCGAGGCCGGCGACCACGATCCCGAGCAGGGCGATCCCTAGCACGAGCAGGACTCCGAGGGTCGCCACGCGCTCGGCGTCGAGAGCGGCGACCATCCGGGCGATCCTACGATCCGGGCGCCGGATGTCCGGCGGTACCGTGCCGCCCATGAACCAGTCAGACAGCGAAGCCGCCGACGAGGAAAGGCGCCCGGTCAACCTGACCGCCAGCGGTCCACCTTCCACGGTCCTCGATGTCGAACCGGCCGCGGCTCGGGAGGCTTTGGCCGCGGCGCTGGCCCGCCCCGCGGACGAGCGGCGGGACGCGGTGTCGGAGGTCGTGGCCCGCTGGCCGCGCTACCTCGACGCGTGGGCGCAGCTCGGCGACCTGGCCCGGGACGACGTCGAGGCCTACGCCTGCTACCGGGTCGGGTACCACCGCGGGCTGGACCGCCTCCGGGCCAACGGATGGCGCGGGAGCGGCTACGTGCGCTGGGAGGCCGAGCCCAACCGCGGCTTCCTGCGGGCGTTGCGCGGCCTCGGCGACGCCGCGGCACGCATCGGCGAGGCCGACGAAGCCGAGCGCTGCGTGCTGTTCCTGGCCCAGCTCGACCCCGGCGGCGTCCCCACCGAGGGTTGAGCTGAACCGACGGGGCTAGACGCCGATCTTGGCCCAGGGCCCCCAGATGGCGAACGTCATGCCCCGGCTGGCCTGGATGTTGACGTACAGCGTGTGGCCGCTGGGGTCGAACGTGGCCCCCGCGAACTCGTCGTTCCAGCGGTTGACGCCGGTGGAGCTGAACAAGCGGTTGAGGGCGATGTCGGACAGCCGCCCGTCGGGGGTCAGGCCCCGCAGGTAGTTGTCCATGGTGCTGTCCTCGCACAGCACGAGCGTCTTGCGGTTGCCCCGCACCGTGACGTTGTCGGGGAAGTCGAGTGTGTCGGGGCCCGGCGACTGGTACACGAGGGTGAGCACTCGCGGCGGGTGTCGTAGGCCCAGATCTGCCCGCAGCCGTTGCCCCAGCCCTGCACGGTGTCGATCAGGCCCGGCTCGGCCGGCCCACCACCCTGCGTGGAGCAGAAGTAGACCTTGCCACGGCTGAAGACGGAGCCCTCCAGCCGGGAGAAGTACGCCGCGCCCTTCGCTCGGCCCTGGTTGCCGACGTAGTTGAGGGCGTCATTGTTGATGGTCGGGGCCGGCAGGCCGGGCGTGTACGGGAAGCTCGGATCGGGGTCGTCGATGTCGACCCAGGTGACCTTGCACGACGCCTGAGGTGGCTGGGAGACCGCGAGGTCGACGTTCTGTCCCCTTGATGGCCAGCATCTGGAGCCGGCCCTCGTTGTCCAGATGCCGGTCTGCATCGGGTTGGTCCGGGGGATGTAACGGTAGAAGCCCGACGGGAAGCCGAAGTTGTCCTCCGTCAGGTAGAGGATGCCGGAGGCGTGGCCGCCATCGAGAACGCCGGCCGTGAGGACGAGATGTGCGCCGGTGGCTCCTGCACGGCGTTCGACCGGATCGAGAGCGGCGGGCTCTACGCCGCCACGTACCTCTACAGCCCGACCATGGCCGGCTCCGCGGTCAACATGGCCCGGCTGATCGCCCAGGGCGAGGGGTTCTCCGACCTGGTCGAGCCCGAGGTCCCGTCCCTGGTCGTCGTGCCGCCGACGGAGGTCGTCCAGGACAACGTCGGCGACCTCCGCGAGCTCTGCTTCGAGTAGAACGTCGCCCAGGCGCCTGTCGAGGGCCCCGGCAATCGCTGCCGGAGGCCCTCAGAGGTTCTGGTCAGCCCATCAGTGCGCATGCGGTCCAAAGATCTGACCAGAACGGAGTCCGACGGGTCAGAGGCGCAGGGGCCTCACCGGCGCGCCGATGAGCGCCGGGTCCGAGCGCCAGTCGACGCCCGGCACGTCCACGTAGAGCTCGATCTCGTTGCCGTCCGGATCCTCGATGTAGAGGCTGTGGGTCACCGTGTGGTCGGCGCTGCCGACGATCCGGGTGCCGCTCGCCTGCAGCGCGGCGAGCGCCTCGCGCAGCTCGTCGTCACTGTCACCGACCTTCAGCCCGAAGTGGTACAGCCCGACGCGGCGGCCCTGCGGCTGGGCGGCGGCATCCGGGCCCACCTCGATGAGCAACAGCTCGTGGTGGGTCCGCCCGGACGGTGACGGCGAAGGCGGCCACGGGCAGGTGCCCCGGCTCGCTCTCCTCCGGCAGGATCTGCCGCCAGCCGAGGACGTCCCGGTAGAAGCGGGCCGAGCGGTCGATGTCCCGCACGTACAGGACGAGATGACCGAGTTCCTTCACTTCCATGCTCCTCAGTCTGCCGGGAGCACGGAGCCGAACCGCCCGGTCCGGGCTGTCCCTCCTGGGCCGTCGTACGCTGACCTGCCATGGCCAAGGGAGCGAAGGCGTCGAGCTCGACGACGCAGTCAAGCGTGTGCCGAAGAAGCGTGTACGAGCGCGAGCTGTTCCGCCTCCAGGCCGAGCTCGTCAAGGTCCAGGAGTGGGTGCGGACGGAGAACCGGCGGCTCGTGGTGGTGTTCGAGGGACGTGACGCGGCCGGGAAGGGCAGCACCATCAAGCGCGTCGCCCAGTACCTCAACCCCCGCATCGCTCGCATCGTGGCCCTGCCCGCGCCGACCGAGCGGGAGCGCACCCAGTGGTACTTCCAGCGCTACGTCGCGCATCTGCCGGCCGCGGGGGAGATCGTGCTGTTCGACCGGTCCTGGTACAACCGGGCCGGCGTCGAGCAGGTCATGGGCTTCTGCACCGCCGACGAGTACCACCGCTTCCTGCACCAGTGCCCCATCTTCGAGCGGATGCTCGTCGAGGACGGCATCCTGCTGCGGAAGTACTGGTTCTCCGTCGGCGACGCCGAGCAGGAGGCACGCTTCCGGTCCCGGTTGGAGGATCCGATGCGCCAGTGGAAGCTCTCGCCGATGGATCTCGAGTCCGATCACCAGGTGGGAGGACTACTCGCGGGCGAAGGACCAGATGATGGTGCACACCGACATCCCCGAAGCGCCCTGGTACGTCGTCGAGAGCGACGACAAGCGCCGAGCGAGGATCAACATGATCGCCCACCTGCTGAGCACGCTCGACTACCACGAAGTCGTTCGGGTGCCGCTCACCCTCCCGAAGCGCCTGGGCCGCAGCGGCTACGTCCGGCCACCCCGCGACACGCAGACGTACGTGCCCGACCACGTCGCCACGCTCACCCACTGATCGGGTCCGTCGGGCGGGGGAAGGAGGTGGGCACGACGCCAAGGGAGCCGTGGGAGACGGACGAGCGCGACGCGTACCGGGTGCGGTTCGGTGAGAACGCTGAGGCCTACGACCGCACGCGACCGGTCGTCCCTGACGGCGTGATCGACGACATCGTCGCCCTCGCCGGCCTGCGCGCCGGCTCGACCGTCGTGGAGATCGGCCCGGGCACGGGACAGGCCACACGCCTCCTGGCCGAACGCGGGTTGCGGATCGTGGCGCTGGAGATCGATGCCCGACTGGCGTCGCGGGCGAGCGACAACCTCGCACGATGGGCCGACGTGACCGTGATCGCCATGTCGTTCGAGGCCTGGGACTCCGGTGATGCGAGGTTCGACGCCGTCTTCGCGTGCAACTCGTTCCACTGGATCGACCCCGACGTCTGCTTCGTGAAGTCGGCCGCGGTGCTGAAACCTCGTGGTCACCTTGTCGTGGTGTCGGCGCCGGTGGTCGTCCCGGACGACGCCAGCACGTTCTGGCGGGATATCCAGGACGACTGGGTGGCGGTCGGGTCCGAGCGCCTCGATCCGGCGACCAGGCACCCCGACCTGGTCGAGGATCTCGGCCCGGCGGTGCGGGCCTCCGGGCTGTTCCACGAGCCGACCGTCACGCGCCACCGGTTCGACCTCACCCTCACCGCGGACGAGTACGCGGCGAACCTGTCGACCCAGTCCGGCGTGAAGAGCCTGCCGGCGGCGGCGGGCGCGGAGCTCGTCGAGCGCGTCAGGCGCCGCGTCGAGGCGCAAGGCGGAGCGGTGACCGTCCATCACCTGGCCGTGGTGACCGTCGCGGAACGCGCTGCACAGCCGATGTAGGCGGGCGACCCCGCCCACATCGGGCCTGTCGATCCGGAGGGCTCAGCCCGTCACTTGGTGAAGCGGTGACCTGAAGGTATTCTCCGAGGCCGGCCTCGTCTGCGTGAGCCCCCAGCCCGTCAGACGCCGAGTCGGCCCCAGGGTCCCCAGATGGCGAAGGTGACCGCTCGCGTGGCCTGGATGTTGACGAACAGCGTGCCGCCGTCGGGGCTGAAGGTGGCGCCGGCGAACTCCTCGCCGAAGCGCGGGGCGTTCGGCGGGTTGTTGGCGGTCAGCCGGTTGAGCTGCGATGTCGAACAGGCGTGGCGTCAGCGCGTCAGACCGCGGATGAAGTTGTCGGCCGGCCCGTCCTCGCAGAGCACGATCGTGCCGCGGTCGTTGCGGGCGGTGATGTTGTCGGGCAGCTCGAGCGTCGTGGTGCCCGGCGACTGGTATTCGCACGTCAGGCGGCTGCGCCGCGGGTCGTACGACCAGACCTGCCCGGCCCCGTTGCCGTAGCCGGTGATCAGTTCCGGACCCGTCTCGGCCGCGCCGCCGCCCTGGGTGGAGGTGAAGTAGATGCGACCCTTGGCGAACGTGGCGCCCTCGAGGCGCGAGAAGCCGGCTGCGCCCTGCGCCCGTCCCTGGTCGCCGACGTAGACGATCGCCGTCGTTGTTGGTCGTCGGTGCCGTCTGGCCGGGCGTGAACGGGAACGTCGGCGCAGGATCTCCGATCGTCGACCCAGTCGACGTCGTAGGTGGCGCCGATCACCTGGTTCCGCCTCGAGGTGGGCGTTCGGCTTGCCCGACCACCCGGAGCATCTGCAGCACGCCGCCGTTGCGCAGGCGGCCCGCCTGCATCGGGTTCTGCGGCGGGATGTACCGGTACAGGCCGGACGGGAACGCGAAGTTGTCCTCGGTGAGGTAGAGGATGCCCTCGTCCGGGCTGTACGCCGCCGCTTCGTGCGCGAACCGTCCGGCCGAGGTGATCGGCTGCCGGTTGGACTGGCCGCCTGCCGGCACCTCGAAGATGAACCCGTGGCGCTGCTGCAGGGTCGACGTTGGAGGCACCCGGTGAAGTCTGGCCCCACGTCCGGGCCGTTCACCGTCTCCTCGCACGTGATCCAGCTGCCCCACGGCATGCGCCCGCCGGAGCAGTTCATCTGCGTCCCGCTGAGGCTCGTGAACGCACGGACGACCTCGCCCCGGTTGGTCACCTCGACCGTCGTGGTACCACCGCCGGTCGTTGGCATCGTACGGGGCCGGCGTGCTGGGCCCGCCGAATGCCGGCACCGGACCGTTGATCTCGTGGTTCCGGACCAGCCAGACGTTTCCGTTCGGGTCCCGGGAAGGCCGCCATGCCGTCATGCCGGCCCGGCAACGTCGAGCCGTCGTCGAGGATGATCGGCGGTTGCACGGCGCCGATGAGGAGCGTGTCGGTGTCGTGGAACGACCGGTACTGGAAGCCGGACGGCAGCCAGAGACGCACGCGGCCGTCCCGCAGGTCTGCGACCGCCGCCAGCTCGTTCGAGGGTGGCGCCGCCCCCGCGGCGCCACCGAACAACGTCTGAAGTGGCCCGCTCACAAGGACTCCACCCGTCGCCGCTGCCGCACCCTGAAGGAACGCTCGCCGACCGATCCCGCTCATCGCTGTACCCCCATCGTCTCGCCGCCCGAGCCGTCCCACGACACCGTAGTCGCAGATGGAACACCGGCGCGGCCGAGCGCACGCTCGGATACCACGCCGGGTCAACCGCCTCACTCGCTCGACGACCCGACTGGGAACAGCAGGCGAATGAGCCCGAAAGCCACAACGCCGCCAACGAGTTGCATGACGATGAACATCGGTGCGGACGACGGGGCGATGCCGGCGAAGGTGTCGGACAGGGTGCGGGCGATGGTGACGGCGGGGTTGGCGAAGCTGGTCGAGGAGGTGAAGAAGTAGGCGCCACCGATCCACACGCCGACGGCGACGGCCACGACGTTGGCTCGTCCGCTGCGGACGCACCCGTGGATGACCAGCAGCAGTCCCGCGGTGGCGACCACCTCGGACAACCACAGAGCGCCCGAGGACCGAACCTTGGTCGAAGGGTCGATGGCTGGCAGGTCGAACATGAGGTTGGCCAGCACAGCGCCCAGGCAGCCGCCGATCACTTGTGCGGCGATGTAGGGGCCACCTCACGAGTTCGGATCCCACCGAAGGCCCGATCGATGATCGTCACGACGGGGTTGAAGTGAGCGCCCGAGACGGCGCCGAGCATCCAGATGAGCGCGACGAGAGCTCCCGCGGTGGCGGCGGCGTTCTCCAGCAGCTGCAGTCCGACGTCGTCGGGGGACAGGCGGCTGGCCATGATCCCGGACCCGATCACCGCCATCACGAGCAGACCTGTGCCCAGCGCCTCGGCGAGGAGACGCCGGGCCAGGTCGCGCTGGAGGGCGCCAGTCCCGGTTTCTGGCTGGTGGGCCAGATCGCTCACAGCGTGGCGGGTCAGCAGCAGTGGGCGGCGGTGTCGGGCACGAGTGCGCCCTCGTCGTCCATCTCGAAGCAGCACGTGGCGCCGGTCTCGGGATCGACGGTGCGCAGCTGCCCGCCGAGCATCTCGACGTCCTCGAGAACGGTGTAGATCTCCCACGGCTCCCCGGAGGGCCCGTCGACCCACACCTTGTCCTGGCGGGCGTAGCAACAGGCCACGCCCTCCTCGGACGCGGTGGTCAGGCCCTCACCGGCGAGGCGGGCCTGGGCGGCGACGACCTCGTCGGTCGAGGCCACCTCGACGCCGAGGTGGTTCAGGGTGCCGCCCTGGCCCGGCGTCTCGATGAGGACCAGCTTGAGCGGCGGTTCGGCGATGGCGAAGTTGGCGTACCCGGGCCGGACCTTGGCCGGTTCGGTGGCGAACAGCTTGGAGTAGAACTCGATGGCGGGATCGAGCTCCTCGACGTTGATGGCGAGTTGGACTCGGGACATGTTGGCGGCCTCCTGATATATTGGCTTCTGTCGATAGATAACCCTATCTATCGATGATTGTCAATGGATGGTGTGATGTGGCTGCACAGAAGATGGTCGCCGTGCTGGAGGCTGACGAGTGTTGCCCGACGATCGGCGAGGCGCCTCTGAGCGAAGCCGACGCCGCCGAGCTGGCCCGCGGCTTCGCCGCGCTCTCCGATCCCGCCCGGCTACGGGTCCTTTCCCTCCTGGCCTCGGCCGAGGCCGGCGAGGTGTGCGCCTGCGATCTCGTCGAGCCGGTCGGCCGCTCCCAGCCCACCGTCTCGCACCACCTCAAGGTGCTGTCCGAAGCCGGACTCATCGTGGGTGACAAACGAGGCCGGTGGATCTGGTACCGGGTCGTACCCGAACGGCTCGCCCAGCTCCGAGCCGCACTCGTCTGACGGAAGTCGTAGATGGTCCACCCAATGAGTCGACCCGCCCGGCTGTGCTGGTACCTCGACGCCCATCGATGGACTCTCGCGGCCATGAACATCACCGCGGCCGCGCTGTTCGTCGTGGGCTGCGTCGGGTTCTTCTGGCCCAGCCTCTACATCGGCTCGGTCACGCTGTTCCTCGTCGGGAGCCTGCTCTTCCTCGTCGCCGCGTTGGCGTCGGCGTTGCTCGAGCACGGACCCTCCACCTAGCGATCGCCGGCGCCACCAGCTCTGGACAAGAGGGGCACTTCGTGAACGAAGAACAGATCCGCAACGAGGTCCGCGACTACTACTCCCGAGCAGCACGAGCGGGCAGTGACGGGCTCGGCCACGATGGCGTCTGGGGTGCAAGCCGGTACGACACCGACGTGCTCGCTGACGCACCCGCTGGCGCCGCCAAGCTCTCGATGGGGTGCGGGAACCCGCTCACCATGATCGACCTGAGCCCGGGCGACGTCGTGCTCGATCTCGGCTCCGGTGGAGGGCTCGACGTCATCCTCTCTGCCAAGCGAGTCGCCCCGACCGGGATCGCCTATGGCGTCGACGAGCTCGACGAAATGATCAACGTCGCCCGAGCTCACGCTGTCGAAGCCGGGGTCACCAACGCAAGGTTCTTGAAGGGTCTCATCGAGGCAGTCCCCCTGCCGGACGCATCGGTCGATGTCGTCATCTCCAACTGCGTCATCTGCCTCGCGCCCGACAAGACACCCGTGTTCACCGAGATCGCCCGGGTGCTGCGGCCCGGCGGGCGAATGGCGGTGACCGACATCGTGGCCGACAACGGCTACACCCCAACCGACGGCGACGCGGCCTGGGCCGAATGCGGGGTCGGCGCGCTCCGGCACGAGTGCGTACCTCGCGATGCTGACGGCAGCCGGGCTGGTGGACGGCACAATCGAATACACGCACGACACAGGACCGGGTCTGCACGGCGCAACCATCCGCGCCCAGCGACCCCTGTAAGGCTCGAGCTCGGCCGACCGCCTCAGGCGGTCGGCAGGAGGCTGGCGAGCAGCGTCTCGACGCGGCGACGAATCTCGTCGCGGATGGGTCGCACATCGTCCACCTCGAGGCCCGCGGGATCCACGAGGTCCCAGTCCTCGTAGCGCTTCCCGGGAAAGATCGGACAGGCGTCGCCGCACCCCATGGTGATCACCACATCCGCCGCTTGCACGATCTCGTCCGTCCACGGCTTCGGGAACTCGTCGGTGATGTCGATGCCGACCTCCGCCATCGCCTCGACGGCGGCCGGGTTGATCTCGAGGCCCGGCTCCGAGCCGCCCGACCACGCGACGGCACGGTTGCCGGCGAGCCGCTGGAACCAGCCGAGCGCCATCTGGCTCCGCCCGGCGTTGTGGGTGCACAGGAACAGGACGGTCGGGAGCCCGTCATTGGCCTTGCCCTCCACCTTGGCCAAGGCCTTCAGGCGTTGGCGAGCGAAGCGCTCGGCCATCAATGGCAGGAAGTGGTTGAACTTCGCTCGATCAGCGAACTGGTCATAGCTCGTCGCCAGGAAGAGCTCGATGGTCTCCTCCCCGAAGACGCCCTCGAACTCTGCCGCCAGCGTCCGAGCCGCATTACTCAACGACACACGCTGGTCGACGGTCAACTCCGAGAGATCTGGCATCAGAACCACCTATCGATTGGGTGGATACGACGATACGACCGGCTCACCCGATCGGCCAAGTGGCGAGAGTGAACGTTCACCTTGGCGTCGTGTCCGCGCAACGCGGCCGAGTGCGCCAGCGCTGGAGCTCGTATCGGCCGCGACCGGCAGTGAGGAGGTGTGACGCGCTCACTCTGGGCAGGGGAGTGGCGATGCGGTATCGCTTCGGACCGGCACGCACGCCCGACATGAAGCGAAACGCCCCGCGGTACGGTCTCGCCCCATGACCGCCCCCGGAGGCACCGGGCCGATCGGACCGTTCCCGCCTCAGGTCCCAGATACCGACGAGGAGCGGGACGCCTACGACCGCCTGCGCCGTCGGGTGCTTTGGACCATGCCGTCCGGGCTCTACGTCGTCGGCTCGAAGTCGGGAGACCGCCTCAACCTCATGACCGCCAACTGGGCGACGCAGGTCAGCTTCGACCCCAAGCTGGTGGCGGTGTCGGTGGAGAAGACCGCGGTGACCCATGAGCTGATCGCGTCCGGTGGCGTCTTCGCGCTCAGCATCATCGACCGGGAGGACCGAGCCATCGTCCGCCGTTTCACGAAGCCGGTCGAGCTCGATGCGGGCGCGCAGACCCTCAACGGCTTCGCCTTCCGAACGGCGGTGACCGGCGCACCGATCCTGGAGCAGGCCGTCGCCCACCTCGACTGCGAGCTGCGGCAGACCGTCGACTGCGGCGGCCACGATCTGTTCATCGGAGAGGTCGTGGACGCCGCCTACTCCAAGCCCGAGGACACGCCGGTCCTGCGCATGGAGGACACCCGCATGAACTACGGGGGTTGAGCAACGATGGCCGCGAGGCCCGCCGCGTCGCGATCGTTCGCCGCCGCGGTGCTGACGGGCGGCCGGAGCCAGCGGATGGGGCGCGACAAGGCGCTCCTGCTGGTCGATGCGCAGCCCATGGCCGGCCGGGCGGCCGAGACCCTGCGCGCCGCCGGGGCTGACCCTGTCGTGGCGGTCGGCGGCGACGCGGGAGGACTGTCGGCGATCGGCCTGGACGTGGTGCCGGACCTGCACCCCGGACAAGGACCGCTCGGCGGGCTGCTGACGGCCTTCGAAGCCCTGGGCAGCCATGAGTTGGTGGCGGTCGTCGCCACCGACCTTCCGGCCATCACCCCCGAGCTCGTGGCCATGCTGGTCGACGCCATCGGTGACGACGACGCCGTCTTCGCTGCCGCTGACCGGCTCGAACCGTTGTGCGGGGTCTGGAAGGTGGCGACGTGCCGGCCGGTCCTCGGTCGCGCCTTCGCCGACGGTGAACGGGCCGTGCACCGTGCCCTGGCCCCGCTGGCCCACCACACCGTCGCCGTGCCGGCGGCGCTGCTGCGCAACGTCAACGAACCGGATGACCTGGCCCGATAGCCTGTCCGCCGTGGCCTTCCCCGAGCCTCTCCCAGAGATCGGCGTCGACGAGTTGGCCGGTCGCTTGGGTGGGGTGACGGTCGTCGACGTCCGCCAGCCGGCCGAATACAGCAGCGGTCACCTCCGCACGTCGCGGCTGATCCCCCTGGCCGAGGTGCCGGATCACGTGGACGAGCTGGCGGCGCTCGCCCGCACCGGCACCGACGACCGCGTGTACCTGGTGTGCCGCTCGGGGGCCCGAAGTGCCATGGCGGGAGAGTTCCTGGTCGAGCACGGTGTGGCCGCGGTCAACGTGGCCGGAGGGATGCTGGCCTGGGCCGAGGCCGGTCACGAGATCGTGACCGGGGATCAGCCCACGTGACCGGGCCCGACTCCGACACCGCTCGCTGGGTCGACGACACCGATACCCTGAGGTCCGTCGTCGCGTCGGCGGCCGAGGCATCCCGCTACGCCCTCGACACCGAGTTCCATCGGGAGCGGTCGTACTACCCCAAGCTGGCGCTCGTGCAGTTGACGTGGGCGGACGAGCTGGTCCTGATCGACCCCCAGACCGCCGACGTCAAGGAGCTGGTGCCCCTGTTCCACGGCCCGGGCCTGGCCGTGCTCCACGCCGCCCAGCAGGACCTGGACGTCCTCACCCACGCCTGCGGCGCCGTCCCCGCCCGCCTGGCCGACACCCAGCTCGTGGCCGGGTTCCTCGGGCACTCCACGCCCGCCCTCTCGGCGCTGGTCGGCGGCGAGCTCGGGATCCGCCTGCCGAAGGCCGACCGCCTGACCGACTGGTTGCGGCGGCCGCTCTCGGCCGACCAGCGGCTGTACGCGGCCAGCGATGTCGCTCACCTGTTCGACCTCTACGACCGCCTGGCCGCCCAACTCGAGGAGCTCGGCCGGCTCGATTGGGCGCTCGCCGAGTGCGAGGAGCTCCGCACCCGCCCTGTCGGCCCGAACGACCCCGACGGTGCCTGGCTGCGGCTCAAGGACGTCCGCACGTTGAAGCGCCAGGCCAGGGGCGTGGCGAAGGCCGTGGCGGCGTGGCGGGAGCGGCGGGCGGCCCGGAGCGACACGCCGGCACGCTCGGTGCTGCCCGACCTGGCGGTGCTGGCCATCGCCCAGCGGGCCCCGCACGACGTGCAGGAGCTGCGGAGCTGCCGTGGTGTCGACGAGCGCCACTCGCGCGGCCAGCTCTCCCAGGAGATCCTGGAGGCCGTGGAGTTCGGCCGGCAGCACCCGGTCGACGCTCCCCAGCGGGACGACGACGACCTGGACCGCTCGCTGCGGCCCGCGGTCACGCTGGTGTCGGCCTGGGTCAGCCAGCTCGCCCGCCAGCAGCGCATCGACACGACGTTGCTGGCCACCCGGGCCGACCTGGTGGCGCTGCTGCGTGGTGACGCCGGGGCCCGGCTCGCCCACGGATGGCGGGCCGAGGTCCTCGGCGACGACGTCAAGCGCCTGGTGGCCGGCGAGGCCGCGCTGTCCTTCGACGGCCAGGGCAGCCTCCGCCTCATCGACCTCAGTTAGCGGATCTCCGGCCTCATCCGCGCCGCGCATTTCGAACAGAGCTGTCGCGATGTGTCAGCCAGACCGCGTCTGGCGAACACTCTGTACGGAAAGCGCGGTGGAGGACGGCTCGGGTGGAGTGGGCTCGGGGTGGGGCTGCCCAGCGGTCAGTGGGTGACCTGGCGGCTGCGGCGCCGCAAGGTCGTCCACAGGGCGTCGTAGGCCTCGATGAGGTCGGTCGCCCGCCAGCCGTAGCTGTGGATCGGGCGGCGCTCGGCGATGGCCTGGCTGGCGATGACCCGCTGCGGGACCATGGGCTTCCAGATGGCCCGGCGCCCGACGACGCCGGCCAGTTCGTCGAGCCGCCGCTCCGCCTCGGCCGACACGCCCGGGACCTTGTTGACGATCACCCCGGCCAGATCGAGATCCGGGTTGTCCTCCTCCCAGACGCCGTCGATCGTGTCGGCGACGGCGCTGATGCCACGCAGCCCGAGCGCGGACGGCTCGACGACGATGACGGCCAGATCGGCGGCCGCCAGCCCCGCCCTGGTCAGGTGCCCGAGCGAGGGTGGACAGTCGATGAGGATGGCGTCGTACCCGTCGATCAGGCTGAGCAGCGCCGTGCGCAGGCGGGTGGCGTCCCGCCCGCTGGCGTGCTCCCAGCGGGCGAGCTCGGGGCGGGACGGCACGACATCCACGCCGTCCCCCCAGGCGCTCGGGGTCACGGCCCGGGCCGCGGCCGAGGGGCCGCCCCCAGCGAGGAGCCGGTCGACGGCCGGGGTACCCCGCCCGCCCTCGAGGTCCAGATCGGTCAGCACCCAGGTGCTGCTGGCCTGAGGATCGAGGTCGACGACCAGGACCCGGCGCCCTGCCGCCATGGCGGCCGAGGCCAGGCCCAGCGTGACAGAGGTCTTGCCGACCCCGCCCTTCTGGTTCAGCATGGTCACGATCGCTGCCATGCGGTCATGCTGCCACGGCCCTTCCGGCCTGCCCGCAGGGGGCGATCCACGGGTTGCACCGTGCAACCGGTAGACTTCCCACTCAATGTCACACCGCTAGCACCAGCGCAACACCTACGGAGCCCTGCCGTGAAGAAGGGTCGTCATCGTCGCTTCGAAGAGGCGAGGAAGCTGAAGCAGTCGGGTCCGGCTGCGTTCGGGTTCGGTCCCCAGACCGAGAACCGTCCCGAGACGGAGGAGGACGACGAGTACGCCGCTCTGGCGGAGAAGTACAACGTCCCCTTCGACGACGACGAAGACGACGACGTGTAGCGCCGGGCTGCGCTGAGCGGCTCGCACCAACCCCCACACGAGTCCTTGATGTCACTGAGAAACGTCGCGCTCGTCGCGCACGTCGACCACGGGAAGACCACCCTGGTCGACGGTCTGCTCCGCTCGACCGGAGTCTTCGCCGCGCATCAGGCGCTGGTTGACCGCGTGATGGACTCGAACGATCAGGAGCGCGAGCGCGGGATCACGATCCTGGCCAAGGCCGCGTCTGTCATGTGGCGCGGGGTCAAGATCAACCTGGTCGACACGCCCGGCCACGCCGACTTCGGCGGGGAGGTCGAGCGGGCGCTGGCGCTGGTGGACGGCATCCTGCTCCTCGTCGACGCCGCCGAGGGCCCGCTGCCGCAGACCCGCTACGTGCTGTCCAAGGCGCTGGCCCGCAACCTGCCGGCCGTCGTGGTCCTCAACAAGCTCGACCGGCCCGACGCCCGGGCCGACGAGGTGCTGCAGGAGATCGAGCAGCTCTTCATCGACCTGGCGTCCCACGAGGACCAGCTGGAGTTCCCCGTCATCTCGGCGGTGTCGAGGGAGGGTCGTGCCGTGGTCGGCGTGGGCCTGCCTTCGGACGACGCGGACCTGGCGCCGGTGCTCGACGCGGTGCTGGAGCACATCCCGGCGCCCGAGGGCGATCCCGACGCGCCGCTGCAGGCGCTGGTCACCAACCTCGACGCGTCCGACTACCTCGGGCGGCTGGCCGTCGGCCGGGTCGTCCGGGGCACGCTGCGGTCCGGCGAGCCCGTGGCGTTGCTGACCGAGGAGTTCGAGGAGGGCCAGGCCCCCATCGTGCGCCGGCCCAGCCAGGTCCTGGCCTTCGCCGGCATCGCGCGGGCCGATGCCGAGGTGCTGAGGGCCGGTGATCTCTTCGTCGTGGCCGGGTTTCCCGAGGTGGAGATCGGTGACACGTTCGCGGCGCCGGCGGATCCCGAGCCGCTGCCCCGGCTCATCGTGGACGAGCCGGTGCTGGCCATGACGTTCAGCGTCAACACGTCGCCGCTGTCCGGGCGGTCCGGCAAGTTCGTCACCAGCCGTCACCTCCGCGAGCGCCTCGAGCGCGAGGTCCGGGGCAACGTGTCGATCCGCCTGGCCGACACGGACAGCCCCGACGCGCTGGAGGTGGCCGGGCGGGGCGAGCTCCAGCTCGCCGTCCTCATCGAGTCCATGCGACGCGAGGGCTACGAGCTCCAGGTGAGCCGGCCCGAGGTCATCACGCGGGAGATCGACGGTCGCCGTCACGAGCCGCTGGAGCGGGGGACGTGCGACGTGCCGGACGAGCACGTCGGCACCGTCACGCAGGCGCTCGCCCCCCGCAAGGGCACGATCACCGAGCTGCGGCCGGGGGACTCCGGTCGCACGATCATCACCTTCGAGGCCCCGGCCCGGGGGTTGATCGGGTTCCGGTCGTTGCTGCTCACGGCCACGCGGGGGACGGCCCTGCTCCACCAGCACCACGCCGGGTGGACGCCGTGGGCCGGTGAGCTTCCTCATCGCACGGGCGGAGCCATGGTCGGCGATCGGACAGGCGAGGTCACCGGCTACGCGCTCGACAACCTCCAGCTCCGCGGCGAGCTGTTCGTCGCTCCGGGCGACGTCTGCTACGAGGGGATGGTCATCGGCGAGGCCAGCCGGTCCGGCGACATGGTGGTCAACGCCGTGCGGGCCAAGGAGAAGACGAACATCCGCACCCACAGCCACGACGAGGCGGTGAAGCTGGCCGCGCCGATCGAGCACACGCTGGAGTCGGCGATCGAGTGGATCGGCGCCGACGAGCTGGTCGAGGTCACGCCCGAGGCCATCCGCATCCGCAAGCGCCTGCTGGTCGAAGCCGACCGCCGGCGCGCCGCCAAGCGGGCCTGAACGGGGCCGCCGGCACGGCGGTACCGGCGACCCCGAGGGGGCTGGCGCCCGACACAGGGGGACGGCATCGGGCGCTGTCTCTAACGAGCGCGCTCGGCCCGTGCTGGATACATCCTTCAGCGGCGCAGCGCCGGGTGGGGGAGAGGGGTGGCCCGCTTCCTCACCGTGCTGAGCTCCCGGACCAGCAGGTCGTAGACCGGCCGGCCGACCAGCTCCATCAGCTCGTCCTCCAGGTACCGGTACACGGGCACGCGTCCGCGGAAGGCCTCGGGGGAGTCGGTGCACCACCAGTGGAACTCGTGGCCGCCGGCACCCCAGTCCCGCCGCTTCCACTCCCGCACGAGGCTGGTGACGTGGCCGTGCTCGTCCGTGCGTTCCTCCAACCGAAGCGGCAGTTGCCAGCAGACGTCGGGCTTCCAGTCGAGCGGCCGCTCACCGGCCTCCAGCGCGCCGATGTGCAGCGCGCAACCGACGCCACCGGCGAAGCCGGGACGGTTGAGGAAGATGCACGCGCCATCGACGACACGCGTCGTGCGAGCCCCGTCATCGTCCTTGCCGAGGATCCCGCCCCGCTTGGCCTTCGCCTTCAGCTGCCACTGCCGCTTGGTCAGGGCGGCGGCCGCCGCCGTGACCGCGGCGACGTCCTCGTCATCGATGAAGTGGGCGCCGTAGCTGCAGCACCCCTGCTCGAGGTGCTCGGCCGGCCCCGTCAGGACGCCCTGGCAACCGTGGCCGTAGATGCAGGACCACGACGAGCACAGGAACGTGACGTCGAAGATCCACGTCCTGTCCTCCTCGGGATCCTCGAAGGACAACCACTCATGGCGGTCCTCGGGCACGACCGGCTTGGCCATCCGTGCACCCTAGGGCGGTAGGTTCGCTGAGGTGACCACCGAGGTGGCGCCGGCGGCGCTGGTCGACGAGCTGCGGGCATCGCTCGGTCGCGACAGGGTGCGGACGGGTGCCACCGAGCTCAACCTCTACAAGCGCGACGGCTCGAACATCGAGGGACGCAGCTCCGTCGTCGCCTTCCCCACCAGCACGGCGGACGTCCAGGCCTGCGTGCTGGCCGCCCGGCGTCACGGCGTCCCGTTCGTCGCCCGCGGCTCGGGCACCGGCCTGGCCGGTGGCGCGGTCCCGCTCGGCGGAGCGCTGGTCATCGTGACCACGAAGATGAACCAGGTGCTCTCGGTGGACCTCGATGCCCGGCAGGCCTGGGTCGAGCCGGGCGTGCTCAACGCCGACCTCAGCCGGTTCCTGGCGCCCGACGGCGTGCACTACGCCCCCGACCCCTCCAGCCAGCAGAGCTGCTCGGTCGGCGGCAACGTCGCCACCAACGCCGGCGGGCCGCACTGTCTCTCCGAGGGCGTGACCGCCATGCACATCCTGGCGGTCGAGGTCGTGCTGCCCGACGGCACCGTCACCGTCCTGGGCGGCGAAGATCCAGAGCCCGCCGGGCTCGACCTCCGTGGCGTGTTCGTCGGCGGCGAGGGGATGCTCGGCATCGCCACGCGCATCTGCGTCCGGCTCACGCAGAACCCCCCGGTCGTGCGCACACTGCTGCTCGACTTCGAGCGGGTCGAGGACGGCGCGGCCACCGTGAGCGCCATCATCGCTTCGGGCCTCGTGCCCGCCGCGCTCGAGATGATGGACGCACCTGTGACGCGGGCGGTCGAGGCCTACGTCCACGCCGGCTTCCCGACCGACGCCGCCGCCATCCTCATCGTCGAGCTCGACGGCCTCCCCGCCGCGGTCGAGGCCGCGGTCGAGCGCGTGGGCGACATCGGCCGCGCCCATCGGGCCCGCCACGTGCGCCTGGCCGCCGACGAGGCCGAGCGGGCGCTCATCTGGAAGGGACGCAAGACCGCGTTCGGGGCCATCGCCCGGATCAAGCCGAACTACTACCTCCACGACACCGTCGTCCCTCGGGCGCGGCTGGTCGAGGTGCTGTCGCGTGTCTACGAGATCGCCGCCCGCCACGAGCTCATCGTCATGAACGTCTTCCACGCGGGCGACGGCAACCTGCATCCGCTCCTCGTGTTCGACAAGCGGGAGCCGGGGGTCATGGAACGGGTCCATGCCGCCGGCGACGAGATCGTGCGGGTGAGCGTGGCCGCCGGCGGTGTGCTGTCCGGGGAGCACGGCATCGGGCTCGAGAAGCGGGACCTCATGCCGCTGCTGTTCAGCCCCGTCGACCTCGATCTGCAGGCCCGCCTGCGGGAAGCGTTCGATCCCGACGGGTTGGCCAACCCCGAGAAGGTGCTCCCGGCGGGTAGCCGCTGCGGCGACCTGCAGCAGGTCCCGGCGGGCGCGTGGATCTGAGCAACTCGTGGATCTGAGACCGTTCGCGGCCGAGGTCGGCGCCAGCGACCCGGTGACCTGCGTGGGCGGCCGTTGCCTGTGGCACGTGGGTGGATCTGCGCTCCCGGGCGCCCGCGAGGTGTCGGCTCCTGCCGGCATCGAGTGGATCGCGCCCGAGGAGATGACGGTGTCCTGCGGGGCTGGTACCCCCGTCGCGGAGCTCGACGCCGCGCTGGCCGAGCGGGGCCAGCAGGTCGCGCTCCCCGCGTGGGGGACGGTAGGTGGGGTGCTGGCCGTCGGGCGCAGCGACCACCGGCGCCTGGGTTACGGCCCGGTGCGGGACACCCTGCTGCAGGCGGGCGTCGTGACCTCCGCCGGCGAGGTGGCCAAGGTGGGCGGGCCGACGGTCAAGAACGTCAGCGGCTTCGATCTCGCCCGCCTGCTCGTGGGCTCGGTCGGCACGCTGGCGTTCCTCGGCGACGTCATCCTGCGGACGAGGCCCCGACCCGAGGCGGCCGCCTGGTTCCGAGCCGCGGAGGGAACCGACCCGTTCGCGCTGTTCCGGGCGCTCTACCGGCCCACCAGCCTGCTGTGGGACGGCACGACGACGTGGGCCCTGCTCGAGGGGCACCCGGTCGACCTCGATGCCGCGCGTCGCCATGCACGGACTGGAGCCGGTGGAAGGGCCTCCGCCGCTGCCGCCGCACCGCCTCTCCATGCCGCCGTCGGCTCTCCGCGCCCTCGATGGCCGCTTCATGGCCGAGATCGGCGTCGGTCTGGTCCACCTCGACGAGCCGGCCGCGGCCCCGCCGCCCACCGAGGAGGTGCTGGCACTGCACCGGCGGATCAAGCAGCTGTTCGACCCGACCGGACGCCTCAACCCCGGCCGGGACCCCCTGGCCCGCTGAGACCGTTCTGGTCACCGATCTGAACCGCGGGGCGCGCTCCGGCGTGACCAGAACGGACCGGCCCAGGCCCGACCGGAGCGCTGGCGGCGTGGTTGCGACATGGACTGGGTACGGTGACGACGGCATGGATCTGCACCTGGTGGACGACGAGTTGGCCTCGTGCGTGGGGTGCGGCCTGTGCCTGCCGCACTGCCCCACGTTCCGGGTGACCGGCGAGGAGGCGCTGTCGCCGCGTGGTCGCATCGCCGCCATGCGGGCCGTCCAGTGGGAAGGGGCCGCGCCGGACCGCTCGTTCGTCCACTTCATGGAGACGTGCGTCCAGTGCCGCGGCTGCGAGCCGGCTTGCCCGAGCGGCGTCCCCTTCGGCCGCCTCATGGAGGGCACGCGCGACACGCTCGCCCGGCACCACCGGATGACGCCCCGCTGGCAGCGGGCGGCCTTCTGGTCGCTCGGCCACCACGCACTCGTGCTGGCCGGGTCGAGCGCGCTGGCCGTCCTCCAGCGCCTGCACCTGGTGCCCCGCCGGCTCGGCCTGCCGCCGTTGCCGCTGCGCCGCGCCGAGCTGCGCAGCAGCGGCGACGACGTCTGGCTCTTCACCGGCTGCGTCATGGACGCGTGGCTCCGGCCCACCCACGCCGCGACGCTCAAGGTCATCGAGGCCACCGGGACCGGCGTCCGCCTTCCTGGCCGGGGTGCCGACTGTTGCGGGGCCCTCCACAGCCACGCCGGGCTCACCCGCCAGGCGCGCCGGCTGGCCCAGCCGCGTCATGCGGGCGTTTCCCGGCGACGCGCCGATCCTCGTCAACTCCGCAGGCTGCGGCGCGGCGCTCAAGGACTACGGGCACCTGCTCGGTACGGCCGAAGCCCGGGCGTTCGCGGCGCGCGGTGCTCGACATCCACGAGTGGCTGGCCGATCGGCTGGACCTGCTGCCGCCCGCGCCCCGCCGCCTGGCTCCGGTCATCGTCCAGGACCCCTGCCACCTGCGCCACGTGCAACGCAGCACCACGCGCGGTGCGCGCCGTGCTGGCCCACGTCGCCGACGTGGTGGAGCTCGATGACGACGGCCTCTGCTGCGGTGCCGGCGGCGCCTACAGCGCGCTGGAGCCGGAGCTGGCCGGCGCCGTCCGTCAACGCAAGCTGGAGGCGATCGAGCGGGCCACGGCCCGCACCGGAGCCCGCGTGGTGGCGAGCGCCAACCCGGGCTGCGCCATCCACCTCCGCGCCGCCGGCCTCATCGTCCGCCATCCCGTGAACCTGCTGGCCCAGGGGATCAGCGGTGAGCCGACGGACCAGCTCGCACCGGCGCTGGCGGCCGACCCGGCGGGCTTCTGATGGCGGGCCCACGGCGGCAGGACGAGCTGGCGGACCGGCTGGACGCCATCGCCGAGGAGCTGGCCGACCTCGCGCTGGACGTGCTCCGCCAGGCCGTGGACCGCGGCGACGCCACCCGCCCGGCGGAGGAGAAGCGGCTGAGCCAGGCCCGCCGCGCGGTCGAGAAGGCGGCACACCTGTTGCGGGCGCCGGACCGGTCGGGCGACGAATGAGCTCGTCGACGTCCCCCGCCGTCACCGATCCGTACGAGCAGACGGCCCGCGTCGCCTTCGAGCGTTCGGGCTACGGCGGGAGCATCGTCGACGTGACCGAGCTGAGCCCCATGGTCTCGACCAACCACGTGTACCGCCTGTCCCTCGCCGACGGGCACCATCTGGTGGCCAAGGTGTCCTCGTACGGGTCGTACTGGCTCTTCAAGGAGGATCACGACCGCCTCCACCGGTGCCGGGAGCAGTTGCACGACACCCGCTACGCCAACCTGCTGGCCGACACGCGTGACGGTGGACGGGCGGGTCTTCGTGCACCGCGATGGCGCGCTCTGGGCGGCCCTGTACGAGGAGGTGCCCAAGCGCCGCTCGCTGCCCCGCATCGTGTCCTCCGACGACGTGCAGAACCTGGCCGAGGAGATGGCCCGGTTCCACCAGGCCTGCCGTGAGGTCGCCCGGCTCGTGCCCCCGACGTCGACATCGATCAAGTCGGACGCCATCCATCTGCTGGACCTGCTGTCGGATCCGGCGACCGCCGGTCGTTTCCCTTACAACGATCGAGAGCGCTCGACCATCCAGGACCACTGCGAGCGGTTCCTCGAACAGCTCGACGCGCTGGGCTACGACGACTGGGTCAAGATCCCCGTGCTCATCGACTGGAACCTCGGGAACTTCTCCGTCGACTACCACGGTGACCGCTTCCGGCTCTACAGCCGTTGGGACTACGACTGGTTCCGGATGGACCCGCGGACGCTCGACTTCTACTTCCTGTCGAGGGTGTCGAGCCGCACGGGCGACCGGACCGTGTTCACCTACGGCCCGCACACGTTCGTCGAACCTCGATTCCAACTCTTCATCAACGCCTACCACCGCGTGTACCCGCTGCGCCCGAAAGAGGTGGAGTTCCTGCGCGAGGTCTACCGCTTCTTCATCCTCAACTACGTCATCCGCCAGGGCTACGCCTTCTTCCAGCCCGACCTGGCCGAGCGCCTGCAGAAGGAGGCGGTCACGTCCTACCTGCCGGCCGCGGACGAGCTCGACCTCAGCCCTCTCCTCGCCATCGTCGACTGAAGCTCAGACCGGCAGGTCGTTCAGCGCGTCGATCAGACCGCGCAGCTGCGCGAAGCCGTGCCGGGCGAACGTGAAGCGCACCCGCTGGAGGTCGAGTGCGTCGCGCTCCTTGACCTCCACGGACAGCGGCTCCGCGCGTTCGATGCGGCCCCGCTTGCACAGCGCGCCGAAACGCTCGTTGAGCACGGCCAGCTCCCCGTCGTCCGGCGCCCGTCGGACGCGGAGCACGAGCTGGTCACCGACGTACCGCAGCGACTGGTAGTTGGCGTAGAAGTGCTCGATCTCGCGGGTCGCCACCTCGCAGTCATCGGTCACGCGGTAGAGGCCGGTGTCCGCAGGGCTGACGACGCCACGCGTCACCAACTCCTGCTCGATGAACGTCTCCACCGTGCGCCAGTAGGTGTCGCCCGGCGTGTCGAGGAAGACGATGGGCACGGGCAGGCCCTTGCCGGTCTGCGTCAGGGTGAGCAGCTCGAAGGTCTCGTCGAGGGTGCCGAACCCGCCCGGCAGGCAGATGAACGCCTTGGACTCCTTGATCAGCATGAGCTTCCGGGTGAAGAAGTACTTCATCGCGACGTACTTGTGATCACCGGCGATGACGGAGTTGGCGGCCTGCTCGAAGGGCAGCCGGATCGAAACGCCGATCGACTGCTCCCGACCGGCTCCTTCCATGCCCGCCGCCATGATCCCCGGTCCGGCGCCGGTGACGACCATCCAGCCCTGCCCGGCGAGGTCGGCGGCCACCCGGCGGGCCTGGTCGTACACGGGGTCGTCGGGGCGAGTGCGGGCCGAGCCGAAGATCGTCACCTTCGGGATGTCCCCGTACGGCGCGAAGACCCGGAAGGCGTCACGCATCTCCGCCAGCGCGGCCGTCGCGATCTTGAGGTCGAGGCGGTCGATGTCGTCCGTGGCCAGGGCGAGGGCCACGGCCAGCAGTTCCCGGGCGAGGCGGGCGTTGGCCTTCGGAGCGATGGCCTCGAGAAGGCGGTCGAGCTCCTCCTGGAACGCGGGCGCGGCCGTGGTGGCCAGGCTGTCCGCGGGGACCGACGTCATCGCGGCATGCTACGGCCGGCGCGCCGAGGCAGTCCGTCGGAGCACCGAACCATCCCCGCGGTGGCACCGAAGACCGGTCGTGACCACCCACGGAGGCCGATCGACCCGTACCGTTGGTCCCGTGACCGGTGACCCCCCACCGAGGGCGCCCGGAACGGCGCGCCGGTGGGAGGGCTCGCTGGCCGGCTTGGTCTCGCTGGCCTTCGGTCTCGGTGTGGCCCACATCGTCGCCGGGTTCTGGCGTGACGGCGACAGCCCGGTGGTCTCCGTCGGCGATTGGGTGATCGACCACGTGCCGCGGGCGGTGAAGGACTGGGCCATCCGCACGTTCGGCACCAACGACAAGCTGGCCCTCATCGCGGGCACGCTGGTCCTTCTCGCCCTTGTCGCCGCTGCGCTCGGCCGGCTGGCCCAGCGCCACCTGGGGCGGGCCCTCGCCGGCATCGCGGCCATCGGTGTCGTCGGTGCCGCCGCGGCCCTCTCCGGCTCGAACGCCAGCGCGGCCAGCGTCCTGCCTTCGCTGCTGGGGAGCGCGGCCGCGGCCGGTGCGCTGGCCTGGCTGAGCGGATGGCGCCCCGGCGCTCGGCACGAGGTCCGGCCCGCCGCGCCCCCGACCGGCTGGGACCCGCCGGCCAGCACGACGGCCGCGGTGGGTCCGGATCGCCGCACCTTCCTGCTGTCCTTGTCGGCGATCGGCGCCGGAGCGGTGGTGGCCGGTGGTGTGGGCCAGGTGCTCAAGCGGCGATACGCGGTGGCCGGCGCCCGCCGCGACCTCGTCCTACCGGCGCCCTCCGACATCCAGGCGCTGCCGGGCCGCGCGGACCTCGGCGTGACCGGCCAGCCACCGTTCATCACCCCGAACGACGACTTCTATCGCATCGACACCGCGCTGCTCGTCCCGCAGGTGTCGCCCGATCGCTGGCGCCTGCGCGTGCACGGCCTGGTCGACCGGGAGCTGGAGCTGTCCTTCGACGACTTGCTGAGCCGACCGCTCGTCGAACGGACGGTGACGCTCTCGTGCGTGTCCAACGAGGTCGGCGGCCCGCTCGTCGGCAACGCGGTCTGGAAGGGTGTGCTGCTGGCCGACGTCCTCGATGAGGCCGGTGTCGATCCCGGCGCCACGCAACTCCTGAGCACGTCCGCCGACGGCTGGACCTGCGGAACCCCCGTGGCCGCGCTGCTCGACGGCCGCGATGCGCTCCTGGCCGTCGGCATGAACGGCGAGCCGCTGCCCATCCCGCACGGCTTCCCCGTGCGCATGGTCGTGCCCGGCCTCTACGGCTACGTCAGCGCCACGAAGTGGGTCGTCGATCTCAAGCTCACGACCTGGGAGGACGACGTCGCCTACTGGGTGCCCCGCGGCTGGGCCCGGGAAGCGCCGGTCAAGACCATGAGCCGCGTCGACGTGCCCCGCGAAGGTGACGAGCTGGATCCCGGACCCGCGGCCGTGGCCGGTGTCGCGTGGGCCCCCCACCGGGGGATCACCGCGGTCGAGGTCCGGGTGGACGACGGTCCGTGGGAGCAGGCCCGGCTCGGCTCCGTGCCGAGCGAGGACAGCTGGGTCCAGTGGGTCCTCGAGTGGGACGCCACGCCAGGCGACCACTTCGTCACCGTCAGGGCCGTCGACGGCGACGGGCAGCTCCAACCCGAGCAGCCGGCACCCCCCGCGCCCGACGGCGCCCAGGGCTGGCACCGCCGCCACTTCCAGGTCCGCGCCGGCTGAACGCCGGACACGGCCCGGCCCCGGCGGCCACGTCACGAGCTTCGCGAGAAATCTGCGACAAGTCGCGTCATGGGTCTTCGGGTCGACCGTCTCCTCCATGTCGGCGCCCCCGGGCGCCAACCGATCAAGCGGGAACCAAGCCGGCCCCCGGGCCGGCTCCCCCGGGAGAGGGGCGGCACCCCTCCCGGCAGGATCGCGATGGATGCGTCGGGCGGACGGCGCATCCATCGCACCGGACGGCCGAGGCGAAGGCGGGCGGATGCCACGCCTCGGCCGCTCCGGGGTTGCACCCCCGAATGCGGCGCGGTCAGCTGCCGGCGGAGAGCTCGCCGGCCTTCGTCTGCAGGGCGGTCAGCAACTCGTCGAAGCTCTTCTGGAACGAGCTCACGCCCTCGCGCTCGAGCTGCGCACCGACGTCGTCCATGTCCACGCCCACGTCGGCCAGCTCGCGCCAGACCGCCTCGGCCTGATCGACGTCCTTGTCGACGGTGCGGGCGAGCGTGCCGTGGTCGGCGAACGCCTCGATCGTGGCGTCGGGCATGGTGTTGACGGTGTCCGGACCGATCAGCGTGTCGACGTAGAGGGTGTCGGGGTAGGCCGGGTTCTTGGTCGAGGTGGAGGCCCACAACGGCCGCTGGAGCATCGCGCCCCTGGCCACGAGCGCCTCCCACCGCGGCCCGCTGAAGGTCGAGCGGAACTCCTTGTAGGCCAGCTGCCCCTGCGCGACGGCGGCCTTCCCACGCAGGGCGAGCGCTTCCGGCGAGCCGATCGCTTCGAGGCGTCGGTCCACCTCCGTGTCCACGCGGCTGATGAAGAAGCTGGCCACGCTGTGGATGGACGACAGATCGCCCTCGCGGCTCTCGAGCCCGCTGAGGTAGGCCTCCATCACGTCCGCGTACCGCGGGAGGCTGAAGATCAACGTGACGTTGATGGATCGTCCCTCGCTGATCATCTGGCGGATGGCGGGGACGCCCTCGGCCGTCCCCGGGATCTTCACCAGCAGGTTCGGTCGGGCGATGGTCTCGTGCAGGTGGCGGGCGGCGGCGGCCGTGCCCTCCATGTCGTGCGCCAGATCAGGAGCGACCTCCACGCTGACGAAGCCGTCGCCGCCCTTCGAGCTCTCGTAGAGCGGCGCGAACACCTCGAGCGCGCCACGGATGTCCTGCAGGACCAGGGCCCAGTAGTCGTCGAGGACGGGTCGGTCGTCGCCGGCCAGCGTGCGGAACTGGTCGTCGTACTGCGGTGAGCCCTCGATGGCCTTCTGGAAGATGGTCGGGTTGGACGTGAGGCCGCGCATACCCCCGTCGCGGAGCCCGGCGAGCTCCCCGCTCGTCAGGTAGCCGCGCGTCAGGTTGTCCAGCCAGGGGCTCTGACCCTGCTCCTCGAACAGGCGGATGAGGCGTTCCATCACGAACCTCCCAGGTCGGCGCGGGTGACCAGGCCTCGAGCCCGGGCGACCACATGGTCCACGTTGATCCCCAGCTTGTCCAGCGCCACCGACCCGGGGGCGCTGGCCCCGAAGCGATCGATGCCGATGGAGTCGTCGGCCCAGCGGGTCCAGCCGAAGGTCGTCGCGGCCTCGACCGAGAGCACCGGCACGCCCGGTGGCAGCACCGACTCGCGGTATGCGGCCGTCTGAGCCTCGAACCGGTCCCAGGAGGGCAGCGAGACCACGCACGCCGCGATGCCGTCGTCGGCCAGCCGCTCGGCCGCTTCGACGCACACGGCGACCTCGCTGCCCGTGCCGACGAGCACGACCCGCGGGTCGGTGACCGACCGGACGACCGCTCCACCGTGCTCGACCGCGGACCCGTCCGTCACCACGGGTATGCCCTGGCGGCTGAGGATCAGCGCCGTCGGCCCGTCGTGCTCCACCGCCACCCTCCACGCCTCGACCGTCTCGTTGGCGTCGGCGGGACGGATGACCTGGAGACCGGGGATGGCCCGCACCGCGGCCAGGTGCTCGACCGGCTGGTGGGTCGGACCGTCCTCCCCGACGCCGACCGAGTCGTGGCTGAACACGAAGACCGCGTGGGCCCGGCTCATGGCCGCGAGCCGCAGGCTCGGGCGGGCGTAGTCGCTGAAGACGAAGAAGGTCCCGCCGACGGGCACGACGCCTCCGTGGCAGGCCATGCCCACCAGGCACGCGCCCATCGCGTGCTCCCGGATCCCGTAGTAGACCTGCCGGCCGCCCGGCTCGTCGGCCGACTGCCGGACGGCGCCCTCGACCTTCGCGCCGGTGTTGCCGGTGAGGTCGGCCGCTCCGACGACGAGACCGGGCACGGACTCGGCGCTGGCGGTGAGCACCTTCTGCAGGGCCTGGCGGGTGGCCAGCTTCTCGGCGGCCTCGAACCGGGGGAGCGCGTCGGTCCAGCCCGGCAGGCCCTCGCCGGCCCAGGCCGCGTCCCAGGCCGCCCGGTCGCCGTCCCACCCGGCCAGCCGCTTGTCCCAGGCCTGGCGGGCATCGGCGCCTCGCGCCGCGGTGTGGGCCCGGTAGGCCTCCACCACCTCGGACGGCGCCCAGAAGGGCTCGTCCGGGATCCCCATCACCGCCTTCGTGCGGCTGACGTCGGCCTCGTCGAAGGCCAGCCCGTGCGCCTCGTGGTCGTCGGTGTGGTCCGGCGACGGGTAGCCGATGTGGCTGCGCAGGCGCAGGAACGACGGCCGGTCCTCGACCTCCATGGCCGACCTGATGGCCGCTTCCAGCGCGTCGCAGTCGTTGGCGATCTCGCCGAGCTCCTCGACGTGCCAGCCGTAGGCCCGGAAGCGCTCCGCCGCGTCGTCCGACGACGACAGCGTGGTGGCCCCGTCGATCGTGATGTGGTTGTCGTCGTACACGAGGATCAGCCGGCCGAGCCCGAGGTGGCCGGCCAGCGATGCCGCCTCGTGGCTGAGCCCCTCCTGGAGGCAACCGTCCCCGGCGATCACGAACGTGTGGTGGTCCTGTACGTCCGCACCGAAGCGGGCCCGCAGCTCGCGCTCGGCGATGGCCAGGCCCACGGAGTCCCCGAGTCCCTGGCCCAGCGGCCCGGTGGTGACCTCGACCCCCGGCGTGTGGCGCCGTTCGGGGTGGCCGGGCGTGCGCGACTCCCACTGCCGGAACGCCCGGAGGTCGTCCATCTCCAGCCCACAGCCCGACAGGTAGAGCAGCGCGTACTGGAGGATGGAAGCGTGGCCGTTCGACAGCACGAACCGGTCCCGGTCGAACCAGGCCGTGTCCGCGGGGTCGTACCGCATGACCCGGCTGAACAGGACGTGCCCGAGCGGAGCCAGCGCCATCGCGGTGCCCTGGTGCCCGGACTTGGCCGCCAGCGGCGCGTCCATGGCGAGCCCGCGGATGATGTCGATGGCCTGCTGGTCGAGCTCGGGGGAGAGGGGCGGCATCGGCCGTCAGGGTACCCGTCGGTCGTCGGCGGCAACCGTGCTGCGTGAGCACCGTGACATGGAGCTCGCTTCGCTCGCTCCGTGACATGGAGCTCGCTTCGCTCGCTCAGCGGAAGAGCGCCATCGACGCGGTGAAGCCGTGGATGGCGTTGCGCCCGGCCACCGGGCCGACCTCGCCCGCGCAGAACATGCCGGCCACCGCGCCGCCGAGCAGATCGTGGACCACGCCGGCGTCGTGGTCGGCGTCACCGAACATCTGAGCACCGCGGCCGTTGCAGGTGAACAGCAGCGCACCGGACGCCTCGTGCCCTGACAGCAGCACGTCGATGTCCTCCCGCGCCGTCGCCGCGTCGCGGACCTGGAACTGCACGACCGCGCCGACGGGCACCTCGGCACCGACGGCGATGGCGCCGTTGCTCCGGTCGGCGCCGACGACGCCGCGCACCAGGAAGTCGCCGCGCTCGAAGTCCAGCGCCTTCTCGTCGACCACGATCCCGCACAGCAGGCCGCCCGCGGCAAGGGCCCGGTCGGCCGGGTCGAGGCGGTCGACGATGTCCATCAGGCGGTCCAGGGCGGGGCGACCGGCGAGCTCGCGGATGACGTGACGCTCGGCGCTCGTCACCGTGAACGCCTGGCCGATCGGCCGGCAGCCCTGCGAGACGACGGTCACCGGCGCGGACCGGTCGTCCAGGACCAGCCCGACCGCCCCGTGGCTCGCCACCCGGCCGCCGATGACCAGGCGGTTGCCGCCCGGCCCGCGGGCGGCCGAGGCCATGCCACCGATCACGGGCAGGCCGGGAACGGCGCGCTGGAGGGCACCCAAGAGGTCGCCCACGGGCACCGAGAAGGGGTCGGCCAAGAGGACGAGCGCGCCGCCTTCCGTCGCGTCGCGCATCGCATCGTCGAGGCCGGCGAACGTCCAGCCGTCCTCGGTGGTGTCGGCGCTGATGTGGACGGGCTGCGCGCGGCCGGGGAGCCGGCCCGCCCACAGCGCGACGCCGGGCCGCTCCTCGACCCCTCGGCCGCCGGCCAGCACGCCGCAGGCGGTGGCACCTATGAACGCTTCGGGGTCGAGCAGCGTCTGCACGGTGGCGGCCATGTCGTCGAGCGCGCCCACGTGGTCCCCGGTGACGAACAGGACGGCGACATCGGGCGGACCACCGCCGAGCGCCTCGCCGACCGCCCCGACCACTTCGCCGATGGCGGCGGCCGGCACCCGGTGCTCGGAGAGCGCGGCGGCGTAAGGCATGTCAGGCCGGCGGGAGGAGGGTCAGGGGGACGCGGTGCCACGGGCCGCGGTCGATCCGGCAATGGGCCACGAGGGTGCCGTACTCTTCGAACTCGAGCTCCCCACGGACGAGGCGATAGGTGAACCGCCCCGGCTCGACCGTGAACGGGTTCACGTTCCGGGCCACCTGCTCGTCGTCCTCCGACGGGCCCTTGCGGAAGATCACCTCGAAGATGCCGTTGCCGGGCTCGTCGGGACCGCAGGCGATGAAGGCCAGCAGGTGAGGTTCGAGGGTGACCGGCGGCGGAGACGGTGCCGCGACGGAGAAGAACACACCGGTCAGGTCGATCCTCGTCGACGGACCCTCGACCTGGCGCATCTGGAACGACTCGACGAACAGCGCGGACACGATCTCCATCGCGCGCGACGGTAGTGGCCGCCTCTCGCCCGAGCGGCCGGCGGCAGGCCGGGACAGCTAGGCGGCGCGGCGGGGCGCGGTCTGGATGCGCTCCAGGGCGGGTGCGCGGAGCTTGGCCAGGTGGAGCACGCAGAGGATCTTGATGACGACCCAACCGAGGTCGAAGCACTCGTACCAGTGGAACGAGAGCCGCGGCGAGGTGGGCACGGCGTGGTGGTTGTTGTGGTAGCCCTCGCCCGCCGTCATGAAGGCCAGCCAGTGCAGGTTGCCCGCCGTGTTGTCGTAGGGCCGACGGCCGAAGTGGTGACCGATGGCGTTCACCGCGGCGCTGCCGCCCAGGTAGAAGTTCACGTGGAAGAAGGCCGCCAGGAGCCCGATGACGGGACCGAACACGACGACGAGGAACGCGACACCGATGCTGAGCCCGAACAGGGCATGGTTGAAGAGGCGGCGATCCCAGGCGTCCTCGGGGATGTCCTTGGCGTAGCGGGCCACCGTGATCGGGTTGCGGGCCTCGTGCCGGTACATCTTCACGTTGAACATCTGGACCTTGACCCAGCCCACCAGTTCGGCCGGGTGCGGATCGCCCTCCTTGCCGGTGAAGGCATGGTGCTTGCGGTGCACGGCCACCCACTGACGCGGTCGGATGCCGGTGCTGATCCACGTCAGGAAGCGGAACCCCCACTGCGCTGACGGCGCGAGGGTGAGCGCCCGATGGGCCAGCGTTCGGTGCAGATAGACGGTCGTGCAGACGTTCGCCAGCAGGGAGACGACGAATCCGACCAGGACGGCGATGAGGAGCGTGGCGACCATGAGGACGCCAGCCTATCGTGTCTACCTACTGGTAGGTAGACAACGGGCAGGTACCTCGTAGAGTGGTCTCGTGACGAGGGGGTCGGAGCAAGCCGTAGGGCTGCCGACTCGGGAGGCGATCCTCGTCGCAGCGACGGCGTTCTTCGCCGAGAACGGGTACGAGGGCACCTCGCTCAACGACATCGCCGCCGAGGTCGGCATCCGGCGGCCCAGCCTGCTCCACCACTTCCCCAGCAAGGAAGCCCTCTACGGCGAGGTGTTCGAACGGCTCCTCACCGACTGGTTCTCGCGCCTCGAGGGAGCGATCACGGACGACGTGCGTGGGTGGGAGAAGGTCGAGCTGGTCCTCAACGCCGGCTTCGACTTCTTCGCCGACAACCCGGCGTACGTCCGGCTGATGCGCAGGGAGGCGATCGACTCGGGCGCTCACTTCGGCATCGACCTCGCCGCCGCCCTGCGCCCCTACTACGACGCCGCGGCGGGCTACTTCCGGCGGGAGATGGACGAGGGTCGGTTCCGGCACCACGACGCCGACCAACTCCTCATCACGGGCTACGGCGCGCTGCTCAGCTACTTCAGCGACGCCACCTTCGTGCAGGGCCTGCTCGACGTAGACCCCCTTGAGGCGGACGCGCTGCGCCAGCGCCTCGACCACGTCACCACCTTCTTCAGGGCCGCCCTCGTGCCCTGACGGGCCGGCAGTAGCGTGGTCCGCCGTGCCCGGTACGGCTCTCACCCTGTCCGAGGCCGCCTCGAAGGCGCTGATGCGGGCGCACGGCGTACCGGTGGTGGACGACCGCGAGGTGGCCGACGCCGCGGCCGCGGCGGCCGCCGCCGACGAGCTCGGCTACCCGGTGGTCGTCAAGCTGTGCGGTGACGCCATCGCCCACAAGACGGAACGCGGCCTGGTGCGGCTGCGACTCGCCGATGCCGGCGCCGTGGCTGCGGCCGGCGCCGAGCTCCTGGCGGCGGCCGAGCCGGACGACGGCGAAGTCTCGCTCCTCGTCGCCCCCATGGTCACCGGGCACCGTGAGCTGATCGCCGGCCTGGTTCGGGACCGGCAGTTCGGCATGAACGTGATGGTGGGGATCGGCGGGATCCTCGCGGAGGCGGTGGGCGACGTCGTCTTCTGCCCGGTGCCGGTCAGTGAGGTCGACGCCGAGGACATGATCGACGGTCTGGGCGCGCAGGACCTCCTGGGCCCGTTCCGGGGGGAACCACCGGTCGACCGGGAACGGCTGGCGGCCGTGCTGACGGGCCTGTCCGACCTCGCCGTGGCCCGGCCGGACGTCGTGTCGGCGGACCTCAACCCCTTGATCGTCGTGGACGGCCGCCCCGTCGCCGTCGACGCGCTCGTCGAGCTCGAGGCCTGACACCATGACGGGCGGTGACCTCGAGCGCTTCCGGGCGCTGTTCGAGCCTCGCGGCGTCCTGATCGCCGGAGCATCGACCCACCCCGGCAAGTTCGGGTTCGTCTCGCTCCACAACCTGCTGGCCGCGGGCTACCAGGGTCGGGTGTTCGGCACGAACCTGGAGGGGCAGGACGTCCTCGGCGTGCACACGGTGGCCTCGGTCGACGAACTGCCCGCGGGCGAGATCGACCTGGCCTTCGTCTGCACCCCCGCATCGGCGAACCAGGAGCTCCTGCGGGCCTGCGCCCGGAAGGGCATCGGCGCCGCCTTCATCACCTCCGCGGGCTACGGCGAGGCCGGCGAAGAGGGACGCCGTGCGCAGGACGAGCTGGTCGCCCTCGCCGCCGAACTGGGCATCCTGCTCGCGGGCCCGAACGGCCAGGGCGTGGTCTCGACGCCCACCCACCTCTGCGCACAGATCGTGGCGCCGTACCCGCCGCCCGGGACCATCGCCGTCGCCAGCCAGAGCGGCAACTTCGTGTCGTCCTTCATGAACTACGCCGTCCAGACGGGCGTCGGGATCAGCCGCGCCGTGTCGGCGGGCAACGCGGCCGCGGTCGGCGTCGGCGACTACCTCGCCTACTTCGCCGGCGATCCGCAGACGTCGGTGAGCCTGGCCTACGTCGAGGGGGTCGGTGACGGAGTCGCCTTCGCGGCGCGGATGCGTGATGCGGCCGCCCGCAAGCCCCTGGTGCTCGTGAAGGGCGGTGCCACGGAGGGAGGCCAGCGGGCGGCGGCCAGCCACACGGGCGCCCTGGCCAGCGACGACCGTGTCTTCGACGGCGTCTGCCGCCAGGCCGGGGCGACGAGGGCCTCCACCGTCGCCGAGGCCTTCGAGGCCGCGGCCACCTTCGCCACACAGCCGCTGCCTGCCGGCCCCAACGTCGTGGTGCTGACGACCGCCGGCGGGTGGGGTGTCGTCACGGCCGATGCGATCACCCGGGACCGCCACCTGCGGTTGCTACCGCTGCCCGACGACCTGCAGGCGCGCCATCGACAGCCACCTCCCGCCCCGCTGGAGCCGGTCGAACCCGGTCGACTGCGCGGGGGGCGAGACGAGGGACACCATCCCGGAGGTCATGGCGCTCGTCGCCGGGCATCCCGACGTGGACGCCGTGGTCTACCTGGGGCTCGGCATCCAGTCCAACCAGGCCCGGCTCATGCGGGACGGACCCTTCTATCCGGACCACGGCCTCGAGCGGATCGTCGCCTACCACGAGCGTCAGGACACCCGCTTCGCCGAGGCGGCGGCGGAGATCTCCTCGTCGACCGGCAAGCCCATCCTCACGGCGACGGAGCTGGCGGTCGCCGATCCCGCCAACCCCGGCCCGGTTGCGGTGCGGGCCTCGGGGAGGCTCTGCTACCCGTCCGCGGACCGGGCGGTCACCGCGCTCGGCCACCTCTACCGCTACGCGCACTGGCGGCAGCGGCGCGGCCTCGCCGCCGCTCGCACGACCATGACGCAGCGACCATGACCAGCGACCATGACCCAGCCCTCGTGGCCGCCGGCCCAGTGGCCCGCGCCGCCTCCGCCCCGCCGGGACGTGCGGGGACCGTGGCGGACGCTGATCTTCCTCCTGATCCTCGGCGCCGTGCCCGCGGTCGGCTTGTACCTGGCCCACCGCGCCGCGGCCACCCGTGCCGAGGAGGGCCAGCCCGTCGCCGCCGTCGCACTGCCCCCGGCCGGCGAGGTCGTGACCCCGCTGGCATCGCTGCGAAGGGTGCCGGCGACCGTCTCCGACACGCTGGCGACTGAGGCGCTCGTGGCCTCACTGACCCCCGTCGGGGATCTCGTCGCGCCCGGGAGCTGCCTTGTCGTGGGGCTGGACGGCACGCCGGTGTTCGACCGCGCCGGCGCGACGAGCGTGCTGCCCGCCTCGAACATGAAGATCGTCACCGCGGCCGTCGCCCTCGACGTCCTGGGGCCGGAGCACCGGTTCACGACCGAGGTCCTGGCCGACGCCTCCCCGGTGGGTGGCGTCGTCAACGGCAACCTCTACCTGGTCGGGGGCGGCGATCCCGTGCTCGGTACAGCTCCGTACGTGGCCGCCGCAGCCGCCCAGGTCACCCACCCACAGCCGTATGTCACGCCCCTCGAGGTCCTTGCCGACCAGATCGTCGCCGCGGGAGTGCGGCAGATCACGGGCTCGGTCCTCGGCGACGACAGCCGCTACGACGCGGAGCGCTTCGTGCCGTCGTGGCCCTCGAGCTACGCCGAGTCGAGGGAGGCCGGCCCGTTGGGCGCGCTGATGGTGAACGACTCTGCGGCCTCGCTCGACCCGTTGCGCAGCGCGGAGGACCCTGCGGTGTCCGCGGCCGCCACCCTGACCGCGTTGCTGCGCGAGCGCGGGGTCGCTGTAGCCGGTGAGGCCGGGCGGGCCGTGGCCCCGCTGGCGCCGGTGGTGACCGCCATCCAGAGCCGCCCGCTCGGCGAGCTGGTCGGCGAGCTCCTCACGACGAGCGACGACAACACCGCCGAGCTGCTGGTCAAGGAGATCGGTGCCGTGGCCGGCGGCGCCGGCACGCGGGCGGCCGGCCTTGCCGCGATGCAGGCGAAGCTGGGGGAGTGGGGGGTGCCGCTCGAAGGCATCTTCCTCGTCGACGGCTCGGGTCTCGATCGCGGCAACAGGTTGACCTGCTCGGCGCTGCAGGCCGTGCTCCGGCACGTCGGCGGCACCGGCCCGGTGGCCGACGGGCTGCCGGTCGCCGGCCAGACCGGCACGTTGTCGGACGCGTTCCGGGGCAATCCGGCCGAGGGACGGCTTCGCGCGAAGACGGGCACGCTGCGCGAGGCCAAGGCGCTCTCGGGGTTCGTGGACGCCGCCGACGGCCAGCGGCACGTCAGCTTCAGCTTCGTCCAGAACGGTCCGGACGCCGAGGCGGCGGCCGCGCCGGTCTGGGACGCGCTCGGCCGGGCCCTGACCACCTACCCGACCGCGCCCCCGATGGACCAGCTCGATCCCGAGCCACCCGCTCCGCCGAGCTGAGCCCGCGCGCCGACGCCTACCCTGGCGCGGTGTCGGACCCCACTTTGGCGCCCGTGCCGGACGACGCGTCGCCCGCGGCGCTCCCGATGTTCCCACTCGGGACGGTCCTGTTCCCGGGCGCGCTGCTGCCGCTGCACGTGTTCGAACCGAGGTACCGGCAGCTCGTGAAGGACTGCCTGGCCGGCGAGCCGGAGTTCGGGGTGGTCCTCATCGACCGCGGGCACGAGGTAGGTGGCGGCGACGTGCGCCGGCCGGTCGGCGCCGTGGCCCGCATCCTGGAGGTCAGCGAGCTCCCGGACGGGCGCTACCTGGTGCAGTCGGCCGGGGTCCGACGGCTGCGGGTGCAGGCGTGGCTGGACGATGCCCCCTACCCGCGCGCCGAGGTCGAGGACTGGCCCGACGAGGACGCCAGCCTGGTCACGGCGGAGCGCGTCGGGGAGGTGGCCAACCGGGCCCGGAGGGTGCGAGCCCTGGCCAGCGAGCTGCACGACGGGGCCGGACCGCTCGAGATCGACATCGCCGACGATCCGCTCCTGGCCAGCTATCACCTCTGCGCGGTCGCCCCTGTCGGCCCGGACGACCGGTACCGCCTGCTGGCCTGCCCGGGGCCGGCCGAGCGCCTCGACCGCCTGGACGAGCTGCTGACCGACACCGAGGAGGTGCTGACGCTGCGGCTCCAGAGCGGGCAGGGCTAGCGACCCCGGGCAGATCTGCTAAGAACCTCTCCCGTGCTGCCTGAGGATCGTGTTGTGTCGTCGAACCCGGCCACGCAATTCACGAACACGGTCGACCTCGTCAAGGCCTACGCCCTCCAGGAGACGGTTGGGCACCTGAAGGGCATCGGGCGCTGGGTCGGATTCGGGATCGTCGGCGCCACGGCGCTGGCCATCGGCATCGTGTTGCTGGTCGTAGGACTCCTGCGGCTGATGCAGGACTTGTGGGGGGACACCTTCGACGGCTTCTGGTCGATCGTTCCGTACCTCATCGCCCTCGTGGTCTGCGTCCTTGTGGTGGCGTTGGCCCTCAGCCGCGTGCGGGCCACCGACCTGCACCGTCAAGGGGAGCAGCGATGACCACCCCGGGATCGTTGGATCCGGCCGACGAGCGCATCACCCGCGACGACATCGAGCAGAGCCTGCGCGCCATCCAGACCGGCGTCGAGGGCAAGGTCCGGAGCAAGAAGACCCGCATCATCCGGGGCGCGTCCTTGGGCGCGGTCCTGTTGATCCTGCTGGTGTTCGTGCTCGGCCGGCGGGCCGGGCGCAAGCGCACCACCATCGTCGAGATCCGCAGGGTCTGAGCAGTGCCCCTCATCGAGCGCAAGACGTACCCCCTCTACTCACCCTCGGCATGGTTCCGCCGCAACCTCTACCGCCGTAGCCGCTCGAGCCGCACCTTCGCGGGCCTGGCCGGCATGCTCTTCGTGGTGCGCGTCATTCGTCGGGCCAGCAGCAAGCAGCCCGAGGTGGTGTCCTTGGACCGGCTGGCTCCCGGCCAGACGATCTTCATCTCGACGACGGCGCCTCCCACGAAGCGGGAACGACGGGCGGCGCGGCGCCGGGGAGCCGAGTCGACCGTCTGAGCCTGCGCTCCGCCGGTCATCGCTCACGCCGACGGGCAGAATGGTCGGCGCATGAAGGTGGTGCTGCGCAACCCCCGCCGCGAGATGGATGTACCGGGGCCGGTGCGCGTCCACGCGCTGCTCGACCAGCTCGGGCTCAACCGGGAGGCGCACCTGGTCATCCGGGACGGGACCCTCGTGCCCGGTGACGACCTCCTGGGCGATGCCGACCTCGTCGAGGTCCGGCCCGTCATCTCAGGAGGCACGGGAGGCGGGGCATGAAGTGCCGCGTCTGCCGCGGCCCGGCGGTCGTCGACATCCCTCGGCACAACGCCAACTTCTGCGCCGAGCACCTGATCAAGCTGTGCCGCGACCAGGTGGTCAAGGCCATCGCCGACCACGGGATGCTGGCGCCGGGGGAGCGGGTGCTGGTGGCGGTCTCCGGCGGCAAGGACAGCTTGGCGCTGTGGGACCTGTTGGTGGACCTGGGCTACGAGGCGGACGGGCTGTACGTCGGGCTCGGCATCGGCGGGTACAGCGACGCCTCGGCGCAGGCGGCGCGGTCGTTCGCGCGGAGCGCGGGCTCGTGCTCCGCGAGCTCTCCCTCCGCGAGGACCACGGGTACGACGTGCCGACGGCGGCCGCCGCCACCCGCCGGGTGCCGTGCTCGTCCTGCGGGCTGTCCAAGCGCCACCTGTTCGACAGCGCCGCCCGCGACGGTGGGTACGCGGTGGTCGCCACCGGTCACAACCTGGACGACGAGGCCGCCGTCCTCTTCGGCAACACGCTGCGTTGGGACCTCGAGTACCTCGCCCGGCAACTGCCGGTGCTGCCGGCGCGCGACGGCTTCCCCCGCAAGGTGAAGCCACTGGTCCGCCTGAGCGAGCGGGAGACGGCGGCCTACTGCATCGTGCGGGGGATCGACTACCAGGTGGAGGAGTGCCCCCTGGCCGCCGGAAACCGGCACCTCGGGTACAAGGCGGCGCTGAACACCGTCGAGGATCGCTCACCGGGGACGAAGGCCGCGTTCTACCTCGGCTTCCTCGACCGCATGGCGCCGCTCCTGGCCGAGCAGTCGGTGGCCTCGCGGGCCCTGGCCGCGCAGGGCGGGCTGCAGCCGTGCTCGCGCTGCGGCTCCCCGACGACGGGCGAGGTGTGCGCGTTCTGCCGCCTGGTCGAGCGGGCCGCGGCCCACGAGCCGGTCACGGTCGAGCAGCTCCCGAAGCGGCGGCGACGGTGATGGTCTCGGGCGGCGGGTTCGCGTACGGGGACAAGGTCCTGGTGCTGGACGCCAAGGGGCGTCGCTACCTGACCACCCTCAAGGAAGGCGGGGAGTTCCACACGCACGCCGGGTACTTCCCGCACGCCGACCTGCTCGGCCAGCCCGAGGGCACGGTCGTGAAGGCCAACCTCGGCGCCCTCTACGTGGTGCTGCGCCCGACGCTCGAGGACTTCGTGGTCGAGATGCCCCGCGGGGCCCAGGTCATCTACCCGAAGGACCTCGGGCCCATCCTCATGCTGGCCGACATCGGACCTGGGGTGCGGGTGCTCGAGTCCGGGGTCGGGTCGGGCGCGCTCTCGATGACGATGCTGCGGGCCGGCGCGGTGATCGTCGGCTACGAGCTGCGCGAGGACTTCGCCAACCGGGCCCGAGCCAACGTGCGCTCGTTCCTGGGCACCGAGGTGCTCGACCGCTACCAGGTCGAGCTGCGCGACTGCTACGAGGGCATCGACGAGGAACAGGTCGACCGCGTCGTCCTCGACCTGCCCGAGCCGTGGCGGGTCGTGCCTCATGCCGCCGGCGCGCTGCGGACCGGCGGGATCCTCGTCGCCTACACGCCGTCCATCATCCAGGCCAGCCGCTTGCGCGAGTCACTGGCGGGCAGCACCGCCTGGTTGGCGCCGCGCACGCTCGAGGTGCTGCACCGGACGTGGCACGTGGAGGGCCAGGCCGTACGACCGGACCACCGCATGGTGGCCCACACGGGTTTCCTCACCGCAGCCCGGTTCGTGGGGGCGTGACCACCGAGGGCACGGCGGTGACCGCCGACCGGGCTCACGCTCGCTGACCGGGCTCACGTCGCCGACCGGGCTCAGGCCTCGATGAAGATGCACTCCCCGGGGCACTCCTCGGCGGACTCGATGACCGCGTCGAGCTGCCCATCGGGGATCTCCGCCATGCCGGCTGCACCCTGCGGGTTGCCCTTGGCCTCGGCGTAGACGGTGGAGCCTTCCTTCACGTAGGCCAGGCCGTCGTCGAGGAGCGTGAAGACATCCGGGGCGATCTCCTCGCAGAGGCCGTCCCCCGTGCACAGATCCTGGTCGATCCAGACCTTCATCGCGTCCTGCTCCTCGTTCGGTAGCCCTGCGACCCGACTTTACACGGCGCAGCCCGCGAAAACAACGACCGAGCCCCGCGCCGCACGGTCGTAACGTGCGTGCCACGACGGCGACGTACTCGACGAGTAGGTTCGCCGGGAAGGAGGTGCGAGCGTGTCAGACACCGATGGCGGCAGCCGGGGTCGGGATCGTGCTGATCGGGGGAAGGACCCCGCCGGTGACAGGGCCGCCGACCAGGCCGAGCTCGCCCGCCTCCACGAGGAGACCCGTCTGCTCGACGAGGAGGTGGCCAGCCTCCGTCGCAAGGTGGCCGACGGGCCCAAGCGGGTCCGGGCCCTCGAGGAGCGACTGCTCGAGACCAAGGGGCAGCTCGCCCAGGCGGTGGCGCAGAACGAGAAGCTGAGCTACACGCTGCGCGAGGCGCGCGAGCACATCGCCGCGCTCCGCGACGAGGTGGACAAGCTCACGCGCCCGCCGTCCGCGTACGGGGTGGTGGTCGGCAAGAACGACGACGGCACCATCGACGTGCTCTCCAGCGGCCGCAAGATGCGGGTCAACATGCACCCGGACATCGAGGCCGACGAGCTCGACCGCGGGGCCGAGGTGGCCCTCAACGAGAGCTTCAACATCATCCTGGCCCGCGCCCCCGAGCGCAGCGGCGAGGTGGTCTCCGTCAAGGAGGTCATGGAGGACGGCGTGCGGGCGCTCGTGATCGGGCGGGCCGACGAGGAGCGGGTGTGCGAACTGGCGGACGCCATGCGCGGCGCCCACCTGCGGCCCGGCGACACGCTGCTCATGGACACCCGGACGGGGATGCTGCTGGAGAAGCTGCCCCGGCCCGAGGTCGAGGACCTCCTGCTGGAGGAGGTGCCCGACATCAGCTACAGCGACATCGGGGGCCTGGACACCCAGATCGAGGAGATCGCCGACGCCGTCGAGCTGCCCTTCCTCCACCAGGAGCTGTTCGCCGAGCACCGCCTGCCCGCGCCGAAGGGCATCCTCCTCTACGGGCCGCCCGGCTGTGGCAAGACGCTGATCGCCAAGGCCGTCGCCAACAGCCTGGCCAAGAAGGTGGCGGACAAGACGGGCGACGCCAAGGGCCGCAGCTACTTCATCAACATCAAGGGTCCCGAGCTGCTCAACAAGTACGTCGGCGAGACCGAGCGGCAGATCCGGCTGGTCTTCCAGCGGGCCAGGGAGAAGAGCGAGGAGGGCTGGCCGGTCATCGTCTTCTTCGACGAGATGGACTCGATGTTCCGCACCCGTGGCTCGGGCATCTCCTCGGACATGGAGTCCACGATCGTGCCGCAGCTCTTGGCCGAGATCGACGGCGTGGAGGGGTTGCGCAACGTCATCGTGATCGGCGCCACCAACCGCGAGGACCTCATCGACCCCGCCATCCTCCGGCCCGGCCGGCTGGACGTGAAGATCAAGATCGAGCGGCCGACCGCGGACGCGGCCCGGCAGATCTTCGGCCGCTACCTGTCGGCCGAGATCCCGCTGGCCGTCGACGAGGTCGACGCGCTCGGCGGGGGCGACGCCGACGCGGCGGTGCCGAAGATGATCGAGTCGACGGTGACGGAGATGTACCGGGAGGACACGGACAACCGCTTCCTCGAGGTCACCTACGCCAACGGCGACAAGGAGATCCTCTTCTACAAGGACTTCGCGTCGGGCGCCATGATCGAGAACATCGTGCGCCGGGCCAAGAAGCTGGCCATCAAGCGGTTCATCGCCGGGGGCGCGAAGGGCATCCGCACGCAGGACCTCGTGGACTCCATCAAGCAGGAGTACAAGGAGCACGAGGACCTGCCCAACACCACCAACCCGGACGACTGGGCCAAGATCTCGGGCAAGAAGGGCGAGCGGATCGTGTTCATCCGCACCCTGGTCAACGAGACCAAGGACACCGTCCAGGGCGGCCGAGCCATCGAGCGCGCCGCCACCGGCCAGTACCTCTAGCCCGCCGACCCACCTCCGCCCGGGTCGGCCGCGAATCGCCCCGGTCGGCCGTCCCGACCCAGCCGGTCACCACCGGTGTCCGCGGTCGAGCAAACCGGCAGGAATCGCGCGAGCGACACGCCGTGACGCCTGATGGCACCATCTGTGCTCGAGGATGTGACACGCGTCGACGGCGGCTGCGAGCCGCGTCGAAGCGTCGCTCGACGCGAACCTGCCACACCGCCTCCGTAGCGTCGTCGCGATGGCCATCGATGCACGACATCGTGCGCCTTGCCGAGCTGCGCACCCACCTGGCGACGGTCCATGACCTTCGCGAGCTCGGCCTCACTCCTCGGCAGATCCGTCCCGGATCGCCCGTCAGCGCTGTTCTCGTCTACCCGCGGCGTCGTGAGCACCGTCCCTCCGCCATACGACTTCATGACCCGGGCCCGTCGCGGCCTGCCTGGCCGTCCCCGACTGGCGTGCTCTCGTTCTCGACTGCTGCGTACCTCCACCGCATCCGCGCTCGCCCCGGCGACGTGGCTCGACCTGACGATCCCCGCCGGTGAGCTTGGGCGACTCCCAGAGAGTCCACTTCCACCGGACGAACCTCCTGCCCGACTGTGATGTCACAGCAGACGATCGACGGCCTGCGGCTCGACCACGCCCGCCCGGTCGCTCTTCGATCTGGCCGGCGTCCTCGACGGCCCGGCGCTGCGCTCGGCCGTCGAGGACGCCCGCAATCGCGGCCTCGTGACCGATCTGCGAGCTCGACGCGGTCGCGAGCACGGCTGATCGGTCCGAGGCCGGCCAGGATCGGTCATGTTCCGGGAGATCGTCGACCCTCTGCTGGGTCGAAGCGCCGGTCGAGAGCCACTACGAGGTCGATCGTCCGCGACGCGCTCGATCGAGGCCGGGCCTCGACCGCCGTCGCCGCAGCACCGGCTGCGGCTGCCCAACGGCAACAGGCCTTCTTCGACCTCGCCCTGGTCGACTCGCGCCTCGACATCGAGATCGATCCCTGCCGCCGACGCACATCGGGCGAGGCGCGGTCGCGGCGGACAAGGCCAGGGATGTCCAGGTGACGCTGGCCGGGTGGCTGCCGTTGCGCTTCACCGACGACGACGTCACCGACCGGCTGCGCAACATCGTCGGCTACGTCCGAGCCCTCCACTACCAGCGAACTCGCTGCGTGACCGGCCGGTGACCTTCGCCGAACAGAGGTGTCGCCAAGTGACCGTCGGATGGCCGATCGCGACATCTCCGTGCGCCAGAAGTGCGGCCGGATGGCCGGTCGGCTGGCGGCTCGGGTGCGGTCGGACGGGGATGCGGGGCGCGAGCCAGCGGGGGACCCTGCGGGTAGGGTGCCGGCCATGGCGATCCGCAAGGTGTGCGGCATCGAGACCGAGTACGGCATCGCCGTCCGGGGCGCCGATTCGAACCCGGTCGCCGCCTCTTCGGTGCTGATCAACGCCTACATCGCCACGCTCGACCGGCGGACCGTCTGGGACTTCGAGGACGAGAGCCCCGGCATCGACGCCCGCGGCTTCGCGGTCGAGGGCGCCCTGCCGCCCGAGGTCGAGACCCACCTCGTCAACACGGTCCTCACGAACGGCTCTCGCTACTACGTCGACCACGCCCACCCGGAGGTGTCGACGCCCGAGTGCATCGACGCCAAGGAGGTCGTGGTCTTCGACCGGGCCTCCGAGGAGGTCCTGAAGCGCTCGATGATCGCCGCCCGCAGCCTCCTGCCCGACGGCGCGGAGATCGTCGTCTACAAGAACAACTCCGACGGCAAGGGCAACAGCTACGGCTGCCACGAGAACTACCTGCTGGCCCGCGAGCTGCCCTTCGGCCGCCTCGTCAGCCAGATCACGCCCCACTTCGTCACCCGCCAGCTCTTCTGCGGCGCCGGCAAGGTCGGCAGCGAGTCACCGGGCGTCCCCAGCTCCGAGGTGCCGTTCCAGCTCAGCCAGCGGGCGGACTTCTTCGAGGAGGAGGTGGGGCTGGAGACGACGCTGAAGCGCCCGATCGTCAACACCCGCGACGAGCCTCACTGCGACGGTCAGCGCTACCGCCGCTTCCACGTGATCGTCGGCGACGCCAACCGGAGCGAGGTCGCGACGTTCCTCAAGGTGGGCACGACCGCGATCGTGCTCTCGATGATCGAGGACGATCAGCTCCCCGTCGACCTGACGCTGGCCAACCCGGTCGGCGCCATCCGCCAGATCAGCCACGACCCCAGCCTGACCCGCACGGTCGCGCTCAAGAGCGGCCGCCGGGTCACGGCGCTCGACGTCCAGTGGCAGCTCCTCGAGCAGGCCCGCAAGTACGAGCGGGAGCGGAGCCTGGAGAGCGTGGGCGAAGAGGTGGGCGCCGAGACGCTGCGGCGCTGGGAGGAGGTCCTCACCGGGCTGGAGGGCGATCGCGCCAGCCTGGCGACCACCGTGGACTGGGTGGCGAAGGAGCGGGTCTTCGAGGCCTACCGCGACCGTCACGGCCTGGAGTGGGGCGACGCCCGGCTGCGGGCGCATGGACATCCAGTACCACGACCTGCGTGACGACCGCTCGCTGTTCGACCGCCTGGGGCTCGAGCGCCTGTGCACGGCCGAGGAGGTCGAGCGGGCCGTGACCGAGCCGCCGACGACCACCCGGGCGTACTTCCGGGGCAAGTGCCTCCAGAAGTGGCCCAATGACATCGTGGCCGCCAACTGGGACTCGATGGTGTTCGACGTCGGCCGTGACCCGCTGCGGAGGGTCCCGATGATGGAGCCGCTACGTGGAACCGCGGCCCACGTGGCTAGGTTGATCAGCGACAGCACCTCAGCCGCCGACCTGCTCGACCGGCTGGGGGCCTGAACCCCCACAAGGACGGGAACCGACACCATGGCCGAACAGCAGCGAAAGCAGCGGACGGCGCCGACACGGACCGAGGAGGTGGTCGAGGAGGCGCCCGCCACCACCGAGCGGGGAGACAAGCTCAAGGCGGAGCTTGACGATCTGCTCGACGAGATCGACGAGGTCCTGGAGACCAACGCCGAGGAGTTCGTGAAGTCGTACGTGCAGAAGGGCGGGCAGTAGGCCGCCGCTGCGGACCTCTGTGCCGGCAGCCCCCGGCAGTAGCCTCCCCCCACCTATGTCGATGCCTACGTTCGATCCGCGCGACGACCCCGGGTCCAGCTTCGCCGAGCTGTTGCGCCGGGTCGGTCTGTCCCCCCACGAGGCCTTCGCGGCGGATGGCGCGGGCGACCTGGCTGTCCCGCACGCCACGACGTGCGTCGCGCTCACCTACGCCGACGGGGTCGTGATGGCCGGTGACCGGCGGGCCACCGCGGGCAACCTCATCAGCAGCCGCACGATGGAGAAGGTGCTCCCGGCCGACCGCCACAGCGGCGTGGCCATCGCCGGCGCCGCCGGACCGGCCATGGAGATGGTGAAGCTGTTCCAGTTGCAACTGGAGCACTACGAGAAGGTCGAGGGGACCCCGCTGAGCCTGGAGGGCAAGGCCAACCAGCTCAGCATGATGGTCCGGGGCAACCTCCCGGCCGCCATGCAGGGGATGGTCGTGGTGCCGATCTTCGCCGGCTACGACGAGCGTCGCGGCCAGGGACGGCTGTTCAGCTACGACGTGACCGGCGGGCGGTACGAGGAGAAGGAGCAGGTGGCCACCGGCTCCGGCAGCCTCCACGCGGGCACCGTCATCAAGGTGGGCTACCAACCGGCGATGAGCAGGGACGCCGCGGTGGAGCTGTGCGTGAAGGCGCTCTGGGTGGCGGCCGACGCCGACTCCGCGACGGGGGGCCCCGATCCGCTGCGGGGCGTCTACCCGACGGTGGCCACGATCACGGCCGCCGGCTACGAGCGGGTGGGCGACGACGAGCTGCGGACCCGCTTCGAGACGATCGCCGCCGAGGTGCCGGACATGAGCATGTCCTTCTACGTCGCGCCAGAGCAGATGATGAAGGACAAGGCGGACTACGCGCGCAAGGGCATCGCCCGGGGCCGTGCGCTGGTGGCCCTCGCGTACGACAACGGCGTCGCCGTGGTCGCCGAGAACCCGTCGCAACAACCTCCGCAAGGTGAGCGAGATCTACGACCGCATCGCCTTCGCGGGCGTCGGCCGCTACAACGAGTTCGACCAGCTCCGTGTCGACGGCGTGCGGTCCGCCGACCTCAAGGGCTACCAGTTCAGCCGCGACGACGTCGATGCCCGCAGCCTGGCCAACCGGTACGCCCAGCTCCTGGGCCAGGTCTTCACCCACGAGCTCAAGCCGATGGAGGTGGAGATCCTCGTGGCGGAGGTCGGGCAGACGCCCGCCGCCGACCAGCTCTTCCACATCCTCTACGACGGCACGCTCATGGACGAGAAGAACTTCAGCGTCCTGGGCGGCGACGCCGACGCCATCGCGCCTGCGCATGCAGGAGGGCTGGGCAGAGGGCCTGGACCTGGCCGCCGCGGTGCGGTTGGGGGTCGGCGCCCTGCGCCGGCCCGGACCGCACCCTCGGAGCCGACGACCTCGAGGTGGCGATGCTCGAGCGCGGCAACGCCCGCCGGTGCTTCCGGCGGCTCGACGACGCCGAGGTCGCCGCGCTCCTCAGCGAGTCCTGACAGCGCGACCGGCGTGGCGGGACCGGCGCGACCGGTCAGCGGAGCACGAGCACCCGCACGAGCTCGGCGGATGCCAGGGCCAGCAGGCCCAGGATCCCGGCTCCGACCAGTAGGGCACGCCGGTCCGCACGCTGCCTTGCCGCGGCGGCCCGAGCCTCCTCGTCGCCCTCGTCGCCGAGCTCCTCCTCGAGCGGCGCGGTGGCGGCCAGCAGGGCCTGCGCCTCGGCCAGCTCGGTCTCGGGAACGAAGACGTGCACAGGGCCGAATGGGTACGGCCCGTCCACGCCGCCGCGGAGCTCCCACACGATGCCCTCGACGCCCAGACGGGCGGCCACGACCTTGGCCGAGAACCCGTCGTCGGCCGTCATCAGCCGCACCATCCGGATGGGCTGGGCGAACGGGCTCACGCCGACCAGGGTAGTGCCGGGGTGCAGGCCGTTGATCGGGCACTGGCTGGGGGTACGGTGACGGCCGATGGAGCGGCGCATCTTCGGGCTCGAGAACGAGTACGGCGTCACGTGCACCCTCCGGGGTCAGCGCCGACTCAGCCCGGACGAGGTCGCCCGTTACCTCTTCCGGCGGGTGGTGAGCTGGGGTCGCAGCTCCAACGTGTTCCTGGCCAACGGCGCCCGGCTGTACCTCGACGTCGGCTCGCATCCCGAGTACGCCACGCCGGAGTGCGACTCCATCTACGACCTCGTCGTGCACGACAAGGCCGGCGAGCGCATCCTGGAGCAGCTCCTGAGCTCCGCCGAGCAGCGGCTCCGGGAAGAGGGCATCCGCGGGGTCATCTACCTGTTCAAGAACAACACGGACTCGGCCGGCAACAGCTACGGCTGCCACGAGAACTACCTGACCAGCCGGCGCGACGACCTGGCCCACTACGCCGACGTGCTCATCCCGTTCTTCGTCTCCCGCCAGATCTACGCCGGGGCGGGCAAGGTGCTGCAGACGGCGAGGGGCGCGGTGTACTGCCTCGCGCAGCGGGCCGAGCACATCTGGGAGGGCGTGTCGTCGGCCACCACCCGCAGCCGCCCGATCATCAACACCCGCGACGAGCCGCACGCCGACGCCGAGCGCTACCGCCGCCTGCACGTGATCGTCGGGGACTCGAACATGAGCGAGTACTCCACCTTCCTCAAGGTGGGGGCCACCGCGGTCATGCTGCGCATGCTGGAGGACCAGAGCGTCGTGCTCCGGGACATGACCCTGGAGAATCCCGATCCGCGCCATCAGGGAGATCAGTCACGACATCACCTGCCGCCGGCGGGTGCGGCTGGCCAACGGCCGTGAGGTCAGCGCGCTCGACATCCAGCGGGAGTACCTGGATCGGGCCCTGCGCTACGCCGACGCGAAGGGCCTCGCCGCCGCTCGAACAGCGGGCGCTCGACATGTGGGAGCACTGCGTGTCGACCATCGAGGACGAGCCGTTGAAGCTCGAGCGCGAGGTCGACTGGGTCATCAAGCACCAGCTCATCGAGGCCTACCGCGCCAAGCACGACCTGCCCCTCGGCCATCCCAGGGTCGCCCTCGTCGACCTCCAGTACCACGACGTCAGCCGGGACCGCAGCCTCTTCTACAAGCTGCAGGACCGCGGCATGGTGGATCGCATGTGCACGCGACGCCGACATCGACGTCGCCATGGACACCCCGCCGCAGACGACGAGAGCCCGGCTGCGGGGCGAGTTCATCAAGCGGGCCAAGGAGCGCAAGCGGGACTACACGGTCGACTGGGTGCACCTGAAGCTCAACGACCAGGCGCAGCGGACCGTGCTGTGCAAGGACCCCTTCAAGAGCCGCGACGAGCGGGTCGAGAAGCTGATCAGCTCGCTCTGACCGGACCAGCGCCCGAGGCCTAGCGGTGCCGACCTTCGTCACGGCGGCGGTGGCCGAACTGCTCGTCGGAGCGGCCCGGCCTGCAGCGGGTGCGGCTCGACGACGGCTCGCGGGCCGTGGTCATCACTGAACTGACCGGCCCGGTGGCGGCGGGTGACGACGTGGTCGTCAACACGACGGCCGTCGAGCTCGGCCTGGGGACCGGCGGCTGGCACATCGTGCACTGGAACCTGGCCCGGCGGGCCTGGCGGCGGCCCGGCGGCGGCCACATCATGAAGTTGCGCTACACCAGCCTCCAGGCCGACGTCGGGGCGGCGGAGGAGCACCAACCGACCGCGAGCTGGCCGGACCTGGGCGGGCGGCCGGTGGTCCTGTGCAGCCTGCACAGCCAGGTGGGCGTCGTGGCTGCCGTCCTCGCCGACCTCGTCCCGGATGCCCGCGTGGCCTATGTGATGACCGACGGTGGCGCGCTGCCGCTGGCCCTGTCCGATCTCGTGGCCGACCTGTGCGACCGTGGGCTGCTCGACGTGACCGTCACCGCCGGGCATGCCTTCGGTGGCGATCACGAAGCGGTCACGTTCCCGTCGGCGCTCGACGTGGCCACCCGGATCGCCGGGGCCGACGTCGTCGTGGCCGGCATGGGTCCTGGCGTGGTCGGCACCGGCTCGACGCTGGGCACGACGGCGCTGGAGCTGGCTCCGGCCATCGACGCCGCGGCCGCCCTGGGAGGCCTGCCGATCGTGGCCGCCCGGACGAGCGGAGCCGACGCCCGCGTCCGCCACGCCGGCCTCAGCCACCACACGGCATCCGCTCTCCGGCTGGCGGCGCGCCCGGCCGTGGTCGCCCACGCCGAGGGGACCGACGCCTTCGTGGTGCCCGATCCCCACCGTCAGGAGACCGTCGCCGTGCCGTCGGTGGCCGACGTGCTGGCCCGCCATCGCCTGGACGTGCGCACGATGGGCCGGGGCCCGGAGGAGGATCCGCTGTTCTTCGCGACGACCGCGGCGGCGGCTGTCCTGGCCGCCGATCGGCACCGGTCCCGCGGTACGGTGCCGGGGTGATCTCGCAGGAGCCGGGCGCCGGCGACCCCGGCTCCGTCCCGGACGACCCTGCCGACGCTCGTGAGGACCAACAGGCCGACCCGGCGGACGGCCTCGACGCCGATGAGCCGGCCGAGGCGACCACCAACCACCGCAAGGTCGGGCGGGCGGTGCGGGAGTGGATCCTCGTCATCGGCGGAGCGCTCGTCGTCGCCCTGCTCATCCGCACCTTCCTGTTCCAGGCCTATGAGATCCCCTCGCCGTCGATGGTCGACACGCTGAACGTCGGGGACCGGGTGCTGGTGAACAAGCTGTCGTACAAGCTGCACGACGTGCATCGCGGCGACGTCGTGGTGTTCAAGCGCCCGCCGGGCGAGCCGGATCCCCAGATCAAGGACCTCATCAAGCGGGTCATCGGCCTGCCGGGGGAGACCCTCGTCTTCAGGGACTGCCGGGTCTTCGTCGACGGCAAGGCGCTGGTCGAGCCGTACGTGGAGGACCAGTGCACCGACGCGCCACAGGAGACCGTCGATCCCGACGGCGACGGCAGCGTCACGGTGCCCGACGAGATGCTCTTCGTCATGGGGGACAACCGCGGGGGCAGCTTCGACAGCCGCTACTTCGGGCCCATCACGGAGAGCAGCGTCGTCGGGCGCGCCTTCGTGATCATGTGGCCGATCGGCGACTGGGCTTGGTTGTAGTCAGGTTGGCGCGAGTTCGTCCTCGAGGTGCACCCTGATGATCTCGTCGAACGACGTTTCCGCCCTGAAACCCAGCCGTTCGGCTCTGGACGCGTCCAACGCCTTCGGCCAGCCGTCGATGATCCTCATGATCGCCGGATCCGGCTCGTAGCGGATCAACCGCACCGCGTGATCACCCGCGACCCGGCGCAGTGCTTCGATCTGCTCGCCCACGGTCGCGCTGCAGCCCGGGCATGGAGAGGGTTCGACGAGGGCCGATCAGGTCCGAGTCGATCGTCGCCGCTCGCAGGCAGAACCCAACCGCTGACCGCGGTGAGGCGTGCCAGTGCCGGACGGTCTCGGGCACCGGCAGGATCGCCTCCTCACCGACGAGTGGCTCGCGCAGGATCGCAGAGAAGAAGCCCGAGGCCGCCCGGTTGGGCCTCCCCGGTCGGATGCAGATCGTGGGCAATCGGATCCCCACACCGTCGACGAAGCCGCGCCGGGTGTAATCGGCCAGCAACAGCTCGACGATGGCCTTCTGGGTGCCGTAGCTGGTCAGTGGCGTGGCCGCGAAGTCCTCCGGAGTCACCTCGGGCAGCGGCGCGCCGAACACCGCGATCGAGGAGGAGAACACCAGACGAGGGCAGTACCCGTCGGTCAGGTGCGCCGCTCGGATCGCTTCGAGCAGCGCACGGGTCCCATCGAGGTTGACCCGATAGCCGAGATCGAAGTCGGCCTCGGCCTCACCGGACACCACCGCGGCCAGATGGAAGATCACGTCGGGCCGCCCCGTGATGACAGCGTCCGCCGCGCCGGGTACGGACAGGTCCACCGACCGGCACACGGACTTCCCGCCCCACCCTTGCGGTGTGTCCGGTTCCACGAGGTCGACCAGGTCGAGGTGGCTGACCTCGGTGTCGCCCAGTCGGCCGTCACGAGCCAGTCCGGCAACGAGCCTCCGGCCGATCATCCCGGCCGCGCCGATCACGGCCACATGCACGCTGTCCACTCAGTGCTGCGGGTCCGGCTCCCGCTCCGGCGTGTCGTCCACCGCTTCAGTACGCCAGGCGGAGAGCCGGGCCAGGATCTCGTCCATCACCTCGAGTCCGGGGCCGTCGCTGGACTGGACCTTCAACTCGACGACGTAGCCGACCAGACCCTGCAGCCGCTGAGCCACCTCCCTGGCCACGAGGAGGACGACCTCGGGGGACGAGCGGAGAAAGGCCTCGCCGTCCTCGGCCACCCGCACGGCCGAGGGGATGGTGGCGGTGACCGTGGCCGAGTGGTCGCCGCCTGCCAACACTGCGATCTCGCCGACCAGCGACCCAGGAGCGCTGATGACGGCGATCGTGACACCGGCTCGGGCGACCCTGAGCGCACCGCGCTCGAGCACGTACAGGACGCCCGAGCGCTCTCCCTCGCGGACGAGCACGTGGCCGGGTTCGACCTCGCGCGTTGGCAACCCCTCGGACAACGCCAGCAGCTCCCTCATCGACCGCAGCGTAGGAAGGTCTGACGGGTGCACGCGCCACCTCGGGTGCTACACGTCACTGAGCGCAGCGTGGAGACGGTCCACCCAGTCGCTGAAGACGCCGTCCATGCCCAGCGCGAGCGTGGCCCTGAGGAGGTGCTCGTGCTGGAGGTCCCACGCCAGACAGGCGCGGTCGAAGCGGTGGAAGAGCGCCACCAGACCACCGTTCCAGTCGGGGTAGCGGAGGTTGACGGCGTCGATGCCCTCCTCACGGAGCGTCGCCGCCCGCCGCTCCGGGCCTTCCTTCATCCGGTCCAACCGGGTGGAGTTCACGAGCTTCACGTCCGGATCAAGAGGCCGGAGGGCGACCAGCGAGGGCACGTCGGCCCGGCAGAGCCACAGCCGCGGTGCCAGGTCGGGGTGCTCGGCCTGCACGGTGCGAATCACGACCGGACCAGCGGCCGGATCGCAGACGTCGATCGCGAGGTGGATGCCCGCATCACAGAGCGGGAGGACCTCGCTGAGGGTCGGGATGAAGGACGGGAGGTCGGCCCGCGCCACCGACGAGATCGGGCGCTGGCGGGCCCGCCGGCGCACGACGCCGTCGTGGTCGAGGACGGGGATGCCGTCGGAGGTGAGCCAGACGTCGGTCTCCAACCCCGTCGCTCCCAGCCGCAGCGCCAGCGAGAACGCCTCCACCGTGTTCTCGGGGGCGTGCGCGCTGGCCCCCCGGTGGGCGAAGCCGATCGGCGGGTCGATGAGCGACGGGTACCGGACGGCCACCGTGGCATCATCCCACCTCACCGCCGATGCCGGCCGGCCTCGACCGTCCAGTCGGGGAGCGGTTCCGTAGACTCCGCGACGTGCTCGCCATCCTCAACAGCCTGGGCGCCGGCGAGGCCATCGCGATCCTGGTGATCGCCCTGATCGTGCTCGGGCCGGAGAAGCTGCCGGATGCCATCAGGAAGTTCGGCAACATCTACGGCGAGCTGCGGCGGATGAGCCACGGCTTCCAGAGCGAGCTGCGCGACGCGTTCGACGAGCCCCTGCGGGAGCTGCGGGGTACGGCCCAGATGATGCAGGACGCCGTCAACGAGCCGGCGCGAGCGGTGAAGGCCGAGATGACGGCGCCGGTGGTCGGCGGTGGCAAGCAGACCAAGCCTGCCGAGAAGACCGAATCGCCCACCGACAAGACCGAGACGTCCACCGAGGAGAGCCAGACACCGGTCGAGGAGAGCCAGGCACCCGTCGACGACGTGCCGGAGTCCACCGACTCCACCGACGAGGTGCCGGCGTCGGTCGAGGCCGCCGCGGTCGAAGGGAACGGCGGCCCGCCGCCGGCCGACGAGGGGCAGCCAGTGCTCGCCCAGGCCGGGCTGCTGGTGTCCGAGCCCGAGCTGGCCGTTCCGGCGGCGGCCGGGTCGGCGGAGGTGGAGGACGGCCACGTCGAGGGAGCAGATGGCGCCGAGAGCGCCGGTGACCACGAGCCGGCCGACACCGACGGCGCCGATGAAGTGGGCGACAGGCCCCGGGACGACTGATGCGGTTGCGCCGCAAGGGGCGGGAGCGCAAGGTCCCGCTGGCCGTCAAGAACGACAACATGACCCTCACGCAGCACCTGGCCGAGCTGCGCATGCGGCTCATCCGCTGCCTGCTGGTCGTGATCCTGTTCGGTGTCCTGGTGTTCGTGCTCTACGACCCGTGGATCCAGGACTTCCTGTTCCAGCCCTACAAGGACGTGTGCGCGGCCAACCCGGACTTCGGCTGCAACGGCGAGCCGGTGCTCATCACCCCGCTCGGCGGCTTCAACACCCGCATGAAGGTGGCCGGCTGGGGTGGTTTCATCCTGGCCCTGCCGGTCGTCCTCTGGCAGGTCTGGCGGTTCATCGTGCCGGGGCTGGAATCCAAGGAGAAGCGCTACGCGCGGCCGTTCATCCTCGCCACCGTGCTCCTCTTCCTGCTCGGCGCCGGCCTCGCCTACCTGACCCTGTCCAAGGCGCTCCAGTGGCTCATCTCGTTTGCCGGCCAGGCCACGGCGGCCTTCACCCCGGACAGCTACGTGAGCCTCGTCGGCTTGATGATGGCGGCCTTCGGCGTGGGCTTCCTGACGCCCGTCCTGCTCGTGTTCCTGGAACTCATGGGCGTGGTCGACTACAAGCAGCTCTCCGGCGCACGGCGCTACGCCATCGTGATCATCGTCGTCGTCTCCGCGGTCATCACGCCGAGCGGTGATCCCATCAGCATGATCGCGCTGGCCATTCCGCTCTACGTCTTCTACGAGATCGCCATCGTGATCGGCTGGGCCGTGAGCCGCCGGCGGGCGAAGGCCGCCAACCCGGCGGTCGGCACCGCCTGACCGCGCCCCCGACCGGTCCCGGTCCTGCCATGCGCCGGTGGCCGGACCGGACCCGGCACACTGTGGGCGTGCGCCGTGACCGGGCCGCGCTCCTGGCCCGCTACGACTTCCCGCTCGACCCCTTCCAGCTGCAGGCGATCGATGCCCTCGACGACGGCCAGTCCGTGCTGGTCGCCGCGCCCACCGGCTCCGGCAAGACGGTGGTGGCCGAGTACGCGGTGGCCGTGGCGCTGGCCGAGGGCCAGCGGGCGTTCTACACGGCCCCCATCAAGGCGCTCTCCAACCAGAAGTTCCACGACCTGCGGGCGATCCACGGCCCCGAGCGGGTCGGGCTCCTGACGGGCGACAACGCCATCAACGGCGACGCCCCGGTCGTCGTGATGACGACCGAGGTCCTCCGCAACATGATCTACGGGCGCTCGCCCGCGCTCATCGGGTTGGGCGTCGTCGTCCTCGACGAGGTCCACTTCCTACAGGACACCTACCGCGGTCCGGTGTGGGAGGAGGTGATCATCCATCTTCCGACACCGGTGCACCTGGTGTGCCTCTCGGCCACGGTCTCGAACGCCGAGGAGCTGGCGGCGTGGATCACGACGGTGCGGGGACCGACGACGGCCGTCATCGAGGAGCGGCGACCGGTCAGCCTCGAGAACCTCTTCATGATCGGCGATCGCACGTCCGAACGCCTGCACGTGCTGCCGACGCTGATCGACGGGCGACCGAACCCGGAGGCCCACCGCCTCGACAGCGAGGCCGTCCGCGGCTTCCGAGGGCCCCGGCGCCAGGGCGCCCGCCGCAAGCTGTACACGCCGTCCCGGCTGGAGGTGCTGGACCGGTTGGAGGAAGCGTCGATGCTCCCCGCCATCACCTTCGTGTTCAGCCGCAACGGCTGCGAGGAGGCGGCGCGCTCGCTGACCGCCGCCGGCGTCCGCCTGACGACCGGAGCCGAACGCGACCGCATCCGCGAGATCGTCGACGACCACGTCGGCGCGCTCGACGACCGCGACCTGGCCGTCCTGGGGTACGGGACCTTCCTCGCCGGGCTCGAGGCGGGCGTGGCCGCCCACCACGCGGGCATGGTGCCGCCGTTCAAGGAGGCCGTCGAGGCCTGCTTCGTCGAGGGCCTCGTCAAGATCGTGTTCGCCACCGAGACACTGGCCGTCGGCATCAACATGCCGGCCCGCACCGTGGTCATCGAGAAGCTGAGCAAGTTCACGGGCGACCACCACGAGTTCCTGACCCCCGGCGACTACACGCAGCTCACGGGCCGGGCCGGGCGGCGCGGCATCGACGAGCGGGGTTACGCCGTCGTCCTGTGGAGCCCCTTCGTCCCGTTCGACCAGGTGTCGGCACTGGCCTCCAGCCGCTCGTACCAGCTCAGCTCGGCGTTCCGGCCGACCTACAACATGACGGCCAACCTGGTCCGCAGCTACAGCCGGGACGAAGCCCACCACCTGCTCAACCTGTCCTTCGCGCAGTACCAGGCCGATCGCCAGGTGGTACGGATGGAGGCCCGCCTGGAACGCCGCGAGGCCCATCTCGCCGAGCTGCGCGAGCTGGCCCGCAGCCCGTACGGCGACCTGGACGAGTACCGCCGACTGAAGGAGGGCATGGGCCGGCGCCCCCGCAACGAGGACGCCATCGACGTCGCCCTGATGCGCCTGCGGCCAGGCGACATCATCTACGTGAACCGCGGCCGCCTCGTCGGTCGGGTGGCGGTGCTGAGCACCAGCCGCCGCAAGGGGGGTATGAAGGTCCAGGTCTTGACCACCGGGGGCGTGCCGGTGAACCTGTCCGCCCACGACTTCACCGAGAGCCCGCGTCCCCTCGGGCACGTCGAGCTGCCCACCCCCTATGCGCCCAACCGGCACCAGTTCCAGCGTCAGGTGGCGCGCCTGCTGACCAAGGCCACGGTGCGGGCCGCCGGTCAGCCACGACGCGGGCGGCCCGCTGGCGCGGAGGACGAGCCGAGCGAGCCGCTGGCCGATCATCCCGTGGCCGCGGACCCCCGGCTGGCCGAACGGCTCCGCGCCGCCGCGCAGGCCGACCGGGCGGCCCGGGAGGTCGACGATCTGCGCACCCGCATCCACGGTCGCAGTCAGTCCGTCTCCCACCGCTTCGACCGGGTCCTGCGGATCCTCGAGACGTGGGGCTACGTCGACGGTTGGGCATTGACGGACGGCGGACGGCGGCTGGCCGGCTTCTTCCACGAGTGCGACCTGCTCGTCGTCGAGTGCCTCCGCCAGGGCCTGCTCGACGGCCTCGAACCGGCGGAGCTGGCCGGGCTGGCCTCGGTGTTCTGCTACGAGCACCGCAGCCCCGAGCCGCCCCCCGCTCCGTGGTTTCCCTCCCGTGACATCCGCAAGCGTTGGGAGAACATCGAGTCGCTGGCCGGGGAGCTGCGCGAGGCCGAGGAGGAGGCCGGGGTGCCGGTCACCCGTGCACCCGACCCCACGTTCGCCGCCATCGCCCACGCCTGGGCGTCCGGGCAGTCCTTCGCCAGCGTCGTGGAGGACGAGGAACTGTCGGGAGGCGACTTCGTCCGTACCGTCAAGCAGCTCATCGACCTGCTGCGCCAGCTCGCCCTCCTCGCCCCGGACGAGGGCACGCGGGAGGCGGCGCGGGGCGCGGCCGACCGCCTGTTCAGAGGGGTGGTCGCCGCCTCCACGGCGTTGAGCGACGGCGGCCTGGACGAAGCCGACGCCTCGTGACCATCGAGCCCTCTGACTCGGCCCTCGTGACCATCGAGCGGGGCCAGGACTGGGGCCGGCTGGTCGACCGGCCGGCGGAGCTCGTCGAGGTGCCCGGCGACGCGGGCGCCGGAGCCCTCGTCACCCGGCTCCGGCGGGCCGGACGGCCGCTGCCACCGGTCGGCCTGCTCGCCGGCGATCTGCGGCGGACGCTGGGACGGCCAGACGCGGTGGCGACGCTCGATCAGCAGGTGTCCGAATTCACCATCGATCTCGGTGTGGTGACGGTGGCAGGGGAGGACCACTGGTTCGTCAGCCACGTCGTGGCGCGGCGCTCGTGGTGGCGCGGCGAGGTGGTGGCGGCGATGAACGCCCAGTTCCTCGGCTCCTGGGACGTCGCTCCCCGAGGGCACCCGAACGACGGCCGGCTCGACATCGTGCGGATCGAGGCCCTGAGCGTCAGCGACCGCTGGAAAGCGTGGCGCCGGCTTCCCAGCGGCACCCACCTCCCGCACCCGGGGATCGAGGCCAGGTCCGTGACCGAGCTCGAGCTCACCCTGGCCGACCCGCTCGCCGTGCGCGTCGACGGGATCGTCATCGGGACGGCCGACCGACTGGCGGTGCGGATCGAGCCCGACGCCCTGACCGTCTGCGTCTGACCCGCGGAGGAGACCGTCCCGGCCGTTACAGCGCGGCAGCGATGGCCGCGGCGTAGGCCGCGGCGCCGGCGGGACGCATGTGGTAACCGTCCGCCGCCAGCCAATCGCCATGGCCGGCGCTGAGGTTGTACCAGTCGACGTAGGCCGTCCCGTTGCGGGCCGCGCACTCGAACAGCACCTGGTTGTTGGTGTCCTGCCAGGGCCGCGGGACGCGCAGGTTGACGATGATGACCCGCCGGTTGCCCGCCGCGTGCACGACGTGATCGCAGTGGTCCGGGCGGACGGTGCCGTTCGTGCCCAGGTGCAGCACGACGGTGCCCGGCAGGGCGCCCGCCTGGGATCGCCACGTCACGATGCCCGGCGCCTCGTGGAACTGCCGGCTCACGACCGCGTCCACCTCCATGCCGGGGATGGCCGCCTGCAGGGCCGGGGCGGCACCGAGCATGACCGAATCGCCGAGGCCGAGCACCCCGGGGCCGGGTGCCGGTCGCCCGGGCCCGATGACAGGCGGAGGAGGTGGCGGGCCGCAGGCCGCCACGACCACCAAGGCGATCAGGGCGGCGACCGCGGCCAGGCGGCGGCGCAGCACGGTCACGATGCAGGTGTAGACGACCCCTGATCGCCGAGGCAAGCCGCGCCCAGGACGTCCTGCGCTACCAGGCCGCGTCCCGGTACGGGCCGCCGAGCGTGCCGCCGTTGGTGGTGGTCCCGGTGTCCAGGTCCCACTGGACCCACGAGAGGGCACCGTCGATGTCGAGCCGCAGCTCGAAGACCTCGTGGGCACGGCGAGCCAGGAGCGACAAGGGGAGCTCCTCGCGCACCGTCGATCCGCCGACCCCGATCACGACGCCCGGCTCGGTGCTCTCGGACCCGTCGGCGCAGCACTGCTCGACCACGGTCGCCGTCCCGTCGTCCCCTCCCAGCGGGAACCGCAGGCCGGCCTCGCTGGTGGCGACGACCTCGGCCTCACCGGTGTCGAGCGGGAGCCGGACGAGCTGGCTGGTCGTGCCCTCGTAGCGCACGTAGTAGAGCGAGCTTCCGTCCGTGGCCCAGGCCAGATCGATGAGCGTGCCCTCGTGCGCCGTGTCCGGATAGCTCTGCTCCGTCCCGCTGGCGAGGTCCCGGACGACGACGGCGTCGTACTGCACGATGGCCAAGCGGTCACCGGACGGGCTCACCGTCGGGAAGGTGCCGTAGCCGAGGTTGACGGGCGGCGACGACCCGTCCACGGCGGCCGAGAACAGCACGCCGACCACCGGCTCGCAGCAGAGGCTGTAGTAGACGGTGCGGCCGTCGGGGGTGAGGGCGGGATCGGCCAGGACGGTGGTCTCGCCCTCCTCGGGCACGATCCGCGGATCGGGTCCCCGGTCGAGCTCACGGATCTCGACAGCAGCCGTCCCCGAGGTGTCGAGCACCACGAGACGCCCGTCCTCGGTGACGGCGACGGCGGTGGTGGGATGACCGACCGGAGCCACCGTGGTCGTGGTGGAGGTCGTGGTCGTGGCCTCTGTTGTCGGCGTGGTCGTCGGCACCGGCTCGGTGGTCGGGGCGACGGTCACGTCGGGTAGGACCGTCGTCGCCACCGCACTGGAGTCGACCGTGATGACCTCGTCACCGTCGTCGCGGGGCCAGGCCAGCACGGCGACCAGCGCGACCGCAGCGGCCGCCGCCACCGCCAGCGCGCCCCAGCGCCATGCGCCGGCGGACCGGCGCCCGGCCCGGCGCTCCTCGATGCGCGACCAGGACGCGGGATCCTGCTGTGCCTTGTCGGCCTCGGCCCGCATCGCCCGCCGCAGTTCGTCGTCGAGATCCCGTCCGTCGCTCATCGCCATGCCTCCAGCTCGTGGGCCAACGTCGCCCTGGCTCGGTGCAGATGGGTCTTCACCGAGCCGCTCGACACGCCGAGGACCGATGCCACCTCGACATCGGACAGCTCGCAGAAGTAGTGCAGGACCACGCAGTCCTGCTGGCGAGCGGGCAGCCGGCGGATCGCGGCCATCACCTGGCGCTGCCGGGCTCGCTGCTCCGACAGCTCGGCCGGCCCCGCCGGGGCTTCCGCCGCGTAGCCCAGCTCGGGCGGCGTCGCGCGGACCACTCGCAGGTGGCGGTGCTGGGAGTGGGAGAGGTTGACGACCGTGCGGCGCAGATAGGGCAGCTCGGCGCCCGGGCGCACACGCGACGCATCGAAGCGGACGAAGGCCTCCTGGGCCAGCTCCTCCGCTCGCCCGGGGTCACCGGTGAGCACCATGGCCAGGCGGACCAGCCCGTGGTGGTGGGCCCTGAACAGGGCCTCCAGGCCGGTTGCCGGTAGGTCTGCGTCCACAACCGCCATCATGACCACTCCAGACGCCCAAGCAGCCGCCACGGTTGACACGCCGTACGATCCGGCGATGGACCGCTCCGTCAACGTCGACGTCCTGAAGGCGACCGCCTGTGCCGAGGTGGACCGGTGGGCGGACCGCCTGGTCGACGTCTCCCATCGCATCCACGCGGAGCCCGAGCTGTCCTACCAGGAGCACGCGGCCCACGCCGCCCTCACCGACGTGCTCGACGAAGCCGGCCTCGCCCCCGAGCGGGGCGCGCTCGGCATCGAGACCGCGTTCCGGGCGGGCGCCGGCGATTCGGGTCCGGTGATCGCCGTGCTGTGCGAGTACGACGCGCTCCCCGGTATCGGCCACGCCTGCGGGCACAACGTCATCGCCGCCGCGGGTCTGGGAGCGGCACTGGCCACCGCGGGCCTGGCCAAGGAGGGCTTCGGCCGGCTCGTGGTGATGGGCACCCCGGCCGAGGAAGGGGGCGGCGGGAAGATCGAGCTGGCTCGACGCGGCGCCTTCGCCGGCATCGACGCGGCGATGATGGTCCACCCGGCCGACGCCGACCTGGTGCGGATGGACTGCATCGCCAACCAGCAGCTCCGGATCAGCTACGAGGGGCAGGCGGCCCACGCGGCGGCGGCACCGCACGCCGGGCGCAACGCGCTCGACGCCGCGGTGCTCGGCTACGTCAACGTCGCCGCGCTCCGCCAGCACATCCGCCCCACCGAGCGCATCCACGGGATCTTCACGGAAGCCGGCGACAAGCCGAACATCGTCCCCGCCCACGCGGAGGCCCTGTGGTACGTGCGCTCGGACACCATGGAGACGCTGCAACCCCTCAAGGCGAGGGTGCTCGACTGCCTCGAGGCCGGGGCGGCCGCAGCCGGCTGCTCCTGTGCGCCCGAGTGGGACGACCGCCCCTACGCCGACATGCGGGACAACGGGCCCATCCTGTCCGCCTACGTCGGGAACGCCGCCCGGCTCGGACGGATGCTCACCGAGCCGAGCCAGCACCAGCGCGTGGTCGGCTCGACGGACATGGGCAACATCAGCTACCTGATGCCGTCCATCCACCCCATCATCAAGGTGGCGCCGGCCGGGGTACCGATCCACAGCCCGGAGTTCGCCCACCATGCGGCCAGCGAGACGGCCGACCTCGCCGTGCTCGACGGGGCCAAGGCGATGGCCATGACGGTCATAGATCTGTGGGTCGACGCCGGGCTGCTGGGTGCCGCCCAGGATGCCTTCGTGGCGGCCACGGAGGGCGCACCGACGACCGTCTGAGAAGGTTCCTGCTCAGGAGCCATCCCGGGGACCGACCGGACCCCGCCCTAGCATGACCCCTCGTGACGTTGTACGTGTCGGAGTCCTTCACCCCCGATGAGGAGGACCTCCTCCGGCGCTACTTCACCAACCTCGACGGGCCCGTCTTCGCCCTGGTCAACCTGCCCGAAGTGGTGAAGGGAGCCCTGTTCGCCCGCTACTCCCGCAGCGCGAAGAGCCTCCGCCGCCTGTTCCTGGACGAGTTCGTGGGCGAGCTCGACGTCGCCGGCGACCAGACCTTCGACGCCACCATCGGCCTCAAGCGGGCCGAGGACCTCTACGAGAAGGTCTTCTTCGAGTACGGCGACGACTCCGTGGCGCAGCTCGGCGGGGTCCATCTGGCCTGCGAGCAGGCCTCCAACCTGCTCACCAAGGTGCTCGAGTGGGGTCGTCTGGCCAGCTACCTGGAGCAGAGCACCCGTTACATCGCCTACGACAGCCGCCTCGGCGGCCGCTACCGCTACTACCGGGATCCGGCTGTCCTCACCTCGACACTGGGTACCCGGTACGTCGGGGACATGGACCGGCTCTTCGACGCCTACGCCCACCTGGTCGAGGTCGTCCAGGACCACGTGCGGGCGACCGTGACCAAGCAGCCCGGCGACAGCGACTTCGTGTACCGCCAGGCCACGCGCGCCAAGGCGCTCGATGCCGTGCGCGGCGTGCTCCCAGCGGCCGCGCAGTCGAACGTGGGGATCTACGGCTCGGGTCAGGCCTTCGAGAGCCTGCTCGTCCGCATGCGCAGCCACCCGCTCCCCGAGGCCCGGACCTACGCCGACCTCATGCTGCACGAGCTGCGCAAGGTCATCCCCAGCTTCCTGCGCCGCGTCGACCTTCCGGACCGCGGCGGGGCGTGGGGTGAGTACCAGGAGCACACCCGGACCGCCACCGCGGACGTCGTGACCAGGCTCTTCGCCGGTGAGGTACCCGCAGAGGCGCCCGCCGTGACGCTCGTCGACTGGGATCCCGAGGCCGAGGACAAGCTCCTGACGGCGATCTGCTACGCCTCCTCGTCCTTGCCGGAGCGCCAGATCGAAGCACGCGTCCGCGGTCTCTCCGCGGACGAACGGGTGGCACTGGTCCGGGCCTACGTGGGGGAGCGGGCCAACCGTCGCCACCGGCCGGGGCGGGCGTTCGAGCGGGTGGGCTATCGCTTCGACGTGCTGTCGGACTACGGGGCCTTCCGGGATCTCCAGCGCCACCGGTTGCTCACCATCGAGTGGCAGGCGCTCACGCCGCGCCACGGCTACCTGCGGCCCGACTTGGTGGACGAGGCCGGGGGACGGTCGATGTTCGACGACGCCATGGGCCGCTCGGCCGCGCTCTACGACGCCCTGGAGGTCTCGTTCCCCGATCAAGCGGCCTACGCCGTGGCGATGGCCTACCGGGTGCGGTACGTGATGCAGTTCAACGCCCGCGAGGCGATGCACCTGCTGGAGCTCCGCAGCTCACCCCAGGGCCATCCCTCCTACCGGCGGGTCGTCCTCGAGATGCACCGGTTGATCGCGGAGCAGGCCGGACATCACGCTGTCGCCGCCGCCATGACCCACCTCACGGCCGAGGCGCCGGCGCTCGAGCGCCTGGCCGCCGAGCGACGGGCGGAGGAGCGCCGCCTGGTCCAACCCTCGACCTGACGTCGAGTCTCGACCAGAGGTTGAGGACCAGAGATGGGGAGGAGCTCACCGTGAGGTGGACCTCGCGAGATCTCCGCCGCGCGCTTGCCCTGACCCTGTGGTGATGGTCTAGGGTTCTGCCTCGACGGCGCGGGTGGCGGGGGCATGCCTTCCTCGGGAGCCACCCATGGCCCACACCTCAGCCCACCTCCATCGGACGCTGGCCGCCGCGGCACTCACGGCAGGCTTGTCGATCGTGGCTGTCGCCGCCGTCGCTCCGCCGGCCGGCGCCGCGGAGCACGAGGTGAGGCCGGGTGAGAACCTGACCGGCATCGCGGCCCGCTACGGGGTGTCGGCGGCCGAACTGGCCCGCCTCAACGACCTCTCCGACCCCAACCACCTCCTGGTCGGCGCCCGACTGCGCGTACCCGGCGGCGCCGGGTCGTCCACGGGGTCGTCCACGGGCGCGGGTACCTCGTCGGCGGCGGTCGTGAGCTCCTCGTCCGCATCCATGCCGGAGTCCGCGCCCGCCTTCACCATCAGCGAGAGCGAACAGCGCGAGACGAGCCGGCTGCTGCACCGTGCGGCGAGGGAGTTCGGCGTCCCGCCGTCCCTGCTGAAGGCGCTCACCTACACCGAGTCGCGCTGGCGTCAGGACGTGGTCTCCCGATCGGGGGCCGTCGGCGTGGGGCAGGTGCTGCCCGACACAGCCGCATGGCTCGCCGCGCTCATGGAGGAGCCCGGCCTGGACCCGACCTCGAAGGTGGACAACATCCGCCTCAGCGCCCGCCTGCTGCGATTCCTGCTCGACAAGGCCGGCACCCCCAAGCGGGCGCTGGCGGCCTACTACCAGGGGATCGGATCCGTGCTGCGCGGCGGCGTCTCGGAGGGCGGCGCTCGCTACGCCCGCGTCATCACCGCGCGCCAGGCCTGGTTCAGCTGAACCGCCGCCAGCGGCCGTCCAGGTGACGGCTGTCACAGAACCGTCGTAAGGCGCCTTCGCCACCCTCGCGTACACTCCCGCCCCGCGCCGACCCACCCCCCACCTACGCGAGGCAGCCCATGGCAGACGACGAAGAGGCCCTCGACGAGCCCGAAGACTTCGCCGCCGAGAGCGAGGACGAGGAGCCCGAGGACCTGGTCGCGGAGCCGCTCGAGGAGGAGTTGGAGGAAGACGGCGAGTTCGATCCGGACCTGGACGAGGACGCCGAGATCGACGCCGACCTCGACGAGGAGGAGGCCGACGAGGACGAGGAGACTCCTCGCCGGCCCGCCGTGGCCGAGGAGGAAGAGGATGACGACGATCTCGTCGATCCCGACGACGTCGAGGCCGATCTCGACACCATCCTCAAGGACCGGCTGGTCGCGGCGGAGGACACGCCGGACGAGGACGAGGAGGAGGCCGAGCCCGAGGAGCGAGGGGAATCCGGGGACCGGCTCCAGCCGAAGCGGGCCGACGAGCAGCTCTGCCCCTCGTGCTTCCTGCTCGTCCGGCGCACCGCGCCCTCGTGCCCGATGGGCGACGAGGACTGCCCACTGTTCGGGTGAGCGGGTGACCGGGCGACTGCGTCCATTGGGGCGACTGGGTCCGCTGGGGCGATTGGCCGACCTCTTCGTCTTCGCGCCGCTGGGCTTCCTGTTGGAGGCACCCCGGCTGGTGCCCGAGCTGGCCGAGGCCGGCCGCAGGAGGTTGCTCGGATGCCGGGGTGTGGGGCGGATCCAGACGGAGAAGGCCCCGGCGAGCCCCAACCGCACGCCCCGGCCGATGCCGGGTGCCGCCGCGGGGCTGACTGACGCCGCGCTCGTCGACCCCGCCGAGGAGGTCGTGATCACCGTCGAGCGGGAGGAGGAGCCAGAGGAGCGCCCGCTTCCGATCCCCGGCTACGACCAGCTGGCCGCCTCGCAGGTCATCGCCCGTCTCCCGGGGCTGAGCCCGACCGAGCTGGCCCGCATCGAGAGCCACGAGACCGCGCACCGTCGCCGGCGGACCGTCCTCGGCAAGATCGCGCAGCTGCGGAAGTGAGCGTCCCGGAGGTCGACGGCGCGCCAGGCGGTCGAGCCGGATCTCCCTGCGCTGATGGAGTTGGTGCACCGCGCCGTCGACGCCGCGGCCGCACAGCGGGGCGGGGAGTTGTGGCTGCTCGAGCAGGCACCGCGCGAACCGCTGGCTGACACGCTGGCCGCCGGCCTCGCGCCCGCTGGCCCTGCCGCGGTGCTGGCCGGTTGCGTGGACGGCGTCCCCGTCGGTGTGCTGCTGGTCGACCGCCGACCGCTCGAGGACGGGCGTCAGGTCGCCCGGGTCAGCCTCGTCTACGTGGACGCCGACGCCCGGGGCATCGGGGTGGGGGAGTCCCTCCTCGATGCCGCGACGGCGTGGGCGCTGGAGGCCGGTTGCGTCGGTCTCGACGGGCTGGCGCTCCCGGGAGACAGGGAGACGAAGAACCTCTACGAGCGGGCGGGGATGAGCGCCCGGCTCATCACCGTGTACCGCGACCTCGCGCCATGAGCTCCGGCCGCGCCCTGCGCCCGGAGGTGTGCGTGGGAGCAGTCGTGATCCACGACAGCCGGCTCCTCCTCGTGCAGCGGGGCCGGGGCGCCGGCGTGGGCCTGTGGAGCATCCCGGGCGGGAGGGTCGAAGGCGGCGAGCTGATGGCCGACGCCGTCGCCCGTGAGGTCATGGAGGAGACCGGCTTGTCGGTCGAGCCGGGACCGTGGGTGGGCTGCGTCGAGCGCATCGACGCCGAGCACCACTTCGTGATCCACGACTACCTGGCGTCCCTGGCCGCCGGCGTCTCGCCGCACGATGCGCAGTCCGCCGACGACGCCGCGGCCCTGCGCTGGCAGGACCTGACCACGCTCGCTCAGGCCGGCGACCTGGTGCCGGGACTCCTGAGCTTCCTCGTCGAGCACGGGCTGGTGCCCGTCAGCGGCCCTGCCACTGGGGCGGACGCTTCTCGATGAACGCGGTCAGGCCCTCCTTCAGGTCCTCGGAGCGCATGACCGTCCCCATGGCGGCGTTCGTCATGGACTTGAGCGTGTCCTCATCGGCATCGGCGGCGGCGAGCACGACGGCCCGGCTCTCCCACACGGCGAGCGGTGCCGCCTCGCAGACGGCAGCGGCCAGGGCCAGGGCCTCGGTCTCCGCGGCACCCGGCTCGACCAGACGGTTGACGAGCCCGAGCTGGTAGGCCCGTTCGGCGGGGATGGGTTCCCCGGTGAGGATGGCCTCCATGGCCACGGCGCGGCCGATGGCCCGGGGGAGGCGGAAGAGCCCGCCCGCGCCGGCGACGAGGTTGCGCTTGACCTCGGCCAGGCCGAACGCCGATCGGGTGGTGGCCACGACCATGTCGGAGGCGAGCACGATCTCGCACCCGCCTGCGGTAGCCAGCCCGTCGACGGCGACGATCACCGGCTTGCGCCGCTCGCGGTAGGCGTAGCCCGCGAAGCCACCTCGCTCGGTGGACAGCGCCGCGCCCTGCCCCGAGTTGATGGCCTTCAGGTCCGCCCCGGCGCAGAACACCGGGCGCTCCTGGCCGGCGGTGTTGGCGCGGAGCACGCCGACCCAGACCTCGGGGTCGTCCTCCATGGCGTCGATGGCCGCCTCCATCGCGGTCGCCACGTCGCCGTTGACGGCGTTGCGGGCATCCGGGCGGTTCAGCGTGATGAGGGCGACGCGCCCTTCCACCTCGTAGTCGACCATGGCCGCATGGTAGGGGTGGGGCCGGGCCAGCACCCAGGCCAGGCTCAGCCCTCGGCGTCGGCCTCCGGCGCGGGCGATTCCTCAGCCACCGGTGCGACCGCAGCAGGCGGCTCCTCGGCCGTGGGCTCGTCCGCGACCGTGGCGGGCGGCTCCTCCGCCGTCGGCGGCGGCCGGGACGGCTCGGCTCGGCTCCTCGGCGGCGGACGCCGGCTGGCGTCCGCGACCAGGCTGCGGCTCGGCCACTGCTCGGCTCGCCACTGCTGCGGCTCGGTCGGCTGCTGGCTCGGCCACTGCTGCGGCTCGGCCGGCGGAGCCGGCGGCGCTTCCTCCGACGCGGTCGCTGCGGTCGCGTCGGATGCGGCTGGCTCGTCCGCTCGCTCCCGGCGCGGTCCGCGTTCGCCTCCACCCTTGGCCGGCGCGGTCGGCTTGGCCTTGGGCTTCGCCGGGCGGCGCGGGAGCCGAGGCGCCCGCGGGGGCGGCTTCCCGGCGGTGGCACCTCGACGCCGACCAACGTCGCGATCTGGGGGACGGCCGAGGCGACACCCTTCACCATTGCCCGCAGGTCGTCGGTGATGACCGTCGGGGGAGCGGAGGGTGTGACCACCGCGTGGACGGGAGAGAAGGCCAGCGCCTCCACGACCGCGGCCCAGCGGTCGCTCGCCGCGTCTGGCGTCAGGGCCCCGGTGGTGGCCTCGGTCAGGCGGGTGGCGAGCTCGGCCGGGAACGGGACCCCGGCCTTGGGCGGACGCGACGACAGCCGCAACGCCCGCACCACTCGGCCCACGTCCAGCGCCACGGTGATGTCGGCCAGCCACTGGTCGTGCTCTTCGTTCTGGCGCCGCTCGAGCGCGGCGCGGAGCTGCCCCGCCAGCTCGCGGGTGCTGTCGTCGCGTGCCACCACGGGGTCGGCGCCGGCGGTCACGACCGACCGCAGGTCGCGGAGGTCGAGCTCGTCGACGACGGCCAGCGCGGCGTCGGCCCGGTCCAGCCACTCCGCCACGCGCACCGAGGGGAGGAGGTCCTGCGCCAGGGACTCGATGCCGCTGGTCGTGATCTCGGGCTTGCCTTCCGCCGCCAGCATCGCGTTCTGATCCTTGAGCGCCTGCCGCACACCCGGCAGCCCGGCCCGGAAGAGCTGCTCGGCCACGGCCTGGCGCTCTTCCGGAAGCGACGCCATCAAGGCTTGACGGTGGGCGCGACCGGGCCGCAGCCGCTTGGGCTTCGGCCGCTGCGGGACCTCGGGCACGGGGGCGTAGGTCGGGCGCTGGCGTGGTGGCCGCGGTTCCCGCTCGGTGCGCTCGCCACCACCCTCGGGGCGATCGCGACGAGGCCGACCTCCGTCCGGAGCGGCGCCCTCCCGGCGGGGGCGTCCCTCGCCACCGGGCCGGCGATCCCCGTCCTTGCGATCGCGCCGGTCCCGCCGATCTCGACGGTCCCCAGGGCCTCGCGTGTCGCGGTCCCGGCGACCGACGAGGCTCGTGGTCACCGCCTGGAACTCACCGCCTCCGAGGATCTCCAGCCGATCGGGCTCCTTGCGGTTCGTCCGCCCCGGAACGACCGAGTGGATCTCGATGCCGTCGAGCGCGATGGTCGCCTCCACGCGGAAGACGTCGCCCACCTTGGCACCCTCGGGAAGGACGGCCGACTCGACGATGCCCTTCGGCTCCCGGGCACCGGCGGCGCGCCACGTCCACGTGCCGTCGGGGCGCGCGCTGGTGAGCTCGACGTCGATCCTGGGCATGGCACACGAAACCTACCGGTCGTCCGGAAGCTTGGCGACCTGCCTTCCGGGGACCAACGCTGCCGCCGATGCGGCACCGCTACCGTCCGGGCGTGCCCATCTACGCCCTCGGCGACGAGGAACCGGACATCCACCCCGACGCCTTCGTCCACCCCGACGCCGTGATCATCGGAGGAGTGCGGATCGGCGCCGAGAGCTCGATCTGGCCGGGCGCCGTGTTGCGGGCGGACGGCGGGGGACGCATCGCCGTCGGTGAGCGCAGTTCGGTCCAGGACAACTGCGTGCTCCACACCACGCCCGAGCACCCGACGGTCGTCGGTGACGACTGCGTGATCGGCCACATCGTGCACCTCGAGGGCTGCACGATCGGACCTGGCGCGCTGATCGGATCCGGCGCCGTCGTGCTCCACGGCGTGGTCGTGCATCCGGGTGCGATCGTGGCCGCCAACGCCGTGCTGCTCAACGGCACCGAGGTCCCGCCGGGGGCATTGGCCGTCGGCGCGCCGGCCACCATCAAGCCCGGCGCGGCGAAGGCGGAATCGATCACGCACGGACGCGACGTGTACGTGGAGAAGGCTCGCGCCTACCGGGACGGGCTCCGCCGCATCGGCTAGCTCTGCTTGGGGGTCGGAACTTGAGACGTTGTGACAACCTTCGTGGGACTTGCGGGGTCCCCGCCGCAAGCTCTGCTTCCGCCGGGGTGCGCTAGACATCGGGCCGTGCTGGGGCTGGTCCTGACCGTTCCGGCCAGCGAGGCGGAGCTGGCGGCCGATGCGCTGTGGGCGCTCGGCGTCGCCGCCATCGAGGAGCGGGGCGGCACGACGGGCACCGCCGACGACGTGCTCGAGCTGTGGACGTCGCTCGGAGACGATGCCGTCGGCGTCGCCCGGGCCGCCGAGGCCTTCCCTGCCCGCTGGCGGTGGAAGGTGATCGAGCTCGACCCGTCGGTCACGGACGCGTGGCGGGCCCATGTGCACGCGTCGTGGATCGAGCGGGACCTCGTGGTGGTCCCGGCCTGGCTGGCCTTCGAATCACCACCGGGCACGACGGTGGTACGCATCGAGCCCGGCGCCACCTTCGGACTGGGCGACCACCCGACCACCGTGCTGACCATCCGGGGCCTGCGGGCCGCACTGCGACCGGGGGCACGGGTGCTCGACGTGGGCTGCGGCAGCGGCGTGCTCGCCGTCACCGCGGCCGTGTTGGGCGGCGAGCGAGGCCATCGGCATCGATGTCTCGCCGGCCTCGCCGGCGGTCGCCACCGCCAACGCGGAGGCCAACGGCGTGGCGTCGCGCGTGCACGTATCGATGACACCGCTGGCCGAGATCGACAGCACCTTCGATGTCGTCGTGGCCAACCTGCTGGCGCCGGCGCTGCTCAACCTGGCCGATGACCTCGTGCGGGTCGTGGCTCCGGACGGCGCGCTGGTCATCAGTGGTCTGCTGACCGCACGCGCCGAGCACGTCGTCGAGGCCCTGTCCCCGTTGCGAGCTGTCGAGCGCCGCACCAAGGAAGGCTGGACAGCGATCACGCTCAGGTACTGAGCGGCGCGCCCACCTTCAGCCGACCCGATCGAGGAGGCGCTCGACGTCGCGCCGCGCAGGGATGGACGGTGCCGCGCCGAGCTTCGTGACCGCCAGGGCTCCCGCGGCCACCGCCCACCGCAGCGCTTCGGGCAGCTCGGCGCCGGCGGCCAGGCTCGCCGCGAAGGACCCGGCAAAGGCGTCACCGGCCGCGGTGGTGTCGATCACCTCGACCCGGATGGCGGGCCGGTGCACGACATCCGCCTCCCTCACCAGCACCGCGCCCTCGCTCCCCAGCGTGATCACCACGACGCCGCAGCCCGACGCTCGCAGCGCCCGGCCGGCGTCGGCCGCATCGGCCGACGTGGCCACCGAGCCGCCGGCCATCGCGGCTGCCTCGTGCTCGTTGACGACGAGGACGTCGACGAGGCCGAGCAGTTCCGCGCCGAGCGGGAGCGGCGGTGTCGCGTTGAGGATGGTGGTGACGCCGGCCGCTCGCGCCCGACGAAGGGCGGCCTCGACGGCGACAAGAGGGATCTCGAGCTGCGCCAGGACCACACGCGCCCGCTCGACGGTCGCGTGGTGCCGGTCCACGTGCGCGGCGCTCACCACCGCGTTGGCACCTGGCACGACCACGATGTGGTTCTCCCCGTCGTCGGCGACGGAGATCAGGGCCCGTCCGGTCAGCGCGTCCGCCGTCGCCACGCCGCGGGTGTCGACGCCCTCCTCGTCGAGCACGGCCCGCAGGTGCTGACCGGCGCTGTCGTTTCCGACCATGCCGACGAAGGCGGTGGTCGCTCCGGCCCGCGCCGCGGCGACGGCCTGGTTCAGGCCCTTGCCGCCGGGGACCATGACGAGCTCGTGACCGAGCACCGTCTCGCCCGGCCCCGGCAGGCGGGGCACCCGGGCCACCATGTCCTGATTGATGCTGCCCACGACCGTCACGGCAGGACGACGGCTCACCACACGCACCGATCAATCACGCGGCCGGACGGTACCGTCCCCGAGTGGTGGGGGAGGCCTGGCGTCGCCACGGGCCGTGGCGATGGCGGCAACACCAGGTCGGCGTCGCTGCTCCTCGCCTCCACCGCGGCCATGACCCATGGTCTACTGGCGCGATGAGACGTACCACCCTGGCCCGGCTGGTGGCGGCTGGTACCGCCGTCCTCGCGACGGCGGCCTGCGTCGCCCCACCCCTCAAGCACCCGCTTCTCCTGGCCAGCTCGGAGGACGCCACGGCCGAGATCCAGACCCTGCTCGGGACACCTCCGCCGGTCGAGAAGGACTCGGCCCGGCTGGTGGCCACCATCGCCGACAAGCTCGACCAGCCCAGCGCAGGCTGCGAGGTCCTGCCCGCCGCCGAGGTCGTCTGGCGCGCCCCCGGCTCGCCGACAACGGCGGCGATCGAGCTCCGGACCCCGTGCGACGACTCGATTGCCGGCGCCTGGTATGAGCTCACGATCACCGGCGACGACCAGGCGGGCTTCGTCGTGGCGCTGGCCACCAGGCAGAACATCTGCTGGCGCGGCGTCAGCGGCGCGCTCTGCGTGTAGCGGTGTCCGCGTCGCCGCGGCGCGCCACGAAGACGAACTCAGGACAGCAGGGCGCTCACACCCGCCGCGAAGCGGGACACGTCCTCGTCCGTCGTGTCGAAGCTGGTCATCCACCGCACCTGCTGGCTGGCGGGATCCCAGTCGTAGAACGGCGACCAGGCCCGCAACGGCTCGATGGCCTCCTTGGGCAGGCGGGGGAACAGGCTGTTGACGATCGGCGGGCCTCCCAGGTCGACTCCGTCCTGGTCGTGCACCAGGTCATACAGGCGGGCGGCCATGGCGTTGGCGTGCGCGGCGTTGCGGAGCCACAGCCCGTCCTGGAGGAGGGCGGTGAACTGGGCGGCCACGAAGCGCATCTTCGAGGGAAGTTGCGTGACCTGCTTGCGGACGAAGCGCGCCGAGCGGGCCAGATCGGGAGTCAGGTAGAGGACCGCCTCGCCGTACATCATCCCGTTCTTGGTGCCCCCGAACGAGACGCACGTCGACCCCGGCATCCACCGTGAACGACCGAACGTCGGCATCGAGGGCGACCGCGGCGTTGGCGATCCGCGCGCCGTCCATGTGCAGCGTCATGCCGTACCGATGCGCGACCTCGCCGATGGCCTGAACCTCATCGACGGTGTAGAGGGTGCCCAGCTCGGTGGACTGCGTGATCGAGACGACGCCGGGCTGGACGTGGTGCTCGTTGCCCAGCGCGTGGGTGACCGCCTCGACCTGTTCGGGCCGGAGCTTGCCGTCGACGGTGGGGACGTCGATGAGCTTGGCGCCGACGAACCGCTCGGGCGCGCCCGTCTCGTCCACGTTGATGTGGGCCGACTCGGTGCACACCACGGCCTGCGCCGGGCCGACCATCGTGGCCAGCGACAGGACGTTGGCGCCCGAGCCTCCCCACACGAAGAGCACCTCGGTGCCGGCGCCGAACAGGTCCCGGAACACGCCGGTCGCCTCTGCCGTCCACCGGTCGGCGCCGTAGGCGAGGGCATGCCCCTGGTTGGCGTCGAGCAGCGCCTGCACGACTGTCGGGGTGCACGCCCGACGAGTTGTCGCTGGCGAACGATCGGCCCGGGGCGGGAAGGGAGTCCAGGGAGCCCATGGGCGGCAGTCTGGCCCGCGTCGATCCCGACCACCACGTCCAGACGCACCCCCGCTGGCACGATCGTTCCGGCCCGCCGGGGCGCGGCGTAGGCTGCCCGGCCGATGGACGTGGCCGAGCGCATCACCGAGTCGGGCACGAACCTGACGCCGGCCGAGCGCCGAGTGGCCGACGTGGTCCTCCAGCGGCCGCAACTCGTTGCGTTCGGAACGGTCGCGGAGCTGGCCAACGAGGCCGGGTCGGGCGCCGCGACAGTCGTGCGGCTCGCGGCCAAGCTCGGCTTCGACGGCTTCACGTCGCTGCAGGACGCGGTGCAGGCCGAACTGGCCCACCGGCTGCGCCCGGCGGCGGAGCGCATCCGTCAACCTGTCGCGGCCGACGTCGTCGGCCGGACCATGGCCACGGAGCTCGACAACGTGCAGTCGACCCTCGAGCAGGCCGATCGCGAGGCGTTCGGGCGGGCCGTCGCCGCGCTCTCGGCCCGCACGGCCCGCGTGGCCGTCCTGTCCGGCGAGGCCTCCGCGGGCATCGCGCACCAGGCCGTCGGCGAACTGTCGCTCCTGCGCGAGGGCGTCGAGCTCGTCGTCGGCACCGAGGTGGCGGTCGTCCGCGCCGTCGCCCTGCTGGGGCCGGGCGACGCCTGCCTGGTCATCGACCTCCGCCGGTACGACCGCTGGGTGCTCGACGCCGCCCGCCGGGCGGGGGAGCGAGGCGCGACGCTCATCGCCCTCACCGACAGCTCGCTGTCGCCCCTCGCCCTGGAGGCCGACGCCAGCTTCACGGTCGTCGCCGCCAGCGCGGGCCCGTTCGACTCCCACGTAGCCACGCTGGCGTTGCTGAACGCGCTCGTGGCGGCGGTGTCCGATCGACTCCGCACCTCGGCCACCGACCGCCTCGACCGGATCGAGGCGGCCTGGCGGTCGGCCGGCGCGCTCATCGACGGCTGAGGTCCGCCCTCCGCGGCCCGTGACCTCCGGCGCGCCATAATTCGTCACAGTGACGCAATCCGCCACGGACCAGGGGAGCGGGCGATGCCGGTGGTGCCGGCGTCCACTGCCGTCCCGCACCGGCCCGGGGCGCCCCCGGCGATTCTGCAGCCACGCCTGCCGCCAGCGCGACTACGAGGCCAGGCGGCGCGGCGGGCGAGTTGGCGCTCGGGGACCAGGAGCTCATCGTGGCCCGCCACGCCTTGGACCGGCTGCGGGACGAGCTCTACGTCCTGTCCTGCGCCGTCGAGGACGTGGAGCGCGATCTGGCCAGCGCAGGCGAACCGCGTGTCACCGAGCTCCACGAAGCGCTGTCCTGGCTGCTCGAAGCCGCCCGCCCGCTCTGCACCCCCGAACGGGCCGAGCTCACCGCACCCGTCCAGAACGCCCAATGACCCGCCCCGAAGCGTTCTGGTCAGAGATCCGAACCGCCGGGCGCGCGAATCGCTGACCAGAACGAGGGGTCAGGCTTCTCCCTGACCGCCCATAATCCTCGTTATGTCAGGTCGAGCCGGGCTCGAGCAAAGAGCCGCCTCCCCTCGGCTGCCGACGATGGTGGGGATCGCCGAAGCCCCGGCACCCGAGCAGCGCTGGTCGGCTGCACCATGGCTGCCGGGCTCCCAGTCGTCCGCCCGCCGGGAGCCCGGCATGTCGGCTAGCCCCCCCGGGCGACAGGTCCGGTGTCGAGACCATGACCGACGTCTCCCATTCTGCCTCAACGCGCGCCCTCCGCGTGCATCCCCAGCACAGCGGAGCGACATGTCGCGGCCCGCTTGTGAATCCCGGCACATGCGGGAAGCCTCGATCGCTCCCCCGACGTTGAGGATGGTGAAAGGAGCAACTTCACATGTTCACCCGATCCACGTCCTCCCATCGCCTCGAGGGGTTTCCCCTGTTCGCCGGCTGCACGCCCGATGAGCTGGACGTCATCGATTCCTCACTCACCGAGGTCCGCCTCGAGGCCGGGCAGGTGCTGACCCGCGAGGGCCACTACGGCCGCCAGGTCATCCTGGTCGTCGACGGCCAGCTCGCCGTGACCCGTTCGAGCCAGGGCGATCGGCCCGTCGCCGTGCTCGGCGCCGGTGACGTCGCCGGCGAGATGGCAGTGCTCGAGGGCACGCCCCGCAACGCGACGGTGACCGCGATCACCCCGGCCACCGTGTACGTCGCCAACCCGCGTGAGTTCGCGGTGCTGATGTCGGTCCCCTCGGTGGCCTCCACCATCCAGGCGACCGTCGCCAGCCGGCACCAGGCCAACCGGGCCGCCTGAGCGCGGCGGCGCTACCCTGCGGTGGCCCAATTCAGGGTCATGCTGCCTCGTGCGCGCAGGGGGTGCCGATGTTGGAGCGAACCGAGCTCGTGGCGCTGGCCAAGCGGATGCTGGCCCACTACGAGAACGGAACCACCGACCAGACGGACGAGATCGCCACGGTCCCCGTGTCCAGCTATGCCGATCCGGCCCGCTGGCAGGACGAGATCGACCGCATCTTCAAGCGCGTGCCGCTCGGCCTCACGCTGAGCTGCGAGCTCAGGGAGCCCGGCGCCTACAAGGCGCTGGACGCCCTGGGGGTGCCCGTCCTCGTCGTGCGGGGCGCCGACGGAGTGGCCCGCTCGTTCCTCAACGTGTGCCGCCACCGCGGCGCGGCGCTTGTCGACCCGGGTTGCGGCGCGGCCCGCCGGTTCGCGTGCCCGTACCACGCCTGGACCTACGACCAGACCGGCCGCCTCGTCGGCGTCTACGGCGAGGAGACGTTCGGTTCGCTCGACCGCGACAGCCATGGCCTCGCTCCCCTGCCGACGGCCGAGCGGGGCGGGTTCGTGTTCACCGTCCTGACGCCGGACGCGCCCATGGACCTCGACGCCTGGTTGGGTGACTACGCCGAGGAGCTGGACAAGCTGGACCTGGCCAGCTGGCACGTCTTCTCCCGGCGCGAGCTGGTGGGCGCCAACTGGAAGGTCTGCTACGACGGCTACCTCGAGGGCTACCACTTCGCCTCGTTGCACCGGAACACCATCTTCAAGCAGACGATGAGCAACCTGATGGCGACGGACGCGTTCGGCCCCCATCAGCGGGTCGTCTTCGCCCGGCACAGCCTGCCGGAGCTCCGGGACCTGCCGGAGGACGAGTGGGTGCCGACCGACCACATCGGCCCCGTGTACACGGTCTTCCCGCACATCTCGATCGCCGGCTGCTGGGGCGAGCAGGCGATGGTGTCGCAGCTCTTCCCGGGCCCCACCGCTGATCGGTCGCGCACGGTCCAGACCATCATCACCCGCCATCCGCTCGAGTCCGACGAGGCACGCCAGAAGGCCGAGACCTACACGAACTTCCTGTACGACGTCGTGCGGGACGAGGACTACAAGACCGGTCTGGACATCCAGAAGGGCTTGACGTCCGGGGCGAACACGCACTTCACGTTCGGACGCAACGAGCTGACGCTCCAGCGCTTCCACGGGTGGGTCGACCGTCTCCTCGCCGGGTCGGGCACTGACAGCTGACGCCGGCCCCGCGCCATCCGGCGCAGGTGACGGCGTACCGGACCCGGATGCCGCGTTCCCTCCCGGCTTCCTCGCCCGCACCGACTCGGGCCCCGATCCCTCCTTCTACGCCGTCGAGCGTTTCGTCACCCACCTCGACGACCGGGCCATCGCCGCGGTCGGCCGCCTGTACGAGCACCTCGGCATCGACGGCCGGGCGGACCCTGCGCCGGTCGTGTTGGACCTCATGTCGTCGTGGGTGTCCCACTTCCGCACTCCCCCACCCGAGCTGGTCGTCCTCGGCATGAACGCGGCCGAGCTGGCGGCCAACCCGGCGGCGACGCGAAGCGTGGTGCACGACCTCAATGCCGACCCCACGCTCCCCTTCGCCGACGCCAGCTTCGGCGCCGTGACCTGCTGTGTGTCCGTCGACTACCTCACAAGGCCCGTGGCCGTGTTCCGTGAGGTGGGGCGGGTCCTGGCGCCGGGAGGACTGATGGTGGCGACGTTCTCCAACCGGTGCTTCCCGACCAAAGCGGTCCACGGCTGGCTGGCCAGCGACGACGAGGGTCGGGTCGGGATCGTGGCCGAGTACTTCCGGCGCGCCGGCTGCTTCGAACCGGCCACCGCGGCGTTGTGCACGCCGCCGCACACCGCGGGCGACCCGCTCTACGGCGTGTGGGCGGCCAGACTGGACCCTGAACCTTGACGCGGGCGTCGGTGGGAACCCACGGCCGCCCGGCGTCGTGGAGCACACGAACCGCACCGCCCATGACCACCTCGACGATGACTCTGCTGTTCGCCACGCTGGCGATCCTCGCCGCTGCGGCCGCGGTCATCCTCCACACCGTGCGCTGGCTCCCGTTCCAGGACGCGCGACAACGGCTCGGTGACCTGCTCGACGGCCAGGAGATCCCGTTGGCCTTCGTCGTGGCGACCGTCGCCACGCTCGGGAGTCTCTATCTGTCCGAGGTGGCCCACTTCGTCCCCTGCCGCCTGTGCTGGTACCAGCGCATCGCCATGTACCCGCTCCCGGTCCTCCTCGGTGTGGCGTGGTGGAAGCGCGACGATGGGGTCCGCCGCTACGCCCTGCCGCTCGCCGTCATCGGCATGGTCATCAGCACCTACCACATCCTCGTCGAGCGCTTCCCTTCGCTCGAGGGGTCCGGCGTCTGCGAGGTCGCCAACCCCTGCACGGTGCGCTGGGTCGAACGCCTCGGCTTCGTGACCATCCCGACCATGGCGCTGGCCGGGTTCGCGCTGATCAGCGGCCTCCTCGCCTACCCGGCTCCTGGACCGCGCCTCCCTGAGCCGGACGAGCACCCCGACCGACCGATCGCATCGGAGATCCGACCGTGAGCCCGCCCCAGAAGACCAGCCGTCCGCCGAATCCGGCCAGTCGCAAGGGTTCCGCTCAGGCCACCCGGAGGCGGCTGCCACTGGTGGCGATCCTCATCGTGGTGGTCGCCGTCGTGCTCCTGGGCGCCGCCGCCATCACCACGCTGGGGGGCGACGGCAACGCCGATCAACCGTCTCAACCGTCGAGCGGCGGGGCGGTCGCCGAGGTCCAGCCAGTCATCGTGTCGGGCGACCCGCTCTCCGAGTTCCCGGGCAACGACGCCGACGACCCGTCGATCGGCGCCACCGCTCCAGTCGTCGACGGGAAGAGCTTCGACGGGACGCCGGAGTCGATCGGCGGCGCCACGGGTCGACCGAGCCTCCTGGTGTTCGTCGCCCACTGGTGCCCGCACTGCCAGGCCGAGGTCCCGCGGCTCGTGGACTGGAGGGCCGACGGGACGATCCCCGCAGGACATCGACCTCGTCGCCGTCTCTACGGCGGTGGAGTCGGACCTGCCCAACTACCCGCCGTCGGCGTGGCTGGCTGCGGAGGAATGGCCTGGACGGATCCTGACCGACGACGCCGACGGCACCGCCGCTGGGGTCTACGGCCTGCCCTCGTACCCGTACTTCGTCGCCCTCGACGCCGACGGGCGAGTCGTGACACGGGCCACGGGTGAGCTCGATCAGCAGGCCGTCGAGGCCGTCGTGAGCCAGCTCCAGGCCGGCTGAGCCCATGCGGAGGACCGTGCGATCCCGCGCCGCTGCCGCGGTCGTGGCGCTGGCCTTGCTGGCGGTCGCCTCATCCTGTTCGAACGACGGCGATGAGGGTGGCGCCGGCGACACCGGCAACGGCTCGGCCGGGGAGGCAACGAGCTCGGCGCCTCCTGCGTCCGACGGCGCCTCCGCCACCCCGACCGGTCCGCAGGCCTTCGCGGGCCGTGGCCCGTACCCGGTGGGCACGCTGGAGGTCGACGCCCCGAACGGGCCCATCACCGTCTGGTACCCGGCCGAACCGGGCAGCGAGGCCGGCGCCCAGCCGGCCACCTACGACATGCGCGCCTACCTCCCGGCGGGCGAGCAGGCCAAGGTGGCGGCGGCCAACGATGTCGTGTTCACCACGCAGGCGTTCACGGGACTGCCGGCCGCAGAGCCCGAGAGCCGGCCGTTCCCCCTCGTGCTGTTCAGCCACGGCTTCTGCGGGTTCCGGCAGCAGTCGTCGTACCTCACCACCGCCATCGCCTCCTGGGGTTTCGTCGTCGCCGCACCCGAACACTCGGCCCGCGACCTGACCTCCTGCCTGACCGGCACCATCGGCCAGGGCGCCAGCAGCGACGTGGACGACCTGCGGGCGGCCCTCCCGGTGATGGAGGCGGAGAACTTGCGCGACGACGGGCCGCTCGCCACGCGGGTCGACACCAGCAGGGTCGCGGTGGTCGGTCATTCGGCGGGCGGGGCCGCCGCGCTGCAGATGAGCGCAGACCCGGAGATCGCGACGTTCGTCGCCCTCGCCGCCGGGAACGGCAACCCGCCGGCCAAGCCGGGCCTGTTCGTGGCCGGCGACGCCGACGCCATCGCCCCGGCGGCGTCGATCGAACAGTGGTGGAACACGACGGTGCCCTCGCCACGGCAGCTCGCCGTGCTCAGTGGCGTCACCCACCTCGGCTTCATGGACGCCTGCACGATCGCGGCCGACCGCGGCGGCATCCTCCAGGTGGCGTCGGAGGCAGGTATCGCCGTCCCTGAGGTGATCGTCCGCCTGTACGCCGACGGCTGCGATCCGAAGTACACGGCGGCGCCCACCGCATGGCCCGCCATCCAGCACCTGACCATCGCCCAGCTCCGCGCCGGCCTCGGCATCGATCCCGCTCCCGTCGGCCTCGACGCCTCGCTGGCCGACGCCTACGACGGGCTGACCATCCGCTACCAGGCCGCCTGAGTCGCCGCCGTGGCCGGCTCCTCCCCACTCCCCCAGCACGGCCTGCCGGCGGGCGAGGTCGTCGCTCGCCTGCGCGACCTCCAGGCGGACGACGTGCGTTGGCGCGACGGTCGAGCCTTCACGCTGGCCTACAGCGCCGGCCCCGAGGTGCTCGCCGTGGCCGAGGAGGCCTACCGGCGCTTCATGACCGAGAACGCCCTCAACACGGACGCCTTCCCGAGCCTGCGGATGATCCAGCAGGACGTCGTCGCCATCGTGACCGGCTGGCTCAGCGGCGGGCCCGAGGCGGCCGGCTTCATGACCACCGGCGGCACCGAGAGCATCCTCCTCGCCGTCGAGGCCGCCCGCCAGCGTGGCCTGGTCGAGCGGGACATTCGTCGCCCCAACGTGGTGCTGCCCACCTCCGCCCATGCCGCCTTCGAGAAGGGCGCTCACTACTTCGGGCTCGAGAACCGCCGCATCCCCGTGCGCGACGACTGGCGGGCGGACGTCGACGCCATGGCCGCCGCCATCGACGACGAGACCGTGCTGGTCGTCGGCTCGGCGCCCCAGTACCCGCAGGGCGTCATCGACCCCGTCACCGAGATCGCAGCCCTGGCGGACGAGCGCAGCATCAACTGCCACGTCGATGCCTGCATGGGTGGCGTCACGCTCCCCTACCTGGCCCGCCTCGGCTACGACATCCCGCCGTTCGACTTCTCGGTCCCCGGCGTCACGTCGATCTCGGTCGACCTGCACAAGTTCGGGTACACGGGCAAGGGCGCGTCGGTCATCGTCCACCGCACGCGGGCGCTGCGCCGTCACCAGGTGTTCGTCACCGAGAACTGGCTGGGCGGCACCTACGGCTCCTCGGGACTCCTCGGCACGAAGTCCGGTGGACCGATGGCGGCGGCGTGGGCCGTGCTCCACCACCTGGGCGACGACGGGTACCTGCGGCTGGCGGCGGCCGCCCGGACCGCCACCGAGGAGCTGGCCAGCGGCATCCGGGATCACCCCGCGCTGGTCCTCCGGGCCGAGCCCGACGCCATGCTGCTGGCCTTCGGTGCCGCCGACCCCGTACACCTCGATGTCTTCGCGCTTCGCGGATGCGCTGTGGCGGAAGGGCTGGTACGTGGACCGGCAGGGCCCGCCCCCTTCGCTCCACTGCACCGTCAACGCCATCCACGCCGGGCGGATCCCGGAGTTCCTGGCCGATCTCGACGCACGCGGTGGTCGAGGTCGCCACGACCGGGACCCGCGGCGAGCGGGGCGCCTACGGCACCGTGGAGTGATGCCCTACCAGGGACGCCGCGCGCCCGACCGCTAACCTCCGCCCGAGCGCGGGCCTGAAGGACCGGGAGGACGGATGACGACGATGAGCCGGCGGCTCGTGGTGGGCCTCCTGGCGTTCGTCCTGCTCTACCTCGTCGCCCTGGCCGTCTCCATCCCCCGTATCGAGAACGACCTGACGGCCAACGTCGAAGAGCAACTGGTCGCCGGCGGCATCCAGGGCGTCGGCGTCACGTTCAGCGGTCGCGACGGAACCCTCGCCGGACCGCCCACCCTGCGCGATCCCGCCCTCGCCGCCGTGACGGACCGCGAGGGCATCCGATCCCTCGCCTACAGCTCGACCGAACCGGACGTGGTGGTGGCCACCACGACCGGGGAATCGACCACCACCCTCGACGTCACCACCTCGGCGGGCGAGACGACGACCACCGCGGCCGTGACGACCACCACCGTCGCCACCACGACGACGACCGCCGCGCCGACGACCGAGCCGGCGACCGCGACGGTCGACGTGACGGTGACGATCTCCGATCAGGCCGTCGCCCTCGCCGGCACCGTGCTCTCCGACGACCAGGCCCAGACGCTGCGGGATGCCGCCGACGCCGCGTTCGCGCTCCAGGGCTCCGTCACGGACCAACTGACGGTCGACTCCGGATGGGGCCGACGATGCCGCCTCGGACGACGCGGTCGACGGCTTGGCGCAGTTCGTGAACGGCGCCGGCCTCGCCGTGCGGCGTGGCACCGCCCGGCTGGCCGGGCAGGACCTCGACGTCGATGGCGAGGCGTTCAGCGCCACCGCGGCCGACACCTTCAACGAGGCTCTCACCTCGTCGGCCGGCGACTTCGGGCTCACGGTGTCGGGCGAGCGTGTCGCCCGGCCCGGACTCACCGGACGACCTGCAGGCCTCGCTCAACGCGCTGCTCGGTCGTTCCGGTGTCAACTTCGCGCCCGACTCGACGGACCTCGACGACCGGTCGCAGGTGGTGCTCAACTCCGCCGCCGAGTCCATCAAGCAGGTCCCCGGCTCGCAGGTGCAGATCGTCGGGTACACGGACAACGACGGTTCGCCCGAGGCCAACCTCGAGCTCAGCCAGGATCGCGCCGACGCCGTCAAGGACTACCTCGTCGGTCGGGACATCCCGGCCGACGACCTCACCACCCTCGGCCGCGGCGAGGAGGATCCGTTGGTGCCCAACGACACGCCGGAGAACAAAGCCCGTAACCGCCGCATCGAGCTGATCGTCCAAGGGGTCTGAGCCATGCTGTACGTCGCCGGAGAGATCCTCATCTGGATGCTGCTCGCCCTCCTCCTCGGCCTGGGCTTCGGCTGGCTGATCTGGGGATACCGCTCCCGCCAGGAAGCCGAGCGGCGCGAGCGCGAGGTGCAGCAGCGCCTCGCCGCCGCACAGCAGGAGACGGATCGCGCCCGCATCCAGGTCCAGGAGCTGGTGGCGGCGCGGACGCGCGACGCCGAGACGATCGCCCGGCTGCAGGCCCTCGCCGCGGCCTCCGACGCCGCCAGCGCCAGCGACTCCTCCGAAGCCGCGCACCTGCGCCTTCAGGTGGCGGACCTGCAGGCGCACCTGGCGGCCGCGACCGAGGAGCGGGCCGAGGCCGAGCAGCGCGCCGGGGCCGCCGAGGACATCCTGGAGGACCACGAGGGATGGGAGCCGGTGGGCGAGATCCCCGGCATGGAGGAAGCGCAGGAGAAGCTGGGCCGGCCGGTCATCATCGACGACCTCAAGGTGGTCGAGGGCATCGGGCCGCAGGTCGAGGAGGTCCTCCAGTCCGCCGGCATCACGAACTGGGCTGCGCTGGCCAACTCCACTCCACAGGTCCTGCGGGACGTGCTGAGCGGCGCCGGCCCCCAGTTCAACGCCCACGATCCGACCACCTGGCCGCAGCAGGCGGTGCTGGCCATCGGCGGCCACTGGGAAACGCTGCGCTCGCTCCAGGACTCGCTCCGGGGCGGTCGCACCTAGAGCCTACACGTCACGCGGCTGCGGGGTCAGGCGCCTTGCCGGCGGCCCGGGCCGCCTCGATGCGGGCGGTGGTGAGCCGGCGGCTCCCGAAGGCCAGCAGGAGCAGGTTGCCGACCAGCGCGATCACGTACGGCAACCGCAGGGCCGTCTCCCGGGTCGTGACCTGATCGCCGAGCGCCACCACCAGACCGCCGACCAACGAGCCGATGGGCATCATCCCCCACCCCAGGAACCGGTAGACGCTGTTGACCCGGCCGAGCAGGTGGTCGGGGATGATCGCCTGCCGCAGCGAGACGGTGATGACGTTCCACAGCGCGCCCAGCCCGACCTCCACCGCCGAAGGCCAGCCAGGCCACCGGCCAGCTCGACGTCACGGCCAGCGCGGCCGAGCCGACGGCGCCGCCGACCATCGTCAGCGCCAGCGACGGACCGGCTCCGATCGCCCGGCTCACTCGGGGCGCGGCCAGGCTGCCGATGATGCCGCCGATGGCGGCGCCCGTGGTGACGAGGGCGAAGCTCCGGTGCCGAGGTGCCGAGCACCTCCTGTGCGTAGAGAACGAACGTGGCGCACATCATCATGCCGATGGCGTTGAGGAGGCCCAGGATGACGGCCATGGGCCACAGCAGCTCGTGACCTCGCAGCCAGCGCACGCCCTCCTTGAGCTGCGCCTGCCAGGGCTGTCGCTGCTCCTCCACGGTCCGGGAGCGCCGGAACTGGCCGGCGATCAGGAAGACGAGGCCGGCGGCCACCGCAAAGGAGCCGGCGTCGACGAAGAACGGCAGGGCGAACGTGATCGAGAGCAGGAAGCGCGCCGACGACCGGGCCGATGAAGGTGTTGACCACCATCTCCGCGCCCCACATGCGTCCGTTGGCCTGCTCCGAGCAGCGAGGCGTCCACCAGCGAGGGCATGAGCGTCTGACCGCAGTTGTCCCGCAGGACCTCGGCCATCCCCAGCAGCAGCGTCGCGATCAGCAGCAAGAGGTAGAGCCCGGGTCGCGTGGTGGTCACGGAGTCCAGGTCGTCGACCCCGGGGAGGCTGCCGCTGGCGGCGAGCACGACGACCGCGACCACCAGGGTGAGCGCCGCGCCGCAGCGCGTCGCAGACCACCATCGTGACCCGCCGGTCCACCCGGTCGGTGATGACGCCCGCCGGCAGGCTGAAGACCAGCCACGGCAACCGGTTGGCCACGCTCACGAGGCCGATGAGAAGCGGGTTGCGGGTGACGGCCGACGCCAACCACGGGTAGGCGATGAGGCCCATGCCGTCGCCGCCGTTCGAGATGACGCTGGCCGAGAACAGCTTCCAGTAGCCGGCGCCCAGCCGGGTGCGAGTCCGGGCGCGGGTGGACGTCACTCCTCGCCCTCCTCGTGCTCTTCCTGTTCGGCGGCGGCAGGACGCCATGGGCGGTCGGGTACACGCCGGCGATCAGGCCGTAGACGACGTCGCCTTCCCGAGGGAGGCGGGTGAACTCGAGGGCGAGCTCCGTGAGCCGACCGGCGAAGGCGTCGGCCTGCGTCGGCGGGGATGCGGGCGTGGCGCAGGGTGAAGCCGCCGCCGCAGCCCTCCTCGTACGGCACCTGCTCGGCGAGAGCGTCGGCCAGCATCGACCGCAGCGGGTGCTCCGGGCCCGGCGAGGTCATGTGGATGGTCCGCCCGGTCCGGCCGTAGAACGCCTCCGTCACGGCGCGGACACGGCGGGTCCTGACCACCCGGAGCAGGCCGGCCCGCCGCAGGACGTCGACGTGGTGGGCCACCGAGCTCTTCGGCTTGTGGAGAGCGGCGGCCAGCTCCGTGACCGAGGCCGCCCGCTCGAGCACCAGGTCCAAGATGGCCACGCGGGTTCGATCCCCCAGAGCCTTGAGCTGGTGCGGCTGATCGGCCACGACCACCTCGGGGAGGTCGTAGTCCGGGACCTCGTCTCGCGCCGGGAGCGGCTCAGCAGGAACGGACGGCATCTATCGAATGAACCAGAAATCCGGTCCGTTTGTCAAGCCACTTTCGTGGTCAAGGGCCCGGCTAGCCTGGCCATGCTGACGACCCCGGTCGGGAGAGCCCACGGCGCTGCAACTGTGGCGTACGGGGCGCCGAAGGAGCAACCTCCCCGGAATCTCTCAGGCCAACGGACCGATCGGGTGAGGCGACGCTGGAAAGCAGGCGGTCCGCCGCCTCACCGAAGGGGAAAGTACCGCTCCGGACCTCGACGGCCGGATCGGTCACGAAGCTCTCAGGTGCCGCGACAGCGGGGGAACCAACCGGAGGACCACCGGAGAGGAGCCCACGTTGCCGACGCGACCCACCTTGGCGGAGCTCGAGGACCACGGCGAGTTCGCCCGCCGCCACATCGGTCCCGACGAGGACCAGCTGGCCGGCATGCTGTCGACGATCGGGGTGGCGGACCTCGACGAGTTGCTCGATGCCGCAGTCCCCGCCTCCATCCGCGCCGGGGAGCACCTGGCCCTGCCGTCAGGACGGACGGAGCGGGAGGTCCTCACGTCCCTGCGGGAGCTGGCCGCCCGGAACCAGGTGGTGACCTCGCTCATCGGCATGGGGTACTCCGGCACCTTCACGCCGCCGGTCATCCAGCGCAACCTGCTCGAGAACCCGGCCTGGTACACCGCCTACACGCCTTACCAGCCCGAGATCAGCCAGGGCCGGCTCGAAGCGCTCCTGAACTTCCAGACGATGGTCGCCGACCTCACGGGCATGGACCTGGCCAACGCCTCGATGCTGGACGAGGCGACGGCGGCCGCCGAGAGCATGACGATGTGTCGACGGCTGTCCAAGAGCCCGAGCGACACCTTCGTCGTGCACCCGGACACCCATCCCCAGACGATCGCCGTCCTCCGCACGCGGGCCGAACCGGTCGGCATCGACCTGGTGGTCGGCGACATCGCCGACCACGACGCCACCGGCTGCTTCGGTGCCCTCCTCTCCTACCCCACCTCGTCGGGTGCGATCCTCCCCCTGAGAGCGTTCACGGAAGCCGTGCACGCGGCCGGAGGGCTGGCCGTGGTCGCCGCCGACCTCCTGGCCCTCGTCCTGCTGTCGTCGCCCGGCGAAGAGGGCGCCGACATCGTGGTCGGGTCGTCCCAGCGGTTCGGCGTGCCGATGGGCTTCGGTGGCCCCCACGCGGCCTTCCTCGCCACCCGCGACGCGTACGCCCGCTCGTTGCCCGGCCGGCTGGTCGGCGTATCCACCGACGACGACGGACGCCCCGCACTCCGGCTGGCTCTCCAGACCCGGGAGCAGCACATCCGCCGCGAGAAGGCGACCAGCAACATCTGCACCGCGCAGGTGCTCCTCGCCAACATCGCCGGGATGTACGCCGTGTGGCACGGACCCGACGGGTTGACCCGCATCGCCGAGCGAGTCCACCGCCTGACGAGCATCCTCGCCGGCGGGTTGCGCGCCGGTGGCCACGACCTCGTCAACGACACCTGGTTCGACACGGTGCAGGTGCGCGTCCCCGGGCGGGCGGTGGAGATCGTGCGACGCGGCCCGGCAGGCCCGCATCAACCTGAGGCTCGTCGACGCCGACACGGTGGGAATCTCCCTCGACGAGACGACGACGCCCGATGTCGTCGGGCGTGTATGGGCCGCTTTCGGCGTCGATGGCGACACGGCGGACACAGCCGCGCTCGACGCCACTGTCGACGATGGCCTCCCGGCCGCCGCCCGCCGCGAAGGCGAGCTGCTGACCCACCCGGTGTTCAACCGCTACCACAGCGAGCACGAGCTGCTGCGCTATCTGCGCCGGCTGGCCGACCGGGACCTCGCCCTCGACCGCACGATGATCCCCCTCGGCTCGTGCACCATGAAGCTCAACGCGGCCGCCGAGATGCTCCCGGTGACATGGCCCGAGTTCGCGTACGTGCACCCGTACGCCCCCGTCGAGCAGGTCGAGGGCTACCTGGCGCTCATCGGCGAGCTGGAACAGATGCTGGCCACCATCACCGGCTACGACGCCGTCAGCTTGCAGCCCAACGCCGGCAGCCAGGGCGAGCTGGCCGGCCTGCTCGCCATCCGCGCCTATCACCGCAGCCGGGGCGAGACCGACCGCGAGGTGTGCCTCATCCCCTCGAGCGCCCACGGCACCAACGCGGCCAGCGCGGTGATGGCCGGCCTGACGGTCGTGGTCGTCGCCTGCGACGGCGACGGCAACGTCGACCTGGCCGACCTACGGGCCAAGGCGGAGGCCGCCGGACCGCGCCTGGCCGCAGCGATGGTCACGTACCCCTCCACGCACGGGGTCTTCGAGGAGGGGATCGCCGAGCTCTGCGCGGTCGTCCACGACCACGGCGGCCAGGTCTACATCGACGGGGCCAACCTCAACGCGCTCGTCGGCGTGGCCCAGCCGGGGCGCTTCGGTGGTGACGTCAGCCATCTGAACCTGCACAAGACCTTCTGCATCCCGCACGGAGGCGGGGGGCCCGGCGTGGGGCCTGTAGCCGCCCGCGCCCACCTCGCTCCGTTCCTCCCCGGGCACCCGCTGGAGCCGGTCGCCGCCGGAGGGGTCGGTCCCGTGTCAGCGGCGCCGTTCGGCTCGGCCGGCATCCTGCCCATCTCCTGGGTCTACATCGCGCTGATGGGCGCGGCGGGTCTCCGTCGCGCCACCGCCGTCGCCGTCGCCAGCGCCAACTATGTCGCGTCGCGACTGCGCGACCACTACCCCGTCCTCTACACCGGGCGGGGTGGCTTCGTGGCCCACGAGTGCATCCTCGACCTCCGCCCGGTGACCAAGGCGACCGGCGTCACCGTCGACGATGTCGCCAAGCGGCTGATGGACTACGGGTTCCACGCACCGACGATGAGCTTCCCCGTGGCCGGCACCCTCATGGTGGAGCCGACGGAGAGCGAGGACCGTCGAGAGCTGGACCGGTTCTGCGACGCCATGATCGCCATCCGGGGCGAGATCGACCGCGTCGCCGCCGGCGAGTGGGCGGCCGACGCCAGCCCGCTCCGGCACGCCCCCCACACGGCCGAGGACCTCCTCACCGACGCGTGGGACCGTGCGTATCCGCGGGAGCTCGCGGCCTTCCCGGACCCGGCGCTCCGGGTCACCAAGTACTTCCCACCGGTCGGCCGCGTCGACGCGGCCGGCGGCGACCGGAACCTCGTCTGCTCCTGCCCCCCGATCGAGGACTACGCCACCACGTTGGCGTGACGGCGGAGCACTACCGTGCCCTCCCATGCCTGATCAGCCACCCCCCCGCCCTCCTGCTCCGGGCCTGGCCGACCTCTTCGGGATGATCGGCACGAACAACCCGATCACGATGATGACCAAGTCCGTCGAGCAGTTCCGCACGGGCGTGGCCGGGTTCATCGACGTCGTCCAGACGTTCCGGCAGACGATGGACAACCTCAACGCCATGACCGAGCGCATGAACCGCCTGCTCGACGACATGGAGGCGCCCATCCGCACCGTCGTGCCCGAGATCACCAAGTCGGCCGACAGCGCGGCGCGGATGATCGCCCTGCTGCGAGGCCCGGTGGAACGGGTGGCGCCCGGTCTCGACCAGCTCGCCGAGCTGCTGTCGAACCCCATCGTCGTGGATCTGCCCCGGCGCCTGTCCGAGACGCTCGACGTCATGTCGTCCATCCCGAAGGCGCTCAGCCCGCTCGGTCAGGTGGCGGAACTGGCCGGCGGCCTGTTCGGCAACGCCCGCGGCTTCCCGGGACTGACCATGACCTCACGTCCCGCGACGCCGGTTGCCGATGACCTGGACGACGAGGAGCCGCCGCCGCCGTACCTGGCCCGCCGCCGAAGAAGGCGGCCGCCGAAGAAGGCTGCGACCGCGAAGAAGTCGACCGCGAAGAAGTCGGCGGCCAAGAAGTCGGCCGCCAAGAAGGCTGGGAAGCGCCCCGAGCGCTCGCTGACGTCATGTCTCGCGGAGTCTGGTTGCGGATTCCGCAACTGAGCTCCGCGAGAGCGGGCTGGCGGGCAGCGCCACCGAGCTAGCGGTGCAGGTCCGGGTCCTGCTGGAAGGCGCGCGTCCTGAGGGTGAAGACCGAGTCGCCCGACAGCACCCCGCTGCGGGCCAGCAGGCGGCCGTGCTGCCAGTTGGACAACCCGAGCTCGGGCCGGTCCAGCGCGTACTGGCCGTCCACCCAGCGGGTGAACCCGTCGCCGACGAAGGGCGCGTCGAGGCCCGACCAGAACGTGTCCTGTTCCGCCGGATCGTCGGACACCAACGTCCCGACCAGTCGAGGGCTGTGCTGGTTGAACAGGGCCATCGCGGCGTCCAGGTCCTCGACGACGGCCAGCGTCACCTCCGGGCTGCCCTCCCACTCCCACTCGCGCCCGAGCTCGGCGGTGACCAGCGGCTCGGCCTGCGGCTCGACGACCGGGCCCTCCGCGCGCTCGACCTCGACCGTGCGCTCGAACCAGGCCCTCGGCAGGTGCGGCTCGCTGCCCTCCACCACGTGCAGCTTGGGAGCTGCTCCCCGCCGCTCCCCCGCTGCCTCCAGTGCAGCCAGGAAGCGAGGCACCAGCTCCCGCGCGCGATCGTTGACGATGCAACAGACGTTCAGCGTGTTGCACACCTTCCGATCGAGCGACTGGAAGACGGCGCGCTCGAAGCGATCCGCGTCCGCGCCCGCTCCGGCCACCAACCAGGCTCCCCCCGTGCCGTGCAGGCTGACGGGGACACCCGCCTGCCGGGCGACGGCGCCGAGCTGGGCCACGGCCGGGCCCGACCCACGGGCCACGGCGAGCGCCAGGAGCGGGTGCGAGAACAGCGCGAAGCCGGTCGCCCGGGACGGCGCGGCGAGGAGCCCGACGGCGCCGTCGGGCAGGCCGGCGGCCGCCAGCGCGGGCAGGAGTGCCGCCTGCTCGATGGCCATCGCCGTACGCAGGGCGTCGCGCCCGATCCGGAACACCACCGTGTTCCCGTTGCGCAGCACGCCCGTCGCATCGGCGAACACGTTGGGGCGGCCCTCGAACACGAAGCCGACGACGCCGAGGGGGCTGCGCCGTTGCTCCACCCGCCAGCCCGCGTGGTCGATCCGCTCCACGACCGCATCCCGTCCCGACGGCAGGTCGCGCCACGTGCGCAGTCCCGACACCATGCCGGCCCGCATCGACGGGGACAGCACGAGGCGCGTGGTGCTGCGACCCATCGTCCTGGCCCGTTCGACGTCCTCCCCGTTGGCGGCGGCGATCGGGCCGAAGGCACGGTCATCCTCGAGCCGTCGCGCGAACTCCTCGTAGAACTGCGTGATGGCGGTGTCGTCGACGGCGGCCAGCCCCAGGAACGCACGGTGGGCGGCCGTCACGGCCCGGTCGGCCAGCGCGTGGTCGGACGCGGGAACGTGCAGCAGCGCGCCCGTCTCCTGCACGACGACCAGCCGGTCGCCAGGCGAGAAGGCAGCCGCGAGGTCCGGAGGCACGGTCGTCGTGCGGTCCCCGCCGAAGACGATGAGCTGGCCCGGCTCCAGCCGTTCGAGGCGGCCCGCGGTCGTCCCGCTCGCGGTCATCAGGCCGAGCGGACGAACGGCGTGGCGACGACAGCGCCCGGCAGCGCGGTGCCGCGAAGATCGACCTCGACCGCAGCACCGTCTGCGACTTCCGGCGGCAGGAAGGCCAGCGCGACACCGTGCCCGAGCACGGGCGAGAAGTTCCCGCTCGTGGTCTCCCCCACGACCTGGCCGGCGACGACGACCGGGCACTCCGCGCGCGGCGGTCGCCGCCCTTCGGTGGCGATGCCGCGCAGGAGCCTCGTCACGCCCCGCTCCCTCTCGGCCATCAACGCTCCCCTCCCGCGGAAGGTCGGCTTGGTCCAGGAGACCACCCACCCCAGCCCCGCCTGCAGCGGTGTGATGCCCGGTCCCAGCTCGTGGCCGTGGAGCGGGAGCCCGGCCTCGAGCCGCAGTGTGTCTCGGGCACCGAGGCCCGCAGGCCGCACTCCGGCCTCCAGGAGCGCCTGCCACAGGCCCGGGGCCGCGTCGGCCGGCACCGCGATCTCGAGGCCTGGCTCGCCGGTGTAACCCGTGCCCGCGATCGTGCACGGCGTGCCCCGCCAGGACGCCTCGGCCACCTTGAACCGACCCACGGCCGCGGCGTCCGGGAAGATGCCCTCGAGCCGACGGCGGGCGTCCGGGCCCTGCACGGCCAGCACGGCTCGACCTTCGGTCACGTCCTCGCCGCCCACCGCGGCCCGGACCCGGTCCGTGTTGGACGCGTTGGGCATCACGTCGAACACGTCACCCTCGCGCCACCAGACGATCAGGTCGTCGAGCACCGAGGCGTCCTCGGCATCCAGCAGATGGGTGTACTGCGCCCGGCCGGGGCCGATCTTGTCGAGGTCGTTCGTCAGCTCGGCCTGCAGTGCGTCGTGGGCCGCGACGCCGTCGACGCGGACCGTGCCCAGGTGGCTCACGTCGAAGACCACGGCGTCGCGGCGGCAGGCCAGATGCTCCTCGATCGTGCCCGCGGGATACGCGAGTGGCATCTCCCAACCGCCGAACGGCACCATCTTGGCGCCGAGGGAGCGATGCTCGGCGTCGAGCGGTGACCGCTTGACCCCGCCCATCGAGCTCATGGACTCACGGAGCTCACGGAGCGGGAACGGCGCCGGCCACCTCGCCCCCGACCTCAGGGGCCCCGTGCTCAGTTGCGTGGGCCGCCGCCATACGAGGGTGGATGGCCACGATCCCCTCGTCGAGCTCCTCCTTCACTCCCGCCAGGGGCAACACGTTGAGGACGCCCTGCCCACGCTGCAGGACGGTGATGAGGTCGTCTCCGTCGCACAACAGCACGTCGCTGCCGGAGATGACGAGGTGGGCCGAGGCGACGTCGGTGTTCATGTGCTCGCGCAGGTAGGTGAACACCTCCCGGACGCTCTCCAGCCGGATGCCCGCGTCGATGAGCTTCTTGACGACCTTCAACTCCAGGAGGTCGCGGTACGAGTACCGCCGGCGGCTGCCGCTGCCGTTGGCGTCGGCCAGCGAGGGCCGGATCAGGTTGGTGCGGGCCCAGTAGTCCAGTTGGCGGTAGCTGATGCCCACGACCTGGGCCGTGCGGGTCCCACTGAAGCCTTCCTCGTCCACGACCATCCCGTGCGCTCCTCGGCTCTCGTCCGCCCGCACCACAGCGCGGTAGTTACGCCGGTGTGGTCGGGGGCCCAGCGTAGGAAGTCGCGTGCCGCCGGTCAATCACCGGAACGGCGCGCCCGAGGCTCAGGCGCCGCCGACGTCTGTTCAGTCCTTGTCGGGCAGGCCGACCTCGGTGTAGAGCGCTCCCTGCGCGGCGCCCGACCCGGCCCTGCCGCCGCCTTGGCCGCGTAGCACGAACCCGCAGACGACCGCGGCCGCCGCGCCGGCGATCGGCCCGGCGACGTACACCCAGTACGCGGTCCAGTCGCGGCCGACAAGGTCAGGACCGAACGTGCGGGCGGGGTTCATCGACGTGCCCGAGATCGGACTCCCCCACAGGCCCGCCAACGCGATGTACCCACCGACCCCGAACGCGCCCACGAAGCCGATGTTCTGGGCCCCTGACGCCGTCCCGAGGATGACACTCACCAACCCCAAGGTCAGGATGAACTCCATCCAGAACGCCGCCATCGACGAGTACCCCGGGGCTGGGTAGTTGGAGCCGTACGTGGCCGAGACGTCGATGACCGCACGCAAGAACAACGCGGCCAGCGTCGCCCCGCCGAGCTGCACCACGATGTAGCCGGGTACCCGGCGCCACGGGAAGTCCCCGCGGGCGGCGAACGCGAGGCTGACGGCCGGGTTGAGGTGGGCACCCGAGACCTTGCCCATGAACAAGATGATGGCCATCACCATCAACCCCGGTGCGGTCACCGCCGCGCTACGGCTGATCGTGTCGGGGAATGCTTGACCCATCATCCCGCCGCCCGCCGCCACCAGGACCAGGAAGAACGTTCCGAGCAGTTCGGAGAACAGGCGCCGCCACTCCTGCTTGGGATCGTGGAAGTCCTCGATCGGGTAGAGCACCGACGTCTCGAACCACTTCTCGAACATTCCCTTGGCCTTGGCGCCCTCAGATCGGGCGTTCTGTTCTGGCACCGGTCCTCCCTCGCAGTCCTGGCCGACGACCCTAATCGGGTCGATCGCCCGGTCGGGCGACCGGGGTCAGGGCCTGGTCAGGCGCCGCCGAAGTCCTCGGGCTTCACGTTCTCGATGAAGTCCCGGAAGTCCTCGAGCAGTTCGTCCTCGTCGCCCTCCTGGCCCGGCTCGACCTCTTCCTGCTCCTGGCCGACCTCGTCGAGGAGGCTCTCCTCGGCGAAGATCGGCGTCTGCGTCCGAACCGCCAGCGCGATGGCGTCCGACGGGCGGCTCGACACGGTGTGGGAGCCGGCGGCGTTCACCAGGTGCAGCTCCGCGTAGTACGTCCGGTCCCGCACCTCGGTGACGACGATGCGATCGAGGGACGTCGTCAGCTCGTCGAGCACGTTCTTGAGCAGGTCGTGGGTCAGCGGGCGCGCCGGCTCGATGCCCTCCAGCGCGTAGTGGATGGCGGCCGCCTCCGGCCCGCCGATGTAGATGGGAACGACCCGCCGGCGCCCCTCGGTCTCGCGCAGGATCACGATGGGGGTGTTGGCCGGCAGCTCCAGCCGGACCCCGACGAGCTCCATCGGCACCATGCCCGGATGGTAGCCCTCGGGCCGCGACGGCGGGCGTGCGGCGGGCGGGCCTTACAGGGTGTCCGTGTAGTTGCGGAGGGCCTGGCGCATCATGGCCTCGCGCATCCCGGAGCCGAGCTGGGTCAGCTCGGACAAGCTGGCCAGCGCCTGGGCGCGGGCCTGCGGGTTGCGCTGCTTGACCAGCGGCAGGATGACCTGCTCGAACACACCGGCCTCGCGCTCGGCCGACGTGCGGTACATGCGGACGTGGCGGGGTTCGATGCCGAAGCGGAGGAACCCGGCCACCAGCCGGGCGATGACCAACGCCTCCTCGTCGTAGTAGGTGGTCCGCCCCACCGGACGGCTGACCACCAGGCCGTAGCGCTCGACCTCGCGGAGCTGGCCGGCCGTCAGCCCGGATGCCTCGACCAGCTCGTCGAAGGTCAGGCTCGACGCCGGGGCGGGCGTGAACTCGGGGTCCGGCGCCGTCGTGAGCGGCTCCGATCCAGGCGCCGGCTCGGGCTCGTCGCTGTGAGCATCCACCAGCTCCGGCGGCGGACCGTCGTCGACCACCGGCCCGGCACCGGCGGGCGGGGGCACATCGGCGTCCTCGACCAGCGAGAGCGTCGTCGGGAACGGGCGCACGACCGGGCCGGTCCCCTCGCCCGCCTCCAAACGGGTCTTGATGACCTTCAACGGCAGGTAGCTGTCCTTCTGCTCCCGCAGGATGAACCTGAGCCGTTCGATGTCGGGGTCGTAGAACTTGCGGTAGCCCGACGGCGTGCGCTCGGGATCGATCAGGCCCTGGCTCTCCAGGAAGCGGATCTTGGAGATGGTGACGTCGGGGAACTCCTCCTGCAGGAGCTGCAGGACCTCGCCGATGGACAAGAAGGCCTGGGTGTTCACGCCGTGCCGCCGAGGGCATCCAGGAACACCATGCGGAACTTCCCGATCTGGACCTCGTCGCCGTTGCTGAGCCGCGTCTTCTCCACCCGCTCCCCGTTGACGTAGGTCCCGTTGAGGGAGCCCGCGTCGCGGATCTCGTACCCGCCGTCGGCCAGCCGCTCGATGTCGGCATGACGCCGCGACACCGTGATGTCGTCGAGGCTGATGTCGCTCTGGGGATGGCGACCGAGCCGGGTCAGCGGCAGGTCGAGCGTGAGGCGCTGCCCGGCCATGACGCCGGCCCGCACGACCAGCACGCCGGACCCGACCTCGACGTCGCTCAGCTCGACCACGACGTCGTCCTTCGGACCCGGCGCGTCCTGCATGGGGTCGACCGCGTGGATCCGCAGCGTGCGCTCGCCGGCCGCCGCGGCCAGCGGCGTGCCGCACGACGCGCAGAAGTTGGCGCCTTCCGGGTTCAGGTGCCCGCAGTTGGTGCAGTAGACGCCGGTCACCCCGCCGCCGTCAGCCTTCGATCAGCGAGCGGTACGCCGGGGCGTCGAGCAGACCCTGCAGCTCGCCGTCGTCGGCGACCTCGATGACGCAGAGCCAGCCGTCACCGTAGGGGTCGCCGTTCACGGTCTCCGGGTGGTCGCCGAGCGCGTCGTTCACCTCGACGACGGTCCCGCTGAGCGGGGCGAAGATGTCGGACACGGACTTCGTCGACTCGACCTCGCCCATGCTCTCGCCGGCTTGCACGGCCGTCCCGACCGCCGGCACCTGCACGAAGACCACGTCGCCGAGCGCGTCCTGGGCGTAGTCCGTGATGCCGATCCGCACCCGCTGCCCCGAGCCGCCTCCGGCGCCGCCGTCCTCGACGCTGGCCCACTCGTGATCCTTCGAGTAGCGGAGGTCGTCGGGCACGTTCATCCGCTCGAACTTAGTCCTGCCGCGTCCATCATCGAACCAAGCGGCGGATGCGCCGGGCGTAGTCCTTCGACAGCGCGCGGGCTCCCGCGGCCGTCCCCGCCTCGGCCCAGAGGTGGGTGACGGGCTCGGCCGGATCGGGCAGGGCCAGTGCCCACTCGAGCCCGTTGCCGACCTTCACGCCGTCGACGAGGACGAGCTCACCGTCGGCCCGCTCCAGCAGGCTGCGCATGACGAGGCCCTTCTGCTCCCAGGGCGTGGCCACCGCCTCGTGCGTCACGTGCACGGCTGGGAGCCCGCGGCGCACCTCGGCCAGCTGGCGACCGCTGCGAGCCAGCAGGTCGAGCATCTTGACGAGGGCGGCGGCGGCATCGAACGCAGGGAGGAAGCCCGGGAGGATGTACCCGCCCTCCCCGTCCGCCGCGAAGCCCACACCCGGCTGCGTCGCCGCCTCCATCAATGCGGGCGTGGACACCTTGGTGTGCTGGACGGTCACCCCCTGGCCGGCCGCGATCCGTTCGGCGTGGCCGGTCATGTTGACGGGCAGGGCGATGCGGTCGCCGAGCAGGTGGTCGCAGATCAGCTCCACGAAGCACAGGGTCGCCTCCGTGTGGGAGAGCACCTCGCCCTCGTCGTCGATCAGGGTGAGGCGCTCGGCCGCGGGGTCGAACACCGCGCCGAGATGGGCACCGGACGCCCGGACCAGCTCGGCCACCCGCCGCGTCGAGGCCGCCATGTCGAAGGTGAGACGGCCAATCGTCGAGGAGTACGGGTTGACGGCCAGCACGTCGGCTCGAAGCTTCGTGAGGACGCTGGCCATGGCCAGGGAGGCCGAGCCGTAGCCGTAGTCGATGACCAGCTTGAACTGGCGCTCCGCGATCTGTCCCGGTTCGACGATCTCGGCCAGCTCGACGGTGTAGTCCTCGACGGCTCGGTGCGGGAAGGAGATGTCGCCGATCTCCTCGGGGAGCGCCCGCCGGTGGTCCTCCCGCTGAAAGGACCGCTCGATGCGGCGTTGGGCGTCCTCCGGGATGTCCATGCCGGTGTGGTCGTAGAAGTGGATGGACACGCTCGAAGGGTCGTCGTTGCGGAGGCGGACGGTGAGCCCGCCGACCGCCTTGGGTGACTTGACGAGGAACCGGGTGACAGGGGTGGACGCCACCTCGAGGTCGAGCACGTTGATCCCGGCCGCGTTGAGGCCGGCCATCAGCGCCCGCTTCAGCATCCGCGCCGAGCGGCTCGAGTCACGGGACGTCACCACGGTCTCGCCCTTGCGGAGGCTGGTGCCGTAGGCCAAAGCCAGCTTCACGGCCAGCTCGGGCGTGATGTCCACGTTGGCCAGGCCGTCCACACCGTCCCGTCCGAAAGGGAGGAAGCCCCCCGGCTCTCCCACACGATGGACGAGTTGACGACCGCCCCGTCCTCGATGGTCTTGAACGGGTACACCTTGACGTCCGGGCCGAGCGTGGCGTCGTGGCCCACCTGGACCTCGTCGCCGATCACGACGCCTTCGTCCGCCGCGCACGTGAGACCGCAGGTTGGCGCTCTTCCCCACGACCGCGCCCCGCAGGCGGCTGCCCGCCCCGACGTACACGCTGTCGAGCAGCACGCACCGGTCGAGCTGGACGTTGGCCAGGACCCGACAGTGGGAGCCGAGCACCGTGTACGCGCCGAGGCGGGTACCCGACTCGATCGTGCAGTCGGGGCCGATGAAGGCCGGGCCGACCGTCTCGACGTCCGGGGCGATCTCGGTGCCCTCCCCCACCCAGACGCCGTCGGCCACCTGGAAGCCCGGGATGTCGAGCTGGACCATCTGGTCCAGCGCGTCCTTGTGCACCCTCAGGTAGGCGTCGAGCGCCCCGACGTCCTCCCAGTACCCCTGGGTCACCGCGCCGAACAGCGGCCGGCCCTCGCGCAGGAGCTCCGGGAAGACCTCGGCCGAGAAGTCGACCGGCCTGGCGGGATCGATCAGCTCGAAGATGTCGGGCTCGAGGACGTAGATGCCCGTGTTGATCGTGTCGCTGAAGACCTGGCCCCAGGTCGGCTTCTCCAGGAACCGGTCGATCGAGCCGTCCTCGCGCGTGATCACGATGCCGAACTCGAGCGGCCGGTCGACCGGGGTCAGGCCGATGGTGGCCAGCGCCTCGTGCTCGACGTGGAAGTCGATGATGCGGGACAGGTCGATGTCGGTGACCACGTCACCCGACAGCACCATGAAGCGTTCGGTCAGCAGGTCGGCGGCATTGCGGACCGAACCTGCCGTCCCCAGCGGCGCGGGCTCGTCCACGTAGGTGAGCTCGACGCCGAACTCCGAGCCGTCGCCGAAGTAGTCCCGGATGGCGTTGGCCATGAACGAGACCGTCACGACCACGTCAGTGATGCCGTGCCGCCGCAGCAGGTTGAGGACGTGCTCCATCATCGGCCGCCCGGCCACGGTCAGGAGCGGCTTGGGCGTGTTGGACGTGAGCGGCCGGAGCCGGGTGCCCTCGCCCCCGGCCATGATCACGGCCTTCACGACCCCGCCTTCACGACCCTGCCTCCACCTCCGCCGACACCTCCGCCGCTCCCTCCGATGACAGGGCCCGTTCGGCCCGCCCGAGGGCCAGGTTGCGTCGCATGACGGGCAGGTACGTGAACGCCGCGTAGTAGCTGAGCACGAGGCCGGGGATGCCGAACCCCCAGCCGACCACGCGCCAGAAGTCGGCCGTGGAGATGCCGGACTCGCTGGCCAGGAAGGACGGGAACGAGACCATCAGCGCCAGGGTGCCTGCCTTGCCCCACCAGGAAACGTCGACCCGCTTCATGCCGAGGGCGGTGAGGGTGACCATGGCCGCCCCGACGACGACCTCTCGCGCGAGGACCAGCAACGAGAACCACAGCGGTGCTGCCCCGTCGATCATGATGCCGCCGACGCCGACGATGAACAGCAGGCGGTCGGCGGTGGGATCGAGCACCTTGCCCAGCTCGCTCACCTGGTGGAAGCGACGCGCGATGTAACCGTCGACGAAGTCCGTGATCCCGAGGACCGCGAGCAGCACCGCCGCGGCGAAGCGGTCCTCCTGGACGAACAGCAGCCAGAGAAAGACAGGCAGGCAGGCCAGTCGGATGAACGTGATGACGTTCGGGAGCGTCAGGACGCGGCTCGTCTCGACGTCAGGCGCTACCCGGAGGGCCACCCGGGGAGCGTACCGGCCTGCCCCGGCTACCGATCGCCGGTGCCAGGATGATCCGCATGGCCACGCTGTTCACCCGCATCATCGAGGGCGAGATCCCCGGGACCTTCGTGTGGCAGGACGACCGGTGCGTCGCCTTCCTCTCCATCAACCCGCTCACCCCCGGGCACACGCTGGTCGTGCCTCGCGACGAGGTCGACCACTGGATCGACCTGCCGGACGACCTGGCCCGCCACCTCATGTCCGTCGCCCGCACCATCGGCCGGGCGCAGCAACAGGCCTTCGTGAGCGAGCGGGTGGCGGTGATCATCGCCGGCTACGAGATCCCCCACACCCACCTCCATGTGTTCCCGACCACCAACATGGGCCAGCTGAACTTCGCCAACGCGGCGGCCTCGATCAGCGGCGAGGAGCTGGACGACGCCGCCGCCCGCATCCGGGCCGCGCTGCCCGGGGACGGTCCTGCGCCGCAGTAGGTTCCCGCTCCATGGCTGAGATGGTGGAGTTCGCGAGCAACGGCAACACGGCCTCGGGCTACCTGGTGACCCCGGCACGCGGGGGCCCGGGGGTACTCGTCATCCAGGAGTGGTGGGGCCTGGACTCGGCGCTCAAGGAGGTGACCGACCGGCTCGGTTCCGCCGGCTTCGTCGCCCTGGCCCCCGACCTGTACCACGGCGAGCTGGCCGGGCACGACGAGATGGACAAGGCGGCGCAGCTCATGCAGAGCATGCCCGCCGGACCGCGCCGCGAAGGACATGAGCGGCGCGGTGGACTTCCTGGCCGGCCACGAGGCCGTCCACGGCAACGGCATCGGCGTCGTCGGGTTCTGCATGGGCGGGATGCTGTCGTGGCTGATCGCCGCCAACCGTCCCGACCAGGTGCGGGCGATCGTCCCCTTCTACGGCTTCCCCCAGGGCGACATGGAGCCCGATTGGTCGTCCTTCGAGGCCCGGGCGATGGTCCACCTGGCCGAGAACGACGACTTCTTCCCGCCGGACGCCGGCCGGGCGCTCGGCGCGAAGTTGCAGGCCATGGGCAAGGACGTGAGCGTGACCGTGCACGAGGGCACCGGCCACGCGTTCATGGCGCCCCACAACGCCCTGGGCACCCGTGACGAGGCGAAGGCCGAGGAGATCTGGCCGCTGATGATCGACTTCCTGCACGACGCCCTGTAGGACGACCATCGCGAGGCGAGCGGCCGCCTTCGCCAGCTCAAGCTGACCGCGCTGGCTGCCTCCGAGCCGGCAGCGAGGATGAAGTCGGGCGCTGGGACGATCCACCATTTGAGTGGTGGTGACGGTCAGCGTTCGGGTGGCTGCTCGAACCAGGTCTGACCCAACTCAACCGGCTGACGCCCCCTGCGGGGTTGTCTTCAAGACGATCCGTCGGCCTGGTTCGAGCAGCCACCCGACACCCACCGGTCGGACGGAGTGACCTACTAGGAGCCTGCCTTGGAGGCCCGTCGCTGTCCTGTCCGTCGTCCCGGCAGGTGTGGTGCCACCCACCCCGCTTGCCAACGAAGGGATGACGATGACCACCTTGCCACTGCGAATCACCGCGGGGGTCGACACCCACCTTGACGTCCATGTCGCCGCTGCGCTCGACGACACCGGCGGCCTCCTCGGCGTCGAATCGTTCGCGACGACCACCGCCGGCTACCGACGGCTGCTCGCATGGCTGCGAGGTTTCGGCGAGCTCGAGCTCGTCGGCATCGAGGGCACCGGCTCCTATGGTGCGGGGCTGACGCGCCTGCTGCTCGGCGAGTCGGTCCGCGTCGTCGAGATCGACCGACCCAACCGCCAACGCCGTCGCCGGCGGGGCAAGAGCGATCCCCAAGACGCCATCACCGCGGCCCGTGCCGCACAGTCGGGCGACGCGTGCGGCGAGGCCAAGACGAGGGACGGAAACGTCGAGGCCATACGGGTTCTTCGGGTCGCCCGCTTCTCAGCGCGCAAGGCGCGCACCCAGACCCTCAACCAGATGCGCAGCCTGATCTCGACCGGCCCGGAGTCGATCCGTGCAGAGCTGCGCCACCTCAAGGCGGGCCCGATGCTCGACTGTGCGTCGGCCTATCGACCCGGCACCAAGCGGGATCTGGTCTCGATCACCAAGTTCAGCCTGCGCCTGCTCGCCCGCCGCGCCATCGCGCTCGAGGCCGAGGTCGCCGAGCTGGACGCTCTCCTCACACCGTTGGTCGCCGAGACCGCACCCGAGTTGCTCGCGGTCATGGGGCTTGGCACCGACACCGCGTCGGCGCTGCTCGTCGCGGCGGGCGACAACCCCGAACGCCTCCGCAGCGAAGCCACCTTCGCCCATCTCTGCGGCGTGTCGCCGCTCGATGCGAGCAGCGGCAAGAACGAGCGGCACCGACTCAATCGCGGCGGTGACCGCCAAGCGAACTCCGCGCTGTGGCGGATCGTCGTCACCCGCATGGTCTGCGACACGCGCACCCGCGACTACATCGAGCGGCGGATGAAGGAAGGGCTCACCAAGAAGGAGGCGTTCCGATGCCTCAAGCGCTACATCGCACGCGAGGTCTACAACCACCTACCCCGCCAACAACTCGCCCTTGACACTCCCTAGGAGCATCGTTCTGGGGCAGTGCGCAGCTCGAATGATCGGTGCGCGATCGGGCTCGTCAGAACGAGCGCGGGCAGGGCAATCTGGCGCGCTTGCGGCGGGGGCAGCGCCGCGGTTCAGCTCGGGACGAGGATCTCCAGGCCATGCCGAACTGAGATCTCGACGAGCTTGTCGAAGTCGGGCTCGTCGGGCGAGATCTCACGGTCGAGGTCGATGAAGAGGTGCGACACGGCCTCGCGCGATGTGATCGAGAGCATTTCGCCGCCGCCTTCGCCGAACCGGAACCAGTGTTTCGTTCCGGCGGGCAGGTGTACGAGCGTGCCCGGCACGGCGCTCGCTTCGTGGTCGTTGATGCTGAACATGATCTCGCCGGCGATCACGTAGAACGATTCGTCCCATGGGTGGGTGTGCGGTGGCGGCCCGCTGCCCTCGGGACCGACTTGGCGAAAGAGTTCGTAGCTCCCGGTCTGGGTGCCTGACGCGAGCACCGTGATCTCTTCGCCCACGACGTTGAGTGGCTGGTGGTGCCGAGGCCGCAGGGTGAATGGTTGGAGTATCGGGCGCCGTACCTCCGCCCGGGCCACATCGAGCTCACTCATCCTGCCCCTCCGATCCTAACCATCCTGGGATTTGTATCCTGTCCCGGGACTTGTGTACCATAAGCCTGGTGAACGCTGGTAGTCAAGAACTCTCGCCTGATTCGTCCGGTCGTGTGAACCAGAAGCGCCGAACCCGACGCGCGATCATCGCCGCCGCGCAAGCGATCGTTGAGCGGGGAGAAACCCCCACGGTGGCTCAGGCCGCCGAGGATGCGCTCGTCTCGCGCACGACGGCGTACCGGTACTTCCCCACCCAAGAGTCTCTGTTGTTGGAGCTATCGATCAACATCGATGTGCGCGAGGTCGAGGCGCTCGCCGCGCGACCGCTCGACGGCACCACGATCGAGGATCGTCTGCTCGAATTCGTCGACTTGCTCAATCGCCACACGCTGGCCAACGAGAGGCTGTACCGCACCGGCACTCGGCACTATATGGACCTCTGGCTCGCGGCTGAACGGATCGGCGACAACCACGCCTACACGCGTGAGGGCCGCCGCGCCCGCATGATCGCGACCATCCTCGAACCGCTCCGAGACACAGTCGCCGACAACGAGCTCCGTCGACTCGAAGCGGCGCTGTGTCTCGTCACCGGTGGTGAGGCGATCGAGGTCTTGCGCGACATCTGCCGCCTCGACTCCCACGAAGTCCTTGCCGTCACCCACTGGGCCGCCGATGCCATCCTCACCACCGGACTCCGGCAACGACACGCCCATCCCCTCGACCAATCCTCGACTGCGAAGACTGGCCGCACGCCCAATCCTCCCGCAGTGCCGCGCAAAGAACGCTCACGATCGCTAGCGGACTCCACGCAAGCTTCCACACGAGACAGCGCATAGCTGCCGTGATGCGCAAGTTCACCGTCCGGAGGTAGCCGCACAGATCAGCGGCCCGGAGCCGGCGGTAGCGTCGCCGCCGGGGCGGTTTCCAGCCACCGTTATGGCGCTTCGTCCCGACCCCACACCCAGGCAGGCAGCTCAGCCGATCGCCAAATCCGTGGCGGTGCATCAGGCCGTGGTCGCTCACGTCAGCTTGCGAGAACCGCTGGACTGAGCCACCATGAGCGAGGCGCGACTGATTCTGACCTGCGGGTTGCCCGGCGGGTAAGACCACACTCGCAACCCAGCTCGCCGCGACCGCAGCGCCGTGCGCCTCACGAAGGATGAATGGCTCTGGGCCCTCGGCTCTACTCCCTGGACGAGCCGACCCGGGAGAAGGTCGAACAGGAGCTCTGGCGCCTCGCCCAAGAGATCCTGCGCCTCGGTCTGAGCGTCGTCGTCGATTTTGGCTCTGGGCGCGGATCGAACGTGACGAGAGCTGGAAGTACCCCGGTGTGACGGACGGGTTGGGTGTGGTGATCATGCCGCCTTGGCGGTCTCGTAGTCGATGGGGCTGAGCCCGTCGCAGTAGCTGTGGCGGCGGTGGGGTTGTACCAGCATTCGATCCACTCGAAGATCGCGGTGGCGAGCTGGTGGCGGGTGGCCCAGTGGTGCTGATCGAGGAGTTCTCGCTGCAGGCTGGAGAAGAACGCCTCGGCGACGCTGTTATCGAAGCAGTCCCCGACGCTGCCCATGGAGCCGAGGAGCCCGGCGGCCCGGAGGCGGGTGCCGAACAACCAGCTGACGTATTGCCCGCCGTGGTCGGAGTGGGCGATGGTCTGGCCCTGCGGTGGCTGCCGGCGCCAGGTGGCCATCTGCAGGGCGTCGGCGACGAGCTCGGCTCGGAGATGGTCGGCGATGGACCAGCCCACGACCCGACGGCTGAACGCGTCGAGCACGACGGCGAGGTACACCTTGCCCTCGAGGCTGGGGTGCTCGGTGATGTCCATGCACCACAACCGGTCCGGCCCGTCGGGGTCGAAGGCCCGGTTCACCAGATCGTCGCTGAGCGCCCCATCACCGGGCCGGGTGCAGCCACCACGCCGGCGGTAGTGGATCCCCACCGCACCACACAGGCCCATGAGGCGGGCGGTGGTGGTCCGCGAGCATCCCTCGCGTCGGCCGAGGCGCAGCTCTCTGCGGATCCTCGGCATCCCGTAGGAATGCCGGGACAGTTTTCCAGATGTCGAACACCATGTTCGCCCGGTGGGCCTCGGCCAGCTCGGTATCGGTCACCGGCTCACTGCGACGCTGGTAGTAGCCCGAGGTCGACACCTTCATCACCCGGCAGCAGACCGAGACGGGCAGATCCGAGCAGCGCTCGGCGATGAAGGTGTAGGTCATTTTGGGAGGACGTTCTCCTGCGCGAAGTAGGCGGCGGCGCGCTCGAGGATCTCCACCTCGAGCTTCGCCACCCGCAGCTCCCGACGCAGCCGCACGAGCTCGTCGCGCTCGACGGTGCTCAGCCCATCGGACCGGCGGCCCTCGTCACGGTCGGCCTGGGCCATCCAGTTGCGCAGGCACGACTCGGAGATCCCCAGGTCGCTGGCCAGCTCCGCCACGGGCTTCTCCCGCATTCGGGCCAGCTCAACAGCTCGCCGCCGGAACTCCGGCGGATGAGGACGAGGCATACGGACTCCGTTCCGAGAGGACTCCGCGTCCCCTCACAGTAGGTGTCCGTCAAGCCGGGGTACTTCCATATCCGCCCCGCTACCAGCCTGGTCCGGGAACCCGAACCGGCACCGGCTCTCCCGCACCGGCAACCTCAACTCAACGCCGCCATCCACCGCATCGCCATCACCCAGCTCTCCCACCACCCCGACGCGAAGCCTTCCGAATCGACGCATCGCCACGGGCGACACCGGAACCGAAGCCCTCCGAGCCCTCAAGCGACAACTCTCAGACGTCGTCTTCCGAGCCCTACTCCTCGACACAGAACCGGCCCACCCCGCCACACATCGCCCACGCCGCTTGACATAGGAGCGGACGACGCGGCACTAGCTGAAGCGGGCCTCGGCGCGGTCGAGCGCGCCCTGGGCTTCCAGCCACTGGTCCATGAGCGAGGCGGCCCGTTCCTTGGCGTCGTCGTGGGCGCTGACGAGGACCTTGACCCGCTCGCCGTCCTGGTAGAGCTCGGGATCGGCCAGCCGGCGCTGGAGCTCGGCCACGTCGTGCTCGGCCCGGCCCAGGTCCCGCTCCAACCGCTCCACCTTGCGGCGGAGGTCGCGGGTGGCCGCCGACCGGGCTTGGCGGCGCTCGGCGTCCGTCCGCTTCCCGACGGCGCGGGCACGGCTCGGACGGGCCGTCGCGTCGACGGTGCGCGCGGCCTCCGGCACCGCCGGCGCGGCGTGAGGAGAGAGCACGATCTCGTCCACGCCCGGGTGGAAGCGCGCCGTCCCGTCGCGCACGGCCACGAGCGCGGTGGCGACCTCGCGGATCAGGTAGCGGTCGTGGGTGACGAGGACGATGGTGCCCGGGTAGGCATCGAGGGCGTCCTCGAGGACGTCGCAGCTGGGCAGGTCCAGGTGGTTCGTGGGCTCGTCCAGGACGAGCAGGTTGACCGGGTTGAGCATCACCTTGGCCAGGGCCAGGCGAGTCTGTTCCCCGCCCGAGAGCGCTCCCACCTTCTGGTCGGCCGCGTCGCCTGACAGGCCGAAGGAGCCGAGGACGGTGCGCAGGTTGCGGTCCCGCTGTGCCAGCCCGGCCGCGGCTTGGATCTCCTGCAACGCGGTGCGCTCGAGATCGAGGGCCTCCACCTGGTGCTGGGCGAAGTAGGCCACGTCGACGTTGGCGCCGATCGTGCACGTGCCCGCCATCGGGGCCAGGTCGCCCAGGAGCAGGCGCACCAGGGTGGTCTTGCCCGCTCCGTTCGGGCCGACCAGCGCCAGCTTCTCCCCCCGCTCCAGGGCGAAGCTCACGCCGGACAGGACGGGCGCTCCGTCGTAGCCGACGGTCACGTCGTCCAGTTCGGCCACCACCCGCGAGGACCGGCGGGGGGGCGGGAACCCGAAGCGGGCCACCTTGGCGCGATGGTCCGGCACCTCGATGCGTTCGAGCTTCTCGAGCGTCTTGATGCGGCTCTGGACCTGGCGAGCCTTGGTCGCCTTGTAGCGGAACCGTTCGATGAACCGCTCGACGTGCGCCACCTCCCTGGCCTGTCGGCTTGCGGCGGCGCGGGCGCTGGCCAGCCTCTCCTCCCGCTGCACGACGAACTCGGCGAACCCACCCACGTACTCGGTCGCGGTCCCGTTCGCCAGCTCGATGACCCGCTCGGCCACGGCGTCGATGAAGTCGCGGTCGTGGCTCACGAAGAGGATGGCACCCGGGTAGGAGGCCAGCGTGTCCTCGAGCCACGACACGCTGTCCGTGTCGAGGTGGTTGGTGGGCTCGTCGAGGATGAGTGTGTCGGGTTGGGCCAACAGCAGGCGGCCCAGCGCGGCGCGCATCCGCCACCCACCGGACATCTCGACCAGCGGGCGGGCGGCGTCGGTCGGGGCGAAGCCCAGCCCGGCCAGCACGCGGTGGGCATCGGCCTCCACGGCGTAGCCCCCCAGGGACTCGAAGCGGCTCTGCGCGTCCCCGTACGCGCGCAAGGCGCGGTCGTGCTCGGGCCCGGAGGTCGCCGCGATCTCGTCGTGCAGGCGGGTCAGCTCCCGCTCGAGCCGCTCGATCTCCGGGCGACCGGCCAGGACCTCGTCGAGCACGGAGCCGTCACCCCACTCGGTGATCTCCTGCGGGAGGTAGCCGATCGTCTCGTCGCGGGGCCGGTGCACTTCACCCGCGTCCGCGTCGATCATGCCGAGCACGATCTCCAGCAGGGTCGTCTTGCCGGCGCCGTTTCCGCCGACCAGCGCGATGCGCCGCCCGGGCGAGAGCTGGAACGTGACGTCGCGGAACAGCACCCGCGCGCCGTAGCTCTTCGCCAGCCCTGAGATCGTGATCATCGTGCCTTCATGGCGTCACGTCCCGAAGAGGGTCCCCGCTTCGAGATCGACGGGCTCGATGAGATGGGCGTCGTTGTTCGAGACACGGTTCACGTCGGTCGAGATCGGGTGCATCGTCAACAACTCGTTCGGCGCCGGGATCAGCAGCTTGTGGAGGGTCTCGATGTCGTCGTTGCCGGCATCCAGCCACGTGGGCCACGCGGTCGCGGGAAGGATGACCGGCATCCGGTCATGGATCTTGGCCATGGTGTCGTTGGCCTCGGTCGTGACGACGGTGCAGCTGTGCAGCCACGGCGCGTCCGGGCCGGCCGACCTGTCCCGCCACATCGACCAGAGCCCGGCGACGGCCAGCGGCTCACCGTCGACCCGGTGGATGAAGTACGGCTGCTTGGCCTTGCGATCGGCCACTGCGTGCCACTCGTAGAAGCCGTCCATCGGGATCAGGCACCGGTGCTTGCGGAAGTCGGCCTTGAACGCGCCCTTGGTGGCGATCGTCTCGGCGCGGGCGTTGATCATCTTCTGGCCGATCTTCACGTCCTTGGCCCAGACGGGGATCAAGCCCCAGTGGAAGACCTGCAGTTGGCGCGTGCCGTCCGGCCCCTCGACGATGGCGTAGACGTCCGTCGTCGGGGCGACGTTGTAGCTCGGTCCGAGCTCCGTCTCGGGTGGTGCGGTGTCGAAGTAGGCCGCGATCTGCTCCGGGTTCGACGCCGAGACGAAACGGCCGCACATGTGGTCAGCCTACGAGTCGACCGGCGAACCGTCGGGCCAGCGCTGAAGGCGGGCGACGGCCTCTCCGTCGTCGATCTCCCCCGTCGCCTCGAAGCCGAGGCTTCGGTAGAACGGCGCCGGGCCGCCGACCTCCTGGCTCCAGCTCGTGCTGAGCTGCCGTGGCCCGCCCTCGGCGTCGATGTGCTCGCACACGAGCTTGATGACCTGCGTGCCGTAGCCCTTGCGCTGGTGGTGGGCGGCGATCATCAATCGCCACAGATACCAGCCGTGGTACAGCGGGAAGTACTTGTGGTCGGGATCGTCGAACTGGGTCACCATGACGAACCCGACGCAGACGTCGCCGTCGTACACGGCCCGGAACCAGCCCCGGGGAGTGCAGACGGACCCTTCCGCGATCGAGGTGGCGTTGTCGGCGACGTACTCGCTCTGGTGCGGCGCCACCCGGAGGCGGAGCACGGCCGAGATGTTGTCGTCGTCGATCTCGACGAAGCGCGCCTGCCCCGTCGGGCCGGGGCGGTCGTCCAACGTCTCAGGGGCGAGATCGGGGTCGGTCCAGCCGGCGCGCTCCAGCCGGCCCGGACCGAGCTCCCAGTCGAGCTCCACACCGGGCCCGGTCGTGCCGTCGGCACCCACGACCCGGCCGCTCACCGCGGCGCCGGTCGCCGTTCCGTCGTCCAGCAGCACCGACACACCCAGCTTGAGCTCGTCGCCCGAACGTGTGCCGAGCACGTACCCCTTCTGGATGCCCGCGCCGCTGAACACGCCCCAGATCTCGCCCCGCCACTCGTTGACGTTGAGCGTCAGGTCGCGCTCGGGATCCGAACCGCTGCGGAACTGCTGGCGGTCGAGGGTCGGCTCCATGCGCCCCACTCTGCTCCTTCCAGCGGACGCCCGAGGCGCCATTAATACCCCGCGGCCCGACCTCAGCCGGTTCACGACCGCGGACGGAGCACGATCTGCGTCTGGGTGACCTTGGCCGCCAACTTGCCGTCGTCGGAGCGGATCTCGGTCTCGACGACGATGGTGGTCGAACCGACGTGCAGCGGCCGTGCCGTCGCCACGACAGCCCCCTCCCCGACGCCACCGAAGAAGTTCGTCTTCGATTCGATGGTCGATGTGCCGGTCGCGCCCTCGGGCAGGTTCCCGAAGGCGCAGGCGGCGCCGGCCGAGTCCGCGAGCGCCATCAGCGCTCCCCCGTGAAGCCGCCCGCCGGCCGTGCACAGGTCCGCCCGCCACGGCAGAGCCAGGCGGACGCTCGCCGGGTCCATCTCCAGCCCCTCCACCCCCAGCAGCGCGCAGAGCGGCATCTGCTGGTGGATGAACGAGGTGAGGTCGCCGGTGGCGGGGTGCTCGACGTCAGCCATGCCTGAAGCATGGCCGCCCGCCGCGGCTCAATCGATCAGGGCCTGATAGGTGAGCGCTTTCATCTCGCGCCGGAGCGGGTACATCGAGGACGGGATGAGCTGCGTGAGGAGCATCCCGACCAGCTCCTCACGGGGATCCACCCAGAACATCGTGCTCGCCGCGCCGCCCCAGGCGTACTCACCGACCGAGCCGACCACCGCGGCGCGCACCGGGTCCAGCATGACGGAGAAGCCCAGCCCGAAGCCGATGCCCTCGTAGGTGGTCTCACTGAACACCCGCTGCCCCATCGAGGCCAGGTCACCCCCGGTCGGAAGGTGGTTGCTGGTCATGTACTCCACCGTCTTGCGACCGAGGATGCGTTGCCCGTCCAGCTCGCCGCCGTTGAGCAGCATGAGCGCGAAGCGCAGGTAGTCGGCCGCCGTCGAGACCAGTCCTCCACCGCCCGACAGGAAGCTGGGGTGCTGCCTGAAGGTGGTGGTCGCGGCGGTGTCGATGGGCAGGAGCGGGTTCGACGGCGTGGCCGCGTAGCAGGCACCCATGCGGTCGGCCTGCTCCTCGGACACGGAGAATCCGGTGTCGGTCATGCCCAAGGGCTCGAACACCCGCTCCCGGAGGAACTCGTCGAACGGCAGACCCGACAACCGCTCGACGAGGTGGCCGCAGACGTCGGTGGCGACGCTGTAGCTCCAGCGGCTGCCGGGGGCGAACAGGAGCGGGAGCTCACCCAGGCGGGCGACCATCTCGGTCAGATCGACCGCAGGCGGCCCGTCCTGGGGTACCAGCGGCGTACCACCCTCGACGCCGACCCGCCGGTACAGCGCGTCGACCGGGTGGCGGGCCATGAACCCGTACGTGAAGCCCGCGGTGTGGGTGAGCAGGTCCCGCACCGTGATCTCCCGCTCGGCCACGGTCGTGCGATAGGAGGTCGGTGTCCCGTCCTCCCACACCCGAAGGCCGGCCAGCTCGGGCAAGAAGCGGGAGGCCGGATCGTCGAGCTGGAAGAGCCCCTGCTCGTAGAGCGTCATCAGCGCCACGCTCGTGATCGGCTTCGTCATCGAGTAGATGCGGAAGACCGTGTCGGGTTCGATCGGTGCACCGGTGGCGACGTCACGGTGACCGATGCAGTCCAGGCGCGGCGACCTGGCCGCGACGGGCCACCAGCGCCAGAACACCCGAAAGGCGGCCTGCCGCCACGTAGCGCTCCTCGAAGAACGGGGCGATGCGGGCCAGCCGATCCGAGGCCAGGCCGAGGTCCTCGGGCTTGTCGGTGACGGTGAGCGCGCTCATGGCCCGATCATCGCAGGCGCGAAGGATCGCTCGACTGGCGACCGGTAGCGTGGTGGCCCGCGGGAGACGGGAGTGGCCATGAGCGTTGACCAGGACGAGCGGACTCCGGGAGCGTTCCGGTCCGTCGCCGACCTCGACGTGGACGCGTTCGCAGCACTCTGCGGTCGCGAGCCGGACGTGGCCGCCCTGCCGACCGCTTCCGAGATCGTGCGGAAGGTCCCCGTCTACACGGCGCAGGCGCTGCGGTCGGCCGCGGCGACGGATCGCCCGGCGATCATGGCCGAGCTCAACGGCTGCTTCCTCGACGGGCCCGGTGCGCTGGCCGTGCGCAACGTCATCGATCCCGAGGTTGTCGACGCCGCGTCCGCTGTCTACCGGGAGCTCATCGACGAGGAGGCCGAGGCCGGGCGATCCGCCGGCGACCACTTCGCCGCCCCCGGGAAGAACGAGCGCCTCTGGAACTCCTTCCAGAAGCTGGCCGAGCGTTCGCCGTCGACCTTCGTCGCCTACTTCGCCAACCCCGTCCTCGACCTCGTCTGCGAATCGTGGTTGGGCCCGGCCTACCGGACGACGGCGCAGGTCAACGTGGTCCACCCCGGCGGCGATGCGCAGCGCCCGCACCGCGACTACCACCTCGGCTTCCTCTCGGACGACGAGGCGGCGCGCTATCCGGTCCCGATGCATCGCGCTTCTGCGCTGCTCACGCTGCAGGGTGCCGTCGCGCACTCGGACATGGACGTCGAATCCGGTCCCACACGGCTGCTGCCCTTCTCCCAGTGCTACGACCTCGGTTTCCTGGCGTACCGGCACCCCGCGTTCGAGGACTACTTCAGCGAGCACTTCGTGCAGCTGCCGTTGCGCAAGGGCGATCTGCTGTTCTTCAACCCGGCGCTGTTCCACGCCGCCGGAGACAACCGCACTGCCGACGTCGTCCGCACCGCCAACCTCCTCCAGGTCTCCTCCGCGTTCGGCAAGCCCATGGAGACCATCGACACGGCGGGGATCATCCTCCGCTGCTTCGCCGACCTGCAGGCGCTCCACGAGCGCGGGGACGCCGGCGAGGAGCTCGAGGTGGCGCTCACGATGGTCGCCGACGGCTACCCGTTCCCGGGCAACCTGGACTCGACGCCGCCAACCGGTGGCCTGGCGCCCCCCACCCAGCGGGATCTCCTGCGTCAGGCGCTGGCCGAAGCGTGGTCGTTCGAACGGCTCGCCTCCGCCCTGGCCGCGCAGCAGGCCGCGCGCGGCGCCTAGGTGGACCGGCGCCGGGTGCAGGGAGATCGATCTGTGCGACGACGCCCGGCGTCGCCTTCAACGGCGGCGGCCCCCGGCTCGGCGAGGGCGATGTGGATCCCAACGGCCATGGCACCCACGTGGCCGGCATCATCGGCGCCGGGGACAACGGGATCGGCATCGTAGGTGTGGCGCCGCAGGTGACCATCGTGCCCGTGCGGTCCCTGCGCGGTGATTTCACGGGGTCGAGCAGGGACATCGCCGACGGGATCACATGGGCAGCCGACGAGGGCGTCGACGTGATCAATGCCTCGTTCGGATCCGACCAGCAGAGCACGGCCGTCCGGACCGCCACCGCCTACGCGCAGAGCCGTGGGGTCGTGGTCATCGCCGCGGGTGGCAACGCCGGGTCGACCGGCCCGGTGCGCTATCCGGCCGGCTACCCCGGTGTCCTCGGCATCTCGGCCGTCGACGAGAAGGGCACGCTCGCATCGTTCTCGACCCGGGGACCCCACATCGACCTGTCAGGCCCGGGCACCGACATCGTGTCGACGACACCGGGCGGCGGCTGGGGCTACGACTCCGGCTCCTCGATGGCAACCGCTCACGTGTCGGGAGTGGCGGCCCTCGTCAGCGGCGCGCGCGGCCGGATCGGGCCTGCCGCCATGGCGGATCGCCTGATGGGCACCGCGACCGACGCCGGCCCGCCCGGCCGGGACGACGCCTACGGCTCGGGGCGGCTGAACCCGGTCGGAGCACTGTTCGCGCAGCTCTGAGTGGCCCTCTAGCCTCCGCCGAAGCGGAGGGGGTCGTCATGAAATCACCATGGAAATCGCTGGGCGACATCGAACCCGACCGGGAGTACCTCGTGCTGGCCTCCAGCATCCCCGCACTGAAGCGCACGTCGACATGGCGCATGTTCCGAGGGTCACGCATCGTGCACAAGCAGTTGCTCGCGACCGACGGTGTCGTCGGGTTCTCGCTGCTCGCCCGACCGTGGAAGAAGGAGTACGCCACCCTGTCGGTGTGGAGGAGTGGTGAGGCGCTCGATGCCTTCGCGGCGACAAGCCCTCACCGGGAGATGATGTCGGCCCTGGCTCCTGAGATGGGGCCGACGAAGTTCGTCCGCTGGACGATCCGAGGATCGGACGGCCGGCCGAGTTGGGACGACGCATTGCGCCGTCTCGGTTGACCGCCCTCGGCGATCGCGTCGTCAGGTTGCGGCGGCGGGTGCTGGTTCGACCTGCGGCGACGCGACCACGGGTGCCGTTTCGTCCAGGCGGCGGACGATCCCGAGGAAGCCGAGACCGAGCAGGATGAACAGGACGCCGAGCCCGGCGACCAGGGTGGCCACTCCGAATGAGACCACGGAGGTGAACAGCGACGCCCGCAGGAACGAGGCCGTCATGACCGTGTCTCGCGTGGGATCGTCCTGCGGGAGCTCGGCGTAGGTCTTACCGCCACCGGCCTCGAGGGCGTGCTCCTTGATCACCATCGCTTCCGAGTAGGCGGTGAACGGTCCGTCGACGTCGTCACCGGCGAAGTTGTCCGCGTCGTCGGAGACGACGATCTTTTCGTCCGAGAGCTCACGCTGGACGACGAAGTACACGGCGACGCCGACGACGATCATGATCACGCCCGCGACGATGGACACGATGGCGACGATTCGAGGCATCTTGCTCATGGTCTCTCCTTCTCGCGGTTGCTGACCCGATCCACCGTAACGAGCGCCATCGGAGGGCTTGTACCTTGCGTTCGTGGACCGCGCACAGCTCGAGGCCCTGGCCCCGGAGATCGCCTACGACGTGAGGATGATGACGGGCACCGCGGTGCGACAACAGATCGAGCGGGCCGAGCTGGAGCGGAGCAAGGAACACGACACCGGCCGCACCCGAGTCGTGTCGTTCGCGGTCACGGAGTCGTGCCTCGTCCACCTCCGCAACGTGGACGACTTCCTCGGTGGTCCGGCCGCTGGTCGCGTCGTCGCCGGGGACTACGTCCCTGGTTGGACGCCGGAGCGTTTCCTGACCGATGAGGAGCGGGCGGCGATCGACTCGTCGTTGTCGGCGCTGACCCCGGAGCGCCACGCCGCCGATCCGGACTGGCCGCTCCTGCGCATGGCGGCGAGCGCGTTCGACGCCTTCAACACCTTCGTCGACGCGCTCGACCCTGAGGCCGCGGAATGGTTCGGCGACGACATCACCGAGGCCGAGGCCCTCCTCGCCGCGTGGACGTAGTACCGGGAGCACACGTCGATGCCTGAGCGGGCGGACGTGGAGCGGATCCTGACCATGGATCAGGACGTCGTGGACGATCCGTACCCGCTGGCGGCGGTGCTGCGTCGGGAGTGCCCGGTGTACCGGGAGCCTCACTACAACGTGCTCGTCGTCACCCGATACGACGACCTCATCGACGTCGCCCGGCGGCCTCAGGACTTCTCGTCGATCCTCGCGGCGTACGGGCCGAGCGGTTCGGATCGTGGCCCGGTACCGGCGGAGCTCTGCGCCATCGCGCAGCGGGCCGGCGGGCCGGACCCGGCGCCGAAGGGCAGGGTGGGCGAGTTGCTGGCCGGGTACGAGCCAGACCTCCAGGATCAGCTGCAGCACGTCGACCCGCCGCTGCACACCCGCCACCGACGCATCGTCAACCGCTGGTTCTCACCGCGAGCGGTCGCGGCGCGCGAGGACGACATCCGCGCCACCGTCACGCTGCTGATCGACCGCTTCGCGGCCGGGGGTCGGGTGGAGATCCTCGACGCCCTCGCGGGGCCCCTGCCGGCCACGGTGATCGCCGACATCATCGGCATCCCCGAGGAGCACCGGGCGCTGTTCCTGGACTGGAAGGAAGAGGTCTTCGGCAATCCCGACGCCGAGGTCTCCCGAGCCACGTCGCCGCGGTACCAGCGCATTCGGGAGGTCTTCCTGACCTTCATCGAGGCCCGTCGCGCCGAGCCAGCCGACGACATGGTGTCCGACCTGGTCGCCGCACGGACCGCCGGTGGCGAAGGGCTCGACGATCAGACCGTCCTCGGCCTGCTCATGCTGTTCCTCGGCGGCGGCCAGGAGACGACCGGCAAGGCGATCACCAGCGGGTTGCGCCTGCTCGGTGAGCAGCCCTGACCTCCAGCAGGACCTGCGGACGGCGCCCGACCGCTTGCCCGACTTCATCGAGGAGGTGCTGCGCTTCGAACCCCCGGTGCGGGGCATCTTCCGGCTCGCCACCCGCGACACCCGGATCGGCGAGGTCGAGGTTCCCGAGGGTTCGTTCGTCCAACTGATGTGGGCGTCGGGCAACCGTGACGAGCCAGCGTTCGAGGACGCCGAGGACTTCGACCCCGAGCGCTTCACCGGCGCAGCGCCGTCCGTCGCGGCCGATCCTCACGTTCGGCCACGGCGTCCACCTGTGCCCGGGCGCGCCCCTCGCCCGACTGCAGATCCGGGTGGCGTTCGAGGAGCTGCTGGCGCGCTTCCGCACCATCGGGCTCGCCGACGACAACAGGTACCACTACGTGCGCAGCCACATCCTGCGCGGCCTGTCCGCCCTCTGGCTCGACCTGGAACCGGCCTGACGCCGTCGCCTTGTGCCAATGGATCAGGAAAGGTCGAGGAGCACCGCAATGGTCTCGCGGATCTGTCCGAGCACGCGCGGCGCCGACATTGCCCCGCACCGAGCGGATCCGGTGCCGGGAAACAGCGCGAAGGTGCTGGCACTGAGCAGCCGAGACATGAGCCAGGCCGTTCTCGTCGTCCGGCTCGAGCACGATCTCCGAATGGAATTGCCGAATCGTCGTGGTGAGTGGCACCACGTGGAAGACCGATGGGGTCTCGTCGAGGATCCGTTGCGCCGTCACGACGACGGCGGGATGCCGGAAGCCGGCTTCGTGTCCCTCGGGCACCCCGAGATCGAGGTCGACGACGTCACCCGAGCTCGGCATCGAGCCACGCCGCTTCGTCGGCGCGAAGCACCGCGGTGAGATCGCTGCCGATCCGCTCCTGCCGCAGCGCACGGACGGCGAGCGTGACCGTGTTGCCGACCGTCGTGTGCAGCTCAGCGGCCAGACGCTTGAGGTCCTCGTGGGTCGCTGTGTCGATCCGGACGCTCGTGCTCTGCATGCAGATCAGCATACAAATGCCGCCCGGCCGTCGACCCCTGGCCGGCTGGCCGTTGCCGCGTACGCTCGCTCGATGATCGTCGCTCTGTTCCGCAGGCGCCTGAAGGACGGCGCCGAGTTCGAGGACTTCATCGAGGCGTGGGAGGCCGACAAGGGCTTCGGTGTCCCCGCTCGGGTGTTCAACGCGGTGTCCCTGGAAGACCCTCGGGAGATCCTTTCGGTCGGCTTCGTCGACGTCGAGCCTTCCGCGCTGTCGGGCGCGATCGACGGCGTCGCCGATCAGGAGGCCGTGCGCCATTCGCGGATCGACAACGTCATCGAGTCGACCGTCCTCCGGGGTTTCTACGACCTGCGGACCGAGCATGACTTCTCCGGCGAGCCTCGCCGGGTCGACCTCGCTTCCGACGGGAGCCTGCTCGCATCAATGCGCTGAGGGTGAGCCTGTGACGTCGAAGCCGCGCTCGGCTCGGCTGCTCTGTCTGACGGTCGCGGTGACGCTGATCGCCGCGTGCAGTTCCGGGACCTCGGCCTCGACAGCGACGTCATCGACGGCGCTGGTCGTGTCAACGTCAGCGGTCGCGCCCACCGACGTGCCGACCACCGTCGCCACCACCCCCGCTCCGACGGCCGCGACAACCTTGCCGGCAACGACTTCGACGACGTCGTCCGTGCCGCCGCCAGTTGATCCCGCGGTCCTGGCCGGCATCTCGATGACCTCGGTGCCGCCCGATGTCATCGTGCCGACGACCCCAGCTTCGCTGGACGCGACGACCAACCCCATCAACGGACGCCGTGGCGGCTCCCGCCCGTCACCCGAGGACATCGACTGCGTCACCGGGACGACCGCCATGTGCCTGAGCGGCATCCTCGACACCCTGGGCTTCGATGTCACCAGCGGATCGACCGACGACCGTGAGCGGCGTCGGCAACGAGCGACGGCCGTGGTCCAACTGGACGCCGGTCTGCCCATGACCGGTCAGCCCGACCCGGCCCTCCTCCAGTACGTGGGCATGACTCCCGACGGGCCGCTCGAGCGGCAGGTGGGTGAGGCACGCCAGATCGGCACCTCGGCCCAGGGACGGCCGATCATGGCCATCCGCTACGGCGACGGACCCAGGACGGTGCTCGTCGTGGGCCAGACCCACGGCGACGAAGAGGGCGGCCTTCGCGTCCTGCTGCGAGCGCAGTCCTTGCCACTGCCCGACGGGATCACGCTGTGGGTCGTCCCCACCCTGAACCCGGACGGCGCGGTCCTCGACACCCGCTTCCTGGCCAACGGCGCCGACCCGAACCGCAAGGCGCCCAGCCAACCCGAACAGCGGGCCGTGCACGACTTCGCGCTCGCCATCAGGCCATCTCTGGCGGTCTGGTACCACCAGAACTACGCGTGGATCGGTGGTTCGGGTGCATCGATGGCGCCGGCAGGCCGGTACCAGGCTCTGACCGGGCTCGGCACGTTGAAGCGCAGTGGCAACTGTGCCAACGGCTTCATGTGGTGCCCCATCGACCAGGCCGTCGGGAGCAGCTCCATCCTCGTCGAGCTGCCGGACGTGGTCACCCCCGCCGACGTCCAGACCCACGCCCTCGCGCTCCTGGCGGTCGCCGCGGACGACACCCCGTGACCACTACGACGACTCCGACTGCGGCGAGTCCTGAGCGAGACGAGGCGCCCTCCGGATCCGCGGTAGTCCGTATCTCTCCTAGGGTCCATGCGGCGGGCAACGGAGAGGATCGGCCGATGCCATTGAGGTCATACGGTGTGCTCAGGGCGCGGGCGGTCGGGCGCCGCCGCGAGGACTCCTCCGACCCCAGCCCGCACTACCAGCTGCACGTGGTCGACGACGGCGGCGTGGAGTACCGCATCGCCGTGAACGTGCTGTCCCAGCAGGCTCCTTCCGAGCTGCTCTACCTGGCCGCCGACGACTTCCGCCATCCGGTCACCGAGCGCCTCCCCGCGTCCGGGGGCTGGACACCGCTGCCGTCCCAGCCCGGCGCGGCCAACATCGACTTCATCCGCGGGAACCTCTTCGACCCTGCGCTGATGCGGCCGCTGCCGCCCGACGTCGAGGGTCCGGACAACGACCTCGCCGACCGGCTGGACCACTACACCGAGCGGGCCATCGGCGACGCCGACGCCCGCGTGTACGCGTTCGGCGAGCGCTGGGGCCCCGAGGCCAGCACGCCGGACAAGATCTTCGGGTTCCGGCCCGGCAACGGCGTGCACGACATCCACATGAACCAGGGCAACAGCGCTCGGTTCCGGAACGACGACGGGGTCTGGCAGGACGGCGCGCTGCTGTTCCACTTCCCGGCCGCGGAGCGGTGGGTGGCCATCTTCCTCGCCTTCCAGAGCCAGGCCTGGCACACGGACGACGCGACCGGTCACGCCATCACCGACTCGCCACGACCCACGCCTGGTGACCGCCCGATACGCATCGTCGCCGCGCTCGTCAACCCCATCGGGCCGGCACCCGAGGCCGAGACGGTGACCCTCCTCAATGCCTCGCCGGCGCCCATCAGCCTCGACGGCTGGCGCCTGGCCGACCGCATGAAGCGGAGCTGCCCCCTCCCGACCGTCGAGCTCGGCCCTGGCGCGACGATGACGGTCCCCCTCACCAGCGATGTGCAGCTCGGCAACAAGGGCGGCGCCGTGACGGTCCTCGACGCCGACGGCCTGAAGGTCGACGGCGTCGCCTACACCGCCGACGACGTCCCCGAGGAAGGCTGGACCGTCACGTTCTGAACACTGGCGCGGTCGATCAAGTGCTCAACGAAGGTCTGGCATCACTCGAGTGGGAGCTCCGTGTCGACCCCGTCGACCTGAGCCGGGTGTTCGCGGTCTGGGAGCCGACGGGATCGAGCGCGACCGTCGTGCCGCCCATCCACGTCTCGCCGCCTCGTTTAGAGTCGCAGCTCGGGGGGTGACCATGTCCGCATCCGTGACAACCGACCAAACTACGGACGCGAGCGCGGCGGTCGGATGGCTTCGTACGCAGCTGCTCGGCCCAGCCGGCCGGCTGGTGCTCATCAGCTTCCTGAGCCTGTACCTCGAGCTCACGTTCATCCGGTGGGCGCCGATGCAGGTGCGGCTGCTGGCCTACTTCTCCAACTACGTCCTGATCGCCTCGTTGCTCGGTCTCGGTCTGGGAATGATGTTGGCCGGCAACCGCCGCCGGCTGCTGGTCGCTTTCCCGCCGGCGCTGACGGCGATGGTCGTGGCGGTTCTGGTGCTCGAGCGGAGGAACTTCGTCGTACCGCTCGTGACCGAAGGTCAGTTCATCTGGAACTACCTGGCGGACATCAAGGCGTCTGGATTGATGGCCTATGCCGTCCTGGTCGCCTTCTTCCTGACGGTGGCAGGCCTGTTCGCGCTCATCGGCCAGGAGGTCGGTCGCGCGCTGCAACCGTTCGCGTCGCTCAAGGCCTACTCGCTGAACATCTTCGGCAGTGTGCTCGGTGTCGCTGGCTTCGCGGTGCTCAGCTTCCTCGAGTCGCCCCCGCCCGTCTGGTTCGCCGTCGGCGGGGCGGTGCTGCTCGCGTACATCTGGGCTGGCTCGGACCGGCCGATGAGCCTGCTGTTCGCGGCGGTGTGGCTGGTCGCCACCGTCGTGATCGTCGCCTGGGACTCCGCGGGCACCGCCGAGGGAGCGCACCGCTACTGGTCGCCCTACTACGAGATCGAGACCACGCCTATCCAGCTCGGCTCGCGGGTCATCGGCAACAACATCACCGTGAACAAGGACAGCCACCAGCAGGCCCTGGACCTCTCCGACCCCGACGCCACCAACCCGTACATCACCGGCCGGGCCCGGCTCTACAACCTGCCCTACGCGTTCGTGGCGCCCGAGCGGGTGCTCGTCGTCGGCGCGGGGACCGGGAACGACACTGCCGCCGCGCTCCGCAACGCGCCCGTCGTCGCAGATCGACGCGGTCGAGATCGATCCGGTCATCGCTCGCCTGGGATCGTCGGTCCACCCGGAGCACCCGTACGACGCTGACAACGTCGACGTCGTCATCGACGACGCTCGCTCGTTCCTGACGAAGAGCGACGAGCCGTACGACCTGATCGTGTTCGGCTTCCTCGACTCGCATCGCCTGTTCTCGCACATGTCGAGCGTCCGAATGGACAACTACGTCTACACGCTGGAGAACTTCCGCCGCGTTCGGGACCGGCTGAGCGACGACGGCATCGCGGCGGTCACCTTCACGGTCCACGAGAAGTGGATCGCTGACCGCATCTACACCGTGATGACCGAGGCCTTCGGTCATCCGCCGCTCGTCTACCAAGGTGACCGCAACGGTTGGGGCACCACGTTCCTGATCGGCCGCGACCCGCTCACGCCACCGGACGGTGCTGCCGTCATCGACCAGGCCACGGGCGATCGTGAGCTGTTCGCCGACACCAGCCGCATCACCTGGCGCTACTCCGACACCGAGGGCTATGTGGATCCTGCCCTGTTCTCGGACGACGCCGAGCTCCTCAGGGACGACTGGCCGTTCCTCTACATGCGATCCCGGTCCATCCCGCCCAACTACCTGCTCGCGCTGATCCTCACCTTCATCGGGTCGCTGCTCCTCGTGTGGCGGGCCGTCCCGTCGATCGACATGAAGCGTCCTTCCAACTGGAACTTCTTCGCCCTTGGTGCCGCGTTCGCCCTCCTCGAGACGCGGGCCATCACCGAGATCGCCCTCGTGTTCGGATCGACGTGGCTCACGAACACGATCGTCATCGGCGCGATCCTGCTGATGATCCTGCTCGCCAACCTCGTGGTGGCGCGATGGAACCCACCGCTGCGTCTGGTCTATGCCGGGCTGTTCGCGACGGTGATCATCGTCTACCTGTTCCCGCTCCAACGGCTGCTGGGCCTCAGCTTCTGGGCCCAGGTCCTCGCGGCGGGGCTGCGGGTCGCGGCCCCGATGTTCTTCGCCGGGATCATCTTCGCCCGCTGGTTCCAACAGACCAAGACCCCGAGCTCGGCCCTCGGCGCGAACCTCATCGGGGCGGTGTTCGGCGGCCTGCTCGAGTACCTGTCGCTGGTCATCGGCCTACGCCACCTGTACCTGCTGGTCCTGGTCTTCTACGCGGTGTCGGCCACCATCGCCTGGCGCTCGGACGCATTCCGAGAACGCGACCCTGCGACCGCGGCGTGACGATCGCCTGCCGCCGGGACGATCACCGCACGTCGAGGTGCATGCGGGGCGCCGAACCGAATTGGGTGGTCACCATGTCGTCCTGCACGAACCCGACGGTCTCGTAGAAGTCCAGCGCGTGCTCGTTCGCGGTGACCTCGATGCGTATGACACCTCGCTCGCGGGCCGTCGCCGCAGCGTCGGAGACCAACGCCCGACCGATGCCGCGTCGCGTCCAGTCGGGATCCACGAAGAGATCCTCGAGCTCTAGGCCGTCGTCGGACGGCGCGGTGGTCACGAAGCCGATGACGTGGTCGTCGACGACCGCGACCCGGGTGCGTCCCTCCCGGATCGCCTGGTCCGACAGGTCCAGCACCTCCGGGTGCGCCAAGAGGTCGGCCCGGTCGGCGCGGTTCGAGAGCGACGAGCGCCGGAACACGTCACGAACGGCTCCCAGGTCGGCGAGTTCGGCGTGACGGATCACGAGGCCATCCACCCCGCCCATGTTGCTCGACCAACCCCGACGGCCGACGCCGATGGGCCTGCCTAGGCTGCTCGGAGTCGAGGTCGACAAGACCCCAACCTCCATGCCGCTCCCCGGATCGCTCGCCAGGTTCAACCGGATCGTCACGAACCGGATCACCGCGCCGTTCGCCGCGCACCTCCCGGGGTTTGGCGTCGTGATCCACCTCGGGCGCCGGACGGGGCGGACGTACCTCACGCCGGTGAACCTCTTCCGCCGGCCCGGAGGCTTCACCATCGCCTTGACGTACGGGCGGGGCGACTGGGTGCAGAACGTGCTCCACGCCGGCTCCTTCGAGGTCACGACCCGCGGCCGGACCCATCGGCTGACTCACCCGACGGTCGTCGAGGACCCGGACCACGCCGAGCTCCCACCGCCGGTGCGGACGATCCTCCGGCTCATCCACGCCGACCAGGAGCTCCGGGCCGACGAGGTGGTGGCCGGCGGCTGAGCATCCCGCCGGGCGGCCGTACCGTGGACGCCCGACGACGGACGCGACCGGTCTGATTCGATGCGCCCGGCCGTGGAGCGGGAAACATGTTGGTTCGCCGGCGCGTCAGGGAGCCGGACCAGCGACGAGCTTCAACTCCGTTGGGCCACATCGGGCTCAGATGTCAGGGAAACGGCCTGAATCGGTGCCGCCCTGGTTGCCCAGACGGCTCGCGCTCGAGCTCGCCACCCCCCGAAGTACGCCGTCCCAAACTCTGCCAGTCCGCACACGACGAGGATCAGCACGAGCACGACGTCGTTGCGGGCCAACGACGGGTTGACATCGAGGAACAAGACGCACAGCACCATGGCGACAAAGCCGGCCAGGCTCTTGGTGCCGAGGAGCTGCAGCGGCCGCAGGGGTATCGCCGTCCACCCGAACCCGACCGAGCTCATCGGGACCGGGGCGGCGGATGAGGTGCAGAGCCAGGACCTCCGGCTCTGCACCTCCGTCGTGTCCCCATCCGGGGGCCATCCGCTCGTCGGGTTTCGCCGCGCAACGGCAGAATGCTACCTAGGATCGGGAATGCGTGGACGTCGTCGTCCGTGTGCTCGGGCCGCTCGAGGTGCTGATCGACGGTGTCGACGTCACACCCCCAGCGCCGAAGGAGCGGGCGCTCCTCGGGCTGCTGGTGATTGGACATGGTCGCGTCGTCGGCGCCGACCAACTGATGGAAGAGCTGTGGCCCACGCTCGCCGCCGACCGTGCCCGCCGCGTGCTCCAGGTCAGGGTGGCGGCACTACGGAAACTACTCAGCACGGCCGGCGCGGCACCGCTGCTGGAACTCGTCGCGCCCGGCTACCGGCTCGCCATCGCCGACGAGGACGTCGACGAGCACCGGTTCTACAAGCTGGTCGAGCGAGCGCGAAGCCATGCCGCGGCCGGCGACCCCACTCGGGCGTCGGCCACACTCCGCGACGCACTCGGACTCTGGCGGGGGCCGCCGCTGGCCGATGTCCAGACGTGTGTCTCCCTGGAGGCCGAGGCCGCTCGGCTGGACGACGAGCGTTTGGACGCGATCGAGGATCGAATCGATGCCGACCTGGCGTGCGGTCGTCACCAGGCGGTGGCGTGCGAGCTCGACGCGCTCGTGGCCACAGATGCGTTGCGGGAGAGGTTGTGGGGTCAACGGGTTCTGTCGCTGTATCGCTGCGGTCGGCAGTCGGAGGCCCTGCGGGCCTGCGCGCTCGTCCGCTCCCGATTGTTCCAGGAGCTCGGCGTGGAGCCTGGGCCTGCGCTCCGCGCCCTCGAGGCAGCCGTCCTGGAGCAGCGCGCCGAGCTCGACTGGTCGGCGCTGCCCATGGCGGAGCCGACTGAGGGACTGCCGCCACCTTCGGGCCGGATCTCGAGCAGTGCTCGATCGGACGGCCGCGCCGAGCTTCGCGCCGCGTGGTGGCGTCGATCCCGGAGATCCACTACGTGAAGAGCGACGATGGGGTGAACCTCGCGTACCAGGTCGTGGGCGAAGAGCCGGTCGACCTCATCGTCGTACCCGGCCACTTCTCGCACCTGGAGACGTGGTGGGAGGCGCGATCCGGGCAATTCGTCCGCCGCTTGGCGTCGTTCTCGCGACTGATCCTCTTCGACAAGCGGGGGATGGGCCTGTCGGACCGACCGCCCGAAGTGGACGTCGACCGTTGGATAGAGGACGCGAGGGTCGTGCTCGACGAGGTCGGCTCGGAGCGGGCTGCCGTACTCGGGGTCGCCGCCGGCGGGCTCATCGCGATCCCCTTCGCCGCCACCTACCCGGCCCGCGTCAGGGCGCTCGTGCTCTACGGTGCCTTCGCTCGACAGACACGCGCCGGTACGGACTACCCGATCGGACTCCGGCTCGAGGACGTCGACGCACACATCGCGTACACCGAGCCCAGATGGGGTTCGGGGGTCGGTCTCAGGCTGTACTGCCCGAGCGCCTGCGACGACCCGGTCGCCCGCGAACAACTCGGCCGGTTCCAGCGGGCCTCCGCCAGTCCGGGCGCAGCAGCCGAGTACCTCCGAACCGTGGCCCAGATAGACGTTCGCCGCGCCCTACCCATGGTCGACGCGCCCGACCCTCGTCCTGCACGCCAGTCGGGATCGGGTCATCCCGATCGAGCTTGCGCACTACATGGCCGAGCGCATTCCAGACGCCACGTTGGCCGAAGTCGACAGCGCCGATCACCTGATCTGGTTCTCCGACGCGGCGGAGGCTGTGGCCGATCAGATCCAGGACTTCCTCGTCGGCGCGGTGCCGAACCGGGAGATCCGCCGGGTGCTCGCCACCGTCGTGTTCATCGTCGGGCTGCATCCCCGTCCACAGTCACTCACGGGCGCGGGCGCCTACGCGGAGAGCAGAACGGTCATCGGACGGTTCCGAGGCCGCATCGTCCGACACGACTCTGGCGGCATCCTGGCCACGTTCGATGGACCGGCAAGAGCGATCCGGTGCGCGTCCGAGCTCGTGGCGCACCTCTGGCCCACGGAGCTCTCGGTTCGGGTGGGTGTGCACAGCGGCGAATGCGACGCCACCAGCACGGGCATCAGCGGCGTTGCGGTCGACATCGCCCGCGGCGTCGCTGACATCGCCCGTCCCGGCGAGGTGCTCGTCTCGCAAACCGTGCGAGACCTCGTCCTCGGGTCGACGATCTCGTTCCGCGAGCCCTGTGCGCATCAGCTCCGGGACGTCCCCGGGAGATGGCGGGTGTATGCCGTGGCAGCAACCTGAGCCACAGCGCCGCGTGCCGCTGGCCCAGCGTGGTGAGGCATCAGTCAGGGGTGAGCCCCGCCCTGAGCAGCGAAAGCGGCCCCGAGCCGGCTCATCCTTGACCGTCCACCGGCGGTGTCTACCGGGTTCGATGGAAGTAGTTGTCGAGCGCCCAGTCACCTACCTGCTTACCCGTCTCGTTCCCTACTACGTCTGCGGTCCGGAAGTGGATGCCTGACCAGACGCGGGCATTGACTGCATCTCGATTCAGCTGGTTCGCGAACTCGTAGTGGCGGGTAGCGCCCGCCACGGTGATGTTCACGTCGATGCGGCCGCCCCCGAGTCCGAGGGTTCCGCTCAGCGAGCGGGTCATTGCGCCCATGATCGTGGTGAGACCGCTGATGTAGTCGGGGTACGGCGGAGTTGCAATCAGAGGGAGCCAGCCGGAATCCGGGAGCGTGTCGGGATTCCCATCGGTGTCGGCGAGCTGGATCGCGGTGACCGGCCGCCAAAAGCCGAACTTGAGCTTCGAATCCCACGACGTGATCACGCCATCGGCCGCGCTCATGGCAACCGCCGCGAACAGCCGTGCGCTCTCGCTTATGTCGAGCTGGTGTCGGGCCGCCAGGTCACGCAGCGAGGAACTCACCAGCGGGAAGGTGCTCCCGGCGATGAACAGTGCGGTCTCCGTCTGTTCTTGTGTCCGGACCGTGCTCGTGGCCGAACCCACCTCCTTGACCTCGTTGAAGTCCTTCGTGTACGTCCGGCTCGTCATAGCCGGAGGGGGACCCGGCCGGAGTTGGCTCGGCGAGTGGAGCAGCAGCGGCCGCAGCTTCGCCAGCCACGGATCGAAGAACGGCGCAAACGCGGCCGGGGTCGGGCGCCAGACGCCGGGCGCAGGCGGGTCATCGAAGGTGACCGGCGCGAATCGGCCGTCGTCCTCGCGGAGCTCGATGAGCCGGTCTGCGGCGCGCTCGCCATAGTGGATCCCCTGCATCTTCTTCGGCCCATCGGGGATGCCGGCGAGTGATGCGGCAAGCGCGGTGTCCAGCCGATGCTGCGACGCCGGGAAGTACTCGAGCAGGACATCATGCGCGGCGACTGCGGCGGCGGCCTGCGGTGACGCCCCACGAGGCCCACGAGCGTTCCACTTGTAGAGCTCGTAATGCCGGGTGATGCCGACAACGGCGTTGTACACGGCGGCCTGCTCGAACGCGAACCACATGAACGCTTCCGCGTTCGCCTTCCCGGCGTCGACGACGATCGTGTCGAAGGCGACCGCGTTCCAGTCGCTGATGACCTTCGGATCAGCCGCGGCTGGGAGCGGCGATGCGGACGCCTCCACGCTGGCGACGCTCATCGACAAGAGCGCGACGGCCACCAAGGCGGCCGCCCGGCCACGTCTGCGTGACGAGCGACCGCGCTGAACGGGTCGACGGGGAAATTCAGAACCGATAGTGACCAACCACATGAGTCGTCCCTCCTCCGCGCAGGGACGGGCATCAAGCCGCCCGTCACGTGCGCGCCCCTCTCTTCGGTGGGATCACCCTGACACGACCGACCTACGCGGGACTCACGCGCGACTTACGCGTCCCTTACACAGCGCAGCCGCGATCGGTGCCGCCGCCGTGGCTACATGGCCCGGTAGGCCCTCCGCCGCCGTCGAGCGGTTCGGGAGTCCGCCTACGTGGGTCCACTCGGTCGGGCTGAGAGGATTTGAACCTCCGACCTCTTGACCCCCAGTCGCTATTTCGCCGTGTTGGCGTGTGTCGTAGCGTGTTGGCCAGTTCCATCTACCAGGACTTTCGTGGATCACTTTATCCGTCTAGTGCTGTCCCGTCCGGCCTCTTTTGACTCGTTCGTGGACATTCCGTGGACACGGACACACCATCTGCGAGCATCTTCGATGCCTGATGGTCTGCCCGACGAGACCGTGCTGCCCTTGGAGCTGGCGATGCGGTGGCTCGAGGTGATGGAGGACGCCCCTGACACCCCTGCAGGGCGCGGACAACCCGGCCGCGCCGGCGAAGCTGGAGCCGCTGCTCGACGATCTCGGCCGTAGGCTCGGGCTCTGAGGAGGTGCCCATGAACACCGAACTCGTCCGTGTGGCCGAGGCGGCCCGGCTCCTCGGCATCTCAACACGAGAGAGATGCTCGACCTGCTCGTGGTCGACCGAGTCATCCCGGTCGTGCATGAGGACGGCGACAAGCTCCGGGTCCGACACGACGACGTGGAGAAGCTCGACCGCTTCGCGTCGGTGCTCCGCAAGCACCCAGGCGGCGCTGCGGCCGCATAGTGGTAGGACTGGGTTCGGAGCGGGATCGATGCGATACACGCGCTGCGCCGGTCGGGCATCGCGTCAGGCACAGTTGGGCCATGACCGCCGACCAGCTCTCGCTCATCACGACGGATGCTGCGGCGTGCCATGGTCAAGCCTGCGTGGCTGGCGCACACACGTGATGGTGAGCGTGATCCTCGACGGCCTGGCGGCCGGGATGACGGAGGACGAGATCATCGTTGAGTACCCGTCGGTGACCGTTGCGGGCGTACGTGCGGCAGCGGCCTGGACGGCGCTGGCCCGCGACGACCTGATCCCCTTGGGCGGGGCTGAGTGAGGATCAGGCTCGACGAGGACCTCCGGCCCGCTGGCGGTCGGTCTGTCGCAGCGCCACCGCCGCCGAGCTCTACCGAACGGCCGGGTCGACACGCGTCGAGGCTCCGCTCCATCGCTAACTTCGCCACGACGTCGTCGTCGTCGTGTGCGCCGATCTGTGCGCCAACGTCCGGAACATGGCCGCCCTGGATCGGCCATTATGGGGTGTCGCCGAGGAGTAGCCGCCGCCAGCACCCCCGGAGGACGGACTAGCACCTGTCCGGCCTTGGGGCACTGGAACAGATCGCCCAGTCGACAATGCGGTGCCGAACGGCGAGTCTCTTCGCCCACCATCGGATCATGATTGCATCCGAAGGGTGGAGGTTCTGGTCGCGGCTCGTAGGTGTAGGCGACCGGGCTCTTCAGCAGCTCGCGCAAGGCGGCCAACGGCACCACACCGTTGTACGTGAGGTGGGGGCAACGGTCGCACGGGTGGGGGTGGCTGCCCGGTCACGGTGGTCCTCCGGGCTGAGGGGCGGGTGCCCGGTTGTCGCAACTGGTGGTCACAGCGACGTCCCGGAGCGGTAACAGGGCGGTAACCGCCGGCTTGACGGGAGGTGAGGACGAGCGGACGCTGCACCGATGGCGATCTCGGTGCTCGGTCCGTTCACGGTCGACGGTGATGCGTCGTCACTAGGGCCCCGTGACCGGGTGGTGCTGGAGGTGTTGGTCCTGCGCCCGGGTGATGTGGTGAGCGCCGAACGGCTGGCGGACGCCATGTGGGGTGACGTTCGGCCCCCGACGTGGCACAAGGTGGTGCAGGGTTGCGTCGTGCGGCTCCGCAAGGTGCTGGGGGTGGCGGCGATCGAGACATCGCCGGCGGGGTACCGCTTGACGACACCGCCCGATGAGGTCGATGCGCATCGCTTCGAGCGGCTGGTCCGACGCGGCTCGGAGTTGCTGACCCTGGTGAGCACGATCGTGCCGCCTACGTGAGTGGGGAGGCGTTGGCGCTGTGGCGGGGTCCGGCTCTGCGCGAGCTCGACGGGTGGGACGCCGGTCGGATCGAGGCGAGGCCGGCGGCGATGAGCTCCGCTTGGACGCCGAGGAGATCCGCCTGGACGCCGCTCTACGGGCCGGGGTCACCATCGGGAGATCTTGGCCGAGGCGTCAGGCCCGGGCGGGCCGAGGCGCCGTTGCGGGAGCGGCGGTGGGCGCTTGCTGGCGCTGGCCCGGTACCAGGCCGGCCGCCAGGGCGAGGCCTTGGGAACCCTGAACCAGGCCCGGAGGGTGCTCGCCACCGAGCTGGGCGTCGATCCCGGTCCGGAGCTGGCGGCCTTGGAGCAGGCGATCCTTCGCCACGACCCCTCGCTGGTGGTCGCGGCAGCCCCTGTTCCCGAGCCCGGAGCCCGTCTGTCCGTACATGGGTCTGGTGCCCTACGAC
>CAWEYT010000009.1:0-311358 GCA_963813375.1 uncultured Acidimicrobiales bacterium | reverse complement strand
GGCCATACGGCGACGGTTCGGTTTCACCGGATCAACGTCCTGACGAACGCGATCCGCTCGAGACCGCGGTCATCTGGGCGAGCAGCTCGACCCATCGATCGGCGACATCTGGCCATCCGAGCTCGCTAGCTTCCGAAAGCGCCGGCTGGCCGATCACGCCCGTCAAGGCCTCGGCGAGGCTGCTCGGGTCCCGCTCGGCGATTGTGGACGAACGGCATCTCAGGGAGGGCGCCTACAGGCGTCGCCACCACGGGTACACCGCACAGCGCCGCCTCGATAGCCGACGCCGGGCATCCCCTCGGCCTCGCTCGGGATCACCACCGCGTCGACCGCATGGATGACCAGGTTGTCACGTCCGCCACTTCGCCAAGGAAGATCACTCGGCCCGGCGCCTCCGCGGCCGCCTGCCGCTCGGCGTCCCCCCGCGTGTCGGGCCGCCGCCGGCGACGACGGAGGATGCTGGGCAGACGGACGCCACGATCGCGGCAATTGCCCAGGTCGATGCCGGCTTCTCTGGGCTGAGTCGAGCCGAGGAAGCCGATCGCCCGGCGGCTCGTCGAGCCCGAGAGCCGCGGCGGGCGTGGTCCCGCTCGCCCGCCGTCGGAGGCCGGAAGACGTCTGGGCGTCCAGCACGTTGGGGATGACGACGACGCGCTCCGGAGCGACACCCTGAAGCGACGCACGATCGTCTCGGCGGCGCCCCTCGCCACAGCGCGACCACCGTTGCCGCCCGGCGGTACTGGAACCCAGCGAGCGCTTGGTGCCAGCGGTTGCGTACCCGGTACTTGCGCGGTCGCTGATGTTGCGGTACACGAACGGCACCCCGGAGCCGGCCAGGGCGATGGCGCACGCCGGCAGCGTCGAGGAGCCGTAGGCGATCACCACGTCAGCAGCAGGCGGGCCGCCCGGCGCAGGCGCCACAGGGTCGCCGGACCGAGGCGACGCCGTCCGAGCACCATCGCCGGCAGCGCCAGGGGTCCGCTGGCAGCGCTGACGAGCGCCGCAGACACCAGCTCGTCGCCGCGCTCAACGGAGCTGGGCGCGCGAGTTGCGTGGCCTCCAGCTCGGCGCCGCGCCGTTGCGCCGAAGCCGTGACGATCAGCACCCGCGGCAGCGCGGCTTGCACGGCCGCGGTCGAGCCGGCTCCCTCAGCGTCCGACGGCTGCATGCGAGATGGGTCTCCTTTGATCGGAACGTTCTGGCACGACGTCACTCACCCTGATGGCTCGTCAGAGATACTCGATGTTCCGGCCACCGGGCATGCAATGTCGGGTGTCAAGTACAACTTCGGCGAAGCGCTGGACATCGTCAAGATCAAACGCAGCGTGGTCGGCCAGCACGACCACAATGTCCGCGGCTCGAAGCTCGTCTACCGAGGCGTCAACACGAGTGATCAGCGATGAGAGAGGCTCCACGACATGCGGATCAGCACCCTTAACGAGGGCACCGCGATCGTGCAACTCTTTGGCGATCGCTACGGCGGGTGACTCGCGTGCGTCCCCCGAGTTCCGCTTGTACGCAAGGCCGAGGAGAAGAACGATCGATCCGGGCAGAGACCTCCCGTGGTTGGCAAGGCTGAGTTCAACACGCCTGGCCACGTAGGACGGCATGGTCGCGTTGATCTCTTGGGCGACTCGACGAAGCGGAACGGGTTAGCCGAGCTTGGTGCGTGCCACGACAGGTACGACGGGTCGATCGGGAGGCAATGGCCGCCGACGCCGGGCCTGGAGTGAACGGCATGAATCCGAACGGCTTGGTCGCGGCGGCGTCGATGGCCTCCCAGACGTCGATGCCCAGTTCGCGTGCGTACATCGCCAGCTCGTTGACCAGGGCGATGTTGACGTGGCGGAAGGTGTTCTCGAGCAGCTTGGTGAGCTCGGCCTCCCGGATGCCGCCCCGGCACGGTCGTGTCGACGAGCGTCGGTAGAACGCGTCCACGGCCGTGAGCGACGCGGCGTCGACCCCGGAGACCACCTTGGGTGTGTTGACGAAGGTCCATGCGTGTTGCCCGGATCGATGCGTTCCGGGGAGTAGCCGACGAAGAAGTCGGCTCCCGCCCCAGGCCCGACCGCTCCAGCATCGGACGAAGCATCTCCTCGGTCGTGCCGGGATAGGTCGTCGACTCGAGGATCACCACGAGCGGGGCCCCACGCGATGGGCGACGGAGAGCGGCGGCATCCTCGATGAACGACAGATCCGGACGACGATCGCGCAGCGGTGTCGGCACGGTGATGACCGCGACGTCGAAGTCGGCGACACCTGTCAGGGTCGGTCGTTGGGTGGTACCTGCCGGTGTCTGCCGCCTGTCTAAGAGTCTCGCTCGTCACACCCCCAACGAACGACTCGCTGCGCAGCCAACTGCGACAACTCGGGCGCTGTCGGTGTCGAAGCCGACGACGTCGTATCCGACTTCAACTGCACGCAGGGCCAGCGGCAGGCCCACGTAGCCTTGTCCGACGACAACGACCTTGCGACCCGCGTGCATCGACGAAGTGTCGCTCATGGCGAGAGTCAAGCGTCGGACCGTTTGCCCAACGGCTGTCCTCCTGGATGGTGGTGGCCAGTCCACTGGGGTCACGGCGCTGAGCCAGACGTTGCCAGATTCGTCACTACGTCCGATAGTCCTCGCCGAACCGCGCTCGCCTTCAACGACGAGCGAGCGGGCCGACTTGACGTGGCCCCACTGGGAGCGTCTGGTCGTCCCTGCGACCGCACGGGCCGAGCCTGAAGCCACGGGCTTCACTCCGATGCGCCGCCGCGAACAATCGCGGTGTTGCCCACCAGCTGAAGATCGGCAGTCGGCCGCGGACCTGTGCGGGCGAGCGCGCCCAGTCCGGGCTACCGGTCCCCAGTGCGGCTCCTGGCACCACCGTTGCGCGGTCGTGATAGGACGTGGTTCGTATGTTGCTTGTTACTCGGCTGGCCGGAGGACTCGGCAACCAACTCTTCCAGTACTGTGCGGCAAAGCACTATGAAGATCTATTGGGCGTCGAATCGACATTCATCCTAAAGCGACCTGCCGTGCATCCTAACCCAAACATCGAGGATGTTCTACCTGCCGAGTTGCCCCGTGCCTCCTCATCACAGCGGATTCAGGTCGGCGAGGTGCCGGACCATTGGTCGAATTGGAAGCGAACGCTCTGTCGCCGGCTGCTTTCGATTGGGAATCGAATTCGACCGGCCGTGAGGGTGCACGAATCTCAGGATTCCGCTGAAGTCATCCCACATACCATTCCTCGTCATGCACGCCGAGTACTGCTGGACGGGTACTTTCAGCTGCCAAGGCTGTACGAACCGCACCTTCAAGACGTGTGCCGCGAAATTTTGAAGCGGAGACCTGGACGGCGGGCAGATCTGGGTGCCAACCGGATAGCCGTGCACTTTCGTCGGGGCGATTTTGTACCGCTCGGCTGGGCACTCGACTGGTCGTACTACATGCAGGCGATCGACAGCTTACCGATCTCCAAAGAACGGACGCGAGTGTGGGTTGTGAGTGATGACAGTGCCTTTGGTGAACTAGCCACTTTCCGCCTTGCAGCCGAAGGTTACATCGTCGAAAAGCCACCAGCGGTCGACCCGTCGCCTGCCCTCAACGACTTTTGGGTGTTGGCGACTGCAGAGAACCTTGTGTCATCGAATTCGAGTTTCGCTTGGTGGGCGGCAGCGGTGGGAGACACATTACGGTGCCCAGGTACACACCGTGTGGTGATTCCACGGCCGTGGATAGACCTGTATGCGCCCGATCGCATCCGACGTGCCCACTGGACATCCGTCGGCGTGTCGTGGACGGGGCCAGCGGGACGTTCGTAGCTCACAACGCGCTCACGTCGCCGCCGGGGCCAACAAGCCCCGAGCGCCAGAGCAACTGTCGGGAAGCGGACCCCGGAGGGATGGCATAGCGACCCGACTGTCGCTCTGACCGGGGTCCCTGAAGTCGGTCCGCCTCCTGTGGGTGTCGAACCCGGAGGATGGGAGGATGGACACAATGAAGCGTCGGCGTCACACGCCGGAGCAGGCGGTGCGCAAGGTTCGTGAGGGCTAGCGGATGCTCAACGCCGGGAGTGACTTGGTGGAGGTGCTGCGTGAGCTCGAGGTGACCGAGTCGACCTGGAACCGGTGGCGAAACCAGTACGGCGGGTTGAAGGCGAAGGAGGCCAGGCGGCTTCGTGAGTTGGAGGCTGAGAACGCCCGGTTGAAGAAGCTGTTGGCCGACCCCGGACCGTCGTCGGCTGGCCGTGGCCCGGCTGCAGGATCGGTTCGGGGTTTCCGAGCGTCGAGCGTGTCGCGTGGTGGGCCAGTGCCGGTCGACGCAGCGGCGAGCCAAGGCCGAGCCCGACGACGCCGGTTGCGGACCCGGTTACGGGCACTGGCCGGGGAGCATCCCCGCTGGGGGTGGCGCAAGGCCCATGATGTGGCCCGCCGTGAAGGCCTGGTGGTCAACCCCAAGCGGACTCGGGCCCTGTGGCGTGACGAGGGCCTGCAGCGGCCGGCGCCGCGGCGCTGCAAGCGCCGCCGGCTGGGCGACGGTACGGCGGCCCGGCTGCGAGCCGAGCACCCCAACCATGTGTGGGCTGTCGATTTCCAGTTCGACGAGACCGCCCGACACCGGCGCCTGAAGCTGTTGAACATCGTCGACGAGTTCACCCGCGAGGCGTTGGCCATGCACGTCGACCACGCCATCGGCGTCGACGCCGTGGTGGACGTGGTCGCCCGCCTGGTCGCCCAGCGCGGTGCCCCCGAGCACCTCCGGATGGACAACGGGCCCGAGCTCGTGGCCTGGGCCCTCCGAGACTGGTGCCGGCTGTGGGGCACCCGCACCACCTATATCGAGCCCGGCTCACCATGGCAGACACCCTTCGTCGAGTCCTTCAACGGGCGGGTGCGGGACGAGCTGCTCAACCTGGAGGACTTCGCCGACCTGCGAGAAGCCAGGGTCGTCATCGAGGACTGGCGAATCGAGTACAACACCTATCGACCCCACCGAGCCCTCAACGGGCTCACACCCGCCGAATTCGCTCGGCAATGGACCCAACAGCACCCAGCACACCCCTAGGAGCCGGACCGACTATCGGGTCCCGGTCAGCTCCTCATGGGTTGAGCGTCGGTGACAGGAGCCCGCGACTCGAAGCCCGCGACTCGAACCACCCCCGACTAGCTCGCGGTTCCGCCGCGGCGCTGCAGGTAATGGAGGCCGCCTCGGCGGTCCCTGGACCGCGTCTGGGCCGTCAGGAGGGAGCCAATACGGCCCGGCGGCAACCCGAGCGATCATCGGAGTCCGTGCCAAGATGTCAGCGTGCGATCGCTTGTTCCTGTCACCGCTCGCCGCGTGGCCCGCCGCCGAGTCTTGACCCACAGACGCGGGAGGCGAGGCGCCGGTTCAGCAACGACCGACGAATACTTCGATGAGCTGCTGAAGGCCGACGCCCATGCGGCGACGGCTTTCCGTTCGGCTCCGACGATCCGTGTCTATATGACCGGTCAGGCAGCGCCGGGACCGCCCCGGCCACTACTTCCACCAGGACCTGTTCGTCGCTCGACAGATCTTCGTGCACCGGCCGGCGCGACATGTCGACGTTGGTTCACGGATTGACGGATTCGTTGCCCACGTCGCATCGTTCCGTGACTCGACGTTCTTGACGTTCGCCAGTGCGACCGAGATCCCCGGTGTGCGATTCATCCACGCGACATCACGATCGATGATCCGTCATTCGATGAGACGACCGACTCGTTGTCGTGCCTGCACGCTCTCGAGCACGTGGGCCTCGGCCGCTACGGTGATCGACTCGACGTGAACGGGTGGCTCACGGGATGGTCGAACCTGGTGAGGATGGTGCAGCCGGGTGGCCGCTCTATCTCTCCACACCGATCGGCCCGCAGCGAGTGGAGTTCAACGCACACCGAGTTTCCGCGGTGAGGACGCTTGTCGACCTCGTCGACGAGAGTTGCGACATCGAGTCGTTCGCGTACGTCGACGATGTCGGCGACCTGCACGTGGACGTCGATCCACGCGATGCAGACGCGGCCAACTCGTTCGGCACGACCTACGGCTGCGGGATCTTCGTGCTGTCGAAGCATCGGTGACGGCACGGTGCACGGACTCGACTCCAGCTACGCGACTCTGAGTCGTACGACCCTGCGGACAGGCGCTCCCACCGTGGTGTCAGGTTGACCACCGGCACCATCTGGACAGCGATGATTCCGCGTCGTGATCGCCAGCAGGATCGCATGGGGACCGCTGGTGAATGGGCTGCCGCGGTTGGCGCGTTCCTGCTGATTCTCGTGTCTGTCGGTCAGCACGACCATTCGCATCTCGCGGGTCGCGGGCGGTCAGCGGTGGCTTCGGACAGCGTGGTGGAGCCGGCGGAGGCAGAGCGCTCACGGGCACATCCTGGGCACTCGTGGTTCGCAGGGCACCCCTCGGAGCGGCGAGATCGTCAGCCCGGTCGTCGGCCGGAGCATGCCGCCGCTTCGCGTGGTCGGGTTGCAGTCGGCGGCGGCTGCAGGACAGGGAGCGCCGCGGGCGTGACGGCTGCTTCAGGCTCTCGCCAGCGCCAGTCGGTGGGCGAGGTCGGGGTCTAGGTGGCCCGGAAGGCTCTGACCGGGCTATGCGGTCTCGGGCCGAGCGGGGAGGGGATCATCGCGTCAGGCTCGACCTCGGCCAGGAGCTTATGAGGCTCTTCGCGCTGAGGTAGGGAGCGGGTTGAGCTGAGGGTCCACCCGCGGGGCAGGGGTCCCGCCATCGTCACGGCTGTTTGAACGGCTGCGACGACGAGGAGACCCCTGCGTGACGACGGTATCGGCCTGGCCGAGGCGCTGCTGGGACTGGACGGCTTCCGGGTGCTCGAGGTGGTCGAGACGCCCGAGGAGCTGGTCGTCACGGTCGAGACGACGGCGGACTTCATGGGTTGCCGGCGCTGCGGGATGCGGGCCGAGGCGCAGGATCGGATGCCGGTCGCATCTGCGCGATCTGCCCTGCTTCGGTCGGCCCGCGCGGCTGGTGTGGGTCAAGCGCCGTGGCGCTGCCCCGACCGCGATGTGCGACGCAAGGACCTGGACCGAGACGCTCCGAGCAGCTCGACGCCCAGGTGGTGTTGACCCGCCGGGCCGGGGCGGAGGCCTGCCGGCAGGTCGGTGAGCACGCCCGGCCGGTGTCGCAGGTGGCCGAGGAGTTCGGGGTGTGCTGGTGGACGATGATGAACGCCGTGATCGAGCACGGCACCCCGCTGGTCGATGACCCCGACCGGGTCGGCCGGGTGCGCCAGCTGGGCATCGACGAGACCTCGTTCCTGGCCGCCACCCGCGCACCACCCGACCATCTACGCCACCGGCCTGGTCGACCTCCAACGGCACGTCGTGATCGACATGGTCGAGGGCAACGCGGCCGCCGACTTGCGGCGATGGACCGCCAACGCCGACCCGGGCTGGCTGGCGGGGATCGAGGTGGTGGCCACCGACCTGGCCGAGTCGTTCCGGGCCGGGCTGTCCCCGCACCTCGACCACGCCCGCCGGGTCGCCGACCCGTTCCATGTCGTGCGGGTCGCCAACCGCTGCCTCGACCAGGTCCGCCGCCGGGTCCAGAACGAGACCCTCGGCCATCGGGGCCGCAAGCACGACCCGCTGTATCCGGATCCGCAAGCTGTTGCTCACCGGCACCGAACGCCTCGACGAGCGCGGCCGCGACCGGATGCTGCTCGGCCTGCGCGTCGGCGATCCCCACGACGAGGTCCTCGGCGCCTGGCTGGCCAAGGAATCCGTCCGCGACGTCGTACCTCGCCGACACTCCGGCCGACGCCCGCTCCTGCTCGACAAGGCCATCGCCGGCTGCCTGGCCGACGACGTGCGCCGAGATCCGCTCGCTCGGCAAGACCCTCGACGTCCTGGCGGACCGAGATCCTCGCCCACCACGTCACCGGCGCCAGCAACGGCCCCACCGAGGGCCTCAACCTCTGCGTGAAGAAGGTCAAGCGCTGCGGCCACGGCTTCCGCACCTTCGAGCACTACCGGCTCCGCGTCCTGCTCCACGCCGGCGGCATCACCTGGCCAGCACGCGCCACGACCGCCCCGCATCAGAACCCGCTCTCCCCACTCGAACGCGTAAGGGCCGGTGAACCGACGTCGCATCGGCGCGATGCATTCACACGCCGAAGACTCCGCCCAATCGGTTCGGTGAGCATCGCTGGTCGACTGTGCCAAGATCTGCGTGTGGTCAGCCGAATCGGCCGGTCGTTGTTCGAGGCATGGCGGCTCATCACCAATGAAATGGGGCCGAGGTGACAGACGGTGGCATCGGTGGCGTGCAAGTTCCCGGCAAGAATCCGCTGTCAGTATTGAACCAACGGGTCGGCCTGCTCCTCTGCCTTCCGGCACTGCTCACGTTGCTCGTCACGGGTTGGTGGACAAGGTACCGCGCCGACGATTACTACTTCGCTGCTCGGGTCCGCGGCCGAGGGAACCGCTGAGACTGTCGCCCATATGTGGGACAATGCTGGTGGACGGTTGTCCGGCTACGTCGCTGTGACGACTTTGGTTCGACTCGGCCCGGCCTGGGCTCCGCTTGTCAGCGTGCTTGCGTTGGCATCTGTGATGGCTGGTATGTATTTCTTGATCCATCAGTGGTGGCCAGCCGCCACTTCGCTGGCGGTGTCCGTGACGATTGCCGCGTGTTCGGCGTTTCTCGTGCAGTCACCCGTTCAGAACTTTCTTTGGGTGACTGGCGTTGGGCAAGTTACGATCGGAATCGGGGTTGCACTTGGAGTCATCACCATCGCGGTTTATGCGGGCCGCCACACGTCCTGGTCAGTGAGGACGTTGCTCGCGATCGTTGGGCTGTTGGGACTTTGCTTCTACGAGGTCATCAACCTCTACGTTCTCGTGGGTGCCGCGGGACTCTGGTTCATATCTCAGGACGTCCGTCATGATGTGGGGAAGCGATGGGCGCTTGGCATACTTTCCTCGGCGGCGCTCCTCACGCTGATCGTGATGACAGTTGCGCCGGGATCGAGGGAGCGGGTAGCGGAAGAGCGTCCGACCCTTGTTCACGCCGTGAAGCATGCGGTCATCATGAGTGCTGAGTTCTGGTGGCGGATCGCGACGTCTCCGGCCCTCTATCTCGCCTTCTTCGTCGGGTTCCTCGTGGTTTCTCCCTCACGCCTGTCGTGGCGCTGGCGCGAGGTTGCGGATAGCGATCCTCGGTGTGGCCGCACTCGTCGGCGGCACGTTCGTGCTGACGAAATGGCGAGCCGATTTCACTGCACCGATCCGCGCCCAGTATGTGGCGACGATCCCGCTCGCAATCATCACGATGGCCGCCGGGGGTGTGATGCGCACACGAGTTGTTCGCCCCCGGGCAGTGTCATACGTGGTGGGCGCTGCGATAGGCGTAGCCCTCGCCGTGACTGCCTTTGGTGAGCTTGCGGACGCTCGGCGCTGGGAACGTGACGAGTGGGGTCCCCCCTACGAGGTTGTGACCGACACGCCCGAAGGTGGTTCGTACACACTCCAGACATGGAGCAACACTGGTTACATGGAGGATCTAACGCCTGATGCCCACTTCTGGGTGAATCAAGCCGTTGCGGACTACTACGGAGCGGCCCAGATCGTCGGCCGTTAGCGATTCCGTTGTCGTCGGCGCGGCGTTCGGCGACCTCGGCGCCTTCGCCCAGGAGCCGAAAGGCTTCCGGAGCCTGGATGATCTGCTCGGGCGGGTGCCTCGCCGTGCCACAACACGACCCGACGCCCGACCAGATCCGCGTACCTGGTCAGGCGTTCGTACAGGTTGTTCAGCAATGCCTTGAGCGGACAGACGTATAGAACCGTCGTCCTTGGCGCAAGGTTCGGTCACGGCGATCAAAGACGGTCACTGGGCGGAACGGTCGACGTCGCGCACGTCCGAGCCGGCGTTCCCCTTCGCGAGCGTCAGGTAGAGGAACGGCTGGAACCAGGCCCGGTGTGTGGACGGCGCGTACTGCCTCAGTGCTCGCTCGGTGCGTCCCGCCGTTGAGAGTGCCCATCCCACCCGACGTGCAGGATTGGCGGCCCTGCGGTCGAGCTGCATGCAACTGCGCACCTCGAGTCGCCGGTGATCACCGATGGCCACGTCGAACTCGTGGAAGCTGACCCCCGACCACGCCGAAGGAATCCGAGCATCTGGCTGGCCGGATCGGTGTAGACGCCTCCACCGACCGTGGGCCGTGGGCTGAATGTCGCGTAATCGAATGCGAGAGCGTCCGGGAGCCACGAGAAGAACGGCAACTGTGAGGTGTGCGAGTCGACGGGCCACAGCCGGTTGGGCGACTCGATCACCGTGAGCAGACCGCCCGGTGAGAGCAGATCCCATGCAGCCCGAAGGGCGGCGACACGTTCGACGACCAGCATGTGCTCGAGGCTCGCCCAGAAGATGACCCAGTCGAAGTCGACCCCGTCGGGTCGATCGATGTCCGCGCGTTAGCACAGCGGAAGTCGGCGTGTAGCCCTGCGCCCTCGAGATGCCGGCAGGCCTTGTCGATCATCGACTGATCAACGTCGACGGCCATGACACGCGCACCTGCTCGCACAGTGCGAGTGTCGACGCGCCGGTCCCACACCCGATCTCGAGGATGTCGACGTCACGCAACGATCTGGTCGCATCCAACCAGGGAACGACTTCGACTCGATCGCGCGCCAACCGTTCGAGCCAGGGCGAGTCGACCGTCGTCGGAGCCGCGAGCCAGCGCTCGCGCAAGCACGATGGCACCGCGCGCTCGTCGCGTTCGCGTGATGAACGATCGCGCTCGGAGTTCGAGGCTCATCCGCGGAGTCGTCAAAGCGCTCATCCCACCGTCCTCGAGGATCCCGGACAGGAACGCCGCGCGATAAGGCCGTCACGCGTCGAATGGAATGGAAAGGCCCGCGTCGCAGAAACAAACGCCTGGGTGCAACCCGGCCGGAAGCGGTCGTGCAGTTCGGCACTGACGGCGGCGACCTGGCCGATCCACGGCTCGCTCCGTCCGAGGACGTCCACCTCACCCCCTTCGATGTCGAGCTTGAGGAGGTCAATGCGATCGACGCCAAGTCGATCGCCCAGCGACTCCATGCTGACGCATCCGACCGACCCGATTACCCGTCCGTCCGTCCACCGCCGGCCCGGCGACGAACGCGGATCCCGCAGGTGCCGAGGCCCGGATCGACCATGGCGCACCGTCCATCGACATCCATCAACGCTCCGTGAACTACCTCGACGTTGGGCACGGCATGTGTATTTCGGTGCAACAACTCGACGTTGTCGTCGTCCGGCTCAATGGCTACTACGCGGGCTCGTGGATATCGCAGCGCGAACCACAGAGCCGAGTAGCCGGCGTTCGCGCCGGCATCGATGATGGTCCGCGGATCATCGAGACCGAGCTCGTAGCAGCGCGCGCCGAACACATGCAGCAGCGTCTGCATGTCGCTCTCTCGTCGACCGAATCGCACGGCCACCGCGACACGCTCGCCCGGCGGTTGGACCAGCCTGACGGTGGAACGCGCCCGCGAATCGAGCGCGGTATATCCCAGACCGGCCCAGCATCCGAACGCCTCGACGCGCAGGGCGAGCCGCTTGGCGAACCAGAGGTTTAGCCTCACGAGGCGTTCGGCGCTCAAGTTCCCTACCACTCACGTCGTTCCCGTACCGCGGCCCGACTCATCTCTTCCACGGTAATGGGGGGATCAGCCAGGTTGCTTCACGGACATCAGCTGCCATCGCCGTCGGTTTGCACGACCCGGCCCATGCGCCCGCGCAGTGCGTCCAACGCGCCGCGCGAGCGGAGGCGCTGATCTCCGTGCTGGCCCCGCGAGGTGGACAAGGTTGATCTTCGCCTCCCGGACCCCAGCCCTAGCCGGGAAGGGGCGACAGCCGGATGATGGCGACACGGAGCAGATCGCGAGCCTCGTAGTAGTGCCGCCAACGCCGGGGGAGGGGCGCGCTCTTATCGCCCGCGTGCCCCGTGACCGCGTTGCGGCGCGGCGACGGTGGGGGTGGTGGATGACGTCGAACGTGGTGAGCAACAAACACCCGCCGCCTGAAGGCCCTTCCGCGTCAGTATGACCCCGGCCTGCCGGAGCAGGTCGGCGGCCAGCGCCGGCGTGATGCTGACGCCTCGCCTGGGGCTTGGGCAGGCGGAGTGTCAAGACGTGTCAGATCGTCGCCACATCCCAGTCAGTGCCTTCCGACGAGATGTCCAGTTAGTCCAGCCTCGCGAGCCGCTCCCGCCCCTTCCTCACCGAGTGCCGCGGTCGCCGGATCTGGACAGGTGTGAAGGCGGCCCTACGCTTGATCTCGAGGATCACAGTGTCTCCGTCGGGCGTCCGCACCTCAACCAGGGAACTTTGCGTCATGAACTCCGCGCTTTAGCGTCTCGCTGTCGGTGAGACGGAACGGGGTGATTCTGAACCGAGAGGGGCGAGCGCTGGACCGCCATCCCGCGTCGCGCGCGCCGACGGCGTCTGGACCGCAGTCCGGACGGACCCGTGGGCCCGCCCCGGCCGCGCCCTGGCGGGTTGTCGTCGCCGATGACGCCGAGCTCCGCCATGAGGCCCGCGCCGCGCTCCTCGGCATCGAGGCCGCGGCGACCGGCCTGGCCCGTCATCACAACCTCCTCTCAGTCGAGCAGATCGATGAGTTGGCTCACGGACTGGTCGCTGAGATCCGGCGGCTGCGGGGGCTTCTCGACCGCCGGGCGGCGGCTCCGGCCACCTTCGACCTGCGCGAGGCCTTCCTCCCTGTGCTCACCTGCGCCCGGGCCGACGGTCTCGACGTCAGGTCGAGCATGCCCCACGGCATCGAGGTGGTCGGGGCACCGGACCGCGCCGCCCAGGTGCTCCTGGCCCTGTTGACGAACGCCAAGCACCACGCTCCCGGTTCGCCGGTCGAGATCCGCGCCGTTGTCGCCAACGGCGAAGTGTCCGTCTACGTCGAGGATCGTGGACCGGGCATCCCGGCCTCCCTCCAGGAGCGGGTGTTCGAGCGACGCATGAAGGCCGTCGGCAGCGACGGATCGGGACTGGGCCTCTTCATCGCTCGACAGCTGATGGAGGAGCAGGACGGCAGCATCGACGTCGAGCCCCGCGCGGGGGCGGCGCCTCGGTCGTCTTGCGGTTCCGCCCGCGGAATGAGACGCCGCCTGTCGATGCGTCAACCGCCCTGACGTCAGCGGGGGCCGCGTCATGACCCACCGCGTGCTCATCGTCGACGATCACCCGCTCATCGCCATCGGCCTCCAGTTGGAGCTCGCCGCTCGGGGCTGGCACGTCGAGACCACGAGTGGCCCGACCGCCACCGCGGTGATCGATCATGCCCGAGCGTTCCAGCCCGAGTGCGTGGTGCTCGACATCCACCTCGGGTCTGCGGTCGGCAGCGGCGTCGATCTGATCGCTCCGCTGCGCCAGACCGGGGCGTGCGTGGTGATGCTCACCGGCGAGACGGAGCGTGGCGATCCTGGCCGCCTGCCTCGAGGCTGGCGCGCTGGGCTGGATCAGCAAGAGCGCGTTCCTGGTCGAGGTCGTCGCGTCGATCGAGGACGCGCTGGCGGGGCGGTCGCTGATCGGCCGAGCCAGCCGCGAGGCGATGCTGGACGAGCTGCGGGCGCAGCGGTCGAGCCGGCACCGCACGCTCTCGCCCTTCGAGCAGCTGACGCGCAGGGAGGAGCGGGTCCTGAGCGCGCTGATCGACGGCGCGTCGGCGGAGGAGATCGCCCAGGCCGACTTCGTGGCGCTCACGACCGTCCGCTCCCAGATCCGGTCCATCCTGCAGAAGCTAGGCGTGCGCTCGCAGCTTGCAGCGGTCGCTCAGGCCAACCGTGCCGGCTGGCGCCCGCGGTCCGCGGCGCGCCCGCTGGTGGCAGCTCGAGCATGACCCAGACACTGGCCTGACGCGCTGTGCGCGGTGGTGGGGTCGGCGCCCGTCATCCGTTGATCGATCTCACCAGCGCTGTCCCCTTCGCAGGCTGTGTCAGCGCCTCGGCCAGTCGTGCTCGACCGTCAGGGACTGGCCACGGCCCTGATCTCAACAGTCTCCGTCACACCGGATTGTGCTTCTCCCGCAGTCAAAGGCGACACGGTCGTAGCGATCGGCACGGGCAGCGGCACTCTGGCCGCCGGTGGCACGTTCACCTTTGCGTTCTGCACGGTGCTCACGCTCAGGGACGAGCTCATCGCGCGCGGTGGAGTCGTACATCGTGCCGCTCAGGCCGACCGGCGGCTGACCCGGGTCACAGCCGACGCACGGAACCAACGGCGTGATGGCCGAACGGTTCGAAGCGCTCGGCCCTCGTCGCGGATCTCGCGATAACGGGCGAACGGTTGCAGACGAACACCAGCTTGACACGGCCGCCGGCGGGTCAGAGCCGGCCGGCCTCGGTGATCCGACGCAGGAACGCCTGCGTGCGCTCCTCACGCGGTTGGCCGAACACCTGCTCCGGCGGGCCCTCCTCGTGGACGACCCCCTCGTGGAGGAAGCACACCTTGGTGGCGACCTCGCGGGCGAAGCCCATCTCGTGGGTGGCGATCACCATCGTCATCCCCTCCTCGGCCAGCTGGCGCACGATGTTCAGCACCTCGGCGACCAGCTCGGGGTCGAGCGCGCGAGGTGATCTCGTCCAGCAGGAGGAGCTGCGGGCTCCATGGCCAGCGCCCGCACGATGGCCACCCGCTGCTGCTGACCACCCGAGAGGCGGTCGGGGTACTCCTGCGCCTTCTCCTCCAGGCCGATGCGCCGCAGGAGCTGCATGGCGCGCTCCTCGGCCATGACCGTCGGCCGGTCGAGGACCTTCGTGGGCGCCAGCGTCACGTTGTCGAGCACGGTCATGTGCGGGAACAGGTTGAAGCTCTGGAACACGATGCCGACGTCCTCGCGCAAGCGCGTTGACGTCCACACCGCGCCCGCTCACCCGCTCGCCTCCGAGGCGGATCACGCCCCCGTCGATGTCCTCGAGCGCGTTGATGCATCGCAGCAGGGTGGACTTGCCGCTGCCCGAGGCGCCGATGAGGCACACGACCTGGTGGGGATCGACGTCCAGGTCGACGCCCCGCAGCACCTCGTTGCTGCCGAAGCGCTTGTGGACACCGTCGACCTCCAGGTACGCCATGAGGATCAGCCGGCTCGCATGCGAGCCTGGTCACGGCGCTGCAGGCGGTCGACGAAGCGGGTCATCGGGATGGTGATGAGGAAGAACAGCATCGCCGCCATCGTGTAACCGGTGAAGGTCGCCTGGGAGTTGTTGATGAAGCGGGCCCGGGACAGCACCTCGAAGATGCCGATGGAGAAGATCAGCGCGGTGTCCTTCTGCAGCCCGATGAAGTCGTTGAGGAGCGGCGGGACGACGCGTCGGATGGCCTGGGGGACGACCACGTGGCGCATCGTCTGCGCGTAGGTCAGCCCGAGCGAACGGGCCGCCGCGGTCTGGCTGGGATGGATCGACTCGATCCCCGCCCGGTACACCTCGGCCACATAGGCGCCGTACACGAGGGAGAGCGCCAGGATGGCGTACTGCATCGTGCTGAAGTTCTCCAGCAGGGGAAGCCGGGCCCGCTGGAAGCCGAAGTTGATGATGAGGATCACCAGCACGGCGGGAAGCGCCCGGAACAGGTCGCAGTAGGCGGTGGCCACCAGGCGGATGGGCGCGCAGGCCCGGTGGGGCAGCAGGCGGACGATGGCCACGACCAACGCCCAGACCAGCACGATGGCCTCCGACCACAGGAACACCTGGATGTTGATCCAGAAGCCCTTCAGCAGCGATCGCCACACGTCGGCGCTGAACAGCACGTCGCGCCGGAAGTACACGTCGCCCGAGCACCCCGTCCCGGACGGTGAACAGCACCGCGATGAAGAGCACGAAGTAGACGGCCAGGCCGATGCCGATCGAGTACCAGCACCAGTCGCGAGCCCGCTCGCCCTCCATGCGGGCCTCCTCGACGCGGCCCTCCTTGGCGAGGCGGCCGGCCCGCAGCGAGAAGACCAGCGCGGGGATCCCCGTCGGTGGGAACAGCAGCGAGGCGATGGACGCGGCCCGATAGGTGAGGACGCGGCTCGTCCGCCGACGCCCGGCCCGGCCGGCGCCGGGCTCGGTCGCCGTGGAGAGTGAGGTCAGCTGCCGACCTCGATGAAGGGCACCGTGGACGGGTCACCACCGAGGTACTGGGCGATGAGCTCGTTCACCGTGCCGTCGTCGACGAAGCCCTGGAGGATCTCGTCGAACACCGCCTTCTTCGGCGAGCCCTTCGGGTAGATGGCGCCGTACTCCTCACCGGTCGAGAACTGCGCCACGACCTCCAGCTCGCCGTTCGACTGCGAGGCCTGACCCAGGTTGATCGGGGTGTCGATGACGACGCCTTCGACCTGGCCGGACGAGAGCGCCTCATAGGCCGAGGTGAGGTCGGGGAAGCTCTGGGGATCGCTGTCGAGCTTCCACTCGGGGATCTCCTGGAAGTAGAACTCGGCGGTCGTCGACGCCTGGACTCCGAGGTTCATGGCCTTCACGTCGTCCCAGGTGGAGACCGTCGTGCCGGCGGGGACGAGGAGTCCCTGATCCGACTTGAAGTACGGCACCGAGAAGTCGACCACCTCGGCCCGCTCGTCGGTGATCGTCACCTGCGACAGCGCGATGTCGTAGGAGTCCTCGGCCACCTGGCCGGCGACGATGGCGTCGAAGATCTCGTTGCGGAACTCCATCTCGAGCCCGCAGGCCTCGGCGATCTTCGTGGCCAGGTCGAACTCGATGCCGCTCTCGACCGAGTCCGGATCCACCTCGGCGGCCTGGGTGCCCCAGAAGTTGGGGCCGGGAAGGCTGGTGACGACGGTCAGGACGCCCTCGTTGATCGGCTGGCAGTCCTTCGTCTCGCCCCCGCCGCCGCTGCCGTCGTTCGCCCCCGCCGCCGGCCGCTGTCGTGTCACCACCCTCGTCGCTGTCGCTGCCGCAGGCGGCGAGCACGAGGCCACCGGCAACGATGATGCCGATCAACGGACGAAAGGCTGAACGCATGTCTCCCCCTGGTCTTCTCGATGACGACCGGAGTGTAGGTCTGCCCGTGCCACGCGGCCGAGACCGCGACAGGAGCGGGGAACCGCGCGCAGGCCAGGAATTTGACAGCGTCACGCCGACGAACAAGCCTCCCATGGACAGTTGTCCGTCTGACGGACAGCGGGGGATCTGACGTCGTCGGACGGCACTGCAGAGGTAGGAGCACGAGCATGGAAGCCACACTGAGCGCCACGACGCCACTGGCCGAGCGAGCGAAGTCCCTCGTGACACTCCTCGACACCCATGCGGAGTACGCGGATGCGAACAGCCTGCTCGCGCCCGAGGTGGTCGACGCCTACAACGAGACCGGCCTGCTCAAGATGTGGGTGCCAGAGGATCTCGGTGGCTTCGAGCTCGGCCCTCTCGACTCGCTCGAGGTGCTGGCGCTCACGGCCTACGGCGATCCGTCCGCCGGCTGGGTGCAGATGGCGGCGTCGCTGGCCATCGGCACGGCCGGTTCGTACCTCGGCGAGACCGCGGTGAAGGAGCTGTTCGGCAACGGCCGCTGCCCGGTCATCGCCGGCCAGGGGACGGCCCCCGGCCGCGCGAAGTCGGTCGACGGCGGCTATCTGCTCAGCGGGTCGTGGAGCTTCGCATCGGGGCTCCGCCACGGTGACCACATCCACACGCTCGGCATCATCGAGGAGACGGGCGAGGCCCGCATCTTCGTCGTCCCCGTCGAGAACGCCGAGCTGTTCCTCGACAGCTGGGATGTCATGGGTCTCCGTGGCACGGGCAGCATCGACTACACGATCACCGACGCCTTCGTGCCCGAGGACTACACGCACTTCGCGTTCACCCGCGAGCCGCTGCACGGCGGCTCCCTCTACCGGCTCGGCATCATCGGCATCGCCGTCGTGTGCCACTCGGGCTGGGCGATGGGCGTCGGGCGCCGCCTGCTCGACGAGCTCAGCGAACTCGTGCGGACCAAGAAGGGCCGTCCGGGATCCCTCATCGACACCGACGCGTTCCGGACCGACCTCGCCAAGACCGAGGCCCGCTTCCGCGCGGCGGGCGCGTTCGTGCGAGAGGCCTGGGCCGACGTCGAGGCGTCCGTCGCCGCCGACCAGGAGATCACGGTGCGGCAGGACACGCTGATCCGGATCGCGCTCGGCAACATCACCGATGCGCTGGCCGACGTGGCCAACTTCGTCTACCTGTCGGGGGGGACCACGGCGCTGCGCAAGGGAAGCCCCATCGAGCGCCTCGTCCGCGATGTGCACGCCGGCACGCAGCACATCACCTCGGGCCCCGGGATGTGGCGGGCCGCCGGCGAGGAGCTGGCCGGCGGGGCCGGCGGCAAGCAGTGGGTGCTCCTCGACCTGGTCGACGCCGCACCGCCGCCGTCCTGAAGGCGACCGTCAACCGCTATCTCGCGAACGCTGCCGCGAGGTTGGCCGCGGCCTCGGCCACCGCGACGTTCGCGATGTCGACCGCGCCGCCCATCGTGAAGAACGCGTGGATGGTGCCCTCGTAGCACGAGTAGCTCACGGGCACGCCGGCCGCCCGCAGCACGGCCGCGTACGCCCGCCCCTGGTCGTAGAACGGATCGTGGTCCGCGAGGAGGATGGACGCCGGCGCCAGGCCGGTGTGGTCGTCGGCGTGGATCGGTGAGGCCCGCGGGTTCGTGACGTCGTCGCCGCAGTGGGCGGCATGCAACTCGATGACCTGTCCGACGCCGATGAACGCGTCGATGGTCATCATGCTCTCGGAGCGGTTCGTCATGTCGATGTCGGGATAGACGAGCAACTGGTGCACGGGCTGGGGCACGCCGAGCCGCTTCGCGTCCAGGCAGATGGCCGCCGCGAGGTAGCCCCCTGCGCTGTCGCCGCCGACGGCGACCCGCGACGGGTCACCACCGATGTCGGCTGCGTGCTCCAGGCACCACTGGTAGACCGCGAACGCGTCGTCGAGCGGCTGGGGGAACGGATGCTCCGGCGTCCGCCGGTAGTCGACGTTGACGACGATGCAGTCGGCCGCGGCGGCCAGCGCGGTGCAGACCGGCTGGAAGTCCTCGGCATCCAAGAGCATCAGCCCGCCGCCGTGGAAGTAGATGAGCACCGGCAGCAGCTCGTCGGACGGGCGCGGCGTGTTGACGAGGCAGAGGACGTCGCCGTTCGGGCCGGGGATGGCCATCGTCTCGACGCTGGCCATCTCGACGGGCGGCGGCGCCAGCGCCCGGTGACCAGCGGCGGCGCCGGCACGGACCTCCTCCAGCGTTGGCGGCTCGACGGGCTGTGGCTGGGCGGCCATGGCCTCGAGGACGGCCTGGATCTGGGGGTCGAGCTGGGTCATGTCGAGGCGCCTCGTCGTGCTGCGGGGTCGGGACGGCCGTCAGCGGCACCACAGTATGAACCACGATGCGGACGCTTGTCCGCTGGGAGACGTTTCAGGGAGACTGACATCCATGAGAGCGGTGGTCACCGTCAGCCCGCGGGCCATCGACGTGGTCGACCGTCCGGAGCCGCCGCCGCCCCCGGCCGGGCGCACGCTCCTCAGGGTCGAGACCGTCGGCATCTGCGGCTCCGACCTCCACTTCTACACGGGCGACATGGGCGCCCGGCACGAGAAGCTCTTCCCCCGCGTGCAGGGGCACGAGTTCTCCGCAGTGGTCGAAGCGGCCGATCCCGCGGGCTCGCCGTTCGAGGTGGGCGACCGGGTCGCCGTGTGGCCGGTGACGGGGTGCGGTCGCTGCCGGTCGTGCACGGCCGCCCGACCGAACGTCTGCAGCGAGCTCGACCTCATCGGCGTGCACCACGACGGCGCGCTTCAGGACCTCGTGCTCGTCGACACCCGGAACGTCGTCTCCGCCGGCGATCTGGGCCCCGTCCAGACCGCTCTCGTCGAACCCGTCTCCATCGCCATCCACACCGTGGCCAGAGCCGCGGTGCGCCCCGAGGAACAGGTTGTCGTGTTCGGCGCCGGGCCGATCGGCTTCGCGACCGCGATCGCGGCGCGCGACCGCGGTGGCCGGATCACGCTCGTCGATCCCGTCGCCGCCCGACGCGATCTCGTCGCCCGAGCCGGGTTCGAGACCGAGGCCCCCGACTCCCCGTCCCTCGCGCTCCTCTGCGGCGGCGCCGGCCCGCACACGATCATCGACACCACGGGCCGGCCCGAAGTCCTGCAGGCAACTCTCGACCTCGCGGCCAACGGCGGCCGCGTCGTCGTAGTCGGGCTGACGGGGGCGTCCGCGCCGGTGTGCTCGGGCACGCTGCCGCACAAGGAGCTCGACGTCCTCGGCGTCAGCTGCTGCGTGGCCGAGGAGTTCGCCGCCGCGGTCGAGCTCGTCCGCGCCCATCGCGGGCTGTTCGACACGTTCGTCAGCCATACGTTCCCGCTGGCCCAGGTCAACGACGCCTTCGAGCTGCTCGAGCGGGACCCCGAGACCGCGTACAAGGCGCTCATCGACCTCCGAGCAGGGACACGAGCAGGGACACGAACAGGAACAGGAGCCATCCCGTGAACGACATCCTCCCGCTGGCGACACGATTCGATCTGCGGGATCGCCACGTCGCCGTGACCGGCGCCGCCAACGGGCTCGGGCTCGCCATCTGCCAGGGCCTGCTCGAATTCGGGGCGCTGGTGACCGCGATCGATCACGACGGCGACGCGCTCAAGGCAGCCGCGGACGACCTGGGGGCCGGCGACCGGTTCGCTCCAGAGGTCTGCGACGTCGCTGACCAGGACGCCATCGCCACCGTCATCGCCGAGAGCGCCGCCGCGCACGGCCGCCTCGACGCCGCGTTCGCCAACGCCGGCATCGCCGGTGGACCCTCCCTCGAGGTCGACGCGGGGCGGATCTACGAGCTCGACTGGGCCACGTTCGACCACGCGATGGCCGTGAACCTCCGCGGCGCGCTGGCCACCATCAAGGCGGCGGCGATCGCCATGCGCCCGAGCGGTCGGGGCAGCATCGTGGCCACGGTGTCGACGGCCGGGCTCCGCGGGGAGTCGATGGTCGGCTACGGCTACAACTGCTCGAAGGGAGCGCTGACCAACCTGGTCCGGCAGGCGGCGATCGACCTGGCCCGTGACGGCATCCGGGTCAACGGCATCGCCCCCGGGCCGATCGGCGGCACCAACATCGGCGGGCCCGGCCCGGCGCCGGACCACATCGTGCGCAAGTGGAACACGACCACGGTCCAGGGCCGCATGGGCGAACCCCACGAGATCCAGGGCCTGGCGAACTTCCTCGCCTCCGATGCGTCGTCGTTCATCACGGGCGCGGTCATCGCCCTCGACGGCGGCGGCACGTCCGGCTTCTTCGCCACCCTGCCCGACACGCCCCGCTGATCCGGGCCTCACCCGGCGCGTCGGTCGTCGTTCCATCTGCAAGCGTTCACCGTCGGTGCCGATTTCCGCAACGAACGGTGCACGCTTCCGAGCTGTTCGGGCGACGATCCGGTGGAGACGATGGGACTCGAACCCACGACTTCCTGCTTGCAAAGCAGGTGCTCTAGCCAACTGAGCTACGTCCCCGGGCGCGGTCAGCCTACCGAGTGGCCCGGCCGGGACGAGGGGCGATAGCCGCGCCTATCGTCAGCGGGATGACGGCAGGGGGCGGCCAGTTCGTGAGCATCGACGGCGCGGGGGACATCCGGCGCACCATCCTGGGGTTCGACGAGCGGGCGTCGCTCGGCAAGCTGCTGCGCCAGCAGGTGCCCCGCCGGCTCCACGGCCAGTGGAAGCCTGCGGCCGACCGGCCCGATCCGCTGGACATCGTCCGGGCCCGGAACCGGGGACGGCAGCAACGGTTGGTGCCCATCCGCCTCGGTCGGATGGTCGCCTCCCCCTTCGCCTTCTACCGCGGGTCAGCCGACCTCATGGCCATCGACCTGCGCCCGACCCCGGCCACCGGGCTGGTGGTGCAACTGTGCGGGGACGCGCACCTGTCGAACTTCGGCGTGTACGCCTCGCCCGAGCGCCACTTGGCCCTGGACATCAACGACTTCGACGAGACCGGCCGGGGGCGCTGGGAGTGGGACGTCAAGCGGCTGCTGGCCAGCGTCGAGCTCTGCGGGCGGGACAACGGCGTCCCGCCCGACGCCCGGGCGGAAGCGGTGGCTACCGGCTCCCAGGCCTACCGCATGCAGATGGCGCGGATGTCGTCGCTCCCCCGCCTCGATGCGCACTACCTCGCCTTCGGGGAGGGCACCACACTGCCGAAGCACTGGTGCCCCGAGTCGCTCGCGCTCATCGCACGGATGCGGGACCGGGCCCACGCACGCACGAACGGCCAACTCAGCGAGCGGCTCACGGAGGAGGACGGCAGCCGGTTCCGGCTCACGCCCCCGCTCCTCACCAGACCGACACGACCCGTGCGGGAAGCAGTCCTCGCCTCTCTCGGGCCGTACCTGAACACGGTGGCGCCCGACATCCACGAGCTGCTCAAGGACTACGGCGCGGTCGACGTAGCCCACAAGGTGGTCGGCGTGGGCAGCGTGGGGACGCGGGACTACATCGTGCTGCTGCAGGGCAACTTCGTCGGCGATCGGCTCCTCCTGCAGGTGAAGGAAGCCCTGCACTCGGTGGTTCTCGACCCCGCGCTGCCTCGCCAGCAGCACTACGGCCGCCAGGTCGTCGACGGGCAACGACGGATCCAGTCGGTCAGTGACCCGTTCCTCGGGTGGACCAGTGTCGGCTCCCGCCCGTTCTTCGTACGCCAGCTGCGCGACATGAAGGACTCGGTCAACCCCAAGCACCTCCAGGGCCCGGTCCTCCGCGACTACGCGGAGACGTGTGGGGCCATCCTGGCCAAGGCGCACGCGCGCACCGGGTACCCGGCCGTGATCGCCAGCTACTGCGGGAACAGCGAGAACTTCGACCAGCAGATGGTGGCGTTCGCGCGGGCGTACGCGGATCAGGTCGAGCGGGACCACGAGGCCCTGGCCAAGGCGGTGAAGGCGGGCCTCCTGCCCGCGGAGCCCGGCGTCTGACCTGAGGTCAGCCGGCGCGCTGGAAGCGCCGGCGGTAGGCCTGCGGGCTGGTACCGACGATCCGGCCGAAGTGCTGGCGCAGGCTGGGCGCGGATCCGAAGCCGGCACGTTGCGCCACCAGGTCGACCGGAAGATCGGTCGTCTCGAGCAGCCGCTGCGCCAACGCCACTCGTTGCTGCAGCAACCACTGCAACGGCGTGACGCCCATGGTGGCTCGGAAGCGGCGGGCGAAAGTGCGGGGGGCCATGAACGCCCGGCGGGCGAGATCGTTGATCGTGAGCTCTCGATCGAGGTGGGCGACGGCCCACGTCACGACGGCGGCCAGCGGTTCCCCAGTCGGGACGTGGGGCACCGGTGCGTCGACGAACTGGGCCTGGCCACCGTCGCGGTGGGGAGGGACGACCATGCGGCGGGCGACGGTGTTGGCCACCTCCGCTCCGTGGTCGAGCTTCACGAGGTGCAGGCACAGGTCGATGCCGGCCGCGGTCCCCGCGGATGTGAACACCCCGTCGCCACCGACGTACAGGACGGACGCATCGAGCTCGACGAGCGGGAATCGGGCCCGGAACAGGTCGGCGAGCATCCAGTGCGTGGTCGCCCGCCGGCCGTCGAGCAGGCCGGCCTCCGCCAGGACGAAGGCACCCGAGCACAGCGACGCCACCCGCGCACCACGACGGTGAGCGCGGCGCAGCGCGTCGAGCACGTCGGGCCGGACCTCTCGCTCCGTGAGGGGCTTGGGAGCGGCGGGAACGATGACGGTGTCGGCCCATCGCAGCGCCTCCAGGCCGTGCTCGGGGTTCAGGCTGAAGCCGACATCGGTGCGCAGCGGGAGCGGGTCGCCCGTGCAGACGCGGACCTCGGCGACGGGGACGCCCGAGTCCGTGCGGTCGAGCCCCCAGACCTCACAGGGCACGGCGACCTCGAACGGCGCCAGGTGGTCGAACACCAGGACGGCCACCCGGTGGGGAGCTGTTCGACCTCCTGGCGCCATGGCCGGAACCTAGCGCACGTCAGGATCCCGCCACACGGTGTCCGGCTCGTTGGTGCGCGTCGCCGGGCCCGGCCGGCGGAAGACGGAGGCGATGAGCGCTACGCCCGCCAGCCCGGCCGCGATCGGCACGGCCGCCGCCGGCTCGTTGAGCAGCTCGCCGAGGCTGCCGGCCAGTGCGGCGACCGCGGCCGCAACCACGAGGATGCCGAGCACGAGGGACAACGGGTCGAGCGGATGGCGCTTCACGGCTGGACCTCCGTGCTCGTCCCGGTCGTCGTGACCGGGGCGCTCGTCGGGACGGTCGAGGCCCCTGAGCTCGCGGTCGTCGGTGGGACGGCGGAGGGACTCGTCGGAACGGTCGTCGGCGCCAGGCCGATCGACCCCGGCGGCACAGGCCGGATGACGATGCCGGACCACAAGGTGACGGTGCCGTCGGGCGCGATCCGGGTGTCGTCGGGGAGGACCACCTCGCCGGACGGCAGCAGGCGGGCCTGGGCGCCGAGCACCCACTCGCCTCCCGGTGACACGATCGTGCCGTCGGGAAGGAAGATGGTGCCGTCAGCCATCTGGTAGGCACCGTCCTCGAAGATCAGACCGCCGGCACCGTCCGAGTGGATCGGACCGTCGTCGGGCACAGGGGGCGTCGATAGCGGTGGGGCGCCGGGCCTGAAGCGGTCGACCTCGATGGTGCCGAACCCGACGGCGACGTCGTACCGGACCAGCGGGGCGTCCGACGGGCCGTCCGTGTACGTCGCGACGCGCCGGTAGCCGTCCTCGGAGCCGTTGGGCATGTCGATGCTGCCCAACCCGACCTGCACCCTCACCTCGAGCCGCACGTCGGAGGCCGTGGAGATGTGCACCGAGCCGTACCCCACCCGGATCCGACCGTCGACGGGCTGTTCGACCGCTTCGAGTTGGAGATACATGTCACCGCCGGCGACGTCGATGTCGGTCGGAGGTGTCTCGTCCTCACTGGGAACCACCCAGGTCATGGACTGTCGTGTGCCGCGGAGGCTCACGTCGAGGTCCTCGATGGCGGCGCCGGCCACGCTCACGCCGGCGAGCAGCGCGGCCGGCACCACGAGCCACCGGGCCCGCCCGACCACGGTGCCGACGAGCAGCCCGAGGCCGCAGGCGAGGGCGGCCAGCCCGAAGGAGATCCTGACGCCCGCCGCCGATCCCTCGCTGACCAGCGTTCCGACCGCGGCGATCAGCAGCGCGACACCGAGCGTCGCTCGCCCGAGGGGCGACGGTGGAGCAGGGGGGCGCCGCTCGGCCGTCGCGGCCGGCAGGCCCACCCCGGCAGCATCCGTGACGGGTGCGACGGCCCCCTCCTCGGGTGCACGGGGTGACCACAGGGCCAGCGCCACCCCCAGCAGGAGAAGGGCGACGCCGATGGGGCCGTCGGGAACGGTCCCCCGCCCGTCGGAGACGGCGAAGAGCAGCCAGACCGGCACGACGGCCAGACCCACGACCCGGCGGACCAGTCGCGGCGCCGGCCCGGCCGGTCCGGCGGGTAGGAGCAGATAGCCGGCGAGGTAGACGGCTATGCCGAGTCCGTCGAAGAGGCTGAGGACCACGAAGCCCAGCCGGGTCCACACCGGGGCCACCCCCAGTGCCGTCGCCAGGCCACCGGCCACACCGGCCAGCACCCGCTGCGGGCTGCGCCAGACCCGGTACCGCGGCGGGGAGGGCCGCGTCGGGGGTGGGAAGGTGCGCTCCGGGTCCACCACGTCCATGATGGCGACAGTACGGACGCAACGGGCACGTGACCATCGGGGGCATCCCCCGTCCGACCCTGATCCCGGCCGCACGATCTCAGGGATGGCACCGATGTCCAAGGGGGGTGCCGGCATGGCACCATCGACCGATGCAAGTCGACCTGCGGGTGCCAGCGGGTCTCGAGCACCTGCGCTTCCGGCGGAGCGACCACGACCGGTTGGTGACCGGCGTCGCCGCAGGGCTCGCCCGACGCCTCCAGGCGGACACCTATGTCGTGCGGGTGGCGTTCGTCGTGCTGAGCCTGGCCGGCGGGGTGGGGGTGCTGCTCTACGCCGTCGCCTGGCTGCTCTCCGAACCGGCCCGCGATGAGCCTGCGGCGGCCGTCCGGCCCGAGCGATCCCTCGCCGTGGGTTGTGTCGCCGGGGCGGCCCTGGTGGTGCTCAGGAGCCTCGGGCTCTGGCCCGGGGACGCGCTCATGATCCCGGCGGTCGTCGTCGCCGTCGGATCGGCGCTGCTGTGGCACGACCCGAACGACACGCGCAGCTCCACCGCCGGAGGACCGGAAGGTCGTCCGCCTGCAGCACCGGCCTCGCGTACGCCGGCCGATCCGTTCGAACGCCTCATGAGTGGCCGGCTCTCGGTTCCCCGGGTGGTCGGAGGGATCGTCCTGGTCGCTGTCGGCCTCGCCACGCTCGCGTCCGAGGGCAAGCTCTCGTCGGTCCCCCGGTCGGCCGCTGCCCTGGCCCTGGCGCTGGCCGGGGTGGCCCTCGTGGTCGGCCCCTACACCGGCCGGCTCCTGGGTGCGGTGCGCTCGGCCGAGCGGGAGCGCATCCGCACCGAGGAGCGGGCCGAGATGGCCGCCCACCTCCACGACTCCGTCCTCCAGACGCTGGCGCTCATGCAACGGGCGGTCGACGACCCGCGGCGGATGGTCCTCCTGGCCCGCCGCCAGGAGCGGGAGCTCCGCCAGTGGCTGTACGGGGGAGGCCCCGAGGCTTCCGCCGAGGGGTCGGTGGCCGAACGCGCCCAGGCATTGGCGGCCGAGATCGAGCTCGACCACGACGTCCCCGTGGAGCTCGTGGTCGTCGGGGACCACGCCGGCAATGAGGCGCTGGCCGCCCTCCTCGGCGCCGTGCGCGAGGCCGCGGTGAACGCGGCCCGGCATGCCGGCACGGACGAGGTCGACGTGTACCTGGAGATCGGCCCGAGCTCGGCGGTGGCCTTCGTGCGGGACAAGGGCTGCGGCTTCGATCCCGACGCGGTCGCGGCGGACAGCCACGGCATCACGCACTCCATCCGTGGGCGACTGGAACGCTGCGGCGGGCGGGCCCGGGTGGAGACGGCCCGAGGAACCGGCACGGAGTGGGAGCTGGAGGTCCCGCTGTGAACGCGCTGGGACCGGCCACGGCGCGGGTGTTCGTCGTCGACGACCACGCCCTGTTCCGCGCCGGCGTGCGGGCCGAGCTGGGCTCGTCCGTCACCATCGTCGGTGACGCCGGTGACGTGGACGACGCCGTCGCCGGGATCGTGGCCAGCCAACCGGACGTCGTGCTGCTCGACGTCCACCTGCCCGGCGGGGGCGGACGAGCCGTCGTGGAGGCGGTGGGGAACCGGGCGCCGGACGTCCGCTTCCTCGCGCTCTCGGTGTCCGACGCCGCGGAGGACGTGCTCGGCCTGATCAGGGCCGGCGCCCGCGGCTACGTCACCAAGACGATCACCCGCGACGAGCTGGTCGACGCCATCGAACGGGTACGGAGCGGCGACGCCGTCTTCTCGCCCCGCCTGGCCGGCTTCGTGCTCGACGCCTTCGCCGGCGATCTCCCGGCGCCCGTCGACCCAGAGCTGGACCAGCTGACGCCCCGCGAGCGGGAGGTCCTCCGGCTCATCGCCCGTGGCTACTCGTACAAGGAGATGGCCAACCGCCTGCACCTGTCGGTCAAGACCGTCGAGACCCACGTCTCGTCGGTCCTCCGCAAGCTCCAGCTGTCCAATCGCCACGAGCTGACGACCTGGGCGGCCGACCGCCGCCTGCTCTGAACCGGGAGACGCCCGTCACCGTATCTGTAGGTGTCCTCGCCGCTCTGACGAGACAGACCAAGCAGGCAGGAGGTGATCCCGATGCCCGAACCCCGGACCGCGAAGCACCTGATCGGACAGGACGTGGCCATCGACTGCCACGACGGCCGCCGAACCCGTGGACGGCTGCTCAACGCCACCGCCCGCAGCCTGTGGGTGGTGACCGGCGACGAGGACCGCTTCATCGCGGTGAGCTCGATCGCCCATCTCGATCTGGCGCGCTAGGCGCGAGCGGCAGGATCCTCGCGTTCAGCGGCCGGGACACCTGTCGTGCCGGCGGACCGCCGTAGGTGACGATGAACCGATGGACAACGCGGCGCTCATCGACCGGTACGAGGCCGGTCCGGCGGAGGTGAGGGATGCGCTCGCCGGCATCGGCGACGACGAGCTCGACCGGCGACCGGCGCCAGGGGCCTGGACGGCGCGGGAGGTCGTCCACCACCTGGCCGACAGCGAGACGAACAGCTACCTCCGGCTCCGGCGGATGCTGGCCATGGAGCGCCCCGAGCTCCAGAACTACGACGAGGCGGCGTGGGCGGCCGAACCCCGGCTCGCCTACGACGGGCCCATCGAGCCGCCGCTGGCCGTGCTGGATGCCGTGCGGGCCGCCACGACCGTCGTCCTCCGCCGGCTCGGCGACGACGACTTCGCGCGGCTCGGCGACCATCCCGAGCACGACGGCTACTCGGTGCAGCTCTGGCTCGAGATCTACGCCGACCACGCCCACATCCACGCCGACCAGATCCGGCGGGCCCGCCATGGTCTGCCGTGAGGCGAGCTGTCAGACGACCGGTCGGTGGTAGGCGACCGACGGTGGTTGCAGCAGCAACCGTTGCCGTTCGGTGAGCTGTTCGAGCAGCTCGGCCGGCCAGCGCTGGTCCTCCGCCCATGTCGAGCTGCCGGGCGAGTACTTGTAGAGCAACGTGCGGCGGTCCGCCGGTCCCCGCCACGCCAGCGTGCCGTGGGTCAGTGCTTCCGTGAACACCACGAGGTCGCCGGCGGCCAGCGGCACCTCCACCACCAGCCCGTCGTCCGGCCGGCCGGGCAGCGGGAAGCCCGCCTTGTGGCTGCCGGGCAGGCAGCAGAAGCCGCCGCCTCCGACCGGATGGTCGACCAGCGCCCACTGCACCGCGACCAGACCGCAGCGGATCCCCCCGTCCCGCACCAGGTAGTACTGCGCCGGATCGAACGGGGTGGCGCCACCGTGCAGGCCCAGCCCGCCGGTGCCCGGCGCCATCACGATGCCGTAGGCGTGGTCGAGTCGGACGTAAGGACCGCACAGCTCCACCACGATGTCGAACACCGCCGGATGGTCGATGAGGTGGTGGAACGCCGACGCGTGGAGCAGATGGCCGCTGAAGCGCTGGCTCTGGATCGTCTCGCCCGGCGGTGCGAGCCCGAGGGCATCGATCGCCTCGTGCAGCACAGCCACCTCGGACGGCGCCAGCACCCCCCGGCGTACCAGGAAGCCCTGCAGGTCGAAGGAGTAGCGCTCGTCGTCGGTCAGCGGCCCCACCACCGAGAACCCTAAGGGCACCACGCGCTCGGCCCAGTCGCCGAGCACGGCATCAGGCCCGGCTTCTAGGGTGCGGCGATGATGGACCGGCTCCGCTTCGGCACGTTCCTGGCCCCCCACCATCCGCTGGGCGAGAGCCCGACGCTGCAGTTCCGGCGAGACCTCGACCTGGTGGAGCACCTCGACCGGCTCGGGTACGACGAGTTCTGGTGCGGAGAGCACCACTCGAGCGGTTGGGAGATGATCGCCTCCCCCGAGATGTTCCTGGCCGCCGCAGGCGAACGGACGGGCACGATCAAGCTCGGCACCGGCGTGGTGTCGCTCCCGTACCACCACCCGTTCCAGGTGGCCCAGCGCATCGTGCAGCTCGACCACATGACGAGGGGTCGGGCCATGTTCGGCAGCGGGCCGGGCGCGCTGCCGTCCGACGCCCGGACGATGGGCGTCGATCCCATGCTGCTCCGCGACCGCCAGGACGAGGCCCTCGGCGTCATCCGCCGCCTGCTGAGCGGTGAGGACCGATTCAGCTACGAGTGCGAATGGTTCACGCTGCGCGATGCCGCACTGCAGCTCCTCCCCGTCCAGCGCGATCTCCCGATGACGGTCGCCTCGTCCATCAGCCCGAGCGGCATGCAGCTGGCCGGCAAGTACGGCATCGGTGTGCTGTCGATCGCGTCGAACTCCACCGCAGGCCTGCAAGCGCTCCCGACCCAGTGGGCCCTCGCCGAGGAGAGCGCGGCGCAGCACGGGCAGCAGGTCGATCGCTCGGCGTGGCGGGTGCTGATGGCGTGGCACATCGCCGAGGACAAGGAGCAGGCGCGGCGGGAGGCGGTCGACGGGCTCCACCGCTGGCACAACGAGTACAACGTCCACGTCCTGGGCCGGCCCGGCGCCGTGCGGGTCGAGAGCCCGTGGGACCTGCTCGAACAGGTGGCGGAGCAGGGTTCGAACGGAGCGGGCGCCGCGGTGATCGGGACCCCGGACGACCTCGTCGCTGCCGTCCGGCACCTCCAGGAGCTCACCGGCGGTTTCGGTGTCGTGCTCGGCTTCGCCCACGACTGGGCCAACCACGAAGCCACCATGCGCAGCTGGGACCTGGTCGCCCGCTACGTCATCCCCGAGCTCGACGGCACGCTGCGCCCGCTGCGCGCGTCGGCCGACTACGTGCACGACAACCAGGGCGAGCTCATCGCCGGGGCCTCGGCCGCCGTGATGCAGAAGATCATGGCCAACGACACCGCGGCCGCCGCCATGGCGATCACCCTGCAGCAGATGGCCGAGCGCCAGCAGCGGAGCTGACGCCTGGGGGCCCGGGCTCGGCCCCGGCCTGCGGCTCAGTCGTCCGCGCGCTGGGCGACGGCGTTGGCGGTGACGTTGACCTTCGGGACGTACTCGGGTGCCTCGACCTCCCGGGCGGTGGCGGCGTAGCGGGCGCGGAGCTCGTCGACGCACACCGGGCACGGGCTGTAGAGGTCAGCGTCCACGGAGCGGCGGCAACGAGGGCAGTCGAACGTGGCCACGGCGACGCGCCTCAGATGACGTTGAAGGCGTCCAGGACCTGGGCGGCGTAGCCCTGATCGCCTTCGATCGTCACGTCCATCGACCGCCAGTCCCGTCGCTTGGTCCCCCAGCACACGAACTCGTGGGCCGTGGACCGCACGACCGCCGCCGCGCTGCCGTCCTCGCCGGGCACGACAGACGTGAGCCCGCCCGGCTCCGCCGGTGGCTGCAACGACCACTCGCCACCACCCGGTCCATCGAAGAACAGGGTGACGGGCCGGTCGACCACCGACAAGGCGTGCGGGCACATCTGCGGGAGGCCGGCCAGCATCCAGGTCATCGTCTCCGTCAGCACAGCGGGGTCCTGCGGGAGCTGGCGCGGGATCGGTCCGTTGGGAGCGGCGATGTCCCAGCGCAGGTGGCAGTAGTGATCGAAGACCAGGGCGTTGGCCAGGATGTGCAGCGGGTGGCTCCCCAGGTTCGCCAGCGGCACGACCGTCTCGCCCACGCCAGGGCCCTGCAGGGCGACGAGGGCGTCCCGACCCTTCGCGCTCCACTCCTCGTAGTCGGCCACGACCTCCGCGCTCGTCCAGTCTTTCCGGGCTCCCACCGGCACCTCGGCGTTGGCCTCGACGTCCGGGCTGCTACCACCGTCGATCGAGCCGGGGTCGGCGATCGTGTGGAAGACCGCGCCCATGTGGGCGGCGACGTCCTGCACCCGCCAGCCCGCGCAGTCGCTCGGCGCCGCCCACTCCTCGTCGGTCAGGCTGCTGAACAGCTCCAGCGCCCGCGCCTGCTCGGCATCGAGCGCCGTGATGGCCTCCGTGGTCATGGCTCTCTCCCCTGCCGGCTCCGGGTGAGGCCCCGGCCGGGTGAGCGTAGAGGACCGCTCAGTCCGTCGAGCGGAGCAACCGGCCGGCCAGCACGCCGGTGTGTTCGCCGTGGTCCATGAACACCTGCCCGTTGACCACCGAGTAGTCGTACCCGCTGCTCCCCTGGACGTAGCGGCCGGCGCCACCCGGGAAGTCGTGCACGAACTCGGGCTGGTGGAGGGTGAGGTCGTCGAGGTCGATCACGTTCACGTCGGCGAAGGCCCCGGGCCGCAGCACACCGCGGTCGACGATGCCGAAGAGCTCGGCGGTGTCCGAGGTCAGCCGGCGGATGGCCTCCTCGAGCTCCCAACGCCCCTTCTCCCTGATCCAATAGGTGAGGTAGAAGGTGGGCTGGCTGGCGTCCATGATCTGGCCGACGTGGGCACCGGAATCGGCGAGGCCGAGCGTCACCAGCGGATCGTCCAGCATCTCCTCGACGGCACCGAGGCACTGGTTGAGGAACGGGTAGTTGCAGACCAGCGCGCCATCCGTCTCCAGCACCAGCTCGATGAAGGCCGCAGCCGCGGAGACCCCGCGCCGCTCGGCGTGGGCCGCGAGGCTGCTCTCCGGGTCGCAGTCGTACCGCGCCGGACCGGGCGGCAGCACGTAGAGCTCGCGCAGGTCCAGGCGGGGCGGATGATCGTCGGCGTCGGCGATGAGCTGCGAGCGGGTGGCGGCGTCCCGCAGCGCAAGGAGTTGTTCCTGCAACGAATGGCCGCGGAGCTGGCGCCAGGCCGCGCTGCCGTCGAACGGGGTCCGACTCTGCAGCCCGAACAGGACGCCCACCCCACGGGCCGTCGTCTGCGGACGGACGCACCCGCCCAGCGTGTTCTCTTCCTTCGCGAACCCGACCACGCGGCGGAACAGCTCGGGCCTGCGGTCCGACTGCGCCAGGCCGAAGGTGACGGGCCGACCGGAACGGCGGGACACCTCGCCCATCCAGGCCACTTCGGCCCGCGTTCCTGACAGATCCTCGCCATCGCGCTCGCCGAGGCGGGAGGCGCTCTCGAACACGCCCCGACGGTGCCGGCCCAGCACGTCGGCGATGGCGTACAACTCGTCTGGCGTGGCCCACGTGCCCGGCACAGGACGGCCGTCGGGCACCGTGTGGAGCAGCGTCCGCGACGTGGAGAAGCCGAGGGCCCCGGCTTCCATGGCCTCGTCGACCAGCTCGACCATCGCCGCGATGTCCTCGTCCGTGGCCGGCGTGTCGTCCATGCTGCGCTCGCCCATGGCGTGATGGCGGACCGCGCAGTGCCCGACCATGCCGCCGACGTTCGGGCCCTTCGGGAGACGGTTCATGGTGTCCAGGTACTCGCCGTACGACACCCAGTCCCACGGCAGGCCGTCCATGATGGCGTCGCGCGGGATGTCCTCGACGCTCTCCATGAGCTCGGCCAGGTACGCCCGGTCCTCGGGTCGGCACGGGGCGAACGTGACGCCGCAGTTGCCCATGACGACGCTGGTCACGCCGTGCCAGCAGCTCGACGAGCCGATGGGATCCCAGGCGAGCTGGGCGTCGAGGTGGGTGTGGATGTCCACGAAGCCCGGGGTGACGATGCACCCGTCGGCGTCGAGCTCACGATGTCCCTTGGCGTCGAGCGCAGGGTCGACGGCGACCACGCGGTCGCCGATCACGCCCACATCTGCGGGCTGGGCCGGAGCCCCCGTGCCGTCGACAACCGTGCCGTTCCTGATGATGAGATCCATGTCCACAAGCCGTCCCCTTGCCGTCGGGCATGGCGTATCCGAGCGTGTCTACCCAGCCGGTGCCCGGTCTCGCCACCTTGTGACGGCATTTGTCACAGAGGTGACACCAAGGGCGCGCGGGCCGTCAGCCATCGGACGCACACCGTAGGCTCGCCGCATGAACGCCTCCGAGACGGCCACACGCAGGTCCGCGGCGTCGATCCGCATGGGCCTGCAGATCCCCAGCTTCACGTACCCGGGCGTCCCGGATGCCGAGCTGTTCGAGCGCGTGGCGGACATCGCGACGACCGCGGAGCGCGCGGGGTTCGACTCCGTCTACGTGATGGACCACTTCTACCAACTTCCCCTGCTGGGCCCGCCCAACGACCCGATGATGGAGAGCTACACGCTGCTGTCGGCCCTGGCCGCCCGCACGCGGACGGTCAAGCTGGGGGCGATGGTGGGCGGCGTGACCTACCGGAACCCGGCGCTGCTGGCCAAGGAGGTCACGACGCTCGACGTGATCTCGAGCGGGCGGGCCATCTGGGCCATCGGCGCGGCCTGGTTCGAGGCCGAGCACGACGGGTACGGCTACGACTTCGGCACCTTCACCGAGCGCTTCGAGAAGCTCGAGGAGGCGCTCCAGATCGTGAAGAGCATGTTCGTCAACGACACCACCACCTTCGACGGCAAGTGGTTCCAGGTGAAAGAAGCTCTCAACGTGCCTCGGCCCGTCACGCCTGGTGGACCGCCGGTCCTCATCGGCGGCAGCGGCGAGAAGAAGACGCTGCGGATGGTCGCCCAGTACGCCGACGCCTGCAACGTGTTCGGCCAGGCCGAGGACGTCGGCCGGCTCATGGGCGTGCTCGATGAGCACTGCGCCGCCCTCGGGCGCGACCCAGCCGAGGTGTGGCGGACGCGGCTCGGCACCATCGTCGTCGGTCAGACGATGGAGGAGGCCGAAGGCAAGGTGGCCCGCCGCTTCGGCGCGTCCAAGCTGACCGACCTCCCCGAAGACACCCAGGCGAACCTGCGGCGAATGCTGTTGATCGGCGACGAGGCCACGATCCTCGAGTCGGTCCAGGCCTATCTGGACGCCGGTCTGGACGGGATGATCTTCAACCTGCCCGACGCCCACGACCTCGAGCCGGTCGAGATGGCGGGCGCCATGCTGTCGAAGGTCCTGATCCCGTGAGGCCCACCGCCGGCAGGTGACCCGGCCGCTCGATGACGGGGCGACCCTGGCGCCGGGTCCCCACGGTGGTGACGGCGCCGCGGTGGCCCGCCGCCTGGGGCTGGACCCGGCGGACCTGCTGGATCTGTCCGCCAGCCTCAACCCATTGGCCCCGGACGCGGCGGCCATCGTGCGGGCGCTCGACGATCGTTGCATCCGCAGCTATCCCGACGCCGAGGACGCGACGTCTCTGCTGGCCGAGGCGATGGGGGTGCCGGTCGACCGGCTCCTGCTCACCAACGGCGGGGCCGAAGCCATCGCGCTCGTGGCCGCCGAGCACCCGCACGGCGTGGTGCCGGAGCCGGCGTTCTCGCTCTACCGCCATCACCTCGCGTCCGTGGCGGCGATCGATGCTGGCGAGCCGGGCGCGCTCGTCTGGAGGGCCAACCCGTCGTCCCCGCTCGGAGAGTTGGCGCACCCCGACGCGCGGGCCGGGGTCTGGGACGAGGCGTTCTGGCCGCTGGCCACCGGGACGTGGACGCGTGGGGACCAGAGCGGCTACCGGGTCGGCTCGCTGACCAAGCTGTGGAGCTGCCCCGGCCTGCGGTTGGGCTACGTGATCGCCCCCGGGCCGGAGGAGCGGGAGGCGCTGGCCCGGCGGCAGCCGCGCTGGGCGGTCAACGGGCCGGCCCTGGCCGCCGTCCCGCAGCTGCTGGCCCTGACCGACCTGCCGGGATGGCAGGCCGGCATCGCCAGCCTCCGCGCCGACCTGGCGGGTGTCTGGCGGGCCTCGGGCTTCGACGTACGCGAATCGGCCGCCAACTGGATCCTCGTCGAGGGTGCGGCCGGTTGGCGCACCCCGCTGGCACGGCGAGGGGTCCTGGTGCGGGACTGCGCCAGCTTCGGGATGCCGGGCACGATCAGGGTCGCCGTCCCTGATGCTCGCGGGCTGGACACGGTGGGTCGGGCGATGCGAGCGCTGAGCGGTTGACGGAGGCACCACCCCGAAAGGAGCCTCGGTGGGCTGCGGTTATGCTCGCTCCGCTCGCGAAGGGAGAAGGCCAGACCAGATGATCGGGCTCGCCCGCGCCGCTTCAGCGGCCGCCATGCTGGTCTCGGTCCTGTTCGTACCGGGTGCCGCGCACGCCCAGAGCGTGGACGCTGCCGAGGCCGATCTCCAGGACAACGACGTCACCTACGAGGACGGCGCCCTCACGGACGACGACCTGGAGGATCTCGACCGCGTCGTGGCCCAACTCCAGTCGGATGGCGGGTACTTCAAGGTGGTCGTGCTGGCCTCGCCGGCCGACGAGTTCTCGAGCACCCGGGCCTACGCCGAGGAGGTCCGCGACGCGCTCGGCGGCACGGGTCGCGTCATGGTCTTCGATCCGGAGGACGTCGGCATCGCCTCCAACGTCCCCGGGGAGTCGTCGAGCATCAACGACGCCGAGATCGCGGCGATCGAGGCCGCGAACCGCTCGAACTCCTTCGCCACCGGAGTGCTGGCGGCTGCCGACCAGCTCGGGGTGAAGGGATCCGGCGACCCGGGTACCGGCTCCGGAAGCGGCGGCGACGACGGTCCCACCGGCGCGCCGGGCAGCTCGAGCGGGAGCATCCTGCCCCTCGTCCTGCTGCTGGCCTTCGTCGGGTTGGTCGGCTTCGGCTTCTACATCTGGTGGTCCTCACGAAGGAAGAAGCCGTCGCAGCCGCTCTCGCCGGTGTCGCAGGCCGAGGGCGAGCAGAAGGTGCGGACGGAGGTGGAGCTGACGTCCAACCTGGTGCTCGAGCTGGCCGACAAGGTCGAGCTGCCGGACGCGCCGAAGGAAGGTGTCGCCGCCTTCCGCGAAGGGGCCACCGGCTTCGCCGACCTCCAGGACGATCTGGAGGAGGCCGACACACGCGAGGAGCTCGAGGCGGTGTATCCCCGCCTGGTGCGGGCCCGCTGGCAGCTGCAGTGCGCGGCAGCGCTGCTCGACGGTCAGCCGGCACCACCGGAGCCGGCACCCGGCCCCCTCTTCCCGCTCCCGCCGGCCCCGCCGCCCGGCGCGGCCGTTCCCACGCCGGCGCCGGAGGTCCACTACCAGCAGCATCGCGAGAAGAGTCCATGGCTCACGAACGCCGCCATCGCAGCCATCACGGTGCTGGCCTCCCGCGGGCTCGGCAGCGCCACGGGCCGCGGCAACCGGCGACAGCCCAGCAGCGACGACTGGTTCCGGGACCACTACGGCGGGAACGGAGGCGGCTTCGGGGGCGGCAGCGGGAGCAGGAGCAGCGGCTCGCGTCCCCGCATCAGCATGGGCGCCCGCAGAGGTCGGGGCATGGGGCGCCGGTAGCGGTGGACAGGGCGCGACCCGCGACGAGACGACGGCAACACAGAAAGGACAACCAACGTGATCAAGAAGTGGTGGAACTACATCAAGGCCTGGTTCACGAAGAAGAGCAACGAGGTCATGGACCCCGAGATCGAGATCGAGCAGGCGATCCAGGACGCGCAGCGCAAGGACCAGCAGCTCCGGAACCAGGCCGCCCAGGTCATCGCCCACCGCACCCAGTTGGCCGGTGAGCTCGAGGACGCCGCCGGCGACGTGGCCGAGGCCAAGGAGCTGGCCAAGCAGGCGCTGCTCAAGGCCGACGCCTCGGCGAAGGCGGGCAACGCCGCCGATGCGCAGAAGTGGAACGCGGCGGCCAGTTCGGTGGCCATGAAGTTGCAGGCGGCACAGAACACCGAGGAGATGTTGCGCAAGCAACTGACGCTCGCCGACGAGCAGTCCCAGAAGGCGAAGGAGGCCGTCCAGGCGAACGCGGCGAGTGTGCAGCAACTGGCCGCCAAGCGGATGGAGCTCCTGGGCCAGCTCGAGGCGGCCAAGATGCAGGAGAAGGTCAACGACGCCATGTCGTCGATGACGGCCACGGTCGGCCAGGACAGCCCGAGCCTCGAAGAGGTGGAGAACAAGATCCAGGCCCGGATGGCCCAGGCCAGCGCCAAGGCGGAGCTCGACGCCTCGACCGGCGAGGGTGCGCTGGCGGAGCTCAAGAAGTCGACGATGGAGCTGGAGGCGTCGGCCACCTTGGACTCGCTGCGGGCCGAGCTCGGGCTCGGTGCCCCCGCCGAGCTCCCGGCATCCGAGCCGGCGGCGAGCCCGGAGCAGCCACCGCCGCCCGCCTGACGGTGCTCGTCCTGGTCCTCGGTGGCACGCGCAGCGGCAAGTCCGCGGCCGCCGAGACGCTGGCCGCCCGGCTCGGCTCCCCGGTCACCTACGTGGCCACGGCATGGGCCGATCCCGACGACGACGACATGGCGACGCGCATCGCCGCCCATCGGGCCCGCCGGCCGGCCGAGTGGGTGACCGTCGAGGCCGGCGGCGACCTGATCGGGGCCCTGCGCAGCTACCCGGACGGCACGCTCCTGGTGGATGCTCTCGGGCCCTGGGTGGCGGCACACCCGGACTTCGCCGTGGACGTCGACGCTCTCGTGACGGCCCTGCAGAGCCGCACCGGGCCGACGGTCGTCGTGTCTGAGGAGGTCGGCATGGCGGTGCACGCTCCCACTGAGCTGGGCCGGCGCTTCGCGGACGTCATGGGGATCCTGAACCAGGCCGTCGCCGCAGTGGCCACCGACGTGCGGCTGGTGGTGGCCGGGCGGACGCTGCCCCTGCCGCCGCTCGAACCGGCGTGACCGCGTGACGGCGTTCCTCGCCGCCGTCGACTTCCTGACCGTGGCCGGACGGCGCGGCCGGACGCCGGACCGGCACAGCCTGGTGTGGTTCGGCGCGGTCGGTCTCCTGGTCGGTGGGGCGTGCGGACTCGTGCGCTGGGGAACGGGCGGTTGGTGGGCGCCCGTCCTGGCCGCGGCACTGACGGTGGCCGCCGACCTCGTCCTGACCGGCGCGCTGCACCTCGATGGCCTGGCCGACACCGCCGACGGGCTCCTCCCCCACCTCGACCGGGCACGCCGTCTGGCTGTCATGGCCGCGCCCGATGTGGGCACGTTCGCCCTGGCCGCCGTGGTCGTGGCCCTGCTCCTGCGCACGACGGCCCTGGCCACCGCGGACGTCGACGGCTGGCGTTGGGTCCTGCTCCTGGCCGGCCTGTGGTGTCTCGCCCGCGCCGGCATGGCAGTCGTCGTCACGGTCGTGCCGTACGCCCGCCCGGAGGGCGGGCTGGCCACGGCCTTCGCCGGCGGAACCCCACTCGTGGCGGTGCCCTCGGCGCTCATCGGGGTGGTGGCCACGGTCATCGGCGCGGGCTGGGGAGGCCTGGCGGGCGCCGCCGCCGGGGCCGCAGCGGGGGCGGCGGTGGTCGTCCTGGCCTGGCGGCGGCTGGGCGGCTTCACCGGCGATGTGGCCGGCGCCGCCGGCCTGGTCCTCGAGACCGTGGCGCTCGTCGTGGTGGCGGCCCGATGGTGACCCGCGGCCGGCCGCTCTCGCCGGCGGCGCGGTGGGGATCGACGGCGGCCGGGCTGGCGCTGGCGCAGGTGCTGCCCGAGCCCCCCGACCGCTACCACCCGGTGGCGTGGTTCGGCCAGGCCATGAGCCGCGCCGAGGCTCGCCGCTACCGCGACGATCGCCGCGGTGGCATCGAGCACGTCGTGCTGGGGGCCGGGCTGGCGGCCGTTGCCGGCATGGTGCTGCGGCGCGCCGCCGGACCGGCGGTGGCCGGCGTCGCGGCGACCGCGCTGACGGTCGGGGCCCGGATGCTGGCCACCGAGGCCCTCGCCATCGAGGCCCACCTCGAGGCCGGCGATCTGGACGCGGCCCGGTCAGCGCTGCCCGCGCTCGTGGGCCGCGACCCCGCTGACCTGGGAGAGGACGAGATCGCGAGGGCTGTCGTCGAGTCCGTGGCCGAGAACACGGTCGATGCCGTGGTGGCACCGATCATGTGGGCCGCGGTGGGCGGCGGCGTGGGCGCGCTGGTGTACCGCGCGGTGAACACGATGGACTCCATGGTGGGACATCACGACGAGCGGTTCGAGCGGTTCGGCTGGGCGGCGGCCCGCCTCGACGACGTCGTGAACTGGGTCCCGGCCCGGCTGGCCGCAGCCGCCGTGGCCATCCTCCGGCCGGGCCGGGCGGGTGAGGTCTGGAGGGCGGTGCGGGAGGACGCCCCCGGCCACCCCTCCCCCAACGCCGGGGTCGTGGAAGCCGCGTTCGCCGCCGCGCTCGGGCTGAGGCTCGGCGGTACCAACCGCTACGGCCCCCGGATCGAGCGGCGGGCCACGCTGGGACGGGGCCGGGCCGCCGGACCGGCGGACATCGGCGCGGCCGTGAGGCTGTCGCGCCAGCTCAACGGGGTGCTCATCGCGGCACTGGCGGCCGCCGCGGCCGCACCGTCCGCGGCACGCCTGCTCAGGGGGCGCTGAAGGTCGAGAGATAGCCTCGAACCGTGGCCGGTGACCTCGTCTACGCGTTCCGGGTGATGCGCCTGCCACTCCTCGCGCCCGACGGGGTCGCGATCGGGAAGCTCGAGGATGTGGTCCTCCTCCCGACCCGCGGCCGGGAGGCCCCCGAGGTGATCGGGTTCGTGGCCTCCGTCCAGCGGCGCCGGCTGTTCGTCAACATCAACCGGATGGCCGAGCTGGACAGCGACGGGGTCCGCCTGCGGTCGTGGGACCTCGACGTCAACCCGTTCAAGCCCAAGGCGGGCGAGATCCTGGTCGGCCGCCACCTCATCGACCGGAAGATCGGCGACGAGACGGTCAGCGACGTGGCCTTGCGCCCCGCGGAGGGCCGGAACACGAAGTGGACGGTGGAGAAGGTGCGGCTGGCCCGCCGCCGGCCGCTCGTCCGCCGGGCCTCCTACCGCATCGTCGACTGGGACGAGGTGCCCAGCCTGTTCATGGGCGACGAGCTGGCGGCCGAGGCCGCTCGGCTCCGGGACCTCCACCCCAGCGACGTCGCCGCCGCCGTCCGCGCCCTGCCGCTGGCCCAGCGCCGGCAGCTGGCCGAGACGATGGAGGACGACCGCCTCGCCGACCTGCTCGAGGAGCTGCCCGAGTCCGAGCAGCTCGGCATGATCGAGGGCCTCGACCTCGAGCGCCTGCTGTCCGTGCTGGAGGAGATGGAGGTCGACGACCTGGCCGACCTGCTGGCCGAGATGCCCGGAGAGCAGCGCACCCAGCTCCTGTCGGCCATGGACGTCGAGGACGCCGACGTGCTCCGCCGCCTGCTCTCCTACGAGGAGGGCACGGCCGGCTCGCTGATGACGCCCGACATCATCATCTTCGGTCCGCACGCCACGGTGGCGTCGGCGCTGGCCGAGGTGCGCGACCCCGACTGGCTGGTGTCCATCGCGGCGCAGGTCTTCGTGACCAACGCCCCGTTCGTCGCCCCGACCGGCACCTACCTCGGTGTCGTCCACTTCCAGCGGTTGCTCCGGGAACCACCGTCCATGACGCTCGGCCGCTGCCTGGAGGAGGAGCCGACCGTCCCGCCCGACATGCCCGAGCGGGAGGTGGCCGAGCGCCTCGCCTCCTACAACCTGCTGGCCATCGCCGTGTGCGACGAGCAACGGCGGCTGCTCGGCGCCATCACCGTCGACGACGTGCTCGACCGCACGCTGCCTGCCGACTGGCGGCAGCGGCCACGTACCGGAGCGACGACGTGAGGGGCCGGGGCGAGGACCTGACCCGTCCCCGCAAGGACCGACGCGGCCTCGGCATCCACTACGACACGGACGCCTTCGGCCAGTTCAGCGAGGCGATCGCCCGCTTCCTCGGCACCGCCCGCTACCTGGTGTTCCAGACGGTCGTGATCGCGGTGTGGATCATCTTCAACACCATCGTGCCGGAGTCCTGGCGCTTCGACCCCTACGGCCGCGGCCTCGTGCTGCTCACCCTCCTGCTGTCGTTGCAGGCGTCCTACGCCGCGCCGCTGATCCTGCTGGCGCAGAACCGTCAGGAAGTGCGGGACCGCTCTCAGTCGGCCACGGACCGCCGGGTCGCCGAGCGCACCCAGACCGACACCGAGTTCCTGGCCCGTGAGCTGGCCAGCGTGCGCCTGGCGCTGGGCGACATGGTGACCACCGAGGACCTGGACGATCGGCTGGAGAAGCTGACGGCGGCCGTCGAGCGGCTCAACCGGCAGCTCGAGTCGGAGCAGCCGCCAGCGGCCCGCCGAGCCACGGAGTCGACGAGCTGCCGGGTGACCCTGGCCCAGTCGTCGGGGTGGGTCCAGGGGGCCAGGTGGTCACCGGCCACCTCCCCGATCTCGGCCCGGATCGCCTTGGCCAGCGCCGTCTGCTTGGACCGGCTTCGACCAGCCGGTCCTCGGTCGTGAGCAGCACGCCGGTCGGCACGTCGATCGACGTGGCGAACGGCCGTGCGTCGTAGGCGGCCAGCGCTTGGCCGGCCTGGACGACGGCCCGCACCTCGTTGCGGTGGACCTCTCCCTCGAGCCACGGGATCCACGGCTCCAGTGAGGGCTGGCCGTCGGGAGAGCCGGCGCAGCCCCGAGCGCACCGACCGCGGGTACCACCAGGCCCGGAGCAGCACACCGAGGAAGCCGAGGGTCCGCCACCTGAGACGCTCCCGCCGGGTGTCGCGCCACTCGAGGGCCGTGGCCTCCACGACGATGCCGGAGACCAGATGAGGATGGCGGTGCCACAGGTGCAGCGAGATCGGACCACCCATCGAGTAGCCGACCAGGATCACCGGCCCCAGCCCGAGCTGCTCGATCAGCGCGGCCGCGTCATCAGCCGCGTCCTCGAGCCGGAAGGGTTCCGTGGTGTTGCGGATGCCACGACCGTGCCCGCGATGGTCGACGGCGACGAACGAGTAGGACTGCGCCAGCGACTCGTACGCGGTGAAGAACTGGAGGTCGGCGGACGCCGTCCAGCCGTGGAGGAGCAGCAGGGTCGGCGCCGAGGGATCCGGGTGACGGTGGTACCGGTAGAAGATCTCGCCGCGGTACGGGAGGTGGGTGACGTACCCGGGCGGGACGTGGGGCGGGAGCGTGGGATCGGGCGGTATGCACCGCAGCCTAATGGGGGCCCTGGAAGCGACGATCGGCTGAGGGATTCAGTCGGCGCTCGGACCTTCGGCGCGCACCTTGGCCACCTCGGCCATGGCCTCCCGCAGCTGGGCGATCCACGCCTCTTCGTTCCGCCCGACGAGCCGGACGCACCAGGCCAGGGCCTCCGATCGGCTGCGGGCGATGCCGGCATCGATCAGCGTGTCGAGCACCTCCCGCTCGGCCATCCGCAGGCGGGTCATGACCGGGACGCTGGCCGTGGTGAAGCACGTCTCGACCTCGCCGCAGCGGGCCGCCCACGACACCTTGCGCCCGAAGCGGTGCTCCGCCTCGCGGGCGATGGCGATGCGCTGCTCCCTGGTGTCCTCCCGATAGGCACCGATCCGGCTGGCCAGGGCGACGCGCTGGCCGTCGGGGCCGAGGTCATCGCCCAGGTCCGGCGTGGGCAGCACGCCGGTCACGACCACCTCGTCCCGATCGACCTCCACCGTCACCGGCTCGGTGAACCAACCGTCGGGGATGCGGCCTCGGAACCAGGCGGTGAGCGTCTCGATCGTCGACATGGCGAGAGAGATTACATGATTACAACCGCACTTCATGGCCGACGACAGCGACGTCGGAGGCCTCACCACGACGTCTGGCTGGCTGTGCCCGACGAAGCGGTGGATGGCCACGCCCGCCGCCGGCGACCTCCTGCGCCAGCTGGTGGGTCGGGAGCCGGTCGTCGCCGAGGACGACCAACCCGTCGGGGAACCGCCCGCCGCCCGCGGCCACGGCGGCGACGCCGGCCACCGCGGCCGCCACCGCTCCCAACGGGCAGGCGACGCCCAGCACCACCGCGTCCCGGCTCGTCCCCGAGTGGCCCCGCCCCTCGACCCGCAACGCGCCCTCGCGCGCCTCAGGGTGCGGAGGGCGCAACATCGGGAGCCGGGCGGTCAGCCGGTCGCGCCGAGTCGCCGTCAAGGCGGGCCGTGATCCGTGAAGCAGTCAGGGAACGCCCGGCGCAGGAGCACCGGATCCGGGCAGCGCGGCGCGGTAGCAGTCGTGGGCTCCGATGGGATCGGGGAACCAGCACAGCTCCCGGCCGGTGCCGCCCGGCCGCTCCTGCCAGGCCCCGTCGTACCAGGTGCGGCTCGTCGACGCCGAGCGCCTCATGGTGCTGGCGGGCGCACGCCGGCCCGCCCGTGCCGTGGATGGTGACGTGGAGCTCGTCCGACGGAGTCGAGCTCGTCCGCCGGCCATGCGGCCGAGAAGCCCGGTCAGGCCGGGTGACGCGGCGGCGCCGACCACCAGGATCGCCCTGCCTGCTGTGCGGCCCGCTCCATGCACAATAACGCATCGACGTCCGCGCAGTCGTCGCTGGTCGTCACGACGTTGCAACCGGCAGTCGAGCAACACGCTGGCCGGCGGCTGCTGGGGTGTCGGGGTGGTGAGGACGACGACCGAGGCCTCGGCCCGGAGAACCCGCTCGTCGACCGACGGACCTTCTTGCTCGGGTGGACCGGGTCGCGGGGCCGAGGAGCAGCACCTCCTCGACGTCCGGCCCGCTCGACCAGCTGCGCCACCGCCCGCCGGCCGACGACGCCGTACCCGGCGACGCCGACGCGCATCAGGGGCGCTCGGTGAAGGGGACCTCTTGCCAGCCGCCGCGCTGGGGCGGTACCCCGCCACGGCCTCGCACCCGCAGCACCGAGGCGATCATCCCCGCCACCCCCACTGCGAGCAAGGCCCGGCGGATCACTTTCACGGCAGCACCTTCACGACCGGGTGGCCCGGCGGGGGCGCGGGTCGGCGGGCCAGGTCCTCGGCATCGCCGCAGACTACTGCCCGGCTCCGAACAGGCAGGGAACGGACAGCCGGACCAGGGGGCGATCTGGGGTGTCCGCGGGTGGTCGCCTCTTCCCCTCGAGCGCGTCGATCGTCATGATCGACGCGGGAGAGGGAGCGTGCATGTCAGCAACGCGCCGAGCAACAGTTGTCGCCCTCCTCGTCATCGCCTGGACTTCCGGCTGCCGGCCGCCACCCCCGCCCGGTCACCTCGACGCGCTGGCGGTGCTGAACGGCATCCCGGTGACCACCGAGCAGGGCACCGGGTACGACCGCGATCGGTTCGGCTATCCAGCAGGAGCAGGCGGCGTTGGCTGTGACACCCGCGATCGGGTCCTGATCGAGGAGTCGTTGACGCCGCTCCTGCCCACGCCCGGGCTCTGCGTGTTCGCTGGTGGAACGTGGTACTCCGCCTACGACGGCGTGACGACCACGGATCTGCGGGAGCTCGAGATCGACCATGTGGTGGCGCTCAAGGAAGCATGGGACTCGGGGGCCTTCGCCTGGGAGGACAGACGGCTCGTTGCGTTCGCAAACGATCTGACCGACGAGCGGACGCTCATCGCCGTGACCGCGACGTCCAATCAGCAGAAGTCCGACAAGGATCCGTCGGCCTGGCTGCCGCCGTTGGCGTCCGCGCAGTGCCCGTTCATCGGCAGTTGGTTGGCCATCAAGGCCCGGTGGGGGTTGACGATGGACCCCTCCGAGCACGGGCGCGTCCGCAACCTGCTGCTCGGGCCGTGCGTGGCGCTGTCGATCGCGCCGTACGCGCCCGCGGCGGCCAGCCTCTGACCCTGAGGAGCGACGTCCGCGACCGGGCGATGAGTTCGCGCCGGTCCGGCCGTCACTACGAGTGCGCCTGTCGAGGGGCCCGGATCGAAAGGAAACCACGTGACTGCATTGACGTCCGCTGCCGACCTGGCGGCAACAGAACCCCATCCGACACCCCAACGAGTCCGACGAGTACCGGCGTGCCCGCCAGGACCTCCTCGTCGAAGAGATCGAGCTGCGCCGACACGCCGAGCGCGTCGCGGCGCTCCGGCGCGACCTGCCACCCGGTGGCGAGGTCCCGCAGGACTACCACTTCACGGACGAGGCCGGGGCGGACGTGTCCCTCCAGGACCTGTTCGGCGACCATGACACGCTGGTCGTCTACAGCTACATGTTCGGCCCGCAGCGCGACGAGCCGTGCCCGATGTGCACCTCGCTGATGGGTGGTCTCGACCACAAGATCGCCGACATCCGTCAACGGGTCGCCATCGCCTTCACGGCCCGCTCACCGATCGACCGACTCATCGAGGCCAAGAAGGCGCGCGGATGGACCGACCTTCCCGTCTACAGCGACGAGCGGGGCGACTACACGAGGGACTACGTATCAGCGGACGACGCCGACATGCCGGCCTACAACGTGTTCACCCGTCGGGATGGCGTGATCCGCCACTTCTGGAGCGACGAGATGTCGCGGTGACATGGCCGACCCCGGCCAGGATCCGCGTGGCGCGGTCGAGATGGACCCGTTGTGGCTCCTGCTCGACACGGTCCCCGAGGGTCGGGGCACGGACTGGTATCCCGCAGACTGAGGTACTGACCGATCAGACGATCAGCTCGGCGGCGTGGGGTCGGAGCGGGTGAGCACCCATTCGATGTGTGATTGGGTCAGGACGATCAGGTCGCGCATCCGGGCGTCGGCCCGATCGGGATCACCATCGATGATCGCCGCCGCCACCGCCTCGTGTTCGGCCATGGCTGATTGCGGTCCACCCGGCGCGTGGACAGTCAGCCGGCGGCTCGCTCGGAGGGCTGCCCCGATCGCACCGGTCAGCCGGACGAGGGTGACGTTCTTCGTCGCCGACAGGATCGCGGCGTGGAAGTCGAGGTCGGCAACGACGTAGCGCTGGGTGTCGTCTCCCCACCGCACGAGATCGTCGGCCAGCGCCGCGAAACCGATCGGCCTCCTCGGCACTCCGGCGCATCGCCGCCAGCCGGGCCGCAGCGGGCTCGATGATCAGCCGGACCTCGGAGACGTCGCGGATGACGGCGGCGATCGGCCCGTACTCGAGCATCCAACCGAGCACATCGGGATCGAGGACGTCCCATGACTCCCGCGGGAGCGGGACGGTGCCGACTCGCGGGCGCGAGCGGAGCAGGCCCTTGGCGGCGAGCACCTTGGTGGCCTCGCGTACCACGCTGCGGGAGACTCCGAGCATCTTGCCGAGCTCCGCTTCGGGCAGCGGCACGCCCTCGGGAAGACGACCGGACACGATGGCGATGCCGAGATCGAAGACGGCGTGATCGTGCAGCCGCGTGCGTCGGTGAGCGACGTCGGCGTCCGCCGACGGGAGTGCCGGGAGGTCGCTCACGGACCTGGCCCTCGTGGAGTCGCCGCGTCACTCCGCGACCGGTGCTGCCTCACGTCGCTCCCATCCGTCCTCGTACAGCCGCAAGACGTGACTCGCCCCGTACGGATGGTCGGCCAGACGCTCCCAATCGAGGTCGATCCCGAGGCCAGGTCTGTGGCTGACCGGGACGTGTCCATCGGAGAGGACGAAGGGGTCGTCCACGACGATCTTCCGGGTCCAGGGTTCATTGAAGTCCTCGAACGACTCGAGGTAGTAGAAGTTCGGAGTGCTCGCCCCCAGGTGCAGGCTGAGCATGGAGCACACCGGGCCCTGGGCATTGTGCGGCGCCAGCATGCCGTAGTGCGCCTCGGCCATCCCAGCGACGATCTTCGTGCGGGCGAGACCACCCAGGCTCAGCGGTTCGGGTTGAAGGACGTCAACGGCGTGGTGCGACAGCAGTTCTGCGAACTGTTGGATCGATGACAACGACTCACCGGTGGCGATCGGCACGGCGGCGTTCCGGGCGACGTGGACCATCGCCGCGATGTGCTGGTGCGGGACGGGCTCCTCGAACCAGGCCGGCCGGTACGGCGCCAGTCGAGCAGCGACGCTGAGGGCGGTCGATGGTGCGAAGCGGTTGTGACCCTCGATCATGATGTCGGCGTCGGCCCCGACGGCGTCGCGCACGGCGGCGACGATGTCGATCGCCTCGTCTTGTTGACGTCGCGTCTGCGTGCGCCATGCCGTCCCGAACGGGTCGAACTTCATCGCCGTGTAGCCGCGGCGGATCACGGCAACCGCCGCGTCGGCGAAGGCTTCCGGCGAACGGTCGACCTGGTACCAACCATTCGCATACACCGGCACCCGGTCGCGCACGAGCCCACCCAGCAGCTCGTACAACGGGACGCCCAAGGCCTTGCCCTTGATGTCCCAGCAGGCCACCTCGATCGCAGCCATCGCCGCGCCGTGGATCTGGCCGCCCTCTGAGTACAGGTCGCGTCCGAGGCGCAGGCCGAGCGACTCGATGGCAAAGGGGTCGCGTCCGACGACGAGGCCTTGAGCTCGTGCACGGCTGCCTCGACGGTCCGGCAGAACCCATTCAGCGAGCCCTCACCGAGGCCGTGGATGCCTTCGTCGGTGTCGACGCGGACGAACAGCCAGTTCTTCCACCGGTTGCCGACCAGGTAGGTCGTGACGCCGGTGATCTTCACACCGCGACCTGACGTGACTCGTCGAACGACTGGATGCATGCGTGGGCGAGATGGAGTGCGCGTCGGCCGGCCCGGGCGTGGATCGGCGGGTCCTCGGCCCGCCGCAACGCGGTGACGATGTCGTCGAGGTGCAGCTCGAACATATGGTCGAAGTCGCGGTCTCGGTCGTTGAAGTAGCCGGCCTCCCACACCTGGCGGAGCTCGTCGCCGGGCGTCGAGTGGGTGAACCGCTTCACCGTATCGACGATCTGAACCCGGCCGGCAGCGCCGTTGACCTCGACGTAGTGCGTCTCGGGGTAGGCGTACGACGAGTCGTAGGACCCCACGAGGCTGCCGACCGCGCCGGAAGAAAACGTCAGCGCTACAGCCATCGTCGTGTGACCAGCACCGGTCGGGTTGCCCATGTGGGCACTGACCGAGGCGATGGGACCGCAGAGGTGCTCGAGCATGTCGAAGCCGTGGCATTGCGTCTCGATGAGGTTGGCGTGGGGATGCGTGCTCGTGCCGATCTCGCCGCCGAAGCGCCATGTCGTGAACGTGATGGCGCCGAGCCGGCCGGCAGTGATGGCATCGTGAGCCATCCTCACGGGCTGGGCATAGCGGTGGTTGAAGTTGATGGCGAAGAAGAGGTCGCGCGTCGCCAGCCTCGTCGAGCAGCCGGTCGGCCTCAGCGAGGTCGAACACCAGCGGCTTCTCGACCAAGAGCGGCCGGCCGGCCTCGATCACCCGCAACGTCGTGGCGAAGTGGTCCTCGTTCGGCAGGCACAGCGACACCAGGTCGGGCGACTCGATCTCGAGCATCTGGTCGAGGTCGATGTACGGCGTGGTGTCGAACTCGCGTGCACGACGCTCGGTCTTCTCGCTCGACCGTCCGACGATGGCGCACAGCTCGACGTCAGCGCGCCGGGCGAACACTCGCGGCGTGCTCCGCCCCCACCACTCGCCGGTCCCGACGACGGCGACGCGCAACCGCTCGGTCATGCTTCCCTCCGACCGACGACCGTCTGTGCGGTCACCACTACCACGAGGAACAGGCCGCTCACGACCTGTTGATGGAACGACCGCAGCGTCCCGACCTGGTTGATCAGGTTCTGGATCACGCCGAGCAACAGGACACCGATCAGCGTGCCCATCAACCCGCCGGCGCCACCGCTGAGCAAGGTTCCGCCGATGACGACCGCGGCGATCGCCTCCAGCTCGAGTCCGTTGCCGATCGTCGAGAGGCCCGACGACGACCGGGCGGCGACGAGCATCCCGGCCAACCCGCCCAGCACACCGGTCATCGTGTACAGCAGGACCTTGACCCGGGCGACACGCAAGCCCATCAGGACGGCTGCGTCCTCGGCGCCTCCGATAGCGAAGACGGCCTGACCGAACCGAGTCCGGTTGAGCAACACGGCGCCCGCGCCGTACAACGCCAGTGCGATCCAGACCGGGACGCCGATGCCGAGCACCCGTTCCTGGCCGAGCGCCGTCATCCACCGGTCCTCGTCGATGAGATGCGTCGTGTTGCCGTTGTCGGAAACCTTGAACGCCAGCCCGCGAGCGAACAGCAGCCCGGCCAAGGTGACGATGAACGGGGGCATCGCCAGCCTGCCGATCAGCGTCCCTTGCAGGAAGCCGATGGTCCCGCACACGGCGATCGGCAAGACGATCCCGACGAACGAACCCCACTGCGAACCGTACGCGGCGAGCACGGCGGCGAGCGCGTACATCGAGCCGACCGAAAGATCGATTCCACCGCTGATGATGACGAACGTCATCCCGATGGCGACGATTCCGAGGAACGAGGAAGCAACGGCCAGGTTCGAGAAGTTGGCCGTGCTGGCGAAACTCGTGCCGAACAGGATCACGCCGAGCACGATCACGCAGGCCAGCACCACCGCTGCCGCCGACCGCTGGATGAGCGAGACCACGGTGCCCGACGTCGCCGGCGCGGCCGTCGTGTCGCGTGATCCGTCGTCCGGGGCGCGGGTGGCGCTGGCCGTCATCGCAGCCGGTCCCGCTGGAGGTACACGGCGGCCACGATGATCAACGCCTGCACCATGCGGGCATCGGCGTCGGAGAGGTCGTGACGGATCAACGTGGCGAAGATCAGCTGCATCAGGAGGGCGCCCGCGATTGTTCCCGACACCCTGATCTCGCCACCGGCGAGCGGCGTGCCGCCGACGACGACGGCGGTGATCGCGCTCAGCTCGATGAGCAACCCGACGAACGACGGATCAGACGCTCCTGAACGCGCCGACGCCAGCACGCCGGCGATGGCTGCCAGCCCACCTGACAGCACGTACACGAAAATGAGCGAGCGGCGCACCGGGAGTCCCGCCGTGCGGGCCGCGTCCGGGCTGCCGCCGATCGCCACCAGCCGCTTGCCGAACACGGTGCCGCGCACGAGCACGCCGATGATCACCGACAGCCCGATCGCCACGAGCACGCCGATCTGCAAGCCACCGATCAGCTGCTTGGTGCCGATCGAGCGGATCGTCGGGTCGAAGATCTCGGTCAGCCGCCCATCGGCGATCATCAGCGCCAATCCGCGGCCGGCGATGAACAGCCCGAGGGTGGCGACGATCGGCTGCACGCGGACGACGCCGACGAGCAGGCCGTTGAAGACTCCTGCCAGCAACCCCGCGCCGAGGGCCGCCGCCATCGCGATCCACGGGCCGTGATCCAACAGGGCCGCCAGCGTGGCGGCCGCCAGCGCCATCACCGCGCCGACGGACAGATCGATGCCGCCGGTCGCCACCACGACGGCCATGCCGAGCGCGACGATCACGACCGGGGTGACCTGCACCAGTTGCAGACGGAGGTTCGCCAACGTGGCGAAGTTGGGCGTGAACAGGATGTTGAAGGCGAGGATCAGCCCGAGTGCGGCGTAGACGCCGTGCGTGCGCAGGCTGACATGCGCGCGCCACTCGGCGAGGGGAGCGAGTCGCGGAGCGTCTCGCACCTCGATCACGGGCTCACCTCTTCGTCGACGGAGTGGGTGGCCATGAGATCCATGATCCGCTGCTCGTCGACGTCCTCGAGCGCCAGCTCACCTACCACGGCGCCACTGTTGAGGACGACGACGCGCGTCGATCCCTCGACGACGTCCTCGAGCTCCGACGAGATCAGCACGATGGCCCGTCCCTGGTCGGCCAACTGCTGCACGAGTGCCTGCACCTCCGCCTTGGCGCCGATGTCGATGCCCCGTGTCGGCTCATCCAGCAGCAGGACCTGCGGATCGGTGCACAGCAGCCTGGCCAGCAGCGTCTTCTGCTGGTTGCCACCCGACAGCTGGCCGACGTTCTGCCGACCGCCCGAGGTCTTGATGCCGAGCCGGGCGATGAAGTCGCTCACCACGCGGTCGACCCGGCGGGGCACGATGAAGCCGAAGCGGCTCACCTGGGGCAGCGCCATGAGGACGATGTTGTCGCGCACGGACATCGTGGGGACGATGCCCTCCGCCTTGCGGTCTTCGGGCAGCAGTGCGGTGCCGGCGGCCAGCGATGCCCGCGGTGAACCCGTGCGCACGCGCCTGCCCGCGAACCGCGACGCTGCCCCCGTCGATCCGTTGGGTGCCGAAGATCGCCCGCACCGTCTCGGATCGGCCCGAGCCGAGCAGTCCGGCGAGACCGAGCACCTCTCCGGCGTGGACCGACAGTGAGACGTCGTGCAGCTGATTTCGTCGCTGCAAGCTGACGGCTTCCAGGACCACGTCGTCGCGCACCTGCTGGCTCCGATCGAAGCTCGTGCGTCCCTCCGAGCGGACCTCGGCGACGTTACGACCAAGCATCGTGGCGATCACCTCGAGCTTCGTCGTGTCCTTGATCAGCGACGTGCGTGTCCGCCGGCCGTCACGCAGGATCGTGATGCGATCGGCGATGGCGAACACTTCGTCGAGGTTGTGGCTCACGAACAGCAGGGCGACCCCCGCCGTCCGCAACCGGCGGACCATCTCGAAGACCTGGCCCACTTCGCGAGGCTCGAGCGACGACGTCGGCTCGTCGAGGATCACCACCCGCGCATCCGTCGACACGGCGCGGACGATGGCAATCATCTGCTGGACTCCCGCCCCGAACGAGCGCACAGGGCGGCGAACATCGATGTCGATGCCATGGCGCCGCAGGAGCGCCCCGGCGTTGCGGTTCATCTCCTGGACACCCAGCAGGCCCCACCGGCCCCGTGGCTCGTTGCCGAGGTACAGGTTGCGCGCCACCGACATCAGTGGGACCAACGTGATCTCCTGGAACGTCGTGCTGATGCCCATCTCCCACGCATCTCGTGGTGACGACGGAGAGACGGTGTCGCCGCCATACGTGATCTCACCCTCGTCGGCGTGGTAGACGCCCGTGAGAATCTTGATCAGGGTCGACTTGCCGGCACCGTTCTCCCCGACGAGGGCATGCACCTCGCCGGGGACGAGGTCGATGCCGACCCCGTCGAGGGCCGTAACCCCGCCGAACCGCTTCGAGATCCCGACTGCCCTGAGTACCGGCTCCATCAGCTGTCGCTCGATCGGCGAGCCCTTCGATCAGTAGGCGTTGACCAGCTCGGCCTCGGCGTTGTCAGTGGTGTACTCCTTGTCGGAGATGATCGTGGTCTCGGGCACACCGTCCCCACCGTAGAAGTCTTCCAACGCCTGGAACGCCAGGGGACCAAAGCGCGGGTTGGACTCGATCACGCCGGCGATCCAGCCGTCGATGATGCCCTGCACGGCGCCCTGCGTGCCATCGATCGTGATGATCGTGACGTCACCAGGGGACTTGCCGGCGGCTTGCAGGGCGGCGACGGCGCCGAGAGCCATCTCGTCATTGTGAGCGTAGATCGCCGTGATGTCGGGATCATTGGCGATGAGCTGCTCCGTGACAGTCTGACCCATGGCCCGTTCGTAGTTCGCCGCCTGCTGAGCGACGATCTCGATGTTGGTGTCGAGCTCCTCGAGGCGCTCGAGGAACCCGTCGTTGCGGTCCGTCGTGACGTTCACGCCCGGAGCACCGAGCAAGATCGCCAGCTTGCCCTCGCCACCCGTCTCGCGGACCATCGCGTCGGCGGCTCGCCGGCCCTGCTCGACGAAGTCCGAGCCGACCCAACCGATGAAGTCCTCACAGGCGGTCATCGTGGTGAGTCGGCGGTCGATGGTCATGATCGGCACACCCTTCTCGTTGGCGTAGTCGATCGCCGGGTCGAGACCCTCGCTGTTCAACGGAGAGATGATCAGCGCGTCGACCCCCTGATCGACCATGCCCTGGATGTCGGAGATCTCCTTGTTGAGGTCGGACTCGGCGTTGGTGACGATCAGCTCGATCCCGCGCGCCTCGGCCTCGTCACGGATCGATTGCGTCTCGGCGATGCGGAACGGGTTCGCCTCGCGCTCGGACTGGGCGAAGCCGATGGTGGCTGTTGCCAGGTCGACCTGCTCGACACCATCACCCCCATAGCTGTCGTAGGGGCAGAGCTCGCCCGACGTCCCGGCCACCTGCTGCCCGGACCCGGCGTCGGTTCCCTCCGTCGCCGTGCCAGCCGGTTCGGTGCCAGCGGGGTCCGTCGCTGCTGGTGTCGTCGCTCCGGGCCGCCGGCGCGCCGTGGCGGTCGCGGCGTCCCTCGCCGGAGTCGGCGTCGTCGCCGCAGGCTGCAGCGGCGAACAGAAGGCTGGCGGCAAGCGCCAGGCGGATGGTGCGTCGTGTCGTCATGGTTCCCCCAATCAACCCTCGAACACAATCAACATATCGTATGATAAATCGGAGATCAAGGTCCGTCCTCTGCGAGGGGGCCGGTCTCCCGCAGGTACGGCACACTTCGTGACATCCCTCGAACTCGGCAGCTACCGCCCGTGACGGACGAACGAGCGCTGCCCCCGCTCGAACGCCACCGCCTCGTCCACCCCGACGGCCGGCACTTCCACGTCTACGGGCACCTCGACGGAACGCTCGACGGCCAACCCGTGGCCGCGAGCGACGAACGGTCGTCCTTGCAGCGGCGCTTCGATCGTCTCACTGGTGCCTGGGTCCTCATCTCGCCGGCGCGCAACACGCGGCCTGGTGGCACCGTCGACGCGAGCTCCGACCCGTGCCCGCTGTGCCCCGGCGGTCCGGAGTTGCCGTGGCCGTTCGAGGTGGCGGTGTTCGACAATCGATTTCCATCGCTCGCACCGTCTGCATCGGTCGCCGACGATGGGCTGGCGGCCAGCTCGAGAGGACGATGCCAGGTCGTCGTCTACACGTCCGACCACGCGTGCCGCTCGCTGACCGGGCTGTCCGGGCAGCAACTGATCGACCTCGTCGCGGTGCTCCGTGACCGCAGCAGCGCGCTGTGGGCCGAGGGCCACCGATACGTGATGGCGTTCGAGAACCGCGGCGCCCTGGTCGGCGCGACGCTCGGCCATCTCCACGGCCAGTTGTACGCGCTCGATCACCTCCCGCCGATCATCCAGACCAAGCTCGACAGGCACGCCAGGCACCGCCGCGACGAGGAGCGCTGCCTCGGCTGCACCCTCGTCTCCGAGGATCGTGACCGGGTGATCGTCGCCAACGACACGTTCTCCGTCGCCGTGCCGTACGCCGCTCGGTGGCCATTCGAGGTCCACGTCCGGGCCCGTCCCCACGGGCTCGGACGCCTCGGTGACCTGACCGACGCACACGTGGTCGACCTCGCCGCCGCGTTCCGCGACGTCGTCGCTCGCTACGACGGGCTGTTCGGCAAGCATCTGCCCTACATGATGTGCATCCAGGAGTCGCCGACGACTCCGGCGGGCGACTGGCACCTCCACGTCGAGTTCCTCCCGCCGAACCGCAGCGCCGACCTCCTGAAGGTACGAGCCAGCGTCGAGACCGCGCTCGGCACGTTCATCAACGACAGCGTTCCCGAAACCAGCGCAGCCCGCCTGGCCGCCGTCAACGTGGCATCCAGGGACTGGCCGGACGCCGAACACCGTCCGCCCGATCGTGGACGCTCCATGACTCGCGGCGGAGCTCGTCGCTCGGGCTCCCGGGCGGGTCAACCTGATCGGAGACCACACCGACTACACCGGCGGGCTCTGCCTCCCCATCGCCATCAACCGCTGGGTCGAGATCGCCGGGCGATCCCAGCCGCACAGCCAGATCGATCGCCTTGGCCAGCGAGGCCGAGGAGGCGCCGGCGGAGATCCCGATCGATGTCGACGACGTTGCATCCGTCGAACCGACATGGGCGCGGTACGTCGCCGCCGTGGTGAAACGACTCCGCCCCGTCCACGGGTTCGTCGGCGTCGTCCGCTCCGACCTGCCGATCGGAGCGGGTCTGTCCTCGAGCGCGGCGCTGGAGATCGCCACGGCGCTGGCACTCGGTGCCGACGGACTCGACCCGCTTGCGCTGGCAACGTTGTGCCGAGACGCTGAACACGAAGCACGCGGGGTCCCAACCGGCCTGCTCGACCAGCTCGCCTCGGCCCTGGGCGTCGCCGACCACGCCCTGCTGATCGACTGCTCGACCAACACCGTCACTCCAACGCCACTCCCACCCGCCGGAGAGGCCGAGTTCGTCGTCATCCCCGGCGCGCCCCGCGTCCTGGCCGACACGGGCTACGCCGAGCGGGTCGACGAGTGCCGGCGCGCCGAAGCGGAGATCGGCCCACTGCGCGCCGCCTCGCCCGAGGATGTCCAGCAACTCGCCGACCTCACCCTGCGCCGCCGGGCGCGGCATGTCGTCAGCGAGAACAACAGGGTCCGCGAGTTCTCCACCGCCCTCGCCGCCGGCCAGCTGCGGGACGCCGGGCAACTGATGGAAGCCAGCCACCGAAGCCTGCGGGACGACTACGACTGCTCGACACCCACCATCGACTCCCTGTGTGACGAACTGCAATCGCTGGCCGATGTGTACGGGGCCCGCATGACCGGGGGCGGCTGGGGCGGGAGCGTCGTGGCGCTCGCCCGCCCCGGCACACTCACCGACCGGTGCTGGCCCGTCCGCGCCGTCGCAGGTGCCGCCCTCCACCAGGACGGTGTGGAAAGGACCCATCCTGTCGAAGACGATCGCGTCGAGCCCACCAGGGCCCAGTGACCAGAAACGCGCGTCCGCTGACGTCCGGCCGAACCGCGACGGCCGAATTCACAACGCGCTCGAAGAACACACCCAGGCGCCGTTCGGCGCCCCTCAAGTCATCTAGGAGGTCCTTTGGCGTGGGGCTAACAAGAATCGAACTTGTGACCTCATCCTTATCAGGGATGCGCTCTAACCGACTGAGCTATAGCCCCGGCACCGGAGCGTCGAGGCTACCGGCCGGGAGGCGACACCCTCAACCGCTTGGCGGGCGGGACTGCTCCAGCGGAGGAGGTGCCGGCAGGTCGGACACCGGGCGTGACGACTGGCTTGGCGGGACGGGCGATCCGGCGACGGCGGCGCCTGCGCACGACGTCGTCACGGGCGATGACCTCACGCTCGAGCACGGTCAGGCGGATGCCGCCGGTCAGGTCGGCGATCAGGTTGAACAGCACGGCCATGACGACGGTCAGGCCCGTACCGGCCACGACGAACAGGGCGGTGAGCGTCAACCCGGCTCGGAACAACGGCTCGGACTGCAGCTCGAAGGTGTCGTAGCCGAACGCCTCCCGGAAGAAACCCTCGACGTTGTCGAGCGTCCCGGTCGACTGCGCCAGGTTCCACAGCAGCACCCCGGCGGTGACGAGCACGACGCCCATGGCCAGGAAGAAGATGAACGCCACCTTGAAGACCGACCACGCGTCGACGGACCGCACGACTCGGGTGACCTTGCGGACCCGCGGGCGGGCTCGCCGCCGCGGCCGGGGCGGCGGGGGCACGACGGTCGGCGGGGGCGACGGAACGGGCTCGAGGACCTGGGTCTCGGGCTGGCCGTTCATCGTCGGGACCGCGATCGTCGGCGCAGGCTCGCTCGGCAGGACCACGGGCGCCGTGCGGGGCGGGCGCCGGCGCGTACATGGCTGCCGCGACGGCGGCGGCCGCGGTCGCTCCGGGCGGAAGGGTCGTGCTGGCGGGGGCGTCGGCGGACCAGTCGCTCGTCGCTCTCGGAGCGTGCCGCCGGCGAGGAGCGGGTCGACGGGCGACGAGCTGTCCTTGTCGCCGGCGGGCTCGCGTCGTCGCCGTCGCGACCCCTGTGTCGGCGCGTCGGTCGTCGCCGTCTCCTCGGCGCCGGCGGCGCCGGCCACGAGGAGGGCGCGCTGGCGGGCGGTGCGCTTGCGGCCGGGCCGGGGCGCACGGGTGGGGGGCGGGACTCGTCCTGGCCGGCGCCGTTCGTGGTCGCCGTGCCGGACTCGTCCGCGGGCGCGGCCTCTGCCGTCGTCCTCTGCCGCGGCGGGCGCGGGCGACGGCGCCCCGTTGGTCACCTCCGGGCCCCACGACCGTCCAGGTCGTCGTCATCGACCGCGGTCACGACGTCGGCCCGGTTGTCCAGTGCCATCCCCGGCACTGTAACCCGCGACGGCCGTCAACCTCCGGTCACGGGCGGCGAGCGCTCGGCCGGCGTCCCGTCGGGACCAGGGCCGTCGTCGGCCACCATGGCTGCTCGTGCCGTAGCCGACGCATCGTCGACGCGGACGGTCACGGTCACCCCGCCGTCCGTGTCGGAGTAGGACACCAGCGTGCCGCCGTTCTCGGCCGCCATCGCCGCGGCCGCCGCCCGGCCCGCCGCCGCCCCGGCCAGCGCCGCGGCGTCAGCAGCGGTACGGGCCCTCGCCGCGGCGGCGACCCGCTGGCCGAGCTGGCCGAGTGCCAGCACCAGGACGGCGGCCACGGCCATCACCGCGGCCAGGAGCGGCACGGCCTGCCCGCCTTCTCGCACGGGGAGGAACGTTTCTCATGCAACATCCTTCGACGAGGTGCAGTCGGGGGAAGTTGCGAAGGGAAGTTGCAAGGGACCGGCGCCGGCACGCCGGCGAAGGTCAGCTGTCGCCGTTGCCGCCCAGGATGGGCGCCACTGAGGCCACGTATTGGCCGGCGTCCAGGTTCATGATGCGAACCCCGGTGGCGGTGCGGCCCTGCGAGGAGATCTCGCCGCACGGACGTGCGGATGGCGACGCCTCCTGACGACACGGCGACGATCTCGTCCTCGAGGCCGACCATGAACGCCGCGACCACGTGACCCTTGCGGCTCGTCAGCTTGATGCCGATGACCCCTTGGCCGCCGCGGCCCTGCCGGTTGAAGTGATCGAGTTGGGTGCGCTTGCCGTAGCCGGCCTCGGTCACCATGAGGATGGCGACGTCGTCGCGGGCCACATCGACGGAAACGACGGAGTCGCCCGCCTTCAGCTTCATGCCTCGCACCCCGGCCGCGGCCCGGCCCATGGGCCGCACCTCGTCCTCGCTGAAGCGGATGGTCTGACCCGACCGGCTGACCATGAAGATGTCGTCGCCGGTCGTCGTCTCGATGACGCGGACCAGCTCGTCCCCGTCGCGAAGGTTGAGGGCGATGAGGCCGTCGCGCCGGGACGAGTCGTACTCGGTGAACACGGTCCGCTTCACCTGGCCCTCGCGGGTGGCGAAGAACAGGAACCGCTCGCCCGCGAAGGTGCGGGTGTCGATGATGGCGCGGATCGTCTCGCCCGCGACGAGCGGCAGCAGGTTGACGATGGGGATGCCCTTGGCCGTGCGCTCCCGCTCCGGGATGTCCATGGCCCGCAGCCGGTAGACCTTGCCGCGGTTGGAGAAGAACAGCAGGTGGGCGTGGGCCGTGGTGAAGATGACGTGGCTGACCAGGTCGTCGGCCTTCAACTTGGCCCCGGCGACGCCCCGCCCGCCGCGGCCCTGCGTCTTGAAGGCGTCGGCGTCGACCGTCTTGACGTAGCCGGCCTCCGTCATCACGACGACCAGCTCCTTGTCCTCCACCAGGTCCTCGACGGACATCTCGCCGGCGTCGAGCATGACCTCGGCGGCACGCGGCGTGGCGAACTGCTCCTTGATGGCCAGCAGGTCCTGCTTGATGACGGTCTTCAGGCGAGCGTCGTCGGCGAGGATGGCCTCCAGCTCGGTGATCAGCTCGCGCAACTTCTCGAGCTTCTGCTCGATGTCGATGCGGGACAGACGGGTGAGCTGGCCGAGGCGCATCTCGAGGATGTGCTCGGCCTGGAGCTCGGTGAATCCGAACTGCTCCATCAGGCCCGAGCGGGCGGCGGCGCGGTCCTCGCTGGCCCGGATGAGCGCGATGACCTCGTCGATCACGTTGAGGGCCCGCAGCAGACCCTCCTGGATCTCCTCGTCGCGGCGGGCCTTGTCCAGCCGGTACTGCGACCTCCGGGTGATGACCTCGACCTGGTGCGCGATGTAGCCCTGCAGGGCCTGGACCAGGTTGAGCGTCCGGGGCACGCCATCGACCAGGGCCACCATGTTGACGGCGAAGCTCGTCTGCAGCTGCGTCTGCTTGAACAGGTTGTTGAGCACGACGTTGGGATTGGCGTCGCGCCGCAACGTGATGACGAGGCTGGTCTTGCCACCGGCCGAGTTGTCGTTGACGTCGGCGATGCCCTCCAGATCGCCGGCGTCCACCAGCTCCTGGATGCGCCCGGCGATGGCCTTGCAGCTGGCCTGGTACGGCAGCTGCGTGACGATGATCTCCATCGGCGCGCCCCGCCGGTCGCTCTCCTCGATGGTCGCCCGGGCCCGCATCTTCACGCTGCCCCGGCCGGTGCGATAGGCCTCCATGATCCCGGCCCGACCCATGATGAAGCCGCCGGTCGGGAAGTCCGGGCCGTGCACGAACTGCATCAGGTCGTCCGGCGTCGCGTCCGGATGGTCGATGAGGTGGATGGTGGCGTCGATCACCTCGCCGAGGTTGTGCGGCGGGATGTTGGTGGCCATGCCCACGGCGATGCCCTGGCTGCCGTTGACCAGCAGGTTGGGGAAGCGGGCCGGCAGGACGACCGGCTCCTCGTTGGACGCGTCGTAGGTGGGGACCAGATCGACGGTGTTCTCGTCGATGTCGGCGACCATCTGCATGGCCAGCGCGTGCAGGCGGCACTCCGTGTAGCGCTCGGCCGCCGGACCGAAGTCGGGCGAGCCGTAGTTGCCGTGGAAGTCGATGAGCGGATGGCGCAGCGAGAAGGGCTGGGCCATGCGGACCAGCGCGTCGTAGATGGCGGGGCCGCCGTGGGGGTGGTACTTGGCCATGGTGTCGCCGGTGACGCGGGCGCACTTCACGAACGGCCGGTCGGGCCGGAAGCCCTGCTGCTCCATGTCCCAGATGATCCGGCGGTGCACCGGCTTGAGGCCGTCCCGGACGTCCGGGCAGGGCCCGAGCCATGATGACGGACATGGCGTAGTCCAGGAAGGAGCGCTCCATCTCCTCCTGGATCTCGATGGGCTCGATGGACCGCCGAATCGTGCAGATCCGCGACCGTCCCCGTCGTCGCCGTCGTCGCGGCGGCAATGCGTGCCCCGCCGATGTCGTCTGTCGTGTCGCTCATATGTCGAGGAACCTCACGTCGTGGGCGTTCTGCTGGATGAACTGCTTGCGCAGCTCGACCTCGTCACCCATGAGCGTGCTCATGATCTCGTCGGCCAGGGCCGCCTCGTCCACCGTCACCTGCAGCAGAGTGCGGCGGCTCGGATCCATGGTGGTGTCCTTGAGCTCCTCCCAGTCCATCTCGCCCAGACCCTTGAGGCGGCCGAACTCCTTCTTGTGGTCCGGGTGCTCGGCCAGGAACGCCGCCTTGGCGGTCTCGTTCTTGAGGTAGATCTTCTCCCGGCCGACCTCGGTCGAGAACAGCGGCGGCTGGGCGATGTAGACGTAGCCGTGCTCGACCAGGGGCTTCATCTGGCGGAAGAAGAACGTGAGGAGCAGGGTGCGGATGTGGCTGCCGTCCACGTCGGCGTCGGCCAGGCAGATGACCTTGTGGTAGCGGACCTTGGCGGCGTCGAACTCCTCACCCACGCCGCCGCCGATGGCGGTGATGAGCGCCTGGACCTCGAGGTTCTTCAGCATCTTGTCCAGCCGGGCCCGCTCGACGTTGAGGATCTTGCCCCGGATGGGCAGGATGGCCTGGGTGCGCGGGTCACGGGCGTCGACGGCGGTGCCGCCGGCCGAGTCGCCCTCGACGATGAAGAGCTCGCTCTCCTCCGGGTTGCCGCTCGAGCAGTCCTTCAGCTTGTCCGGCATGCCCGCGCCCGACAGGGCGGTCTTGCGGCGGATGGCGTTGCGGGCGTTCTTGGCCGCCACCCGGGCCTGCGCGGCGGCCATGGCCTTCTTGACCACCCGGTTGGCCTCCGTCGGGTTCTCCTCGAACCACTCGGCCAGCTTCTCGTAGGTGATCTTCTGGACGAGCGAGCGGGTGGAGACGTTGCCCAGCTTGGCCTTCGTCTGCCCTTCGAACTGCGGGTCCTTCAGCTTCACGGAGATGATGGCCGTGAGACCCTCCCGGATGTCCTCCCCGAGGAGGTTGTCCTCCTTCTCCTTCACGAGGTTCCGGGATCGGGCGTACTTGTTGAGCACCGAGGTGAGCGCCGTCCTGAAGCCCTCCACGTGCATGCCGCCCTCGGTGGTGGAGATGCCGTTGGCGTAGCCGTGGATGCCCTCGTAGTACCCGGTGTTCCACTGGAGGGCGATCTCCACCTCCTGGTCGTCCTCGGAGGCGGTGTAGGACGCCACCTTCGAGAACAGCGCCTCCTTCGACGCGTTGAGGTGGCGCACGAAGTCGACGATGCCGCCCTTGTAGACGTAGGTGACCTGCTGCGCCTTGTCCGGCCGCTCGTCGACGAACTGGATCTCCAGGCTCTTGTTGAGGAAGGCCATGGTCTGCAGGCGCTCCAGCACCGTGCGGGCGTGGAACTCCGTGCCCTCCGAGCTGAAGACCACCGGGTCCGGCCAGAACACGACCGTCGTCCCGCTGGTCCGCCCCCGGGCCGGCGTCGGGCCGACCCTCTCGAGCTTGCCCTGCGGACGGCCGCCCTTGGCGTACTCCTGCCGGTAGTGGGAACCGTCCTTGTCGACCTCGATGAGCAGCCGTTCCGACAGGGCGTTGACGACCGACACGCCCACGCCGTGGAGCCCGCCGGACACCTTGTAGCTGCCGCCGCCGAACTTGCCTCCCGCGTGGAGCACGGTGAGCACGACCTCGACCGCGCTCTTCCCCTTGTGGGGGCCGGACGGGTACGGATCGACCGGCACGCCGCGGCCGTCGTCGTCCACGCGACAGCCGCCGTCGGCCTGCAGGGTCACGACGATGCGGCTGCAGTAGCCGGCCATGGCCTCGTCGACCGAGTTGTCCACGACCTCCCAGATGAGGTGATGGAGGCCGGCCAGCCCGGTGGAGCCGATGTACATGCCGGGCCGCTTGCGCACGGGGTCCAAGCCCTCCAGGACCTGGATGGCTGACGCGTCGTACTCGTTGTTGGGGCGGTTCACGTCCTTCGCCAAGGCGCGACCTTTCGGGATCGATGAGCGACCGGCGGGACAGCTCCGTTCGCTGGATTCCCCGGACCCCGGGGAGCGCTCAGAACCGTCCTCACGATGGCCTCCAGCCTACCAACGGGGTGGTGCTGAGAGGCGGAGGATGGTGCCTCGCGGAGCGCGGTTTCGCGCCGGCTTCGCGGGTCAGCGCGGCGGGCGGACGCGCAGCTCGATGCTGGTGACCTCGTCCGCCCCGGCCACGTCGCGGAGGCGTCCCAGGAGGTCCTGCTCGAGGAACCGCAGCTGGGTCGCCCACGTCGGATGGTCGACGTCGACCACCAGCCGGCCATCGGTCAGAGAGGCCGGGCGGGCGTGGGCGGCGATCTGCGGACCGACCGCCTCCTCCCATCGCCCGAACACCCCGGCCAGGCTGCGCGCGCTGGTGCCGCGCAGCGAGCGGACCACGTCGTCGACGCTGTCGCGCAACGAACGGGGCTCGCCGTCTGTCACGGGCCGATCACCGGACTCACCCGACCAGCTTGCCCCGCTCGACGTGCAGCACGCGCTCCGGCTCGGCCAGCTCGGGCAGCGGCCCAGCGGTGGTCAGGAGGACCTGCCCCGGAGGGAGGTGCCCCAACAGCGCCGCGCTGCGGGCCGGATCGAGCTCGGAGAAGACGTCGTCGAGCAGGAGCACCGGGGCGCTACCGGTCCGCTCGGTCACCAGCCGGTGGCCGGCCAGGCGCAGCGCCAGCGCCAGCGTCCGCTGCTCCCCCTGCGAGGCATGGGTCCGCGCCGGCAGGCCGTCGAGCACCACATCGAGATCGTCGCGATGCGGACCGACCAGGCAGACCTGGCGCCGCACCTCGTCGGCCCGGGCCTCCGCCAGCGTGTCGGCCAGGCCGGCCCGGCGCCACGGCGGGTCGTACCCGAGCACCACGGCTCCCCCACTGGGGGCGAGCTCGTGATGCGCGCGGGACACCTCAGGAGCGAGCGCCTCCACGAGATCGGCGCGGGCCCGACCGATGATCTCCCCGACCTCGGTCAGCTTGGTGTTCCACACGTCCAGCGTGAGCGCCGCATCACCGTCCAAGCGGCCGCCGGCCTGCTTCAGCAGCGTGGCCTTGTGACGCAGGATGCGCTCGAGGTCCCGGCGGTCGGCGTCGAGCCGCGGATGCAGGCCCACCATGGTCATGTCGAGGTAGCGCCGCCGCACGGCAGGGCCGTCCTTCAGCAGGGCGAGGTCGTCGGGGGAGAAGACCGTGACCCGCACCACGTCGAGCAGCTCCGATGTCCGCCGCGGTCGTTGCTTGTTGACGAGCACACGGTCGCGTCCGCCGTTCGCCAGCGCGCACTCGATGGTGACCACCCGACCGTCCGGCTGCTCCACCTCGGCCCGCACGATCGCCTCCTGGCACCCCTCGCGGATCAGGGCAAGCGGTGGCGCGCCGCGAAAGCTCTCACGCGTGGGCAGGTAGGCGACGGCCTCGACAAGGTTGGACTTGCCCTGCCCGTTGGCTCCGACGACCGCCGTGAGACCCGGCCCGAGCTCGACCGCGACGCTCTCGTAGTTGCGGAAGTCGACGAGCTCCAGCCGGCGAACCCACACCCGTCCGGCGACCTACGGGACCCGGACCGGCATGAGGAGGTAGAGGTAGTCCGCGCCGTCGACCGGACGCACCACCGCGGGCTTGAGCGCGTCGAGGGTGTCGAGCACCACCTCGTCGCCGGCCGCGGCCTCCACCCCGTCCGCCAGGTACTGCGGGTTGAAGGCGACGGTCAGCGGGGTGCCTTCCACCTGGGCCTCGACGACGGCGTCGGCCGTGCCCTGGTCCTGGTTGACCGTGTTCAGCCGCACCTCGTCACCCTCGATGGTCAGGCGAACAGGTGTGGCGTCCGCGGCCATGACCCGGACCCGGCGCAGGGCGTCGAGCAACGCGTCCCGCCCGACCCGCACACGGTTGGGATACGACGCGGGGATGAGCTGGCGGTAGTTCGGGAACTCCCCCTCGATGAGGCGTGTGCTGACCCGCGTGCCCGCGGATTCGAAGGTGGCCTCCCGCTCCCCGAGGCGCAGCGTGATCTCACCCTCGGCCGGCAGCGCCCGCTCGACCTCCCGCAGCGCCCGTGACGGCAGCAGCACCTTCTGGCCGGCGGCCAGGATCGACACCTCGGGGAGGTCGCACACCGCGAGGCGGTAGGAGTCCGTGGCGACCAGCCGGAGACCCTGGTCCTCGGCCGTGAGCAGCACGCCGGTGAGGATCGGGCGGGACTCGTCCTTGCTGGCCGCCCGCTCCACCTGCGACACCGCCTGCAGGAACATCGACGCCGGCACGGTCACCTTCTCCTCGGCCGGTTCGGACAAGCGTGGGAAGTCGTCGACCGCGAACGGGCGCACGGTGAACGACGAGCGCTCGGACGTGATCTCCACGGTGTCGCCGCCGGCATCGACCATGACCGCGCCAGGCGCCAGTGTCCGCACGGCCTCCGCCGTCAGCCGGCCGGGCACGACGCACGAGCCGTCCCGCTCGCCGTTGACGTCGATGGTGCACCGGATGGTCAGCTCGAGGTCGGTCCCGCTGATCTCGAGCGACGATCCCTCGAGTCGTAGGCGGACACCCGCCAGTGCGGGTTGGGATCCGGCCCGACCCTGGGCGGCCCGCGCCGCGGTAGCCAGTGCCTCCCCGAGGACATCTCGTTCGCAGCGGAACTTCACCCTGCTCCCTCCCCGGAGGCCTCGGCCTGTTCGGCGTCAGTCGGTCCGGCGTCGATCATCATCACTCTGCTTTCTGGAACCTAGTGGTAGTAATAGGTCCTGGGGATTGTGGGCTTCGCGGCATCGGTCCTGCTCTCAGTGGGTGTGGTGATCCACAGGCCGCTCGGACTGTCCCCAGGACGATCGTGCCCGAGCCGGTCGCCGGTGGATGACCACCGCGTTGTCCCCAGCGGCGGTGCCGTTCGTCCCCACCCTGCTCCCCAGGCACCGCCGCCTACGCGCCGTTCTTGAGCTGGTTGATGAGGAACGTCACCTGGTCGTAGACCTGCTGGCGCTCCTTCATCAGCTTCTCGACCTTGCTGACGGCGTGGATGACGGTGGTGTGGTCCCGCCCGCCGAACTCGCGTGCGATGGCCGGGTAGGACAGGTCGGTCATGTCGCGCATGACGTACATGGCGACCTGGCGGGCGAGGACGAGCGGCCGCTGACGGCTCTTGCCCCGCAGGAGCTCGACCGGCTGCCGGTAGTAGTCCGCCACGGCTTCGATGATGGCCCGGCTCGACACGGTGCGCTCCGCCGAGCCGTACAGCAGCTCGCCCAGGAGCTGCTCGGCCAGGGAAACGGTGATGGTGGAGTTGTTGAGGCTGGCGTAGGCGGTGACGCGGATCAGCGCGCCCTCGAGCTCGCGGATGTTGTTCGTGATGCGGACGGCGATGAACTCGAGCGTGTCGGCGGGGACCGCGGTGTGGTCGCGCTCGGCCTTGTTGCGGAGGATGGCCAGTCGGGTCTCGAGGTCGGGCGGTTGGATGTCCGTGATGAGCCCCCACTTGAAGCGGCCACGCAACCGATCCTCGAGCGTGGGGATGGCGTCGGGCATCCGGTCCGACGAGATGACGATCTGCTTGTTGGCGCCGTGGAGGGAGTTGAACGTGTGGAAGAACTCCTCCTGGAGACCTTCCTTGCCCTCCATGAACTGGATGTCGTCGATGAGGAGGACGTCGACGTCGCGGTAACGGCGCTTGAACTGCGCGGTCGCGTTGTTGCGGATGGCGTCGACGTACTCGTTGAGGAAGGTCTCGGTCGACACGTAGCGGATCTCGTAGTTGCTGTAGTTCTGATCGACGTAGTGGCCGATGGCGTGCAGCAGGTGGGTCTTGCCCAAGCCGGCCGCGCCGTAGATGAACAGCGGGTTGTACGAGCGCGCCGGGGTCTCCGCCACGCGCTGGGCCGCCGCCAGCGCGAACTGGTTGGACTGGCCCTTGACGAAGGTCTCGAAGCCGTAGCGCGGGTTGAGCCCGGCCGCGGTCACCGCGTGGCGTGAGACCTCGAACCCGTTGGCGCCTCGACCCTTCCCGTTCGAGGACGCCTGATCACCCCGAGCGCTTGACGAACCGAGCCCGCCGGCGGGATCACCCGAGAGACCCTCACTCGTTGTTGCATCTTCAACTACGATGTCGAACAGAGTCTCGTGCTCGGGTGCGGGCGGCGTGACGTGCAAGACCAGGTTGACGCGGTCGGCGCCGGCCTCGCGAAGCGCGGCCTCGATGAGCGGGAGGTAGCGGGTCGTGATGTGCTCCCGCACGGTGGGACTGGGCACGACCAGGTGCAACCCGTCGCCGTCCAGCCCGTCAGCACGCACATCCTGGAAAGTGGAGAGCCACACGACATCGGAGACCTGCTCTCGCAGGAGCCGAGCCGCCGCCGTCCACAGCTCTTCGCCGTCGTTCACCAGCGACGCACTCCTTGCAAGCGAAACCGTGTCCACAGGTGTGGATGTACCTGTGGACAACGCCACGACCGTTCTCGACAAACCACCAGCGACTTTGGGTGCCCCCCGGGGCAGACGTGCGACCGTAGCACGCGCCCGGTGGGGGGCTGTCCAGTCCACCAGAACGGGGAGTGGCCGCGCGGTGACGGCCCGTGGTGAACGTCACGCGGGGGCTGGGAGCCGGTTGCCGTTCCGGTCGCCGACGCCGTAGCCTGGGTCGTTGGCACGGCGAGCGGTTGCTCGCGCCAGGTCGCAGGTCCCCGGTTCGCCGCGGCCCGGGCCCCGCTGCCGTTCAGCCCGCCACCATGCGGCCGGGTGGGCGGCACGTGGCGACGGCCAGGCCGGAGGAGCGAGGAAGTCAGGAGGCAGCGTGAAGCGCACGTACCAGCCGAACAACCGCAAGCGGGCCAAGCGCCACGGATTCCGGCACCGGATGTCGACCCGGGCTGGACGGGCCATCATCAAGTCCCGTCGCGCCAAGGGCCGGGTTCGCCTCTCGGCGTGATCTGGCGCATCCGGGACCGTGCGGTGTTCGCTCGGTTCCGGCGCGACGGACGCCGAGTGCGCGTGGGTTCGCTGTGGATGTCGGTGATCGCTGATCCCGCCGCCGCTCCGCCGAGGGTGGGCTTCGCCGTCGGTCGGGCGGTCGGGAGCGCGCCCGTGCGCAACCGCGTCCGGCGCCGGCTGCGGGCGCTGGCCCACACCCACGCCGCGCAGCTGACCCCCGGGTGGTACCTGCTCGGTGCGGACGCGTCGTTCACCGAACTGCCTTTCCACCATGCGGAACGGGACTTCCTCGCCGCGCTCGAGACGGTCGCCGCCCGGCAGCCGAGGTCCACGTCGTGAAGCCGGGCCCTGTGACCAGCGGCCTGACGCGCCTCATCGGCTGGTACCAGGTCGGCCACCAGGACCGACCTTCACCGTGCCGGTTCGTCCCGTCCTGCTCGACCTACGCGCTCGAGGCGCTCGAGGCCCACGGCGCGCTCAAGGGAGCGTTCCTGGCCATGCGCCGCCTCCTGCGCTGCCACCCGTGGGGCGGCCACGGCTTCGACCCCGTTCCCCCGCCGCCATCTGCTCGCCTGGAGAGAGTCGACCGTCGTGTTTGACCTGATCGCCACCGTCCTGGCGTGGTTCTACAGCCTCGTGCCGAACTACGCCGTCGCCATCGCCATGATGACCATCCTCATCATGCTGCTGCTGACGCCGCTCACCCTGAAGAGCACGAAGTCGATGCTGGAGCTCCAGCGCATCCAGCCGGAGATGAAGCGGATCCAGCAGGAGTACCGCGGCGATCGCCAGGCCATGAACGAAGCGCTCATGGCGCTCTACAAGGAGCACAAGGTCAACCCGCTCGGCGGGTGCCTCCCCTTGTTGATCCAGGCGCCGATCTGGATCGTGATGTACCGGGTCTTCATCGGGCTGACCTACAAGTCAGCCGAGAGCCAGCCCTTCTTCGCGCCGAAGTACCTGGACCACTCCACCGAGCTCTACCAAGCCCTGTCGACCTCGACCGAGATGGACGCGTTCGGGCTCGACCTGGCCGAGTCGGCGGCCCGGGCGCTCCAAGAGAGCTTCGTCACCGCCATCCCCTATCTGATCCTGGTGGGGATCGTGGTCGTGACCTACTTCGTCCAGCAGCGCCAGATCACCGCCCGCAACAAGAACAACCCCGCCGTCAACGACAACCCGGCCGCCGCGCAGCAGCAGATGATCATGAAGATCTTCCCGATCTTCTCGGGCATCTTCTCGTTCATCGTGCCCGCGGCCCTGGCCTGGTACTTCCTGGTGCAGAACCTCTTCCGGATCGGCCAGCAGGCTTACATAACGAAGCGCTTCTACCGTGAGCACCCAGACGCCATCGCGGCCCGCCAGGCCGGAAGCGGCGGCAGCTCATCGGCCAAGGCGCCCAAGGTCGCCGGCAACGGGACCGGCACGGCGGCGACCAAGAAGGCGGGACGCGGGACCCCCGCCAAGAGCACGCCGCCGAAGGCCAAGCCCACGCCGAGCGCGTCCGGGCAACGGCAAGCGACGGACCGCTCCCAAGCCGCCCCCGAGGTCGAGCGGCTCGGCGAAGCCGCCTGCCCGGCCCCGCCCCCAGAAGAAGAAGCCCTGACCGAGATCGCAGCGAGGACATCCCCGATGGAGTGGGTCGAAACCACCGGTCGCACGACCGATGAGGCCAAGAACGTCGCCCTGGACCGCCTCGGCGTGGACGAGGCCGACGCCGAGTTCGAGATCCTGGAGGAGCCGCGTCCCGGCCTGTTCGGGCGCATCCGAGGAGAGGCGAGGGTCAGGGCCCGGGTGCGGCCCACCGCGCCGCGAGCGAAGGCCGAGCGCCGCGACCGCCGTCGCCGCAAGGACGAGCCCAGCACCAACGGCGAAGACCGCACACCGGCCAAGGCCAAGCCTGCGCGGGACAAGGCCCGCACCGGCAACGGCCCGCCGGCCCCGCCCGAAGAGGAGATCCCGATGGACGAGCGTCAGCGCGACGGCGAGGAGCCGACGAGCGAGCAGGTGGCCGACGACGCAGCCGAGTTCCTCCGTGGGCTCCTGGACGCCTTCGGGTTGGAGGGCGACGTCGCCGCGACGCAGCCGGCTGACGGCGAGATCGAGGTGGCCATCAGTGGCGAGGGCCTGGGGCTGCTCGTCGGACCGAAGGGTCAGACGCTGCTGGCCGTCCAGGATCTGACCCGACTGGCCGCCCAGCGCCACCTCGGCCCGGGCTCCCCTCGCCTCGCCGTGGACGTGGGTGGGTACCGGCAGCGTCGGGTGGAGGCCCTTCGTCGCTTCAGCGAGCAGGTGGCCGATCAGGTGATCGAGACCAACCTCGCCAAGTCGCTGGAGCCGATGGCCGCCGCCGACCGCAAGGTCGTCCACGACGCGCTCAACGACGTCGACGGGGTGCGGACGGCTTCGGAGGGCGAGGAGCCCTACCGCCGCGTCGTGATCCTTCCCGCCGCGGAGGCCTGAGCCGGGGAACGGATCGAGAACCCTCGGGCGCCGCTTCCCATCGGCCCGATGGCGGCACCCGGTTCGTCCGAACCGACACCGGAGGGCTGGGCGCGGTTGCTGGTGGCGCTCGACGAAGGTCGCCAGCGGGGATTCCTGGGACCGGACCAGGACCCGGAGACGGTCGCTCGCCACGCAGCCGGGTTCGCACCGGCCTTGGGTCCCGTGCTCGACGGCGGCGGTCACCTCGTGGACCTCGGCTCGGGCGGGGGAGTCCCCGGGCTCGTGCTGGCGGTCGTCCTGCCGGCCGCCAGCGTCGCCCTCGTCGATGCCAGTGTGAGCCGCACCGACTGGCTTCACCGGATCGTCCGGCGGCTGGGCCTCGACGAGCGGGTCGAGGTGGTCACGGCGAGGGCCGAGACGCTCGGTCACGATCCCGAGTGGCGCGAGACCCACGTTGCTGTCGTGGCTCGCAGCTTCGCCCCACCGCTGGTGGCGGCCGAGTGCGCCGCCCCCCTCCTCCGGCTGGGCGGCCGCCTGGTGGTGAGCGAGCCACCGATCGAGTCACGCCCGCCGCGGTGGCCGGCAGGTGAGCTGGCAGAGCTCGGGCTGCACCACGTGCCCTGGGCGGACACCGCCTACGCCGTCTTCGAAAAGGTGACGGCTTGCCCGCCGGAGGTCCCACGGGCAGCAAGAGTGCGCGGGCTCACCTCCTGACGTTTCACGTGGAACCTTCAACCGGCGCGAGAGACCGCAACTCGCACCATGCGCGCCGATCGGAGCCCCGGCCGCTACCCTGCGGGCGTACCGGTCGCTGCCCACCGCTGCACCGTCGCAGCCGGACAAGGAGAAGGCGCTGCTCGTGCCCTCACCCCCACGCATCTTCGCTGTGGCCAACCAGAAGGGCGGCGTGGGCAAGACCACCACGGCCGTCAACCTGGGAGCCTCCCTCGCCCACCTCGGCCATCGAACGCTCGTCGTCGATCTCGACCCCCAAGGCAACGCGACCACCGGGCTCGGGCTCGACACCAGGAACATCGAGCACTCGATGTACGACGTGATCATGCACGAGCTGCCCCTCGAAGACTGCGTCGAGCCGACGTCGGTGAAGCACCTGTTCGTCGCTCCGGCCAGCCTGGATCTGGCCGGCGCCGAGATCGAGTTGGTCCCGGCCTTCAGCCGGGAGCTCCGGTTGAAGCGGGCCATCGAGGTGATCAAGGACGACTACGAGTTCTTCCTCATCGACTGTCCCCCGTCGCTCGGGCTGCTGACCGTCAACGGCCTGGCCGCCGCCAGCGAGGTGCTGGTCCCCATCCAGTGCGAGTACTACGCCCTGGAGGGTCTGGGCCAGCTGCTCCGCAACGTCGATCTCGTCCGCCGCAGCCTCAATCCCACGCTGGAGGTGTCCACCATCGTGCTCGTGATGTACGACGCCCGGACCAAGCTGTCCGACCAGGTCGTCGCCGAGGTCCGCGAGCACTTCGGCGAGAAGGTCTGCAGGACGATCATCCCTCGGACGGTCCGACTGTCCGAGGCACCGTCCTTCGGCCAGCCGATCATCGCCTTCGATGCCGGCTCCCGCGGGGCCATCGCCTACTCGGAGCTCGCCAAGGAGGTGAGTGATGGCCACCGCGCGGCGTAGCGGCCTCGGCAAGGGGCTGGCGTCCCTCATCCCCCCCGGCGGGCACGACACCGACGGGATCGACGACGCCCTCCGGGAGGTGTCGGTGACGTCGATCGTCCCCAACCCGGGTCAGCCGAGGGCGCAGTTCGACGAGGAATCGCTGAGCGAGCTCACCACGTCGATCCGGGCATTGGGCGTGCTGCAACCGGTCCTGGTGCGCGAGGTCGACACCGACCAGTACCAGTTGATCGCCGGCGAGCGTCGTTGGCGCGCCGCCCGACGTGCCGGGCTGACCACCATCCCCGCCATCATCCGGCGGGCCGACGATCGTGGCGTCGCCGAGCAGGCGCTGGTCGAGAACCTGCAACGCCAGGACCTCACCGCGCTGGAGGAGGCGGCCGCCTACCAACAGCTCATCGAGGACTTCGGGCTGACCCATGACGAGGTGGCGACCCGGGTCGGCAAGAGCCGCTCCACCGTCACCAACACCGTGCGCCTGCTCCAGCTCCCTCCGGCCGTGCAGCGCATGGTGGCCGAGGGTCGGCTGACGGCCGGCCACGCCCGGGCGCTCCTGGGCACGCCCGACCGGGCGTTCCAGGAGCAGCTGGCGCGGCGGGCCGTCGAGGAGCATTGGACGGTGCGCGAGACCGAGGACGCGGTGAGGGAACCGCCCGGCGAAGAAGTGGGGGACGAGGCGGTCGCGAACGCCCGTGGCGTGTCCGGGCTGCCGACCCTGCGGCCACCTGGCCTCCTGGAACTCGAGGGGCTCCTTGCCGAGTACCTCAACACGAGGGTCAGCATCACGATGCGCGGGGCGAGGGGAAAGGTTGCAGTTGAGTTCGCCACGCTCGAAGATCTTGAGCGGATCTATCGTCTGATCACCGAGAACTCCGAACATACGTTCGAATAACGTCCAAGTTCAGGGTCATGCACAACTGGGTACAACCCTGTGGACAAACCTTCACCCTCGATCGAGGCTGACCGGCGCGGCGACCCAACGGGCGAGGGCTCGCGCCACCGCGGCGGCGACGGCGGGGCTCTGATCGACCACCGGGCGGGTGGGACCGAGCTCGAGCAGCACGGCCGGCATCCGGGTCTCCCGTAGGACGGGAAGACGCATCCCGAGTGGTGAGGCGACGGGCACGGGGAGCACCGGCGTCAACTCGGCGTGGAGCTGCTCGGCCAGCTGGTGGCCACCAAGGGATTCGAAGTCGGCGGTGGCGTAGAAGGCGATGCGGCCGGCCGCGGCCGTGGTCAGCCCGAGGTAGACATCGGCGCGGAAGCGGTTGGCGGCCGCGGCCTGACGAGCGCCGTCAGGATCGTCCAGCACGAGCACGCTGGAACCGGCCATGCGCAGCGCCCGGGCGAGCGTGCGGGCCAGCTTGGCCAGGCCACCGAGCTGACCCACGACGACCCGGCGGCCGAGGAGCGTGCGCTCACCGTGGCTGAGCCGCTCGTACTCGCGCACCATGTGCACGGCCGGCCCGGCGACGGCGCGGCCGGACAGACGCCGGAGCGCTCGCACGGTCTCGGCCCCACAGATGCCGTCCGCGGGCGTCAGCTCGACGTTGCGCTGGAACTCGGCCAGCGCGGCGGTGGTGTTCGGCCCGAAGATGCCATCGACCCGCCCGGGGTCGAAGCCCAGCCGTCCGAGCTGGCGTTGGAGCTCGGCGACGTCGTCGCCGCGCAAGTTGGGAGCGCGCAGGTAGAGGGTGCGGTCACCGAGCTCCCAGTTGGCCTCCACCAGCGCCATCCAGGTGACCCGATCGCAGATGCCGTCGGCGGGTAGCCCGCGCGCCTGCTGGAACGCGGACACGCTGGCCTGGGTCTCCTCGCAGTAGTAGCCCCAGTCCGCTCGGGCCGGGGCGAAGCCGGCCGCGATCAGCCGCCGTTGGAGATCCCTGACCGCCTCGCCTCGGTGGCCCCGCTCGAGCGGCAGGGCGGTCGTCACCGAGGGGCCCCCGCGCGGCGGGGCGACGTGGAGCTCGCTCCGCTCGCTCAGAGCGCAGCGGGTAGGAATTCGCTCAGCTCCTGCAGGAGCGCGCTCTTGGGCTTGGCGCCGACGAGCCGCTTGACCACCTCGCCGTCCTTGAACACCAGCAGGGTCGGGATGCTCATGACGTTGAACCGCATGGCCAGATCGGGGTTCTCGTCCACGTTGAGCTTGGCGACCGACAACTTGCCGTTCTGCTCGGCCGCCAGCTCCTCGAGGATGGGGGCGATCATCTTGCACGGGCCGCACCACTCGGCCCAGAAGTCGACGACCACGGGGGTGTCGCTGGCGCCGATGACCTCGTCGAAGGTGGCGGTGGTGAGGGTGTGGATCCCGTGAGCCATCAGGGGGGCTTCCTTTCGCGAGCAAGCGTAGCGAGGAGTTCAACCTCGGCTCCGGACCGGCTATTCCGGCCCGGTCGGCCGCGCAGCGTCAGGCGTGACGGCTGGCTTCCAGCCAGCGCTCGGTGTCGATGGCCGCCATGCAGCCCGAACCGGCCGCGGTGATCGCTTGCCGGTACGTGTGGTCCTGCACGTCACCGCAGGCGAAGACACCCTCGACGTTCGTGGAGGTCGATCCGGGCTGGGTGATCAGGTAACCGGCGCCGTCCATGTCCAGCAGACCCTTGAACAGATCGGTGTTCGGCCGGTGGCCGATCGCCACGAACAGCCCCGACACCGGCAGCACCGAGGTCTCGCCCGTGCGCACGTTCTCCACCTGGGCGCCCGCCAGCGACTCCTCGCCGAGCAGGTCCGTCACGACCGTGTCCCACAGGAACGTGATGCGCTCGTTGGCGAAGGCGCGCTCCTGCATGATCTTGGAGGCGCGCAGCGCGTCCCGCCGGTGGATGATCGTCACCTTGGTGGCGAACTTCGTGAGGAACAGCGCCTCCTCGAGCGCGGAGTCCCCGCCCCCGACGACCGCGATCTCCTGGCCGCGGAAGAAGAACCCGTCACACGTGGCACACGTCGACAGGCCGTGGCCCAGGAGGCGCGTCTCCGCCTCCAGCCCCAGCATGAGCGACTGCGCGCCGGTCGACACGATGACCGCGTCGGATCGGTACGTCTCCTCGCCCACCCAGACCGTGAACGGCCGAGCGGAGAAGTCCACTGCCGTCACCTTGGCGGTGAGGTACTCCGCGCCGAACCGCTGGGCCTGGTCCCGGAAGCGCATCATCAGGTCCGGGCCCATGATCCCTTCGGGGAAGCCGGGGTAGTTCTCGACGTCGGTGGTCAGCATGAGCTGGCCACCGGGCTGGTCAGAGGTGGAGGACGGCTCGCCCTCGATGACCAGCGGCGAGAGGTTGGCGCGGGCGGCGTAGACCGCTGCTGTCAACCCCGCGGGGCCGGATCCGATGATGATGACGTCGCGCGTGCTCACTCTCGGCCCGCCGCCATCCTGTGCCGTCGACTCACGTGCCCTCCAGGTCGCGGGAAGCGCTCGACGCTCCCTTCATCATCAAGAACGCGCCGACGGCCAGGAAGATTCCGGCGGTGATCAGGAAGGCGATCCACGCTTCGCCGGTGAGCTCGGTGAGGGCGCGGATGAGCACGACGCTGACCAGGACCAGCGCGGTGATCGCACCGGCGACGGCGATGACCCCGAACACGAGGGCGCGCACCACCGTGATGGCCGGCCGGGTGGTGCGATCGCGAACAGTGGACACGACGCGCTCGATCTGGTCGGTGATCTGCGCGGCCCAGTCCCTGGTGGGTTCGTCGGGCATGGGCCGGGACATTACCGGCCGGTTGTGTCCACCTTGACGAGCACGGCGCAGGTGGCCTGATCGACGAGGGCGAAGCGGTTGCCCTCAGGGTCCGCCTCCAGGAGCACCAGGTACGCAGGCACGCCCTGGAACGTGGCCGTGGCGAAGGGCGGGGGGTACTCCGCGCAGGGGCCGGGACCTCCGGCGGCGAAGTCGGTGGCGAAGCGCTGCGCCGCCGCTCGTGCCTCAGCTCGGTTGGCCAGCGGGCCGAGGTCCGCGATGGCGGCGTCTCCGCTCGAGCTTGCGGTCGTGGCCGGGCGCGCCGGTGCGGCGCTGGTCGCGCCCTCGGTGGCTGCGGCCGGTGCCTCGCTCGACGGTGCCTCGCTGGCGGGGACGGGCAGCGCGGCGGCGTCCTGCGCACTCGTGTCCGCGGGAGCGGCGTCGGCCGACGCCGCGTCCACCGTGGTGTCTGCGGCCTCGCCTCCGGCGCTGGCCTCGAGGGCCGCCGGTCGCCGCGGTGCTGTCGTCACTGCTGCCGCTGCCCTCGCGCGTCACGACCAGGGCCACCAGGCCGACCGCGGCCGCGGCGGCCAGGCCTCCCGCCACGGTCCGCACGAGGCGGGTCGAGCGCCGCTTCCGCGCCGCGTCGAGCGACGTCACGGTGCCAGCGCCGCTGTGGCGGGGGCGACTGTGGTGCCTGAGGTGGGGGCGGCGGTGCTGCCGACTGCGGCGGCGGCAGGTGCCGGCTGTGCTGCCGACGGTGGGAAGTGCTCCCAGGGCCGCCGTCACCATGGTCGACCGCCGGTCCTCGGTGAGGGGAGGGACCGGCCCGGCGACCGCCTCGCTGACCGCGCGCAGTTCGGCCACGAGCGCCATCAGCGCAGGGTCGGCCTCCACCCGAGCGCGGTCGCCCGGCGCGAGCTCGTCGTCCAGGTAACCGCAGGCGAGCTCCTCAGGGCTCAGCTCGTCGCCGGCTCCTGTCAGCTCGCCGGACGGCCCGGAGGGCCCGGTGGGTGGCGTCACGTCGGTCATGGGCGCTCTCTTGGACGTCGGACGGCGGCTCCCGAGTTCCCGTGGGAGCTCCCGTCGGGGTCGCCGAGGAGGGCGGCCAGCGCGGCGCGGCCCCGGGCGATGCGCGAACGCACCGTGCCCATGGGCACGTCGAGCACCTCGGCGATCTGGGCGTAGTCCATGCCCTGGACGTCCCGGAGGACCACCGCCACCCGGAACTCCTCGGGGATCCGGGCCAGCGCACCGTCGATGGTGAGGCGGTCGGCCACGCCGGCATCGAGGCCGGGCGCGTCCCCGGGCTGGTCGAAGGTCTCTGCTCCCGTGGCCACCGGACGCCGACCGCGCCGGCGCAGCTCGTCCAGGCAGGCGTTGGTGGCGACCCGGTACATCCAGGTCCGCACCGACGCCCGCTCGTCGAAGCGGGGCAGCCCGCGGACGATGGCGATCAACGCCTCCTGCGACGCGTCCGCGGCGTCGGCGGGGTTGCCGGCGATGCGGGAGCACACGGCATGGATCATGTCGACGTGGCGTCGCAGCAGTTGGTCGAGCGCAGCGCGGTCCCCGGCCCGGGCCGCGGCGACGAGCTGGCTGTCGCTGGCCCCCTCCATGATCAGTGGGCTTCCATGGTCAGCCGGCGGGCTCGATGGCGAGCTCGCCCACCGCACCCTGGTACGGGTTGGTGGAGCAGGCGTCGGACCGCGCCAGCTGGGTCAGCCACACCAACACGTACCGCCCGTCGGAGTCGCCGAGGGAGAACGTCGCCGCGCCGGGTTCGTCGCTGCCCCGCTGGGCGACCGGATCACCCCAGTCCTCGCGGCTGGCCCCGGGAGTCGTGGCGGTGTAGATCGACGCCCGCCAGGGTCCCCGCGGCCACTGCACCTGGAGCTGTTGCCCGGCGACCGGCCCGGACAGGCCGAGGACGAGGCCGATGCCGCTCTTGGGATAGAGGTAGCGGGACTCGTAGCACACCGTCGTCCAGGCGGTGCCCGGATCACCGTCGGTGAGGGCAGCCACCGAGCTCGGGTTCTCCACGCCGTCCCCCGGCGGCGGATCCAGCTCCTGCACGGCTTGGATGGTGACGGGGCCGGGCTGCGGGGATCCGAGCGGCCCGAGGGTGGCCGGCACCGAACCCAGCGTCCCGCCCGGTTGGGTGACGACGTCGGGCCCCTGCGGCTGGGCCGCGGCCGTCCCGCCGTCGTCGCGGGATGCCCAGGCCACCGCTCCCACCCCCACGGCGGCCGCGGCGGCCAGGCCGATGATCGCCGCGCGGGCCCGCCCCCGTACCGGGACGCCGGGCCCGGTGTCGTCGTCGGCCGATCGCGCCACGCGAGCCGCTCCACCCCGGTTGGGGGGAGGGGGAGCGGGGGCAGGGTGGCGTCGTCACGACCATCAGCCGCCTTCACCAGCAGCTCCCGTGCGGCCGCCGCCGTCGGCGGTCGATCCTCGGGCCGGCGGGCCAGGAGGTGGGACACCGCGTCGGCGACCGCGACCGGGACCTCGGGGCGCGAACGACGGATGGGGGACGGGTCGCGCTGCAGCCGGGCGATGGCGATGGCGCCGTCGGTGGTCCCCGTGAAGGGAGGCTTGCCCGTGAGGCACTCGTACAGCACCAGGCCCAGCGAGTAGAGGTCGGCCCGGCCGTCGAGCGGGAAGCCGAGGACCTGCTCCGGCGAGAGGTACTTCGCCGTGCCCATCATCACGTTCTCGGCCGTGAGATCCTCGTGGCTGCGCTCCACGGCCTTGGCGATGCCGAAGTCCGTCAGCTTCACGCGTCCCTCGGGGGTGACGAGGACGTTCCCGGGCTTCACGTCCCGGTGGACGAGGCCGGCCTGGTGGGCGTGGTCGAGGGCGGCGGCCACCGCCCGCCCGATCACGAGCGTCTCGTCGACGCCCAATCGCCCGGACTCGTCCAGCAGGTTGCGCAGCGAACGCCCGGGTACCAGCTCCATGACCACCGCCGCCCGGCCGTCGGCCTCGATGGTGTCGTAGATGCTGACGATGTAGGGATGGTTGAGGCCGGCGGCCGCGATGGCTTCCCGCCGGAAGCGCTCGACCACGACCGGGTCGTCGGCCAGGGATGCCTTGAGCAGCTTGACGGCGACCTGACGGTCGAGCGTCATGTCGGTGGCCACCCACACCTCGCTCATGCCGCCGTGAGCCAGTCGCCGATCGAGACGGTACCGGTTGGCGAGAAGCGTCGGTTGGGCGGCCCCGGCCGGAGGCGGAGCGGTCGTGGCCACCGGACGACGACCCTAGTGGAGGGGTCCGTCGCCAGCCGGGCATCCCCCGCCCGGTGTCAGAGCATCGCGGCGCGGGGCTGTGGTCAGGACGCCTTGGTCTGGTAGGCGACGCCGATGGCACCCGGCCCGCAGTGCGCGCCGATGACGGCGCCGATGTCGGTCACCATCAGCGGCCCCGGAGCGAGCGGAGCGAGCTGGGCCACGAACTCGTCGACGTCCGCTGTCTCGGCGTGGAGCACGGCCAGCGCTTCGAGCGGACCGGCGGCCGCGACCCGGTCGACCAGGCTCCGCATCGCCTTCGTCCGCGTGCGCTGACGGCCGCCCTCCTCCACCCGGCCGTCGCGGATCTCGATGATGGGCTTGATGGCCAGCGCCGAGGCGAGCAGTGCCCGGGCGCCGCCGATCCGACCGCCCCGGCGGAGGTGGTCCAAGTCGTCGAGGACGCCCCACACATGGGTGCGCTCGGCCAGGTCGCGGGCCAACGAGGCCACCTCGTCGAGACCGCCGCCATCCCGGGCGCATCGTGCGGCGGCGACGGCGATCATCCCCTGGCCCGTGCTGGCCGAGCGCGAGTCGATCACCTCGACGGGGAGGTTTCCGAACGTGCGGGCGGCGAGCTGCGCGCTCTGCATCGCCCCGGAGAGGAGCTGGGACAGCGACACCACGGCGATGCTGTCGACGCCCGAGTCGGCCAGGTCCCGGTAGATGGCCTCGAACTGACCGGGAGCCGGTGCCGCGGTCTCGGGCAGCACCGGCGATGCGGCACAGCGGGCCCAGAACTCCGCCGGGGTCAGGTCCAGCCGGTCGACGAGCTCGTCGCCTCCGAAGCGGACCGTGAGCGGGACGATGCGGATGCCGAGGTCGTCGGCCAGCGCCTGGGGCAGGTCGCAGGCGGAATCGGTCACGAGGCCGACGGTCACGCGCTCACGCCCAGGAGGATGGCTCCTCCATCCGGCCCGTCTCGGGCTGGGGCTGGGCCGGTGGAGGGGCCGTCGGGTGGTGCTGTGCGGAGACCGTCGCCGCCCGTCGGCGCCGCTTGGTGCGCAGGTGCTGCAACCACCATGCCGCCAACACGATGACGGCCGCGATGGTCACGAGGATCCCGAGCCCTGACAAGGCCGTCGATCGCACCGTGATGGTCATGGGCGGTGCCAGCGGCGCGTCGCCCTCGGGCGTCAGCAGCGTGGCCGTCACCCGGAACGTGCCGTTGCTCTTGGCCTCCACCGGCACCCGGAACGGTGGGCTGTCCGGGGTGACGGTGATGATCTGGTCGCCCTCGGGGAAGCGCAACTTCGGGCTGGTCAGCCGGACCTTCACCTTGAGCGGCTCGGGCCAGGTCGTGCGCACGCTGATCGGGATCGTCGTGCGGCGGCTGGTGATGGTGAACTGCCGCCGGTCCATCGGCACGATGCTGCTCGTCACTGCGCCCAGCTCGTTGTCGACGGTGCCGAGGAAGCCGTCACGCTGCTCTTCGGTGAGGTCCTCGGCCAGCGACAGGTCCAGCAGGGACGACAGCTCGGGTTCGAGCGCGTCGTCGTCCTCCAACATCGACGTGACCTGACCGACGGCCAGGCGCCGCTGCGCGACCGCGCCCGCGATGTCGGTGCGGTCGGCGACGGTGCCGTCGGGCGGCGGGATGGCCAGCCGGCTGGTGCCGTCGAAGGTCTTGGCCGCCGCCGTCGCGGCGAACAGCGTGCTCAGCTCGACGGGCTTCAGCTCGGGGATCTGGCCGAGCAGGTCCTCCAGGGTGCCGAGCAGGACGGCGTCGATCGGCCAGCCGTCCGGGAGCCGCACCGCCACCCCGCGACCCGGCTGGTCGGCCTGCTCGGCCCGGAGGGCCAGGAGCTCGACCGCCACATAGTGGGCGGCGAGGACAGGGTCCGGTGTGGCGACGATGCGCTGCAGCACCGAGCGTTCCAGGATGCTGGCCCTCACGACAGAACCATCGCTGACCGCCAGCTCCACCGTGCGGGTGGGATCGGCCTGCAGGCGTACGTCGGTGGTGGCGTCCGCGCCGATCGGCGCCGGGGGCAGCACGATGTTCAGCGTTCCGAGGTTGCGCAGGAGCTGCAGGCCGGCGTCGTCGATGACGGCCGGCGCGAGGAAGAGCGTCCGATCGGGGGTCAGCCCGGGAAACAGGTCGCGGAGCGCGTCCTCGCCCTGGGCCAGAAGGCGGGTGTAGTCCGCCGAGAGCCCTGAGCGGGCGCTGCTCGAGGGGTCCATCGTCACGTACGGCCGGGAGAGGAGCTGCCGCCCGCCGAGCGCGGTGGCCAGGTCCTGCACGAGCTCCTGGTCCTCGGGAGAACTGCTCGCGGAAAGCCGCTCGAGGAGCTCGGGCGGCAAGCTGACCGTCGTCGGCGCGGCGGTGTTGTGCTGGAGGGCGGCGACGAGCTGGCTCAGGTCTGTCCGGGCCCGCTCGTCGACCGCGATCGAGCCGTTCACCTGTGCGGCCGGGGGGCTGGTCACGGACGCCACGAGGGCCACCGACATCGGGACCACCGGCACGGTGTCGTCCCGACGTTCGACGAAGCTGATCAGCGAGGCGAGGACGTCGTCCTCCGGCGTGCGCAGCTCGAAGGTCACGGGATAGAGGCCGGGAGCGCTGAAGCGGAGGCTCTCCTCGCTGTCGGCGGAGGAGCTGCGCACGGTGGGCACGTTCATCGTCAGGCGACCGGCGGCGTCATGAGGCACCTCCGCCACGGGGATCGAGAGGTAGTCCACGGTGCTTCCGAGCTCGTTTCCCCCGTCGAGCAGCGCGTGGAGCTCGTCGCGAGGCGAACGCAGGCGAGACGAGACGGTGACGACCAGGTCCGTGCCGTCGGGCACGGTGTCACCCACCGCCAGCGTCGTCGTCAGTGGTTCCTCCGGCGCCAGGACCAGCTTCTGGCTCACCAGCCGCAGCGTGATCGGGCCCGAGGTCTGCGCCTGAGCGGGCACGGGGCCGAGTGCCGTTCCCGCAACCGCGAGGACCGTCGCGACGACGGCCAGGCCGCACCGCGTACGGCGGCGGAGCGCAGGGCTGGTCACGGCCGGCTCCCGAGCGCGGACCCGAGCACCACGAGGCCGTCGGGCAGGGGCGTGAAGCCGAGGTGTCCGTAGAGCGCGAGGGCCCGGTGGTTGTCGTTGTGGGTGTTGACCAGGACCTCCCCGCAGCCGGCCGCCGCCATCCAGCGGAGCCCGTCGACCACGAGCGCCGTTCCCCAGCCCTGGCCGGTCGCCTCGGGACGGACGGCGAGCCGCTGGACGTACCCGGTCGTGCCCGCTCGACCGTTCACGACGTAGCCGACGGGCCCAGAAGTCGAGCCTGGGCCACCGTCGGCCACCCGCAGGCGGTGGCGCGGCGTGGCGCGGCAGGCGTCGACGATGGCGGCGCGGTCGAGGTGCCAGGCATCGCCGAAGGCCGCCGCGTCGAGATCGGGGAGGACCGGCCAGTCGGCGCGCGTCGCCCGCCGGACCTTGTGGACCGCCCGCGCCGGCCGTCCGTCGAGCGGTCGGCGGAGCAGCACGAGCTCCTCGAGGGCGTCGAGGCCGGCTTCGCGGTACGGGCGCTGGTCCGGAGCGGCCAGTGCCGCCGTCCTGACCCTGGCGTAGCCGAGGCGCGACAGTCCGCCCAACCAGCGGACGATCTCTTGGGCGGAGGGCAGGACGGCACCGGGCACGGGTACGACCTGCGCGGTCCTCGCGTCCGCCGGCCAGGGGCGCACGCGGACAGCGGCTGCGCCGGCCCGGAGCACCACCTCGGGGCCGGTCAGGCGACGGCTGAACCGGACCACTCCCATGACGGTAGCGTTCGACTCGTGGGCCTCCTCTTCGCCACGCACCCTCGTTATCTGGAGCACATGGCGACGCCCTACCACCCCGAACGGCCGGAACGGCTGGGGGCCGTGCTGGAGGGGGCGCACCTGACGCCGGTGGCGGACGCCCTCGTGCCCCTGGAGCCGCGTCACGCCACGCGCGACGAGTTGGAGCGCGTCCACCCGGGCGACTACCTGGACCAGCTCCAGTACATCTCGGAGGTGGAAGGCGGCGGCTACCTCGACCCCGACACCGCGGCCTGTCCTGCCACCTGGGAGGCGTGCCTGCTCGGGGCCGGCGGCGTCCTGCGGGCGGCGGAGGCCCTCGCCGCCGGCGAGGCACGGGCGGCGTTCTGCGCCGTGCGCCCGCCCGGGCACCACGCCACCCGCAACCGGGCCATGGGCTTCTGCCTCGTCAACAACGTGGCCGTCACCGCGGCGGCGCTGGCCGAGCAGGGCGAGCGGGTGCTCATCGTCGACTACGACGCGCACCACGGCAACGGCACCCAGGACATCTTCTACGAGCACCCGACCGTGTTCTACGTGTCGTTCCACCAGTGGCCGCTCTATCCCGGCACCGGTGGCATCGCCGAACGAGGTGAAGGCGCGGGGTTTGGTTGCAACCTCAACATCCCGCTGCCTCCGCGGGCCACGGGCGAGATCTACCTGGCCGCCATCGACCGGATCGTGGCCCCGCTGGTCGGTTCCTTCGAGCCGACCTGGCTCATCATCTCGGCGGGGTTCGACGCCCACCGGCGTGACCCCATCACGGATCTGGGCCTGACGTCGGGCGACTACGCGCTGATGACCGCGCGGCTGCTGGAGCTCGTCCCCGCCGGTCGCTGCCTCATGGTCCTGGAGGGCGGGTACGACCTCCAGGCCCTCACCGACTCGTCCGCCGCGGCGATGGCGGCCTTGCTCGGCGTCGAGCACCTCCCGGAGAAGCCGTCTGCCGGGGGCCCCGGCCAGCGGGTGCTGGACGCGGTGGCCGGTCACTGGGCCGATCTGCTCCCGGCTTGACACCTCGCTCGCCCTAGCCTCTCCGCGTGGTCCCCGACCGCTTCGCCCCGCTCCTGGCCGAGCTCTCGCCGCTCGCCGACCGGTTCCGCGGCGCGGGCCGGCGGCTGTACCTGGTCGGCGGCACGGTGCGCGATCTCCTCGTGGGGCGAGAGGTTGTCGACCAGGACGTGGACGCCACGACCGACGCCCGCCCCGACGAGATCAAGGCCATCCTCGACGGTTGGGCCGAGGCGATGTGGACCCAGGGTGAGCGCTTCGGGACCATCGGCGCCCGCCGGGGGTCGCAGGCCTATGAGATCACCACCCACCGCGCCGAGGTCTACGAGCCGGAGTCCCGCAAGCCGGACGTGGTGTTCGCGGACGCCATCGAGGTCGACCTGTCCCGCCGGGACTTCACCGTCAACGCCATGGCGCTGGAGCTGACGAGCGACGCACCGACACTCGTCGATCCCTTCGGTGGCGCCGCCGATCTCGCCGCCCACGTGCTGCGCAGCCCGATCTCCCCGGAGGAGAGTTTCAGCGACGACCCACTGCGGATGCTGCGGGCCGCCCGGTTCCTGGCCGGCTACCAGCTGGAGCCGGTGCCGGAGCTGGCGGCCGCGGTGTCGGCCATGCGCCACCGCCTCTCGATCGTGTCGGCCGAGCGCATCCGCGACGAGCTGGACAAGCTGATCACGGTCGATCGCCCGGGGTCGGGCCTCTGGTTCGTGATCGAGACCGGCCTGGCCGAGGAGTTCCTGCCCGAGCTCCCGGCCATGCGTCTCGAGCAGGACCCCATCCACCGGCACAAGGACGTGCTCAGCCACACGATCGCCGTCGTCGAGAACGTCCGTCCGCCCGCCGTCCGCCCGGCGAGACCCCCGTTCGACTTCCGGCGCACGCGGTTGGCGGCGCTGTTCCACGACATCGGCAAGCCGAAGACGCGCGGCTACCGCAAGGGCAAGGGCGTGACCTTCCACCACCACGAGGTGGTCGGCGCACGGATGACCCGTGACCGGCTGCAGGCCCTGCGTTACTCGAACGCCGACGTCGAGGCCATCACCCGACTGGTCGAGCTGCACCTCCGCTTCCACACGTACAAGATGGGCTGGACGGACGCGGCCGTCCGTCGCTACGTGCGCGATGCCGGGGATCTGCTCGGCGAGCTGAACGTGCTGACGCGTTGCGACTGCACGACCCGCAACGAGCGCAAGGCCGCCATGCTCGCCGCCCGCATGGACGAGCTGGAGGCCCGCATCGACGAGCTGGCGGTGCAGGAGGAGCTCAAGGCCATCCGGCCCGAGCTGGACGGCAACCAGGTGATGGCCCGCCTCGGTCTGGCGCCCGGACCGCTGGTCGGGGAGGCGGTGGCCTACCTGCTGGAGCTGCGCCTCGAGGAAGGGGTGCTCGGCGAGGAGGAGGCCGGCCGCCGCCTCGACGCGTGGTGGGCCACCCGCCAGCAGGACGCCTGAGCGGCCGCACGCCTGCCGCTGCGCCGCGCCGCGGAGCGCCCTTCCTACACGCCGAGCTTCTTGGCCCGCATGACGAGCGCGGCCGGGATGAGCGCGCCGGTCTGGCCGAGGGGCAGGGGCTCGGCCATGACGTCCACCCGGAAGTTGGCCCGCATGACGGCCATGAAGTAGTCGCTCGTCGTCCGGGTGCCGGCGCCGTAGCCCCGTCGCAGCACGACCTCGCCGCCCTCGAGCATGGCGGCCATCGGGTGGGGCACGGCGAACACCAGCGAGGCCTCCGGCCGGAGCACGCGGTGCGCCTGGCGGAGCACGCGCGCCAGGTCGTCGACCACGTCGAAGGCGGTGGAGAAGACGAGGTCGACCGAGCCGCTGGTGGCGAAGCCGAGGTCGGCGATGTCGCCCCCGTGGAACTCCACCCGTACGCCGGCCTGCTCGGCCTGCTCACGTCCGTCGGCCATGGCATCGGCCGGGACGGCGGCCATGGCCCGGGCGCCGCGCTCCGCGAAGGCGATGGCGTTGGCGGTACCGCCCAACTCGATCACCCGCTTGCCGGCGACGTCACCGCACAGCCGCAGCTCGCCCTCGTCGGGGACGCCCGTTCCGTAGGAGATGGCGCTCACCATCTCGCCATGATGACCCTCTCCCGGCTCCCTGCGGTGGATGGCGGCGGTGATGGCGGCCGGCGCGGTGCGCGAGCGCGTTACCGTGCCCCGCGATGGCCAGGACCGTGTTGCGGGGCGGCAGGATCTTCGACGGCACCGACCAGCTCCGCGACGGGGACGTGGTCGTCGAGGACGGCCGCATCGTCGACGTGGGGCTCGACCTCGACGGTGACACCGCTGTCGATTGCCGCGGGCACACGCTGCTCCCGGGCCTGTTCGACTGCCACGTCCACCTGGCCGTGACGGACATCAACGCGCTGCGCCGCCAGCAGACCCCGTTCTCCCTGAACTTCTACGAGGCCATCGAGAACATGCGGGTGACCCTGGCCACCGGCATCACGACCGCGCGCGACGCGGCGGGCGCCGACCTGGGCATGAAGACGGCGGTGGAGCAGGGCCTGGTGGCCGGGCCGCGCCTGCAGATCTCGATCACCATGCTCAGCCAGACCGGCGGTCACGGCGACGACTGGCAGGTGTGCGGGGCGATCGTGCCGTCGTTCTTCGTTCCCTACCCGGGTGTCCCGGATCCGATCGTGGATGGTCCGGACGAGATGCGCCGCCGCGTCCGCGAGCTCGTTCGCGCCGGCGCCGACGTCATCAAGGTGGCCACCAGCGGAGGCGTGCTGTCCCCGAGGGACGACCCGCGCCACGGTCACTTCCGCGATGCCGAGCTGGCCGTCCTCGTGGAGGAGGCGACGGCCGCCGGCCGCTTCGTGATGGCGCACGCCCAGGCCACCGAGGGCATCAAGGCCGCCATCCGCAACGGCATCCGGTCCATCGAGCACGGCATCTACCTGGACGACGAGGCGATCGGGATGATGCTCGACCGGGGGACCTACCTGGTGCCCACCCTCGTGGCCCCGCTCGGCGTGCTCGAGGCCCGCGACCGCGGCGTGCCGGTCCCCCAGGTGATGATCGACAAGACGGTCATGGTGATGGAGACCCACGCGGCGTCCATCCGTGCCGCCGTCGACGCCGGGGTCAAGGTGGCCATGGGCACCGACAGCGGCGTCGCGCCCCACGGCCAGAACCTGCGCGAGCTGGAGCTCATGGTCGGCTGCGGGATGACGCCCGCCCAGGCCCTCGTCGCGACCACGCGGACCGCGGCCGAGCTGATGGGCCTGGAGGAGGAGCTGGGCGGGCTGGAGATCGGCAAGCGGGCCGACGTCGTGGTCGTCGAGGGTGACCCGCTGGCCGATCTGGCAGGGCTCGGGACGCGAGTGCGTCAGGTCTGGAAGGACGGCGCCAGGGTCGTGTGAGCGGCGGCCTGGTTCGCCGGCTGTCGTCAGTCGGTGCCGGCGGCGAAGTCCTCGACCATGACGCGGGCCTCCTCGTCGCGGTACTGCACCGGCGGCGACTTCATGAAGTAGGCCGACGGCCCGAGCAGCGGGCCGCCCAGGCCCCGGTCCTTGGCCACCTTGGCGCAGCGGACGGCGTCGATGATGACGCCGGCCGAGTTGGGCGAGTCCCACACCTCGAGCTTGAGCTCGACGTTGAGCGGCACGTCACCGAAGTTGCGGCCCTCGAGGCGGATGTAGGCCCACTTGCGGTCCTGCAGCCAGGCCACGTGGTCCGACGGGCCGATGTGGACGTCCTCGGCCTCGATGCCGTTGTCGATCTGGCTGGTGACCGACTGCGTCTTCGAGATCTTCTTGGACTCCAGCCGCTCGCGCTCGAGCATGTTCATGAAGTCCATGTTCCCGCCCACGTTGAGCTGGTACGTGCGGTCGAGCACCATGCCCCGGTCCTCGAACAGGCGGGCCAGGATGCGGTGCACGATGGTGGCGCCGACCTGGCTCTTGATGTCGTCGCCGACGATCGGCACACCGGCGGCCTCGAACTTGGCCGCCCACTCGGGATCGGAGGCGATGAACACCGGGATGGCGTTGACGAAGGCCACCCCGGCGTCGAGGCAGGCCTGGGCGTAGTGCTTCTGCGCCTCCTCGGAGCCCACCGGGAGGTACGAGACCAGCACGTCGGCGCGGGCATCGCGCAGGGCTCGGGCCACGTCCACCGGCTCGGTCGGTGACTCCTCGACGACCTGGCGGTAGTACTTCCCGAGCCCGTCGAGGGTCGGGCCCCGCAGCACCGGCACGCCCAGGTCGGGCACGTCGGCGAACTTCACCGTGTTGTTGTGGCCGGCGAGGATGGCCTTGCCGACGTCGAGGCCGACCTTCGTGGCGTCGACGTCGAAGGCGGCCACGACCTCGATGTCGCGGATGTGGTACCCACCGAGGACGACGTGCATGAGACCGGGCACGGACTCGTTGGGGTCGGCGTTCTCGTAGTACTCCAGGCCCTGCACCAGGGAGCTGGCGCAGTTCCCGACGCCGGCGATGGCGAGGCGGATGGTCATGATGGCGGGTCCTCCTCCCGGCCCGTGCTGCTCGTGCTGAGCGCGGCGCGCTCGTCAGCGATCAGCTCGTCGAGCCAGGCGATGTCGTGCTGGATGGTCTGGTGATCGTGCTCCCGCAGGGAGCCCAGGTAGTGGTCCAGTCGACCGGCGACCGTCGCGTGACGGTCGGGACGGTGGCTGGACCGTTCGCCGGCCAGGCGACCGGCGAGGGCGGCCCGGCGTCGCTCGAAGAGCTCGAGGCGCCGAGAGGACGGCAGGTAGCGGCAGAACGCCACCTTGAGAGGGAAGGCCCGGTCGTCGTTGGCCGGGTCGTCCATGAGGTCGAGGAGCAACTGCTGGCCCGCTTCGGTGAGACCGTACGCCTTCCGCGTCCGCCGGCCGCGCGAGGTACCCGGGCGGTCGGTACGGCTGCGGGATCGAGCCAGGAAGGCCGCGGCTTCGCCGGCCAGCGAGCCCGTCAGGGGGAGCGCGGGCTCGTCGGCATCCGGGGCGCCGGCCGTGTCGACCACCTGCACCGCGCCGGCGGCCTCGAGGCGGGACAGCGCCGGATAGAGGGCACCGAAGGACACTGCCGGTCGCAGACCGGCCAGCTCGGTGGCGCGCTTGCGCAGCTCGTAGCCGTGGAGGTCCTGCTCCCGGAGGAGCCCGAGGATGGCGAGGTCGATCATTCGTGCGGCTGGGACTACATCGTCACTCGATGTATCGGATCGATACATCTACCAGACGAATGGAGCGACCGCAACGCGTGGCGGCCAACCGGCGCTCACACGGTCCGGGGAAGCACGAGGACCCGGACGCGCCGCCCGGCACCGCCCGCTACCCTCTCGCCGCATGGCGTTCCAGGCGTCGTCGCTGCGGGGGGTGGGATCCGGCGTCGTCGACCACCGTCTGGCTCGGCGCGCGCTCATCCGCGAGTACCGCAAAGGACGGCTGGCCCAGCACCAGGTCTGTGACGCGCACCCGGAGCTCATCCGCGCCGCCGCGCTCCATCGGCCAGCCGACGCAGACGGACTGCCCGATCTGCGAGATCGCGAAGCTGGTGCTCGTGACGTATGCGTTCGGGCCCCGGCTCCCCGCGCACGGGCGCTGCATCACCGACACCCGCCAGCTGCGCGAGCTCAACCGGCGCTCGGAGTCGTACCAGGCGTACGTCGTGGAGGTGTGCCCCGGCTGTTCGTGGCACCACCTCTTGCGCGTCCTGCCGCTCGGCAGCCGCCCCGCCCGCCGCACGTCCGGGACCGGCTGACGCGCGACGTTCAGCCGTCGATCCGCTCGTGCGGGTAGTGGCTGAGGCAGGCGAAGCACCACCGCTCGGTCTCCTCCAGGCGCTGGACGCTGGCCGGCGACTCCCACGTGCCGGGGGTCGTGTAGAGGCGGTGGACGGCGGTGAGCTCGTCCTCGTCGCGGCCGCAGCTGTCGCAGGTCCCCGGCATGCGGGCGACGCTACCGTGGCCCGGTGCGCGGGCTCCGGGTCCTGACCAGCGTGCCGGCGCTGCTGGCACTGGCCCTGTCGGCCGGCTGCGGCGGGGGCGGCGACGGCGACGACGCGGTGTCGTCGGCCGAGCCCGGAACCGTCGTACCAGCACCTGCCCCTGCCCGCCCGACCGGCGCACCGACGACGTCGGGCGGCGCGGCCGTGGTCCCCGAGGGCTACTCGGCGGTCGTCATCGAGGTCGCGCAGGACGACGGCACCACCGAGGAGCTCTGTGTCTGGCTGGCCGAGTCGAGCGACCAACGCCAGCGCGGCCTGATGGAGGTCACGTCGCTCGGCGGCGCCGACGGGATGCTCTTCCGCTTCGGCGCTGATCACTCCGGCTCGTTCTGGATGAAGGACACGGTCCTGCCGCTCTCCATCGCCTTCTTCGCGGGCGACGGGGCCTTCGTCTCCGCCACGGACATGGAGCCGTGCCCGCCCGACAGCGAGAGCTGCCCGCTCTACCAGGCGGACGGCCCGTTCGCCGACGCCATCGAGGTCGTCCAGGGCGACCTCCCATCGCTGGGCATCGGAGCGGGCAGCCGCCTCTCGGTCACCGACCGTTCCTGCCAGCCGTCCGGCCCCTGACGACACTCGCCTCGCCTCGATGGCGCGTCACCGCCGGCCCCGCCGAGACCGCCCCGCCCCACCTCTTGGACGACCGCCCCGCCGCGCTTCGTGAACAGGTTGTTCGTCAGTGTGCAGTCACACCGCGCTCTACGACATCTCTGTTCAAGAAGCGCGGTCGCGGCGGGCGGGCGGTGACGGGCGCGGCGACGCACTTCCTCGTACGGGTCGAAGACCGTCTCGTCGAGCAGCCGGGGATCGCCGTCAGCGGTGGAGCGCCAGCTGCTGGTCGTGGGGAACCCTGTAGCACCCCCCTGCCACTGTGCCCATCACAACTCGGCGGGGTTCGCCGGAGCCGGGAGGAGCCGGGAGCAGCCGGGAGCACGGCACGGTGGTCGAGAAGCCACCAGGCCCCTAGACTCTCCCGGTTCAACAGAACCCTGCCCCGAAGCCGTCGGGGCCCCGGCCAGGCCGGGTCCACAGGGAGGTGCATCACACGCCATGCGCGCGTACGAGCTGGGCGTCATCATCGATGGCGACTTGGACGAGCCGGTCGCCCAGCGCTGGATCAAGGTCGTGAACGACCAGGTGAAAGCCGCCGGCGGGCAGTCCATCGGCCATCCGGAGTGGTGGGGGAAGCGGCGCTTCGCCTACGAGATCAACAAGAAGGAAGAGGGCTTCTACGTCTTCTTCAACGTCGTGGCGCCGGCGGGCTCGCTCGGCGAGCTGGAGCGCCACCTGCGCCTCGCGGACGAGGTCGTCCGCCACAAGCTCCTCCGCCTGCCCGACCACGAGGCCGCTCGCCGCGGCATGGTCGAGCAGGCCAGCTGAAAGGCAGGCCACCATGGCAGACAGCACCGTCACCCTCGTCGGCAACCTCACACGCGACCCCGAGCTCCGCTTCACCCAGAGCGGGCAGGCCATCGCCACCCTCGGCATCGCGGTGAGCCGGCGCTACCAGCAGAACGGCGAGTGGCAGGAGAAGACGTCGTTCTTCAACATCACCGCTTGGGGGCAGTTGGGCGAGAACGCGGCGTCGTCCCTGTCGAAGGGATCGCGCGCCATCGTCACCGGGCGGTTGGAGCAGCGCTCCTACGAGACCCAGGACGGCGAGAAGCGCAGCGTCGTCGAGGTCGTGGCCGACGAGATCGGTCCCAGCCTCCGCTGGGCGACCGCGCAGGTGGACCGCAACGACCGGCGCGAAGGGGGCGGCTCCGGAGGCGGCGCCCCGAACCAGAGCAGCGGGAGCAGCAGCGGCGGCTCCCGCCCCCCGACGGACGACAGCGCCGAAGAGCCCTTCTGAGAGGAACAGACCCATGCCGAAGATGACGAGGAGGGCCAAGCCGCGCGACGGCGGCAAGAAGCCCAAGAAGAAGACCAGCATCCTGTTCCAGGAGCGGGTGACCTACGTCGACTACAAGGACGTCAACCTGCTGCAGCGCTTCGTGTCCGACCGGTCGAAGATCCGGGCGCGGCGGGTGAGCGGCAACGACGTGCAGCAGCAGCGCGAGGTGGCCACGGCCATCAAGAACGCCCGTGAGATGGCGTTGCTGCCGTACACCAAGCGGGTGGCGACCCAGCGAGGTCCTCGCGGCGGCCGCGGCGACCAGGGCTTCGAGGCCACGCCGGCCGCTTCCGCCGCTCCTGCCGACGTCGAGGCCGCCGACGGCGCGGCCGCCGATGAGGTGGTGGTCGAGGAGACCATCGTCGAAGAAGTGCTCGCCGACGGTTCGGTCGAGGTGGACGTCGAGGTGGACGCCGAGGTGGACGACGGGGCCGAGGAGGTCGAGGCGTGAGCGTGGCGAAGGTGATCCTGCGCGCCGACGTCGACGGCGTCGGCAAGCGGGGCGACATCTGCGAGGTGTCGAACGGCTACGCCCGCAACTTCCTGCTGCCGCGCGGGCTGGCGATCACGGCCAGCGACGGTGCGGTGAACCAGGCCGCCTCCATGCGCCGGTCCCGCGACCTGCGCGACGCAGCCGACCGGTCGGCCGCGGAGGAGGTGGCGAGGACGCTCGTCGCTCGGACCATCACCATCTCGGCCAAGGCCGGCGCGGAAGGCAAGCTCTACGGCTCGGTCACCTCGGCCGACGTGGTGGAGGCCGTGTCGGACCAGGTAGGTGTCGAGCTCGACCGGCGCCAGCTCCAGCTGGCCGATCCCATCAAGGCGCTGGGCAGTCATCAGGTGCCCGTGAAGCTGCACAGCGACGTGCAGTTCCCGATCACGGTCGACGTCGTCAGCGCCTGACGCCGACCGGCAAACCAAGGCAAGGTGCGCGGTGCGGCTGGTGCCGCGCGCCCCGGTGACGACGCCGCGACCAACAACACAGCCGACCAGCAACACAGCTATCCACCGCTCATCGAGCGTGAACGGCCAGTATCCACAAGAAAGACCCAGGGTCATCCTCTGGATGCCCACACGACGGATGGGGGAGCGTGGCTCCGCATGGTTGAGCGAACGGAACGACGGCCGCGTGGCGGTGCCGGCCGTGTCCCGCCGCACAACGTCGAAGCGGAGAGCTCGCTCCTCGGGGCACTGCTGCTCTCCCCTGACGCCATCGCCGCGGTGGCGGAGATGGGTCTCGGCCCGGAGGACTTCTACAAGCCCGCGCACCAGTTCATCTACGACGCCGTCCGGACGCTGATCTCGGCGGGAGAACCGGCCGACGCCGTCACCGTCGCCGACGAGCTCCGCCGGGCCGGCGTCCTGGAGGACATCGGTGGTCCCGGGCTCCTGCTGGACCTGCAGGCCGCCACTCCCGCCATCTCCAACGCCGGTCGCTACGGACGCATCGTGCGCGACACCGCGCTGCTCCGCCGCCTCATCGGGGTGGCGGGCGAGATCGCCGAGATCGCCTACGACGAGCCGGACGACGTCACCAAGGCGCTCGACGAAGCCGAGAACCGGGTGTTCCAGCTGGCCGACCACCAGGTGGTCGACAGCACCCGGCCGCTCTCGGACCTGCTCGGCGAGGCCTTCGACGACCTGCAGGCCGCGTACGAGCGGGGCAGCGCGCTCACCGGGGTGGCCACCGGCTACCACGATCTCGACGAGCTCCTGTCCGGATTGCAGCCGGACACGCTGAACATCGTCGGTGCCCGTCCTTCGATGGGCAAGACCGCCTTCGCCCTCGGTGCCGCCACCCACGTGGCGATCAACGGCGGCCTGCCGGTGCTGTTCTTCTCGCTCGAGATGGGCCACAAGGAGCTGACGGGCCGCATCCTGTCGGCCGAGGCCCGCGTCGACTCCAAGAAGCTCCGCACGGGCGACCTCACCGAGAACGACTGGTCGAAGATCGGCCGGGCCATCGGCCGCCTGGACGCCCCGCTGTACCTCGACGACAACCCCAACGTCACCGTCATGGAGATACGGGCGAAGGCCAGGCGCATGAAGGCCCGCCACGGCGGGCTGGGCCTGATCGTGGTCGACTACCTCCAGCTCATGTCCGGCCGGTTGGGCGCCGAGAACCGTCAGGTCGAGGTGAGCGAGCTGAGCCGGGGTCTCAAGATCCTGGCCCGCGAGCTGCGAGTGCCCATCCTCGCCCTCTCGCAGCTCTCGCGGAACCTGGAGACCCGGGCCGACAAGCGGCCGATGCTCTCCGACCTGCGCGAGTCCGGCTCCATCGAGCAGGACGCCGACGTCGTGATGTTCATCTACCGCGACGAGGTCTACAACCCGGACTCGCCCGACCGCGGGGCGGCCGAGGTGATCGTGGCCAAGCACCGCAACGGGCCGATCGGCACCCGCCGGCTGGTGTTCCTCGGGCCCTACACCCGCTTCGACAACGCCGCCCGCAGCATCTGAGCCGCCGGCCGCGCCGCCCGGCGCCCCGAGACCGAGCTGGCTCAGACCGGGGTCACGCTCAGGGGCTCGTGGAGCGTGACCTTGGCGTTGCGCTCGAAGGCCGGCGCCGGGTCGGCGAGGAGCCGTTGCGCCTCTTCGACCTCATCGGGCCGGAAGTCGCGTGTGCTGTGACAGAACTCCACCATGATCCCGTTGGGGTCGCGGATGTAGATCGACACGCACCACTCGTGGTCCACCTCGAGCACGGTGTGGCCGTGCTCCCGCCAACGCTCGCGGTGCAGGACGAGATCGTCACGGGTCGGCGCGTCGAAGGCCAGGTGGTTGACCCACCAGGGCAGGCCGATGGAGCGGTTGAGGTCCGTCGGGAAGTCCTCCCCGATCTCCGGATCGTGGAGCTCCCAGAACGCGATCATCCCGTTGGAGCCGGTGTCATAGAAGAAGTGCTTCGACCAGCCGGTGTCGTTGGGTGTCGGTGACGCGACGACCTTCACGAGCCGGAAGCCCATGACCTCCGTGTAGAAGGCGTGGGTGGCGGCCGTGTCCCGCGTGGCCAGCGCGACGTGGTGGAACCCCATGGCTCCAGCATCGCGCCGGGGCCGCCTTCGGGGCCACCTCGTAGGCTCGCCCGAGTGCGGCGACGGTCGAGCTCCAGCACCGCGGCAGCCGCACTGGCGGCCATCGCCACCACGTGGGGGTTCATCGGTCTCATCGTGCGCGAGGTCGACCTTCCCCCGGTCGTGATCGTGGCGTCGCGCTGCTGGCTGGGGGCGACCGCCATCGGCCTGGGGTTGGCCCTCTACTGCTGGCGGACCGGCACACGACCGCCACGACCGCGCCGGCGGGTGCTGACCGGGCTGTGCGGCGTGGTGCTGGCACTGCACTGGCTGTTCCTCGTGTCGGCGCAGCAGCGCGCCCCGCTCGGCACGGTCATGCTCCTCATGTACCTGTCGCCCATCCTCGTCGCTGTCCTCGCCCCGAGGGTGCTCGGCGAGGTCGTGCCGTCCACGACGAAGGTGGCTCTCGGCCTCGCCGCGGTCGGCCTCGTCCTCCTGGCCCGCCCCCAGCCGGGGACGGGCTCGGGTGTCATGCTGGCCGTGATCGCGGGCGTGCTGTTCGCGGCGTGGACGCTGATCAGCAAGGCGGTCGTCGCCGACGTGGGCGGGATGTGGCTCGGGTTCTCCAACCTCGGCATCGCCGGCCTCGTCCTCGCGCCCTGGGCGCTCCTCGCCGAGTGGGGTGAGCCGCAGGCGTCGTGGTCGTGGCTGCTCGTGCTCGGCCTCGGCATGACCGCCCTGCTCGGTCCCCTGTACCTGGTCGTGCTGGACCGACTCCCCGCCTCGACCGCCAGCGTCCTGCTCTACCTGGAGCCCGTGTCGGCGCTGCTGCTGGCCTGGTTGATCCTCGGTGAGGAACCGGGCGGGTTCACGCTGGTCGGCGGCGCGCTGATCGTGACCGGCGGCATCATCGTGCTGCGCCAACCGGCGATTGCGGACACGGAGGTCCTCTCGCATGTTCCTGGGTGAGAACCTGCTGGCCTGGCTGGTGCTGGCGCTCGGCGGCGCCCTCGCCGTCGGCAACCTGCTGGCCATCGTGCGCCCGCCCGCACAGGTCGAGTCCGGCGACCTGCGGAGGGCCCCGGTCGGGCGCAGCCTCCTGATGGCGGCCATCGGGCTGGTGGCGGCGCTCTGGGCGCTGGCCACCCTGATCGGCGCGTGATGGCCGGCCCGGCCCGAGCGCGGCGACGACAACGGTGGCGGGGGTGCGGACCGGCTCACCCGGCAGCTGGCCTTCCTGCTCGAGGCCGACCGGCTCAAGCAGGTCGAGCGGCAGACGGCGATCGTCGGCGGCAGCCGCCGCGAGAACACGGCCGAGCACTCCTGGCACCTCGGCCTCTTCGCGCTGGTGCTGGCCGAGCACGCCGACGAACCGGTGGACCTCGCCCGGGTGGTGGCGATGGTCCTCGTGCACGATCTGGTCGAGATCGACGCCGGCGACACCTTCGCCTACGACGAGACCGGCTACGAGACGAAGGCCGCGCGGGAACAGGCGGCCGCCGATCGCCTCTTCGGTCTGCTGCCCGACGGGCAGGGCGCGGAGCTGCGGGCGCTGTGGGAGGAGCACGAATCTGGTGTCACCGCGGAGGCTCGCTTCGCCAACGCGCTCGACCGCCTGCAGCCGGTCCTGCTCAACCACGCCGCCGGGACGGACGCGCCGTGGGCCCGCCACGGGATCACCTACGAGCAGATCGTGCGCCGCAACGTCGTGATCGCCGACGGGTCGCAGGCCCTGTGGGCCGAGGCCCACGAGCGCATCGCCGAGGCGGTCCGCGAGGGCTGGGTGGCGGACGACGGGCCCGCGCCTGGCTGAGCGGCCCGCCGGCCGTCAGCCGAGCGAGGTGTTGACGGCGTCGACGACCTGGTCGATCTGGTCGTCGGTGATGACGAGCGGGGGGCACCACGTGAGCGTCTCGTTGTTGACCGCCCGGGTGAGCACACCCGCCGCCATGAGCGCGTCCCGCACCGCGAAGGCGTCGTGCTCGCCCGTGAGCTTGATGGCGCCGACGGCGCCCGCGGCGCGCACCTCGGCCAGCCGGCCGTCGGCGGCGATGGCCCGGAACCCGCCGAACAGCCGCTCGCCGATGGCCGGCGCCCGCTCCACCAGTCCCTCCTCGCGGAGGATCTTCAGGTTCGCCAGGCCGGCGGCGCACGCCGTCGGGTGCCCGGAGTACGTGTGGCCGTGCCGCAGCAGCCAGGCGTCGTCGGCCTCCAGCGGCTCCCGCACCGCCGGACCCACCAGCACACCGCCGAGCGGCACGTAGCCCGACGTGACGGCCTTGGCGAACGTCGACAGGTCCGGGATGACCCCGTAGTGCTCGGCCGCCCACCAGCGACCGAGCCGGCCGAACCCGCAGATGACCTCGTCGAAGATGAGCCAGCAGCCGTGCTGGTCGGCCAGCCGGCGCAGCCCGGCCAGGAAGCCCTCCGGTGGCGGGTACACCCCGCCCGCGCCCTGCACGGGCTCGGTCAGGATGGCTGCCACCTCGTGGCCGTGCTCGGCCAGGTAACCGGCCCACGCCTCGATGTCGTCGGCGGGCAAGTTGACCATGCCCTCGACGTACGGACCGAAGCCCTCCTGGTTGAGTGGAAGGCCCTGCGCGGTCATGCCGCCGTACGTCACCCCGTGGTAGGCCCGGGCCCGGCTGAGGATCACGGTGCGCTCGGGTCGGCCGGCCCTCACGTGGGCGATGCGGGCCAGCTTGATGGCCGAGTCGACGGCCTCCGAACCGCTGCTGGTGAAGAACACCCTGGTGCCGGCGGCCGGCGCGAGGCCGGCGACCAGCTCGGCCAGCTCATCGGCGGGCTCGTTGGTGAACGGCTCGAAGCAGGAGAAGGCAGCCAACTTCACCATCTGGTCGCGGGCGGCGTCGGCGATCTCCTCCCGGCCGTAGCCGACGTTGCAGTACCAGAGGCTGGCCATGCCGTCGACGTAGCGCCGGCCGTCCCGGTCCCACACCTCCGCGCCCGCGCCGCCGGTGATGGCGACGTACTGGTCCGCGGCGCGGGTCGGGCGGGCGAAGGGGTGGAGGAAGGAGGGCAGTGTCGTCAGCGGCGTCATCAGCCCGGCACCGTAGCCACGAGCCCGCGCAGCAGCGCCTCGAGGGCGAACCGGAACCGCCCGTCGGCGTCGCCCCGGTAGAGGTGCGCGGACGCGTCCCGGCAGTGCGGGAACTCGTCGGCGGGCAGGGCCCGGTAGTGGCGGCGCCAGGCGGTGTACGTGGCGCGGCGGGCGGCCGGATCCAGGGCCGCGGTGGCAGCGTCGATGGTGGCCGAGCCCACCGTCAGCTCGATGAGCGCGTGGTAGGCGGCGGCGGCGCGATCGGGTGCGAACCCGCCCGCAACGAGCGCGCCGAGCAGCACCTCGGTGAGTCGGACCTCGTGGCGTTGGCGCGTCGGTGCCGAGCGGGCGAGGTCCGCCAGCTGGGGGCGGGCCATGAGGGCGGCGCGCAGCCGCAGGCAGACGATCCGGACCGTGACCTCCCAGGAGCGGCGACCGGGCAGGCCCTCGACGACGCCGTCCAGCAGGTGGTCGCCCACGGCCCGGAGCAGTTCGTCCTTGTCCCGCACGTGGCGGTAGACGGCGGAGGGATCCGCGCCGAGGGCGGCACCGAGAGCCTTCATGGTGAGCGCATCCGGCCCACCGTGCTCGACGAGCACCACGGCGGCGGTGACGATCTCGTCCCGGCTGAGCCGCGCCGGCCGCGCCATCAGTGCCAGCCCATCAGCTCGGGCCCATCAATAGAGCCTGGCCCGCCCAAGCCGTTCGAGGCAGACCTCCGCGCTCCAGGGCAGCATCAGCGAACCGAGACGGGCATCCCGGTACATCCGCTCGAGGGCGAGGTGCCGCAGCATGGCCTGGCCGCCGCACACCCGCACGCCGATGGCCGCCACCTCGGGTGCGGTCTCCATCGTGTTGAAGGTGGCGGCCCAGGCCCGGGCCAACTGCTCCTCGGACGGGTCGACCGCGGCGTTGTCGGCCGCCGCGAACAGCAGCGCCCGGCTGCGTTCGTACGCCACCTGCATGCGGGCCCAGCCGTCCTGCTTCTGGGGCACGTCGCGCCGCGCCCCGGTGGTCATGCCCGGCAGCTCGCCCCGCAGGTACGAGCGGGTGAAGTCGCAGATGGCCCGCGTCACCCCCAGGTAGGTCGGGGCCAGGGACATGAACAGGAACGGGTACCGCTCCGCGGCCTGGTCGTAGAGGCCGGGGGGCAGCCACTCGTTCTCGACAGGAACGAAGGCTCCGTCCATGACGAGGGTGCGCGACACCGTCCCCCGCATGCCGAGCGGATCCCATGGCCCCTCGATGCGGACCCCATCCGCCCCGGCGGGCACGCCGAGGAAGCGGATGACGTCCTCACCCTCGACCTGCGCGGTGACGTTGTAGAAGTCGGCGGCGCCCGAGAGCGACGCGAAGATCTTGCGCCCGGTCACCAGGAAGCCGCCGTCGACCGGAGTGGCCCGGGTGGCGATGCCGCTCGTTGCCCCGGCGCTGATGCCCTCGGAGAACGGCTGGCTGTGGATCCTCCCGTCCTCGACCACGCCCCGGAAGAGTCGGGCGCGGATCCGCTCGTGGCGCTCCCGCTGCTCGTCCGTCATGGCCAGGAGGTCGGCCACCGGACCCGTCCAGAGCATGGTGGCGACGTGCATGTTGAACGTCAGCGCCGTCGCACCGCAGTGGCGCCCGATCTCCTCGGACACCCGCACGTAGTCGGCAAGACCGGCGCCGAGTCCGCCGTAGGCGGTGGGCACGCACAGGGCCAGCAGGCCACGGTCGCGGAAGTCCCGGAAGTTCTCCCACGGGAAGGTCGCCTCGCGGTCGTACGTGAAGGCCCGTTCCTCCATGGTCGGCCCGAGCTCCGCCACCATCGCCACCAGCTCGTCCCGCGTCGGCACCATGGGCCGAGTCTGGGGGCCGTCGACCGAATAAGTCAACATCGTTGACAAACGAGCGGGTCGCTGCCAAGGTCGGCCGGTGCGTCACGAGCCTCACGACGTGGACGGCCCGATCGCCTGGCGGGAGGCCGGGGAGGGGCCGGTGGTCGTGCTGCTGCACGGCCTCGGCGGCAGCCGCACGGCCTGGGAGCCACAGCTCGCGACGCTGTCGGTCGGCCCGGCGGGTCGTGGCGTGGGATCTGCCGGGCTACGGAGCGTCGGCGCCGCTGGCGGGACCACTGACCTTCGACGGACTGGCCGATGCCGTCGCCGGGCTGCTCGATGCCGTCGGCACTCAGGTGGCCCACCTGGTCGGCCTGTCCTTCGGCGGCATGATCGCCCAACACGCCGTCCTGCGGCACCCGGCCAGGGTGCGGAGCCTGGCCCTCCTGGCCACCAGTCCCGCCTTCGGCCTGGACGGGACCTCGGCCACCACCTGGCGCGGCGGCCCGGCTCGCGCCCCTGGATGCCGGCCGCACCCCGGCCGCCATCGCGCCGGAGGTGATCGATGCCATCGCGGGCCCGGCCCTCACGGCGACCGCCCGGGCCGAGCAGGTGGCGGCCATGGCCAGGATCGAACCGGATGCGCTCCGCCAGGCCATCGCCTGCCTACCCACCCACGACACCCGGGACCGCCTGGCCGAAGTCACGGTGCCGACCCTGGTGCTGACGGGCGCGCTCGACACCGAGACGCCGCCCAGCTACGGCCGGGCCCTGGCCGAGGCGATCCCGGGCGCCCGGTTCGCGGTGGTGCCGGGGGCAGGCCACCTGCTGCCGGCCGAGGCGCCGCAGCAGGTGAACGCCGCGCTGCTCGAGCACCTCGCCGCGGTCGAGCAGGATGGGCCCTGATGGCCGAGTGGCGCTGGATCCGGATCTTCGCCGAGCAGTTCGAGCGCTGCGGCCTGGTCCCGGGCGAGGTCGTGGCGGTGCTCTCGGAGTCCTCCAGCCGCCCGGAGCTGGTGGAGACCGCGCGCCTGGCCGCTCAGCTGCTCGAGGGGCAGGTGTTCGATCTCGTCGTGCCCACACCCGCCAATGACCAGCCGGTCGCCATCCGCTCGACGGGGGCGTCGACGGCCCTGCAGGGCAACCCGAGCGTCCTGGCCGCGCTGTCGTCGGCCGGGTTGGTGCTGGACTGCACGGTCGAAGGCCTGCTCCACGCGCCGGAGCTGGGCGCGATCCTCGACGGTGGCGCCCGGGTCCTGATGATCTCCAACGAGCACCCGGAGAACTTCGAGCGCTTCCGGTACGACCCCGCGCTGGCTGACCGCGTCGGCCGTGCACACGCCGCGCTCGACGACGCGGCGGTGATGCAGGTGACATCGCAGGCCGGAACAGATCTGACTGTCGACCTGGCCGGAGCCGTCACCGCGGGCTCGACCGGTGTGACCGACGGGCCGGCCTCCATCGCCCACTGGCCCGGCGGCTTGGTGCTGGCCTTTCCCGCGCCGGGCACCGTCCAGGGCCGGGTCGTGCTGGCGCCCGGCGACCTGAACTTGACCTTCAAGCGCTACATCGAGCGGCCGGTGACGCTGAGCATCGAGGAGGACCACATCGTCGATGTCGGCGGTGACGGCGTCGACGCTGACCTCTTCCGCTCGTATCTGGGCGCCTTTGCCGAGGCGGAGGGCGGGCGGTCGGCCTACGCCTGCTCCCACGTGGGATGGGGCCTCAACGAGCAGGCCCGTTGGGACTACCTGGAGCTCTACGACAAGGGCGCGGTGAACGGAACCGAAGCCCGGGCCTTCGCCGGTGGTTTCCTCTACTCCACCGGCGCCAACGAGGTGGCGGGCCGCTTCAGCGCCGGCCACTTCGACCTCCCCATGCGCGGATGCACGATCGCCCTCGACGGGGCCGTCGTCGTGGATCGCGGCCGGCTGGTGCACTGGGTCGACCGGCATCAGGGGTTGTCGTAAGGTACCGAACGATCTGAAGGGGGGCAGCGGGGTGCCGGAAGCGGCTGACATCGCTCGGGTCTTCTACAGCGACGTCCACGGGCTGTCACACGGGAAGTACGTGGCCGCCGACGACCTCGACCACCCGACCCACTACGCGGTGACGGTGCTCACCCAGGCCATCGACGGGGACATGCCGCCGGCCCCCGGGTACGGCGCCGACGTCGGCTTCCCCGACATGGAGGGTCGGGCCGACCTCGCGACGCGACGTCCCGGTTGGGAGCCGAACACCGACGTCGTCTTCGCCGACCTCTACCACACGGACGGCCGCGAGCTCCCGATCGACGTGCGGCGCGCCCTGCGCCTGACGTGCCAGCGCTGGACCGACCGGGGCCTCACCCCCATGGCCGGGTTCGAGATGGAGCTGTACCTGCTGGCCAAGGATCCGTCGGAGGGCCTCGAGCCCCTGCCGGTGCCGTGGCATCGGGTGTACGGCACCGGTCCCTCGTTCGACCCGACGGGGCTGGGCCGGGAGATCTTCGAGACCTGCCGTCGGTGCGGCATCCCGGTCGAGGGCGTGAACGGTGAGTTCCACCCGGCGCAGATGGAGGTGGCGCTGCATTACCGCGACGCACTCACCGCCGCCGATGACGCCTTCCTGTTCAAGGAGCTGGCGCGTGAGCTGGCCCTGCAGGCCGGGCGCGGAGCCACGTTCATGCCCCGACCGTTCCCCCGGATGGTGGGGAGCGGTCTGCACGTGAACCTCAGCTTCCAGGACGCCCAGGGCACGAACGCCTTCGCCTCGGCCGACGACGAGCACGGGCTGTCCCAGCTCGGCCGCCACGCGCTCGCCGGCCTGATCGCCCACCACGAGGCGCTGTGCGGCATCGGCTCCCCGACGATCAACTCCTACAAGCGGCTCGTCCCCGGCCTCATCGCCGGCTACTGGGCCAATTGGGGTCTCGACAACCGCTTCAGCACCTACCGGGTGCCGGGCGAGCGGGGTCAGGCCACGCGCGTCGAGTGTCGCAACCCCGACGGAGCCTGCAGCCCCCACCTGGTGACGGCCGCGCTGCTGGCGGCGATGCTCCACGGCGTGGAGGAGGAGATGCCGCTCCCGGAGCCACAGGTGGGTGACGCGGACGCCGAGCCCAACACCGATCGGCACGCCCCTCGCACCCTCGCGGAGGCGCTCGACGCGGTCGAGGCCGACACGTTCCTCATCAAGGCCCTGGGAGACGGACCTCGTCAACCTGTTCATCGGTGTCAAGCGGACCGAGGTGGACCGCTTCAACGCCGCCGTGACCGACTGGGAGATCCGCGAGTATGCCCGCCTGTTCTGAGGACCATCACCTGACCATGGGGGAGCGTGGCCGATGAAGCGCACACACATCTCGATCGCACTGGCTGTGGTGCTCGCCACCGCTGTCGGCTGCGGGAGCGACTCCGACTCGGGGGAGGGGAGCACGGCCGCACCCGACACGACCGTGGCTGCCTCGAGCCCGGACACCAGCTCTGACACGGAAGCCAGCGAGAGCTCGGCCGCCTCGAGCGAGCCCGCGCCGAGCGGAGCGCTCGATGTCGACGCCGTCCTGGCCGCCGATCTGGACAACTGCGCGCCGGAGCCCACCGGTGAGCCGTTGAAGGTCGGGTACGCCGCCGACCTGTCCGACCTGGGCGGGTTCGCGGACGCGCCGGCGAGCGCGGCGGCGGAGCACTTCGTCAACCTGGTCAACTGCGTGGGAGGCGTCGACGGCACACCGGTCGAGCTGACCATCCAGAACATCGAGGGCGACCCGGAGGTGACCGCTCGGGCCGCGCAGGACCTCCTCGACGCCGGCGTGTCGGCCATTCTCGGGCCGCCGTTCGCCGACTTCGGCCAGCCGCTGCTGCAGGTCACGCAGGGCAACGTGCCCGTGCTCTTCGTCGCGTCGACCGAACCCACGCTCGGCGACGTCGAGCGCGCTCTCGTACCTCACGGCCTTCGACGACACGGCCCAGGCGACCGCGGCGGCCGAGTTCGCCCTGGACCAGGGGTGGCAGACGGCGGTCACGTTCTCCTCACCCGGCCCCTACTTCGGGTACAACCCGGAGGTCTTCACCGAGGTCTTCGAGGCCGGGGGCGGCACGATCCTCGGTGACTACAACTACGTCCCGCTGGACGACACCGACTTCTCCACCCAGGTCAACGAGATCGCCAACCTCGGCGAGCAGCCGGCCGTCGTCTACAGCGCCATGCTCGCCTCGCAGGCGGTGCAGCTCGCCGCCCAGCTGGACGCGGCCGGCGTCGACACCACGATGCTGATGGCCGATGCCTTCGAGGCGACCGGCGGGTACGTGACCGAGGGGACCGACGGCTTCTTCGCCACCACCCACGCCTTCTCCGAGGAGGGGAACCGGGTGGCGGCGCTCGACGAGAGCTTCGCCGCGGCCACCGGTGCGCCGCTGGAGAACCCGTCCTTCGGCAGCCTGGCCGCGGACGCCATCCTCGTGCTCATCGCGGCCTACCAGCAGGCCGGGACGACGGACGGGGCCGAGCTCGGCGCGGCGATCGCCGATGTCGACATCGACGGCATCACCGGCCGCCTGACCTACGGGGGCAACGCCATCCCGACCAAGCCGGTGTTCATCACGGAGATGGTCGACGGTCAACCGACGCTCGCCGCCACGATCGGCTGACCACGCCCGATGGCGCTCCTCGCGGCCGAGGGCCTCTCGTGCCGCTACGGATCGATCAGGGCCATCCGCGACGTCGACTTGACCGTCGAGGAAGGTGAGATCGTCGGCCTGATCGGGCCCAACGGCGCGGGCAAGACCACGACGCTCAACGGCATCGCCGGACTCGTGCCGCCCTCCGGCGGGAAGGTGCGCTTCGCCGGCCGCGACGTCACCGGCCTCGGCCCGGATCGCCTGCTCCGGGCCGGACTGGCGCTTGTCCCCGAGCGCCGGCGGATCTTCATCGACCTGACCGTGGCCGAGAACCTCAAGGTCGGCGGCATCACGGCCAGTCGCCATGATCGGGAAGCCCGGCTCGACGAGATGACGGAGCGCTTCCCGGTGCTGCGCGACAAGTGGAGCACGGCGGCAGGGTTCCTGTCCGGCGGCGAGGCCCAGCAGCTGGCCATCGCCCGAGCCCTGATGAGCGCGCCCCGCCTGCTGCTGATGGACGAGCCGACCCTGGGGCTGGCGCCGGCGCTCGTCGACCGCATCTTCGACCTCGTCGCCTCCCTGCGGACGTCCGGCGTCACGCTGCTGATCGTCGAGCAGAACGCCACGCGTCTGCTCGAGATCGCCGATCGCGCCTACGTGATGCGAACCGGCGGGATCGCCATGAGCGGCCCCGGCGCCGAGCTGCTGGCCCGCTCGGACCTGTTCGAGTCCTACGTCGGCGACACCGCGTGACAGAGATCCTGCAGCAGCTCGTCGACGGGCTCGGTCGAGGCTCGGAGTACGCGCTGATCGGCCTCGGCATCGCCGTGATCTTCGGCGTGATGCACCTCGTGAACTTCGCCCAGGGCGACCTGATCACCGTCAGCGGGTACGTGACCTACGCGCTGCTGACCGCCGGCTGGAGCTGGTGGGCGGTCATCCCCCTGATCGTCCTCTCGGCCACGCTGACGTCGGTGGCGATCGAGTTCGTCGCCTTCCGCCGCGTGCGGGGCGCCTCCGACACCACGATGCTGCTGACGTCGTTCGGTGTGCACTTCGTCATCACGGCCCTGTTCGTCATGTTCGTGTCGCCGAACGTCCGGACCTTCGATCGGCCGGGGTGGGTGACCAACACGGTCACGATCGGATCGGTCCGTCTGGAGGTCTTCGACCTGGCCACCCTCGGCGTCACCGTCGTCACGCTGGCCGGCACCGCCTTCCTGGTGCGACGCACGATGTTCGGGATCTCGCTGCGCGCCGCGGCCGAGGACTTCGCGGCTGCGCGGCTGATGGGTGTGCGCAGCGACCGCGTGATCCAGGGCGCGTTCGCGCTCGCCGGTCTTCTCGCCGGCATCGCCAGCGTGTTCATCCTCATGCGGAGCGGACGCACGTCGCCGAACTTCGGCGAGACGCCGATGCTGAAGGGCATCCTCGCCGCGCTCATCGGGGGCCTCGGCAGCCTGGGCGGTGCCGTCATCGGCGGGTTCGCGCTGGGCCTCCTCGAGGTCTTCCTCATCGCGAGGCTCCCGGACGAGCTCGTCGGCCTGACCAACGGCGTCGTGTTCCTCCTCATCGCGCTGCTCTTCATCTTCCGGCCCGGCGGGATCGTGTCGGTCCGCCACGCGGAGCGGGTATGAGCCTCTCTGCCGTCCGCCGGTACATCGCACCGCTGGCCGGCTCGGTCGCCCTGTTCGCCGCGCTCGTGGCCGGTACCTCCCTCTACGCCTCCGGTGGTAGCTCGTCCAGGGACAACCTCGTGACCCAGATGCTGATCAACGCCGTGGTCGTGGTCGGTATCCAGATCTACATGGGCAACACGGGCGTCCTGTCCTTCGGCCACGTCGGCTTCGGCGGGGTCGCCGCCTACGTGTTCGCGCTGTTCGCCATCTCGCCCGAACGCAAGGCCACGATCATCCCGGATGCACCGTTCGGCCTGGCCGACGCCGGCACCGGCCCGGTCCTGGCGGTGCTCATCGCCATCGTCGTCTGCATCGTCGTCGCGGTGATCGTCGGGCTCGGTCTCGTCCGCTCCGGCGCGCAGTCGGGCGCGGTGGCCGCCACGGTCATCACGCTGGCCCTGCTGTTCGTGGTCCACGAGGTGGCCGTCAACTGGACCGAGCTGACCGGCGGCGACCGCGCCGGCTTGTCCTTCTCGGTCGGCGAGACCCTGGACTCGCTCTGGCCGGTCTACCTCGTGCTGTTGGGCGCCATCGTCGCCGGGCGCGTGTTCGCGGAGTCGCGCATCGGCCGCTGCGCACGAGCCAGCCGTGAGGACGACCTGGCCGCCCGGGCGATGGGCATCAACCCCGCCATCCCCCAGATGGCCGCCCTCGTGCTGTCGGTCGTCATCGTCGCCGCCGGCTCCTCGCTGCGGGTGTACGAGCTCGGCACCGTCACGCCCAAGTTCTTCTTCCTCGACTACACGCTGCTGACCCTCACGATGCTCATCGTCGGTGGGCGCAAGGGCGTGACCGGCGCGCTCCTCGGCGTCGTGGTGATCACCGCGGGCAACGAGCTCACCCGCTACCTGGCCGGGCCGGACGTCAACATCGCCGGGCTCGACTGGTTGCTGCGGGACGGGCTGTCCGAGATCTTCCTCGGCGGGGCGATGCTCGGCTTCATGATCCTGCGACCGTCCGGGCTGCTCGACGACTGGGAGCTCGACCGCTGGTGGTTCGAGCGCTGGCGCCGCGGTCCGCGAGCGCGCTCCCGCCGCGCCGGCCCCTGCTCCGGCTCCCGCGCCGGCCTCCCTGGAGATCGAGGACGTGACGGTGCGGTTCGGTGGGTTCACCGCGCTGCGGGACGCCTCGGTGGCGGCCACCAACGACACGGTCCTCGGGTTGATCGGCCCGAACGGAGCCGGCAAGACCACCCTGCTCAACGTCGTCACCGGGCTCGTGGCGCCCGCCGCGGGGACGGTCATGCTCGACGGCGCGTCCGTGACGGGCCTTCCCTCCCACCAGCTGGCCCGGCGCGGCCTCGTACGGACGTTCCAGAACCTGCGCCTGTTCTCGTCGCTCACGGTGCGGGACAACATCGCCGTGGCGGCGGAGGTCGGCGCCCGCTACCGCCCGGACCGTCCCCGCCCGACCGTCGAGGAGCTCCTCGTCCTCGCCCGGCTGTGGGACCATCGCGACCGGAGGGCCAAGCAGCTCGACTACGGCAACTCGCGGCGGCTGGAGCTGGCCCGGGCCGCGGCCGTGGGACCGGTGTTCCTGCTCCTCGACGAGCCGACCTCTGGCATGTCGGAGACCGAGTCGCAGGCGATGATCGAACAGGTGCAGGCCACCGCGGACGCCGTGGGTGCCGGCGTCGTCGTCATCGACCACGACCTCGGCTTCATCGTCGGGATCTGCGAGCAGATCGTGTGCCTCGACCAGGGCGCGGTGATCGCGACCGGCACCGCCGCGGAGATCCAGGCCGATCCCGCGGTGCGGGCGGCCTACCTGGGGTCGCGCGCGCCCGTCTGAACGGCCGGCCGGCTCGACCAGAAGCCGTCGAAGAGGGCCATCGCGGCCTGGCGGCTGGCATCGACGTGGTGATCCGCCTCGTCGAGCAGCAGGGTGCGCGGGAGGCCCATCGCCTCCAGCTCGTCACCGCTCTCGCCGGTCCAGCGCTCCAGGACGGACCGGTCGACCTCCGGGTGGAACTGCACGGCGAGCGCCGAACCCAGCCGGTAGGCCTGCAGGCCGTGGTCGTTGCGAGCCAGCTCGGCGGCGCCGGGCGGCAGCCGGCAGGCGTCGTAGTGGTACTGGAGCCAGGGGCCCGTGGGGATCGACGGATCCGCCGACGGGAGCACCCGGAAGCCGATCTCGGGCTCCGCCGTGCCGAAGACCTCGCCCCCGAAGGCCAGGGTCAGTTGTTGCATACCGAAGCAGATGGCGAGGACGGGCAGGTCGGCCGCCACCGCCGCCTTGAGCAGGTCCTGTTCCGGCTGGAGCAACGGCGCCAGCTCGGGATCGTTCACCCGCCACACGGAGCCCATGCTGATGAGGACGTCGACACCATCGAGCGTCGGCAGGTCCCCATCCTCCCGGTCGGCCCGCTGCAGGGTCAGCCCACGGCGGTCGATCCACTCGCCGAGCACCCCGACGTCGGCGTCGTCCCGGTTTCCGATCACCAGCGCGCGCATGGCCGCCATTCTGCCAGCACGCTCCCACCGTTCGTTCGGTGCCGAACGAGTAGCGTCGGCCGCGATGGCCGCCGGTGATGTGCGACGCGGTCCCGCCGCCGGACGGTCCGGTGGTTCGAGCCAGCCGGACCTCGTCCGCAGGGAGCGGGACGTCCAGACCCGCCTCGGTGGCCTGCCCATCGATCCACGGGCGATGGCGGCCGTCTCCAACGTGTTCCGGGTGGCCAACGCGGTGCGCCTCCACATGGAACGACGGGTGCTCGGCGACGACGGGATCTCCTGGACGGGGTTCGTGGTGCTGTGGGTGCTCTGGGTGTGGGGCGAGCAGGAGTCCCGCCACCTGGCCACCGAGTGCGGCGTCTCCAAGGCCACCCTGAGCGGAGTCGTGAGCACGCTGGAGGGGCGCGGCCTCGTCATCCGCGACCGGCACCCGGACGACGGCCGGCTCGTCGTCGTGTCCCTCAGCCCGTCGGGACGGAAGATGATCCGGCGCCTCTACCCACGGTTCAACCAGCACGAGGCGTTGGTGGTCTCGCGCCTCGACACGACGGAGCAGGACCAGCTCGCCCACCTCCTCCGGGAGATCCTGCGGTCGGTCGATCCCGACGGCGACGCGGACTAGTGATCCTGACTTGGCCCGGCCGCGGGCCCCGGCAGCTGGTTGGGCGGACGCGACTACCTTTCGGACGTCCACGCAAGGAGGCGAGACACCCCATGACCCGCGTCATCAAGAACTTCGTCAACGGCCAGCAGCTCGATGCGGCCGACGGCCAGACGACCGACGTCGTCAACCCGGCCACCGGTGAGACCTACGCCACCGCTCCGCTGTCTGGCGCGGCCGACATCGACGCTGCCATGGCCGCCGCCGCCGCGGCCTTCGAGGAGTGGAAGGACTCCACGCCCAGCGAGCGCAGCCTGGCCCTCTACCGGATCGCCGACGCCGTCGAGGCACGAGCCGCCGACCTGATCGCGCTGGAGAGCGAGAACACCGGGAAGCCCATCGGCCTGACGGAGTCCGAGGAGATCCCGCCGATGGTGGACCAGATCCGCTTCTTCGCCGGCGCGGCCCGCGTCCTCGAGGGTCGCAGCGCGGGCGAGTACATGAAGGGGATGACGTCGATCATCCGCCGGGAGCCGGTCGGTGTGATCGCCCAGGTGGCGCCCTGGAACTACCCGATGATGATGGCGGTCTGGAAGTTCGCCCCGGCCATCGCCGCCGGCAACACCGTGGTGCTGAAGCCGTCCGACACGACACCGGCCACCACCGCCCTCCTGGCCGAGATCGCGGCGGAGTTCCTGCCGCCGGGCGTGTTCAACGTGATCTGCGGCGACCGGGACACCGGGCGGGAGATGGTCACCCACGACGTGCCCTCCATGGTGTCGATCACCGGCTCGGTCCGCGCCGGCACCGAGGTGGCGCGGGCGGCGGCGGATTCGCTCAAGCGGGTGCACCTGGAGCTGGGCGGCAAGGCTCCGGTCGTCGTCTTCGACGACGCCGACCTCGCGGCAGCCGCGGAAGGCATCGCCGTGGCCGGGTACTTCAACGCCGGGCAGGACTGCACGGCCGCCACCCGCATCCTGGCCGCCCCCGGGGTGTACGAGGACTTCGTCGACGCGCTCACCGAGCAGGCCAAGGGAACCCGGACGGGTGTGCCCGACGATCCGGACGTCCTGTACGGGCCGGTCAACAACCCGACGCAGCTCGAGCGCGTCACCGGCTTCGTCGACCGCACGCCCGATCATGCCCGCGTCGTCGCCGGCGGCTCACGCCAGGGCGACGTCGGTTTCTTCTTCGAGCCGACGGTCATCGCCGACCTGCGGCAGGACGACGAGATGATCCAGAACGAGATCTTCGGGCCGGTCATCACCGTGCAGCGCTTCGACGACGAGGACCAGGCGGTGGCCTGGGCCAACGGTGTCGACTACGGCCTGGCCTCGTCGGTGTGGACGCAGAACCACGGCCGGGCCATGCGCATGGCGAAGCGGCTCGACTTCGGTTGCGTGTGGATCAACACCCACATCCCACTCGTGGCGGAGATGCCCCACGGCGGCTTCAAGAAGTCGGGGTACGGCAAGGACCTGTCGATGTACGCACTCGAGGACTACACCCGCATCAAGCACGTGATGTCGAGCTTGGAGTAGCTCGAGTTCTCACCGGAGGTCTCACCAAGAGCGCTACGGCGAGCGGTCGTTCTCGCGGGGTTCGGGGATGACCGGGCCGACCTGCTCCGCGGTGGCCTTCGCGGCCGCCTGCTCGAGCGTCGGGAAGGGCACCGACATGACGATCGGCCGGTAGCGCTCCGGGAACGGGAACGCATCAGCGTGCATGTCCCTCGCGTTCTGGGACAGTCCGACGACGAGGGTGCCGCCCGAACCGGTCCAGGGCAGGGCGTGGGCGTGGTACGTGTTCAGTCGCGGGTCCGCGCCCCGCCCGGTGACCACCGCTTCGTGGCCCGTCAGCCACGGGCCAGTCGGGACCTCGGCCACGTCCACGGCCAGGCGCTCACCCCAGAACCCGTTCTCCTTGGTGACCGCCACCCACCGCCCGTCGAGGTAGCGGGGCTGCATCGGGTTCTCCGTCCAATAGCGCTCGACGACGGGCTCGGCGCGGTCGCGATCGTTCACCCAGTCTGAGCCGTCCCAGTAGTCGGGAGCCTGGTCGAGCCGGCCGCGCGGCACCCGGGCCAGCCACATCGCGGTGGCGGAGTGCGGTCCGTCCCAGAAGCCGCCCTCCCGGGTGAGGTTCTGCTGATAGGTGTTGCCGAACAGGTACGTGTGGGTCTCGTCGGAGGCCACCGCATACCCGTACAGCGGCGCCGGACCGGCCGGCCGGTCGACCGCGGACGGCTGGCCGGGGGCGGGCACGAAGGATTGCCGGGCCAGGGTGGCGGCGTCATAGGTCGCCAGCCAGGTCCGCCGTGGATGCCAGGGGAGTCCGTCCCCGGCGGGGGGCTGGTCGACGTCGCGCACCATCTCGACCCAGAAGACCCGGAACCGGGTGCCGTCGAGCTCGCCGCCGAGCGGCCACCACCACCGATTGAGCGCGGTCTCGCCGTCGCCGGGCTCGAAGGACGACGGGCGGCTCGACGATCCCCGGTGGAGCAGCGTGAAGCAGTTCCCGGTCTGGAGGAGCGCGGCGTTGTGGGCGAAGCCGGACCCGTCGAGCCGGGTCGCCAGACCCGTGTGGTCGACGAACGCGTCCTGGAACAGCCACAGCCACCGGTTCGGCCCGAGGGGATAGACGTGCTGGTAGTCCCAGCCGAGGACCGGCCCGATCCGTCGGGAGAAGAAGGCCTCGAGCGCCCCGGCCTCGCGGGACGCGGCACAGCCGACGTCGGTGGCGACGTACCCCGCCGGTGTGGTGCGGGTGGTGGCCGCCCAGGGTGGAGGAGGCGGAGGACCGCAGGCGACGAGTCCCGTGACCACGAACGCCGCCCCCACGAGGCCCGCCACGGCGCGCTGTCCCCGCCCCGCGAGCAACCTCGGAACCGACCTCGTGCGCTGTCCCACGTGCCTCCTCCGACCGTTGAGGGTTCCCGACCCGCCCGTCGAGGAGTTCCTCCATGGTGCCATCCCGGCTGCCCCGGCACCCGTCGCGGCCCGGATCGCTAGGGTCCGCCGCCGATGGTGGTCGGCGCGTTCGTGGTGGCCGGCGTCCTCGCCGTCGTCGACTGGATCGGGGTCTGGCGGGACGACGCCCGGTTGCGCTGGCTGGGGAAGCCGGGCGTGATGGTCGCCCTCATCGTCGCCGCCGTCGCCACGGACGGCGCTCCGTCAGCGGTGCGGGCCTGGTTCGTCGTCGCCCTCGTCCTGTCGCTGGCCGGCGACGTCGCGCTCCTCCTGCCCGAGCGCTGGTTCGTCGCCGGCCTGGCGTCGTTCCTGCTCGCCCATCTCGCGTACATCGCTCGGCATGGTCCAACTCCGCTCTGGAGTGGGCCCTCGGTGCGCTCATCGTCCTGGCGCTCGGCGCCGTGATCGGACCGCCGCTGCTGCGTGCCGTTCGGGCCGGGCAACCGTCGATGCTCGGTCCTGTCGCCGCCTACCTCGTGGTGATCTCGGCCATGGCGATCACGGCATGGTGCACGGCGGAGCCGTGGCTGATCGTGGCCGCCATGGCGTTCTTCGCCTCGGACGCCATGCTCGGTTGGGGCCGCTTCGTCACGCCGACCCGCGAGCGCCGGTTCGACCGCCGGGTCGGCGCGGTGGCCGTCATGGTCACCTACCACGCCGCGCAGGCCTGCTTCGTCGCCTTCCTGGCCACCCGCTGAGCGCGCACCATGTCACATCTCGAACGGAGGTGTCAGAAAGTGACATCCAGGCGCACTCTGGGACACCTCCGCCGGAACTGACGCACTGCTCCTTGACGGCGCGGGACGCCGTGGCTACCGTGCGCCGCCCACCGGACTTCCCCTTCGCCGCCCCGGGCGGCCTGCGGAGCGATCGGCGGCCCGAGCCGCCGGCGCCAGCGAAGGGAGAGCTGCGTGAGGTTCGGCCGCACCGGCATCGCCACCCTCGTCGCCACCGTGGCGACCACCGCCTTGCCATCCGGCGAAGCCCCGGCCGGCGGGCTCCCGCTGGCCCACGTGCCGCCTCCTGCCCCGCCCACGCCCTGGCACCTCCCTGGGCACCTCGCCCGTCCGGACGCGCCGGCGGGAGATCGCGCCGCGGCGTCGCCCCAGAACCCGAGTGGTCGCAGTGCCCGCCGGGCCGACGAGCTGGTCGGCACGTTCGGGTTGCGGTGGTGGCGGGACCTGCGGGCCCAAGCGGTGTCCGGGCTCAACCGCGCCGCGACGGCGACCTTCGGCCCGCTGGATCGGGAGCGGGCCGCCGCCCTCGGCCGCGGGTCGTGGTTCGAGGACGGGGACGTCGACGTCTTCGTGGTCGGGCCGACCGAGGACGCTTCGTTCGTCGCCGTCCCGGCCGGCACGACGGTCACCGAGGACGGCGAGGTGCTCGTCCCCCCGCCGGACGGCTCCGCCTACACCGCACCGATGTTCGCCGGACCCTGGGGGACGTCGACCACGAGCTTCTTCACCGCCCTCAACACGGACGACGGCGGGGTCAGCTGCGGGGCGACGACGGCCCGGACGGTGCTCCGGGCGACCTGGCGGAAGCTGGACGACCGCAGCACCACCCGCGACTACTGGGGCGTCGACCTCGCGGCGGTGTCGGAGGTCGTGACCACCAGCGACTGCAACGACTTCGTGGACACGGCCCGGATCGGCTTCCGCTCGTCGGCCTCGGGCCAGGTGGTCGGGGAGGAGCCCGGCTCCGGTCGTACGCAGCACTGCTCCTCCCGCACGGTGTCCGTGGGCTCGAGCTGGGGCGGTGTCAGCAGTTCCGTCAGCCAGGCCTTCACGCACTGCGAGCGGATCGGGGTGAGCGGTGCGTTCCAGCCGGCGTCCGTGACCCGCTCCGTCATCTTCGACAACAACGGCAACTGCCACGCCGGTGACACGCCGTACGACGGACGGGAGCTGGCCCAGGTGGGCGTCGTCGAGGTGCCCCAGGGCGCGGCGCACGGCCTCGTCCTCAGCTTCGGCGTCGATGCCGGCAACGCCAGCACCTGCAAGGAGGACGCATGCTGAGCCTCAGGCCGGCGATCTGGGCCGGCGCGGCGCTGCTGCTGTGTGCCTGCGGTGCCGCGGCTGCCGAGCGCCCGCAGGCCCATCGGGCGACGGTCGGCCGGCGCGGCATCGTGCTCACGACTGCCAACGGCGAGGTGTGCCTGACCTCGCAGACCGTGCCGCGGCCGTGCGTCCCGGTCGTGGCCTCCGGGGAGCCCGTGGTCTCGGCGTCCCTCGCGCCCCTCGATGCCGAGGCCGGCCTCGTGATGGTCCTCACCCGGCCCGACGTCGTCGTGACGGGGCTCGGCGCCGGGACCACCCGGGCCACGGTCCGGTCCGGCGGGACGGAGCTGCTCGTGTGGCTGCGGATGGTGCCCGCTGGCACGGCCGCGGTCTGTGCTTCGTACCGTGCGCCCGAAGGGGGCGGGCGGCTTCGTGGTCCACCGCACCCTCACTGTGGCGGCGGCCGAGGCCGGGGCGCTCGAGCCGGAGCCCGACGATGCCTGCTGAGCTCGACGACGGCGCGCTCTGGTTGAGCGGCCGGCCGACCGCCCGGCGGAAGGTGGGTGATCCGCGAGGGCGCGGTGACGACGGTCGAGCTGCAGAAGGTCCGCAGCCTCTACTGCGCCACGAAGCCGATGGTGGCCATGGGCGTGCTCGCGCTCCTGGAGCGGCATGGCGTCGACTGGACCACCGCCCGCACCGACGCACAGGGCCGGCTCCATGACGGCGGCCCATGGGCGATCACGGACCTGCTCGCCCGCCGCACCCCGCTCCTGCGGCCGACGTTCTGGGAGGTGCTGCGGCTCCCCCTCGGCCGCGCCGAGCCGGTGCTGGCGGGCTGCGCCGAACGGGCGGCGACCGGGCCCGGCGCACCGACGGGCCACAGCGAGGTGCTGGCCTGGTACGTGCTGGCCCGGGTGGCCACCCGTGTGGCCGGGGAGGGTTGGGCGGGCGAGCTCCAGGCGGCGTTGCGTTCCACCGTGGGACCGCGGTTGTGGCTCCTCCCCGATCGGGAGCTGCTCGACCTGCCCGTCGATGCCATGGCCACCCTGACGGCCGACCTCCGGGGAGCGGACGTGCCGCTCGTCTACGCCCTCACGGTTCGGAGCCGGGCGCTGACATCGCCCTACCTCGGTGGCTACGGCTCGTTCGCGGCGGTCGTGACCTGGTTCGAAGCGCTGGGCCGCCACCTGGGAGGCGAACCGGGGTTCGCGCCGCTCTTCCCGCATCCCGGCCGGCTGCAGGCGGAGTCGGCTGTGGCCGCGGAGGGCTCCGGTGCACCGGCGGCGCTCGGGCTCGAGATGGTGAGAGGGACGGCCGGCGGTCCCCGGCTCGCCCTCCAGGCTGCGGGTGGCGCGCTCTGCGCCGAGCTCGATCCCGCCACCGGCGTCGTCACCGCCGTGCTCGGGTCCCGCTTCCTCGACGATCCGCATCGACGTCAGGTGTGGTGCGCCCGTGAGCTCGCCGCGGCCCGCGAATGGTCACAGCGGGTCGGCGGCCAACCGTCGATCCCGGCGCTCGAGGGTCGCTCGTGACGGCCGTGACGCCCCTTGGCCGTGCATTGCGGCGGCTGCTCGAGACGGCCCGCCTGCCACCCGGCCTGCCGCCGCTCCCCGTGCCGGTGCACCTCGCCGTCGTCGTCGTCGATGATCCGGGCTCGGGCGTCGGGGTCGTGCTCGGCCCCGGTTGGAGCGTCGCCACGACGGCTGTCTCGGGCGACCTGATCCACGACGCGGTGCTGGCCGCGCCCGCGGCCCTCGTGTGGGACATCCTCACGGGCGTCGCCGATCCCGGGTTGGCCACAGTCAGCGGCAGCCTGACCGGGAGCCTCGTCGGCCAGAGCGCGTTGGCGCTCCTCGTCGAGGTGGCGGGCGGCGCCACCCCCCAACAGTGGAGCGACTGAATGCTCGCCGTCGGTGCCATCGCCGCCGCGATCATCCTCGTCCCCGTCGTGCCGATGGCGCCAGCGTCCCGGCGCGGGCGGGGCCCGGCCACCATGCCCGCGGTCGAGCTCGTGTCGATCGTCCCTGAGCATGCGCCGGTGGACACCGTCCAGTCGGACGTGGCGATGGTCGAGCACGCCCTCGGCCGCCTGGCCGAGCTCGGGGTGCACCACGGCCGGTTGGACCTGAACGTGGTCCGCGACGACACCCTGGCGCGCCTGCTGGTGTCCGCGCGTGCGGCTGCGGTCGGCGTGCTCGTCAGGAGGTTGGCGTCGCGCGGTGCCGGACCTGTCCCCGCGGGGGTGGCGGGCCGCTCGGGCCGCGGTGGTGATCGTCGTCGGCGGGACCATCGCCAGCACCGTGCCCTTCAGCCGCCGCGCCGGACTCACCTGTGCCGACCGCCCGCCGACCGTGCTGCTCGACCGCCGGCCAGTGCCGGGTGTCGATCGTGCCGTCGTGGCGCTCCACGAGCTCGGTCACGCGGCTGGACTGGCCCACCGGGCCGGCGAACCCTGGGGTCGCGAAGGGCGGGCCAACGTCATGGAGGACGCCTTGGGCACGGTCGCACCCGGGATGCCCGACGGGTCTGCGCGATGTCACCCTGGACGGCGCGCAGCTCGCCGCGCTGGCGGCGCTGCTCGACCCGCGCCGGTCAGGACAGCGGCGGGTAGTTGGGGTCGCCCGGGCCGCGGCGGGGGTGGCACCGGCTCCACCGGGACGCCGGCCACAGGCTCGTTCCAGCCCGGCGCGGTCGGTGTGGTCGTGGGCACCGTGGCCGGCGTCGAGCCCGAGCGCCGTCCTGGTGCTGTCCTGCTGGGCCTGGAGGGCGGCCTGCATCCGCTCGCGCTCCTCGGCGCGGTCGATCCCGGCGATGCGGCGGGCCATCCAGTCGACGATGCCGTGGAGGATGACCGCCACGACCAGGTAGATGATGAGCGCGAACAGCAGGGAGGCGTTGAAGGTGGAGCGGTCGGTCACCTGGGTGGTCGGGAAGATGCCCCGGAACGGCTCGGTGATGTTGGCCGCGGCGCGGTAGATCCACTCCGCGAAATCGGCCTCGGGGTTGGCGCCGAGGAGCTGGAGCACGAAGGCGATCCCGACGATCACGGCGTACGCCAGGAACACGACGTAGATGAACAGGGTGATGAGCCGGCCGACCCACAAGATCAACCGTTTCGTCTCTCGGCGCATGCCGTTCCTCCTCGCATTCGACGCTGGTCCGGCCCGACGCCTCGGATGGTACCCAGCGGGCGCTCCGCGCTCGGGGATCACGTCGAGTTGCCCGCCCGGGCGCGAGCCGGTGACGACCCCGGCCCTGCCCGGATGTGAACGCACGAGGGTGCCCGACTCGACCATGATGGGCCGTTCACGGGCGCACGAGCGGCACACTGCCGATCTCACGGAAGGGTCGAGATGCCAAAGCGATGGATGGTGATCGCGCTGGTCGGGCTGAGCGCGGTGCTGGCTGCCTGTGGGAGCTCGGATGACGATGTGGACGCGGCGGCGGCGCCGGAGGGCCCACCGCTCGAGGGGACCAACTGGATCCTGTCGGACAGCACGGACCTCGGCGTGTCCCTGGACGGCGTGACGGTGTCGGCCCGTTTCGCGGACGGCACGGTGGCGGGGACGAGCGGCTGCAACTCCTACACCGGACCGTACGAGCTGGACGGCGAGGACCTCACCATCGGACCCGAGATCGCGTCCACGCAGATGGCCTGCGAGGACCCGCAGGCGTCGGTCGAGCAGGCGTACCTCGCCGCGCTGGCGGAGGTGTCCTCCTTCTCCATCGCCGATGAGCAGCTCACCCTGAACAACGGTGACGGTGACGCCGTGCTGGTCTTCGATGCCTCGGTCGGCGCAGAGGCCATCGTCGGGAGCTGGACCGTGACGAGCTACTACTCGGGCGACGCCATCACGGAGCGTCGCCGGTGACGCCACGTTGACGGCCGACTTCGCCGACGACGGCACGGTCTCCGGCAATGCCGGGTGCAACAACTACAACGGGCCGTACGAGATCGACGGTGACTCGATCTCGATCGGCCCGCTGGCCGGCACCAAGATGGCCTGCACGTCCGAGGAGCTGTCGAAGCAGGAGACCGACTTCCTCGCCGCCCTCGAGCTGGCCACTTCCTTCCTGGTCACCGGCGACCGGCTCGACCTGCTCCGGGATGGCGGCACCATCGCGGTGACGCTGCAGAAGGCGTAGATGTCCGATCGCTCCGTGGTCGTCCCCGGGCGGACGCCGCCGCGGGGTGCCTACCCCCACCTCCGCCTGACGGGGGAGTGGGTGTACGTCTCGGGGACGAGCGCGCGCCGCCCGGACGGCACGATCGCCGGCGCCGACATCGACGAGGACGGGACGGTCACCCTCGACATCCGCGTCCAGACGCGGGCGGTGCTCGACAACATGGCTGCCCTGCTCGACGTGGTCGGCGCCTCGCTGACCGACCTGGTCGACCTCACCACCTTCCTGGTGACGATGGAAGACTTCGAGGGGTACAACGAGGTCTACGCCGAGTACTTCTCGGCCGAGACCGGACCGGCCCGCACCACGGTGGCCGTCCACCAGTTGCCCCACCCGCAGCTGGCCATCGAGATCAAGGCGGTGGCCCGCCGCCCGGTGACGGAAGGGGGTTGACGTGCAGCCCATCGACCTGGCCCGTTGGATCGAGGAGCACAGGGAGGTGCTGCAGCCTCCCGTCGGCAACGCCCAGGTGTGGGAGGACGGGGACTTCATCGTCACCGTGGTGGGCGGCCCCAACCAGCGCACCGACTTCCACGACGACCCCTGCGACGAGTTCTTCCACCAGCTCCGGGGGGACATGGTCCTGCGCGTCTGGGAGGACGGAGGACCGCGGGACATCCCCATCCGGGAGGGCGAGGTCTTCCTCCTGCCCGCCCACGTCCGCCACTCGCCGCAGCGGCCCGTGCCCGGTTCGGTGGGCCTCGTGATCGAGCGTCCCCGCCCGGCGGGCCAGGTCGACGGCTTCGAGTGGTACTGCCCGCGCTGCGCCGCGCTCGTCCACCGCAGCGAGGTGCAGCTGGTGAGCCTGGTGGACGACCTGCCGCGGGCCTTCGCCGCCTTCTACGACGACGAGGGCGCGCGCACCTGCCCGGGCTGTGGCTGGGTCCACCCCGGACGCGGGGCGCTGCCCGACCCCCCGCTCGCCGCCGAGGCCCTGCCGCGGACCCCATGACCGTCGTCGACCTGCACTCCCACTTCTTCCCCGAGGCCTGGCCCGACCTCGAGCAGCGCTTCGGCACGCCGGACTGGCCGTGGATGCGGCGCGACGGGCCGGACCGCGCCATGGTCATGCTCGGCGCGAAGGAGTTCCGGCCCATCACGTCCGCCTGTTGGGACGCCGCCGTCCGCCTGGCCGACATGGATCGGGACGGGGTCGATCTCCAGGTCATCTCGGCCACGCCGGTGCTGTTCGCCTACGGGCGGCCCGCGGAGCACGCCATGGAGTGCGCTCGGATCTTCAACGACGCCCTGCTGGAGTTGTGCGCCGCCGGCGCGGGGCGCCTCATCCCGATCGGGCAGGTCCCGTTGCAGGACACCGATCTCGCCTGCCGTGAGCTGGAGCGCTGCCTGGCGGCCGGGATGAAGGGTGTGCAGATCGGCAACCACGTCGGCGACCGCGACCTCGACGACGACGGCGTTGTGACCTTCCTCTCCCACTGCGCGGCGCTCGATGCCGCGGTCTTCGTGCACCCGTGGGACATGTTCGGCGGCTGCCGCCTGGAGGACTGGATGCTGGGCTGGACGGTGGCCATGCCCGCCGAGACCCAACTGTCCTTGAACCGCATGATCCTCGGCGGCGCCTTCGACCGGCTTCCCCGCGAGCTGCGCATCTGCTTCGCCCACGGCGGCGGCTCGTTCACCTTCCTGCTGGGCCGGCTGGAGAACGCCTGGCACCGCCGGGACATCGTGCGGGGCCTGTCGACCGCTCCGCCCAGCACGTACCTGGACCGCTTCGACGTCGACTCGGCCGTCTACGACGCCCGTGCCCTGCGCTACCTGGTCGACGTCATGGGGCCGTCGTCCGTGCTGCTCGGTTCGGACTACCCGTTCCCGCTCGGAGAGGAGCGCGTCGGCAGCGTCATCCGGTCGTGCGGGTTCGAGCCCCATGTGGAGCACCGCCTCCTCGGCGACAACGCCCTCGACTTCCTCGCGCTCGACGGAGGCTGAGCCCGATGGCCGACGTGGGGATCGCCGGGGCGGGGCTGGCCGGCCCGTTGCTCGCGGTCTACCTGGCTCGCCGCGGCCACCACGTCGCGCTGTACGAACGCCGGCCCGATCCCCGATCCCTCGGCGCCGCCGGGCGGTCCATCAACCTCGCCCTCTCGGCTCGCGGGATCGACGCCCTGGAACGGGTCGGTCTGGCGGACACGGTCCTGGCCCACGGCCTGGCCATGCGGGGCCGGATGATGCACGACCGCGACGGGCGGCTCTCCTACCAGGCCTACAGCGCCGACGGATCGAAGGCCATCAACTCCATCTCCCGTCACGGGCTCAACGGCCTGCTGCTCGACGCCGCCGAGGCGGACGGCGGCGTGACGGCCCGCTTCGAGCGGCGGGCGATCGCCGTGGAGGCCGACACCGGGCGGCTCACCCTCGAGACGCCTGACGGCGTGGAGGAGGTCGGCCATGACGTGGTCATCGGCGCCGATGGGGCGTACAGCGCCCTCCGGGATGCCGTCGTGCGCAGCGAGCGCGCGGACTTCCGCCAGGACCACCTGCCGTGGGGCTACAAGGAGCTGACCATCGCGCCGACGGCCGGTGGCGAGTTCGCCCTGGACCCCGGCGCGCTGCACATCTGGCCTCGCGGCGACTCGATGATGATCGCGTTGCCGAACCCCGATCGGACCTTCACCGCCACCCTGTTCTGGCCGTACGAAGGGCCGGCGGGCTTTGCGGACCTCGACGGGCCAGAGGCTGTCCGGGCCCGGTTCGAGCGCGACTATGTCGACGCCATGGGGCTGTTCGAGGATCTCGTGGGTGAGTTCGCGGCCAACCCGGTCGGCACGCTCGTCACCGTGCGGATGTGGCCCTGGACGCGCGGCCGGCTGGCGCTCCTGGGTGACGCCGCCCACGCCATCGTCCCGTTCTTCGGTCAGGGCATGAACTGCGCGTTCGAGGACGTCGTCGAGCTCGACCGGTGCCTGGACGAGACCGGGGACGACTGGGACGCCGCGCTGCCCCGCTACGCCGAACGGCGCAAGCCGAACGCCGACGCCATCGCCGAGCTCGCGCTCGACAACTTCGTGGAGATGAGGGACCGGGTGGGTTCGGCAACGTTCCGGACCGGCAAACGGATCGAGCACGCCATCGAACGGCTCGCCCCCGACCGCTTCGAGTCGCTCTACGAGCTGGTGAGCTTCACGACCGTCCCCTACGCGGAGGCCCGTCGCCGCGCCGCCGCCCAGCGCCGCTTCCCGGCCAACGTCACCGCGGTGGCGGCCGCGGGCGCGGCCCTGGTCGGCCAGACGGTGAAGCGGGTGACCGCGTGACTCGGCCGCCGGCCGACGGTGGGTCCGGTGGCTCCGGCGGGGCCGAGGACGCCCACCTCGACCTGCGTCACCACCTGAGTTACGCCGAGTACCTCGGCCTCGACGCGTTGTTGACGTCGCAACATCCCCGAACCGACGCGCACGACGAGCTGCTCTTCATCATCCAGCACCAGGCCACCGAGGTGTGGCTCAAGCTCGTGCTCCACGAGCTCCACACCGTCGCCGACCTCGTGGACGCCGACGACTTGGGCCCGGCGTTCAAGAGCCTGGCTCGCGTGGAGCGGGTCATGCAGGGCCTGATCTCCTCGTGGGACGTCCTGTCCACGATGACGCCGGCGGACTACCTGTCCTTCCGCGCCGCGCTGGACACGTCCAGCGGCTTCCAGTCCTTCCAGTTCCGGGAGCTGGAGTACGTGCTCGGCAACCGCGACGCCATCTACCTGGAGCCCTTCCGGCACGAACCCGAGCGCTTCGCCCGGTTGGACGCCATTCTCCGGGAGCCTTCGCTGTACGACCGGGTGATCCGCCTGCTGGCCCGGCGGGGCATGCCCGTCGACCCTGCGCTGGTCGATCGGGACTGGTCGGAGCCGTACCGGTCGCACCGCAGCGTCGTCGATGCGTGGCTGGTCGTGTACCGGGAGCCCGAGACCCACTGGGAGCTGTACGAGCTGGCGGAGGACCTGCTCGACCTGGAGGACGCCATGCGCCAGTGGCGGCTGAGGCACGTCACGACGGTGGAGCGCATCATCGGCCTCAAGACGGGAACCGGCGGCACCGCGGGCGTGCCGTATCTGCGGAGCCGGTTGGACCTGGTCCTGTTCCCGGAGTTGTGGGACGTCAGGACGGAGCTCTAGATGAGCGCCGATCCGACGGGTGAGGACCTGCTCGGCCCGGCCGGGCAGGAGCGGGCCGCCCAGCTCGAAGCCGACGATCCGCTCGGCACGCACCGGCACCTCTTCGAGGTGCCCGACGGCGTCACCTACCTGGCCGGCAACTCGCTCGGGCTGCAGCCCGTCGCCGCCCGCGCCGCGGTGGAGGACGTGCTCGAGGCCTGGGCCCGCCGGGCCGTCGATGGCCACGTCGAGGGCGACCACCCCTGGGTGCCCTACCACCGCTCCATGCGGGAGACGGCCGCGTCCCTCGTCGGCGCCCAGCCGGGTGAGACCGTGGTGATGAACAGCCTCACGGTGAACCTTCACGTGATGCTGCGCACGTTCTACCGGCCCACGCCCGAACGCCATCGCATCGTGTTCGAGGCCGACGTGTTCCCGTCCGATCGGTACGCGCTCATGAACACCGCCCGTGCGTACGGGTACGACATCGACGACGCGGTCGTCGTCCTCTCGCCGCGTCCGGGGGAGCATCACCTGCGGACGGAGGACGTCACCGGCTTCCTCGAGCGCGAGGGCCACTCGGTCGCCGTCGTGGTCCTGAGCGCGGTCGACTTCCGCACGGGCGCACTGCTCGACATCCCGACCATCACCGCGGCCACCCGTCGGGCCGGCGCGGTGTCGGGGTGGGACCTGGCCCACGCCGCCGGCAACGTGCCGGTGAGCCTGCACGACTGGGACGTCGACTTCGCCGTCTGGTGCCACTACAAGTACCTGAACTCCGGCCCTGGTGCGGTGGGTGGCTGCTTCGTGCACGAGCGCCACGGGAGTGACCCCTCGCTCGTGCGCCCCGGCGGTTGGTGGGGTCACGACGCGTCGTCGCGCTTCGACATGCCCTTCGCCTTCCGGCCCCAGGAGGGCGCCGACGGGTGGCAGGTGTCGAACCCGCCGATCCTGGCCATGGCGCCGGTGCGCGTCTCCTTGGCGATGTTCGCGGCCGTCGGCCTGCCCGCCCTGCGGGCGCGGAGCCTGCGTCTCACCGCCTACCTGGAGCAGCTCCTCGACGCGGTGGCGGCCCGCCGGCCGCTGGAGCTCGTCACCCCCCGGGATCCCGCCCGCCGCGGCGCGCAGCTCAGCGTGGTGGTCGACGATGCGGCCGCCGTGACCGAGGCGCTCTTCGAGCATCATCGGGTCCGTTGCGACGACCGGCCGCCCAACATCGTGCGCGTCGCGCCGACCCCGCTCTACAACACCTTCGAGGACTGCTGGCGGGCGGCCAGGGCCCTCGACAGCGTGCTGGCCTCCTGAGCCTCGGCCGGCGAGCGCGCGCCCACGATCGGGTACGCCGACGCCGCCGCCCAGGCCAAGGCGTGCTCCCGGAGCGACTGGCCGGCCGCGGCCGCCTCGACGCGGACGGCCTCGAGGGCGCGGGCGCCCTCTCCGGTCGTCCACCGCAGGCGGCGCCGGAGGTCGCCGGGTGCGGTCGCCTCCGGGTCGAACCCGTCGACCAGGAACCCCGACGCCAGTGGCGACCAGGCGAGGAAGGCCACGCCGGCGGTGGCGCACCAGCGCCGCACCGCGTCGGTCTCGGGCGGGTGATGGAGGATCGACCACTGGTGCTGCACGACAGCCAACGGTGCGACGGGCTGAGCCCGTTCGAGCAGGTCGAGTGCGTGGTTGGACAGCCCGATGTGGCGGACCTTCCCTGCCGCCACGAGCTCGGCCATGGCACCGACCGACTCCTCGACGGGCACCGACGGATCAGGGTCGTGGAGCTGGAGCACGTCGACGTGGTCCGTGCGCAACCTGACGAGGCTCTCGTCGAGGTCGGCGCGGATGGCGGCCGGCCGGCCGTCGTCGGCCCAGGACCCGTCGGCGCGTCGCACGGTCCCGCACTTGGTCAGGATGGTGACCTCGTCCCGGCGATCGCCGACGGCCCGGCCGACGAGCTCCTCGGCCCGGCCCCAGCCGTAGAACGGGGCGGTGTCGACCCACGTGATGCCCCCGTCGAGCGCGGCGTGGATGGTCCGGACGGCGGTGGCCTCGTCCTGCGGTCCCCACCACAGCGGGCCCTGCTCGGTCGAGCCGAGCGGCGCGGTGCCGAGGCCGATCCTGCTCCCGAGCTCCACGAGCGTCATTGTGACCTCCCTCGGCGGGCTGGTCCTACGCTCGCGCCGCATGGAACGCCGTGAGCAGACGCCGGTGGTCATCGCCGGCGGTGGGTTGGTCGGTCTGTCGACGGCGATGTTCCTCGCCCGGCACGGGGTGGCGTCCGTGGCCATCGAGCGGCTCCGCGAAGGTTCGCCACTGCCGCGGGCCGCCCATTTCCACGTCCGTACGTTGGAGGTCTTCCGGGCCGCCGGTATCGAGGAGGCCGTCAAGGAGCAGTCGGCGCGGGAGTTCCTGCCCGAAGGCGCCATCGTCGCCATGGACAGCTTGGCCGGGCGGAAGCTGGCCGACATCATCCCCAGCATCAACATCGGAGTGGATGACACGCTCAGCCCGTGCCGTCGGCTGTTCGTGACCCAGCCCGGGCTCGAACCGATCCTGCGCCGGCAGGCGCACACGGCCGGGGCCGAGGTCGCTCGAGGGGCACGAGGTCGTCGGGGTGGAGCAGGACGACGAAGGGGTGACCGTCACCGCCCGCGACGTCGACAGCGGCGCGGAGGTCACCCAGCGCGCCCACTACCTGGTCGCCGCCGATGGCGCGCACAGCGTCGTGCGGGACTCCCTCGGCATCCCGTTCGAGGGGCGGGGGACCTTCTCGAACAGCATCACCATCTACTTCACCGCTGACCTGTGGCCGCAGATGGGTGGCAAGCCGCTGAGCGTCATCTACATCAACAACCCTGCCTTCGGGGGGTTCTTCCGTCTCTCCAAGGACTGCCAAACCGGCTTCCTGGTGGTCAACACCGTCGGCGACCCGTCGGTGGCCCCGACGTCGGATGCCGCCGCGGACACCAGCGAGTCCCGGCTGGTCGAACTGGTGCGGATCGGCACGGGCGTCCCGGATCTGGACGTGCGCATCGACGGCGTGGCCCGCTGGCGGGCCAGCACCGACGTCGCCGGTCGCTACCAGGACGGCCGGGTGTTCCTCGCCGGCGACGCCGCCCACGTGATGCCACCGAACGGCGGCTTCGGCGGGAACACGGGCATCGCGGACGCGTACGACGTGGCGTGGAAGCTGGCGCTGGCCGTGAAGGGCGTGGCCGGGCCCGGGCTGCTCGCGACGTACGAACAGGAGCGCCGCCCGGTCGGCCGGCTGACGGTCGAGCAGGCCTACGCCCGCTACGTGACGCGCACCGCCACCTACCTGGGTGCCACCGACCACCAGCCGGTCCTGCCCGATCTCGAGGTGGAGCTGGGCTACGTCTACCGCTCGCCCGCCGTGTCAGGCGACGACGGGAGCGATCCGACGGTCGGCCACCTCGACCCGCGGACGGCGCGGGGCCGGCCCGGGACCCGTGCACCGCACCTCTGGATCGACGACGGTGGAGCACCGATGTCGACCCTCGATCTGATGGGTCGGCACTTCGTGCTCCTGACCGGTTCGGCCGGTCGCGTGTGGCGCGACACCGCGACGGCGGTCACCGAAGCGCTGCCGGGTGTCTCCCTCGACGTCCACCAGTTCGGCGACGGGGGCTGGCGAGTACGGCAGGGTTCGTTCAGCGAGAGCCATGGCGTCGACGAGGACGGGGCGGTGCTGGTCCGCCCGGACGGCTTCGTGGCGTGGCGAGCGGCGCAGCGAGGCTCCGATCACGTGGACGAGCTCCGTGCCGCGCTCAGGACGGCGCTGCAGACTCCGTGACCGGCGACGCGAGGATGGATCGTGCACGCTGACCAGGTCGCCGCGCAGCGTGACGCACCGCCGGGCATGGTGTGGGTGCCGGGCGGCGAGTTCACCATGGGGTCGGATCACCACTACGCCGAGGAGGCTCCCGCCCACAGGGTGGCCGTCGACGGTTTCTGGATCGATCGCAGCCCGGTCACCAACGAGCAGTGGTCATCGTTCGTCGAGGCCACTGGCCACCTGACCTTCGCCGAGACCACACCCGCCGCCGATGACTACCCCGGTGCCCGGCCCGACCTGCTCGTCCCCGCGTCGATGGTCTTCACCCCACCGAGCCGGCCGGTCAGCCTGGACGATCACTACCAGTGGTGGAGCTACGTGCCCGGCGCCGACTGGCGTCATCCCCAGGGGCCTCAGAGCTCGCTCGACGAGCTCGACCGGCACCCGGTGGTCCACCTGACGTGGGACGACGTGGTGGCCTACGCGGCGTGGGCCGGCAAGGACCTGCCCACCGAGGCGGAGTGGGAGCGGGCGGCCTGGGGCGGTGTCGAGGACGCCGAGTACGCGTGGGGTGACCGCCTCTACCCCGACGGGCGGATGATGGCCAACATCTGGCAGGGGAACTTCCCGCTGCAGAACCTCAAGCTCGATGGTTACGAGGGCACCTCTCCGGTCGGCGCGTTCCCGGCCAACGGCTACGGGCTGGTGGACATGATCGGCAACGTCTGGGAGTGGACGAGCGACTGGTACCAGCCCCACGGCGACATGGCCCATCCGTGTTGCACGGTCGTCAACCCGCTCGGCGGGGAGCGGGAACGCAGCCATGATCCCGATGCGCCGGAGAGCCACTTCCCGCGGCGGGTGTCGAAGGGTGGCTCGCACCTGTGCGCCAAGAACTACTGCCGCCGCTACCGCCCGCCGGCCCGGATGCCTCAGGCCCTCGACACCTCGACGTCGCACCTGGGCTTCCGCTGCGTCATCAGGCCGGGACCAGCTTCCTGAGCCCGTTCACGATGTGGCGCTTGACATCGTCGCCGACCTCGAAGATGCCGGTGCCGAGGTCGCCGTCGTCGTTCGCGGCGCTGTACACGACGCGTCGGTAGGCGCCCGTGGCCAGGAGGTCGGCGATCAGCTGGAGGGCGTCGTCGATCGCTTCCCGGGCGTCCGGGGTGAGGGCCGGGTAGCCCTGCCCGGCACGACCGGTGGGGATGCCCGCGGCCCGTGGCGGGTCGGCACCGCGGTACGGCCGGACGGTCGCGTTGCCGCCCCCGGGCGAGAGACCGGCCGGGCTGGTGGGATCGCGCCGAAAGGCGCGGAACTGCTCCTCGTTGTCATTGAAGACGAAGAGGGCGTCGGCGTACTCGGGCCGGGTGATCATCCAGGCGAAGTCGCCCGGCCGATCGCGTCCTTCGAAGCGGGAAGGGACGAGCTCCATGGGGGCCTCCGTGTGGCGCTGGACCACGGTAGGGCGCGCGAGCCTTGGACCGTGGCGCTGGGTGTCGGACGGCGGGGTGTCGGAGCGTGGGGTCCCCGGACGATGATCCGGGTAACTGCCAGAGGATGTCCGATCGACGATGACCGATAGACGATGACCGTCAGAGGAGGAACCCCCATGCCTGTCTCCCCGATCCCCGAGGGCTACCACACCGTCAGCCCGTACCTCATCGCCGAGGACGCCGCACAGCTCCTCGAGTTCCTGCAGAAGGCGTTCGGTGCCGAAGAGACCTTCCGCATGGAGATGCCTGACGGCTCCGTCGGGCACGCCGAGGTGCGGATCGGCGACTCCGTCGTCATGGTCGGAGGAGCGGGAGGGGCGTGGCCGGCCGTCCCCGCCGCCATCCACCTGTACGTGCCCGACGTCGACGCCACCTACCAGGCCGCGCTGGCCGCCGGCGCCCGCTCGACCGAGGAGCCCGCCGATCAGTTCTACGGCGATCGGCGCGCCAACGTGGTCGATGCCGCCGGCAACCAATGGTTCATCGCCACCCACGTCGAGGACGTGCCGCCGGAGGAGATGGAGCGCCGGGCCACCGCCCGCTCGTGATCTGCTGACCCCGCCGGTGTGCTACACGCCGGTGATGAAGATCGACGTGATGACCCCGGCCCGCCGGTTGCCGGACGTGCAGCGGCTGGCCGCCGCCACCCTCGCCGCGGGCTTCGACGGGCTCGTGGTGACCGAGGCCGGGCGCACCGCCTACCTGTCGTGCGCGGCGGCATCGCTCTCCGCACCCGGGCTCGACGTGCTGACCGGTGTAGCCGTGGCCTTCGCGCGCAGCCCGATGGTCAACGCGCAGTGCGCCTGGGAGCTGGCCGACGCGTCCGGTGGACGCTTCCGCCTCGGGCTCGGCACCCAGGTCCGCGCCCACGCGCAACGGCGCTACGGCGTCGCCTTCGATCCGCCAGGTCCGCGTCTCGAGGAGCACGTGCGGGCCGTGCGGGCCTGCTTCGCGGCCTTCCGCGGGGACGCGCCGCTCGACTTCCACGGGCGGTTCCACGAGCTGACGTTCATGAACCCCCAGTGGTCACCCGGTCGCCTCGACGTGGCCGATCCCCCTGTCGACGTGGCCGGTGTGAACCCGTGGATGCTGCGCATGGCCGGGCGGGTGGCCGACGGTCTGCACGTGCATCCCCTCGGTCATCCCGGCTACCTGCGGGAGATCGCGCTCCCCGAGGTGGCGGCCGGCGCTGCGCAGGCCGGACGATCGCCCGGCGACGTCCAGGTCATCGTCCCGGTGCTCACGATCGCCGGGGACACCGTCGAGGAACGGGCATGGAGCCGCTCGCTCGTCCGGGCCCAGCTTTCGTTCTACGCCTCGACGCCGACCTACCGGTTCATCCTCGACGCCGCCGGCTTCCCCGGGCTCAACGACGCGCTCCGCGAACGGCAGCGGGCGGGGGACGTGGCCGGCATGGCCGAGCTGATCACCGACGAGGTGCTGGCCGTGTTCGCCGTCGAAGCGGCCTGGTCCGAGCTGCCCGAGGTGCTGGTGGCCCGCTACCGCGACCTGGCTGACCGGCTGGTCCTCTACGTCGCCGGGTTCGCCTGGGACCGCGCGGACGGGACGTTCGAACGGTTCGGCGCCGTGGCCCGCGCCGTGCGAGACCTCAGCGGCCCGGGCTGACGGGGCCGCCGGCCAAGCGCTCGATCTCGGCCAGCTGGTCGTCGTCCAAGGGCACGACCGACAGCCGGGACTGCCGCACGAGCGGGCTCGTCGCGAAGACGGGGTCGGCCTTCAGCTCGGTGAGTGTGACCGGGCGGTCGAGGCGGCGCCCGGCGCCGATATCGACCCAGACCCGTTTGCCCGCCGGATCCGTGGGATCGGCGTACGGCCCGCGGACCACCTCTCCGAGGCCGATGGCCGCCTTGTCGCTCTGCGAGTGGTACACGACGACGGTGTCGCCGACCTGCATGGCGCGCATGTTCATCTGGGCCGTCGTGTTGGTGACGCCGTCCCAGTGGGTCTTCCGGTCCCGTTCGAGGTCGTCGAAGCTGTAGTCCCCGGGTTCCGTCTTGAGCAGCCATGCCGCCATCCCGACCAAGGTAGCCCCGGGGCACCGCAGCGGCTGTCGTGGGTGATCGCGCCATCCGCGCTGTCATGATCCACGTCGTTCGGGGCGCCGAAGGACACGGGGGCTGTGGTTGTCGCCGCTTGGAGGGAGGAACACCATGCAACGGTCACCGGAGATCGTGGAGCTGGTGGCTGACTGGTTCGCCGCCGCCTCGCGGGGCGACCCTTCCCTGGTCGAACGCCATGTGCTCCACTCCGACGCCGCTCGGCTCGTCGGCAGCGACCCTGCTGAGTGGCTGCAGGGCGGTGCCGAGATCGCCACGTTCCTACGCGGTGAGGTCGAGGGCGCCGGCGGTGACGTCACCTTCACCCCGAGCGGGACCGAGGCGTTCGAGTCGGGCGATGTCGGATGGGCGGCCACCAGGTTGTCCATCGCCCTGGCCGATGGACGCAAGGTGACTCCGCGCTGGACGGCAGTGCTCGTGCGCGACGACGGCCGTTGGCAGTTCGTGCAGACCCACGCGTCGATCGGCGTAGCCAACGAGGACATCGGCTGGACCTACGAGTCGTAGACGGAACGGTCGTGTATCACGATTCGTGATACACTCGCGGCATGGCTCCGGCGATCTCGGTGCGGCTCGACGAGGAGGCCGAGCGTGCGCTGCGTGCTCTCGAGGCCGCAGGGCTCAGTCGGTCAGCAGCGATCCGCTCGTCGCTCGTCGAAGCGGCGCGCCGACTCCGCCGGCGCTCTGAAATCGCAGCAGAGGTCGCTGCACTCGAGGCAGACGACGACGACCGCGAGGAGATGCTCGCCGTCGCCGGTCTCATGGAGGCACTGCGTGCTCCGCGGTGACGTCTACCGGTTCACGCTCCCGCGGGGCGTTGGTCACGAGCAGCACGGGGATCGGTACGGCGTGGTCGTCCAAGCCGACGAGCTGCTTCCCCGCTCGGTTGTTCTGGTCGCTCCGACGTCTCGCAGCGCTCGAGCGGCGTCGTTCCGACCAGAGATCCAAGTCGCCGGCGCGGTGACTCGCGTGCTCGTCGAGCAGGTCGGTGCGGTGGATGTGCAGCGGCTCGGTGACCTGGCCGGCCACGTGAGTCGCGAGGAGCTTTGGGGTATCGACGACGCGCTCCTTACCGTCTTTGGACTCCGATAGCCGAAGCGGGCTCACCCGCGAGTGACGAAGGCGGCGGTTCGGCCTTCGAACCCGATCACGCGTCAGAGTTGGCGTTGCGTCGGGCGCGTAGGACGATGTCGTCGACGTGGTGCGAAGCAGAGGCGGCACCGGCCGGGCGTGGTCGCTTCTCGTGAACCTCGATGTCCCATGCCGATGAGACGGCGAGCGCAGCGGCGAAGTCGTCGACGCGTACGTAGGCATCGGGGTCGAACGGCCGGCTGTGAGCCGCCGTGTCGATCGGCGCCCGCATCGGCTCAAGATCGTGGCCCACGACGAGCAGCGTGCCACCCGGAGCAACCGCGTTCAGCAGGTTGCGAACACCGCGGCCATCGGGTGTGCGGGGGATCGATGCGTACTGCGCCGACACGAGGTCGAACGCTGCGGTCTCGTACGCATCGAGTGCGTTCGCGTCCGCGTGGTGGCGCTCGACGTGTAGGCCGCGTCGCTTCGCCGCGTCGTCGACCCGGTCCAGCGCGCGCTGCGAGATGTCACTCGCCGTCACACTCCAACCCTGCTCGGCCAGCCAGAGCGCGTCGCCGCCCTCGCCGGCGCCGACGTCGAGTGCGCGGCCGGGAGCGAGGCCGCTGATCTCCTTGACGAGCGTGCCGTTCGGGTTCCCGCTCCAGAGCTGGTCTCCCCCGTACCGATGATCCCAGTCGGCCTCGTTGGCCGACGGTCGCGCTGCGGCTCGGATGTCGTCGTCAGCGAGACTGAAGCTGACCATGGCGCCGACCCGGCTGCCGTCGGCAGCAGCCTGCAACACCTGCTGGCTCGGATCGGTCACGTTGCCGGCCGCGTAGAGACCCGGCACGGCCGTTGCCCCCGTCGCGTCGGTCTCCACGAAGTCGCCGAGCCCAGTCGGGTGTGCCGCCGGTCGAAGACCGAGCGGCTCGAATGGCTCGGCGCGCACCCTGAACCGGGGAGCAACCACGACCGCGTCGGCGTCGATGCGGGCGTGGTCGGCCAACTCGACCGCCGCGACGTGGCCGTCGGCACCCGTGACGATGCGGCTCACTTGTCCGTGCACGACGTCCACGCCGCCGGCTCGCAGGGCGTCGAGCTCGGAGTCGTCGACGTCGACAGGGTCGTGGAGCACCACGGTGAGCCGGGCGCTCAGCTGGCGGAACAACGGGGCGGTGTGGAGTCCCCTCGGGTGGGTGACGATCTGGACGATGCGCCGGTCGCGGACCTCGTAGCCGTGGCAGAACGGACAGTGGATGACATCGCGGCCCCAGTGTTCCGCGAGGCCGTCGATGTCCGGGAGCTCGTCCACCAGACCGGTGGCAGCAAGAACCCGAGGAGCGACGATGGTGTGACCGCCGACGAGCTCGACCCGGAAACGGTCGTTGTCCGTGCGGATCACACGACTCACGCGACCGGCGAGGATCTCACCGCCGTAGCTGCGGACCTCCTCACGACCAACGGTGGTCAGCTCCGACGGCGGAAGCCCTTCACGACCGAGGTAGCTGTGCATGTGTTCGGCGGGGGCGTTTCGCGGCTCGCCGGCGTCGACGACGATCACGGACCGGCGCTGGCGCCCGAGTTGGAGTGCGGCAGCGAGTCCGGCGGCCGATCCTCCGATGACGGCAACGTCGCAGTGCCGCTCGACGGTGAGGGGGGCGTGGTCACTCATGACGTCGACGATAGGGTCCATCCCGAAAGGCGCACGAGTCCTTGCGATATTCGCAAGAAGAGCACCGAAGGAGCGATGGCCGAGCTCGACGAGATCGAACGGGTGGTTCGCACCCGGCTGCGAAGTCTTCGGCACACGCTGGGTCTGTCGCTCGACGAGCTCGCCGCCCGCACCAACCTCAGTCCCTCCACCATCAGCAGGGTCGAGACCGGCAAGCGCACGATCAGCCTCGACGTCCTGCTGCCGCTGGCTGCGGCCCTCCAGGTCGACCTCGACGCACTTCTCGACGTGCGCAGCGACGACGACGTGGTCATCCGCCCGGCGCCGAACCGCTCGGGCGGGGGCACGACCTGGATGCTCAGCCGACCCACCGGCAGCACGATCGCCATCAAGATGCGACTCGAACCGACCCGCACCGCCGCCGAGCAGCGGGTCCACCCCGGTCACGACTGGTTCTTCGTCATCGAGGGACGGGTTCGCTTGTCGCTCGGCGAACGCGAGATCACCGTCGAAACCGGCGAGGCCGCCGAGTTCGCCACGATGACGCCGCACGCCATCACCGCCGTCGACGGCCCGGCCGAACTCATCATGATCTTCGACCGCGACGGCCAACGCGCCCACGTCCATCACGAGACCGGTGGCCATCCGACGATGTAGTCCTTGCCTGCATCGATGCGTTGGACTCTGTCAGGTCGGGCGCGATCGCCTGCCAGCTCGGACGGCGAACTCGTCGAGCGCATCGAGCACCTCGGTGGCGGCCCACTTGCGATTGCGGTAGTTGCCGGAGCCGCCCGTCTGCCCACGTCAGCCGTGGTGGGGCGTGTCGTCATGTACCGCTCAGTCACCACGAAAGCCGTCCCGTAAGGTCACACCAGGGTCACGCCGAACCAGCCCTAGCTGCCCAGGCGTCACCGCTGAGGCGGAGCGGGTTCAGAGCATCCCGACCCATAGCTCGTGGGCGTCCCACGTCGCGATGGCGCTCCGACCGACACCGGCCACGAGGCGCTTGCCCCGTTCGTTGTCGACGTGGACGAGCCCGGCGACGTCGTCCCGCCGCGCTTGATCGTGCGGAGGTGCGCGCGTACCAGGTCGTAGCTACGATTGTGGCGCCCACACGACCGTCTGTCGAAATAGCCGGAGACGGCGGGCGACTGCGGTGATTGGGGTGGAGGCAATGGAGATTTCTATCGCGCAGTTGACATCGGGCGACGCGCTGGATCTGCCCTGCTTCCGATTCAGTGGCAATGCCGTGAAAGGAGAAGGGGGTCGGTTTACTGTTGACGAATTGAGGTCTACATGGGAACTTGCCGCGCGCCCATTCGCCGCAAATATCCCCACACTGGTGCCTCTTGCCAGCAGCGAGCGCCTGAGACCCGAGTTTCGCCGGCAGTCAACAATCATTCTGCCCGAAGTGGTCTTCGATTGCGATCCTCGGCCGCAGGCATTTACGATTGTCCAAGAACGCGGGCTCGTTCAAGTTAATTCGGGCTTCTTCCTAACAGCAGTAATGCTGGCTCGAACCATTAGCTGGCTGCTTGACCTCATGGATAGCTCCGAGAGGTTTACCATTGATGAACTCCTCTCGATCGAGATACCCACGGACCTAACGCGGGAACTCAACCGACTCCTTTCTCACTGGCGCTCTTGGGATGCCACCGGAGTAGCTGACATCGCCGCGAGCTTGGACGAGTGCCCTCCGAACCTGTTCGAAAAGATTGAACCCACCATATGGGATATGTGCGGCTTCGTCTTCCATCACGAATTTAGTCACTGGTATCGGACGATCCTTAGACCCGATGTATGGAAGGGTTATCAGGACAGAACATTCCGGCATCTAGATAACTGGTGCGCCGTGCGGGAAGACCCATTCGTTTCTCCGGAAGACTGGCAGCAGATAAGGGAATATTTGTCAAGCCGGCCGGCAGTGCGTGCGTCTTGGGCCGAAGAATTGCAATGTGATCTGATGTCTCTTCGGGCTTGTATCCCTGCATTTGGTGAGGGCGGCACGCAACGTGCATACGTAGCACAATCCATTCTCTATGGTTTGATCTTGACACTGCAGGATTATTATTACTCAAACATGGCTGGGCGATCAGTCGGTAGCGAAAGCCATCCTCCTCCATTTACTCGTTGGAGGCTTGCCGCGTATATTGATGCGAAAGAGTTGGGCCTGACCTTGGCCCAATATTCGACCATGATGTCTGGATCGGGAACAGTCGCTATGCTACTCGGAATGAGCATGATGGTGGCACTCGGAGGAGCTACTAAATGAACAGGTGCAGTTGGTCGGAGAAACCCCCTGTTCGAAGGCCGCCATATTGGGATTCCGGTCCGGTCCCCTCTGTGGAGAGTCTTGGGTGTGAGTTGCGGCGGAGTTGACGCGCTGGCAACCTCAACCAGCCTAATCTTGCCACCCGATGGCGAATTGCTCAGGGCCAGGGGAGCTAGCGGCCTTACCTTCGATGACGGGGCTTGGGTGAGGGGGGTGGCTACTGAAGCGGAGTTGACCGAGCTCGTGCGAGCGATGTCGTCGAAGTGGGCCGTCGAGCGGACCGAGGCCGCCGATCGAATCGCCGCGATGGATGATGATGCGGCGATCGACACTCTCCTGACGACGATGACATCGTCGAAATCGACCGTGAACCAGCGGACGGCGGCAGCCGGTGCTCTGGGCCATGCGGTCCGAGCGCTCGGTCCCCGCAGGGAGGACGTCGTCGACAAGCTCGTGCTCGAAGTGCAACGGGTCGGAGAACCGTTCCCATCAATCGTCTCCAACGCGGCGCGCTCCCTCGTAGAGCTTTCTCCAGCTCGAGCTCGAGTCGCACTGTTCGCGGCTGTTGATGGTGGTGCACTGATCGAACCAGACGGAGTCGTGTCCGGTCTTGAGTACCTCGTCAGTCGGGATCCATCGTCGGTCACCCCAGCAGTGCCGCGCCTAAAGCGTCTCCTCGGCATTCAGCGGTCGAGAGATGGTGCTGCAGGAGTGCTAGCGAAAATCGATTCGGAAGACGCTTTCCGCCTGTTGCTCGGCGCCGTCGACTCCGCTGGCCAGGACCAAGGGGGTTTGTTGGCTGCGATCGGCCGATCGCCGCTCGTCGATGCTCACTCCGATGAATTGGTTGAAACGGTGATACCGATCGTGCGCGGCGGGGCGGCTGATAGTCACGCTGCGGCGAAGCTGCTGGCCCGGGTCTGAGCGCGGGCGTCAGCAGCTCCGCAGGCTACTGGGGGATGACGTCCTCACGGCGACGGCCGCCGCGCGGGCGCTCGCCGACGCGAAGGACGTCGGCGCCGCAAGCGTCATGATCGAGCGGGTTGTTGCCGGCTCGCCTGCAACGGAGCTGTACGTGAGCGCACTCGGGGTGCTCGGCGATCCGCACGCTGCCGCCGCGCTCGCTTCGCTGCTGGATGGACCGCACGCACGAAGCGCTGCATGGGCCCTGGCCGAAGTCGGCGGAGATGGCCCGCGTGTGCTGGCCGATCACTGGGAAACACCGAGTCTCGCGACGAGAACTGTCGTCTGCGCCGCGCTGGCCAACCACCCGGCCCGGACGGCTACTGCACTCGCCGAGATGGTCGAGTCCGACGTGCCGCTTGACCGCGCGAGCGTGCCGCATCGTGAGCGAACTCGGGCGAATCGATCTGCTTACAGGAATCCAGGCACTCATCGACGACTCCGCGACCATGGTGCGGCTCGCCGCACTCGACGCCTGGGCCGTGGCTCGCGACGCCGCCGATTCGAACCTTGATGTCAGCGACGCACTCATCGACCCAAACCCGGAAGTGCGAGCGGCGGCGGCGCGAACCCTTCGCGCCACCGATGCGGAAGATGTCAAGGCGCTGGATCTTTGCTTGTCGGATCGCGACGGTTCGGTGCGCGTGGCCGGTCGACCCGCCTGGCGAATGGCGCGCCGGCCCCGCTGATCGCGCGTGGATCACGGACCCGATGCCCGATGTACGCGCCGCAGCCGCCGTCGGCCTCCCGGCCGTGGCCACGGCGGTCGGAGCGACCGCGATCGTGGGCCTACTCGCTGACTCCGACCCGCGGATCCGCGACCAAGCCGGTGAAGCCGCTGCGGCGCTCGGTGAGGCGACCGTGCCGCTCCTCGCCACCCGTCTGCAAGATCCGCGGGAGTCCGTCAGAACCGCAGCCGCCCGCGCCCTCGGCCGCATCGGGGGCGAAGGCCTCGGACCCTCGACGAGGCTGCCGCTGACGAGGATCCATTGGTACGCGCAGCAGCCGCAGCGGCCTGGCACTGGCCGGGAACGCGAGAGTGGTGGGGCCGGTGCTCCAGTTGTGCGACGACGACGACGCCGAGGTCCGGATCGCTGCCCTTGCCGCCGCGGGCAGGCTGGCCGACATGGTCGAGGATTCCCGGCTTGTCGATCGACTGGCCGGAGAACTGACGTCGCCGGGCCACCGCGCCTGGCAAGAGGCGGCGAGGGCGATGATGGGCATCCGGTCGGCTACACATGGACGGGCCATCGAGGGATATGCGATAGCGGTGCTCAGGACCGGGATGGTGGCCGCTCGGGCCGCGGTGCTGTCCGCAATAGCGGAGGTGCTTGAAGGGCTCGACCCGCAGGTTGATGTATTCCCAGGCTGGTTCCCGGTCGAGGGCGACTCGTTGGTGGTCCCCGTCCGCGCGGGCCGCCAAGATGATCGACGCGGTGGTAACCGCCAACGAAGGCGAGCGCCGGGTCGCTTCGCTCGATCTCGCGTCTGCTCGCGCTGCCGACGCCGTCCGACGCGCACTCGAGGCGAAGATCGAAGAGGGGCTCGTGGATCAGTCGGTTGCCTATCTCAGCCCTCGCTCGACTCTGCCGCACGAGCAGGTGATCGATCGGCTGCGCGATGCTGTCGCGCGCCAAACCCCGCCATCCCGCTCGGCCGACGCGACGTTCTACGAGGGAGGACGCACGGCAGGCTTCGGTGTACCGGATGGCGCAGCCCTGCACCAGGGTCGGACCTACGAGTTGGAGATTGCCGTTCGGGCGATGAGGACCGGCATCCCTAGTACCGAACCATCCCTAGGCGCCGAGTATCCGGCCCGAGCCGCCAAGGTGCTCGTCGTGGTGGAGGCAGCGGGAGGCCTTACCGTCGACGAACCGATCGCCCACCTAACGCTGCCTACACAAGGGGACAGCACGGACAACGCCTGGTTCAGGATCCATGCTGTTCAGTCCACGCCAGTGCCGAGCGTGCTCGCTGAGATGAGGGTGCGACTCTTCTACGAGCTTAATCTGCTTGAGTCCGTCATCATTAGTGCGGAGATTGTGTCCCCATTTCGGGAAAATGTTCGCTCCATTCTTGGGCTCGAGCACCCGATCTCCCTTAGGCCTGATCGGATGGAGCGGTCGTACGACGACCTCGACGGGGAACAGCCGTGCGCCGTCCACATCGATGTCGCCCGGACCGAAGCCGCCTATCGGTTCCACTTCACGATCCAGCCGTCGGGAGGCCCCTCAGTAATTCTTCCGGCGCCGAGTGAACTCGATGCTGCGGCGGTAGCCGACCTCTATGATCAAGTTCGCGTGGCGCTGCTCGCCATTGTTGTTGGTGACTACGCCAACGTCCTCAGTCCGTCCGATGCGACCTTCACGCGCGCGCTGCGGTCGCTTGCAACCGTCGGACGCAACATCTACGCGTGTCTCTTCCGTCACTCTCTGACTGGGGCGCTCGCGGAGGTGGCCGATGCCCTGGAGGCGGCGGCGATTCCCACTGGTGCCGTGATCCAGGTGTCCGTTCATCCATCGGCTGCCGACTTCAACTTCCCGTGGGCCTTCATCTTTGATGGGGAGATTCCTACGGTCAGCTACACGGCCCCAGATACCGCCAACTTCTGGGGTCTGAAATACTGTATCGAGCAGCACCTGCCGAAGGTGCCGGTGCGAGGCTTCGAGCAGGACGCCCCAGCCTCCGATCACCCGAATCTCGCTATCATGCTTTGGGAACAGTTCAGCGGCGCGATGGACCACATGGAGCGAGTGGAGGAGGTTGCGAGGAGTGCCAGTCCACCGGTTGATGTCACCGCGAAAGTCACGAGTTCCACAGCGGCAAGGACGCTGCTGCAGAGCGATGAGCGGAAGGACATCCTCTACTTCTACAGTCATGCTCACACCCGCGTGCCGGTCAGTGAAGGCCGTGCAGCCGATAGCCGATTCCGGGCGATCATCGAGGCGCTGAGCGATGCAGGCCTGCGGACATCTCTGTTGTCGGCGTACGAGCAGATGACAAAGAGTCCGACGGACTCGTCGTGGATCATGCTCTCCCATGGAAAGTTGGAGCTCCTCGACCTCTATGCCACGATCTTTGACCTGGTCTGCGGCAACCCGATCGTCATCCTCAATGCGTGCGAGTCGGCCGCAGTGACTCCGACGCTCTCCGGCGAGAGCTTCACCCACTTCTTTCTGGACCGAGGCGCTCGGGCGTTCGTCGGGACAGAGTGCCTAATGACTACCGCGTTCGCCCCCTGGTTCGGCAGTGAACTGATTCGCCGGTTGGCGGCAGGACTGTCCGTTGGAGCAGCATTGCGCGCCGCACGGCTGCGGTTCATTGCGGAGCGCAACCCGCTCGGTCTGGCATACACACTCTACGGATCTGGCGCGGCGCGTGCGTCGTGGCCCGTTGCCACCCGACACGCGGAAGAACCCCCCACGCCCAATCAATCAGGAGGTAACCCATGAACGTCGACACACTGACCGCGGCAGCGACCCCTGCCCTCACATCCCTGCTCGACTCGGACGAGAACCAACTATTCGAGCAACTCGGGATCACGGTCCAGTCCTTTGGCGAAGACCCTTCGCTGGCCGGTGAGTTCGCACCCGCCGTGACATTCGATGCGACCCTGATGGGCCCACTCGACGGAGTGCGACGGCTCGGCGAGCGCATCTTTCGTCGCTGGGAGGTGGAGGCCCATGCCCTGGTCTGCGGTGGCGGTGACGATGAAAGGGCCGATCGGAAGGCCATCGGAGATGCGTTTGGCCTAGGCGGAACAGCGGTCGCGGCCACGATGGCCGGCGTCCTCGTCACCTCGGTCGGCCTCGCACCCGCGGTCGCAGCGATCATCGCAGCGATCATCGTCAAGCGCTTCCTGCAGCCGGGTCTTGAGGCATTCTGCCAGGTCTGGCAGGAGCGACTTGATGCGGCGAAGGCCTAGTGCGCACACCCGACGAGGACGATCACGAACAGCGATCCTCACGGCAGGACATCACAAGAGCGGGCGACGGGAATCGAACCCGCGTTCTCAGCTTGGGAAGCTGATGTTCTGCCGCTGAACTACGCCCGCGGAGACGCGCAGAGGATACCCCGGACCCGTCGGCCGTCCGAGCGCGAACCGTGTCGAGCCCGCGGCCGTACCAAGGGACATGATCGACGCCACAGCGCTCCTCTTCCTCAACGCGCTGGACCGCACCGGGCTCCGGCACGGACACCGCCATCCGGCGTCCGACGTCGCGGGTGCGCGGTCGTCGACCACCCGTCAGGCCAGCCTCGACGACCGGGTGTCCTGGTTGGCGACCGGCTCGCTGCCCTGGGAGCGGCCCTAGGCGTCATCGCTAGGGTGCCGCTCCGTGATCCTGTCCGATCGGAGCATCAGGGACGCCATCGCCGACCGCCGGATCATCATCGAGCCGCTCGACGAGGACCGCATCCAACCGTCCTCGGTGGACCTCAAGCTGGACCGGCTCTTCAGGGTGTTCCGCAACCACACCGCGGGCGTCATCGACGTGAAGGAGAACCTCGAGGATCTGACCGAGCTGATCCAGATCCCGGAGGACGGGGTGTTCATGCTCCACCCAGGCGAGTTCGTGCTCGGCTCCACGTACGAGCGGGTCACGCTCGGCATCGATCTGGTCGGCCGGCTCGACGGCAAGTCCAGCCTCGGCCGGCTCGGCCTCCTCATCCATTCGACGGCCGGCTTCATCGACCCCGGCTTCGACGGGCACATCACGCTCGAGCTCTCGAACGTGGCCAGCCTGCCCATCACGCTCTACCCGGGCATGCGCATCGGTCAGATCTCGTTCCTCGCCATGACGACGGCCGCCGACCATCCCTACGGCAGCGGCCCTCTCGGCTCCAAGTACCAGGGCCAGCGCGGGCCCACGCCCAGCCGCTACCACGAGAACTTCCCGCCTCGCTGACGTCGACGGGGCCGCGGCGATGCGCCGCCGGGGCGACCTCAGCCGAGGAAGGGCCCGGTCACCTCGAACGTCATGCCGCCCCCCACCGTGCCGAGGGTGCCCCGCTGGGACGAGAAGTACATGCGGTCGCCGGTGGGGGTGAAGGCGATGCCCGTCAGCTCGCTCTCGCGGTGGCCGACGGCCCGGCAGAACACCGAGACCTCGCCGGATGGCTCGAGCAAACAGATCTTCGGGTCCTCTCGCTGGTCGAGAACGCTCTGGTCCTCGCACACGAAGACGTCGCCGTTGTTGCGAACGGCGATGTTGTCGACACCACGGAGCACCGGGTTCGGGTTCGTCGTCCAGTCGTAGACCACCTGGATGCTTCTGCTGGCGATGTGGTAGGCCCAGACGCGGTCGTCGTGCTTCGTCGTGAAGTTGACGACGCTCGCCGCTCAGCCAGATGCCCTCGCCGCCCGCGAACCGGGTGGCGTTCGGGACCTGCTTGCGGGTGGGCTTCGTGGCGGCCGAGGGATCGGGCACCGGCAGCCAGGTGACGACACCGCTCTGCACCTGCGCGGCCTCGAGCACGCCGGAAGAGAGGTTCTGAGCTTGTGCGTAGCGGTACCGGTAGAAGAGGCCGGACACCGCGTCCTCCGTCATGTACACGGTGCTGTTGGCGCCATCGACCGCGGCGCCCTCGTGGTTGAACCGGCCCATGGCGAGACGGGCGACCCCAGGACTGCCGCCCAGCGGATCGACCTCCCACACCCGACCGTTCTCGACCTCCTCGCACGACAGCCACGTCCCCCACGGGGTGTGCCCCCCGGCGCAGTTCCGGTTGGTGCCGCCGAGGATCCGGCGGGCGTCGGTGATGGCGCCGCTCTGGTTGAAGCGGATCATGCCGGCGCCGCCGCTGCCGGTGGCCAACTCCGAATTGGAGACGTAGGCCCAGCCATTGGAGACAGGGAAGACGCGACCGCCGTCGGGGGCCCGGTGCCACTTGTAGGTGGTGCCGGTCACCAACTGGTTCGAGCGGGCCACGATCCTCGACTCGAACTCGGGTGGAAGCTGCAGCCCGTTGGCGTCGGGCACCGGTCGCACCGGCGAGTAGCGCGGGACGGCCGAGGCGCGGCGCGCGAACAGCGCGTCGGCGGCGAGGAGCGCACCGCCGAGCACCCCCGCCTTCAGCACCAGCCGCCGGTCCACCACCGGAGGGCTCGACGTCTCGACGCGAAGGACGCTGTCGGTGCGGCCCATGATCTCTCCTCCCGCCAGATGCAGCCCTCGAGTTGCTGCCCGCCCCAGCCGCGCCTGACGGAGCCAGACTAGCCCAGCGGGCACGCGATCGTCGTCGGAACGCGACAACGTTCCGGGGACGGCGCGCGGACCGTGGTCGGCGGTCAGGCGGTCCTCCCACAGCGAGAGGTCTCGACCGAGCAGCTCCGCCAGCTCGCGGTTGGGCGCGGCGAACCGCTCCTGCAGCCGCCGGCGGGTGGCAGGGCTGATGCCCGCGGCCTCCGCCCGTGGCGGCGGTGCACGGAAGCCGTCCGGCTCCCAGGGCGCCAGACCGACGAAGGCCTGGACGCGATCGAACGTGCGGCGCGGGTCCAGCAGCAGGTCGTCGTTCAGGATGACCAGCAGCCGGTCGCCGACCGCGCGCTGCCAGCGGCGCACCTGTTCCGCATACAGGCCGCGGGTGGCGTACGAGTACAGGCGGTGATGGCGGCCGCTGGGGTCGTCGGCCAACCGCCGGTCCTCCGCGGCCAGCGTGTGCTCGAAGTCGAGCTGATCCAGGCCGTTCGCCCGGTTGTGGAGGTGGTGGGAGAGCGCGCGGGCCGACGGCTCGCGGAGCACGGCGATGAAGCGTGCTTCAGGCAGCGCAGCGGCCGCGCGCGCCGGTGCATGCGGATGGAACAAGTAGTACGGCGACGCTTCGCAGGTGCGCGCCTGCGGGCCGTGTAGCACCGGAAAGTTGCGTCGGTACCAACCGACGCCCCGATCCCAGTGGAGCGTCAGGAACTGGATCTCCTTGCGCACCGGCGGATCGACGTCCGGATGTTGCGAGAGGTGCTGGTACAAGGCGGTGGTCCCGGCTCGCTGCGCTCCGATGACCACGAAGTCCGGGAGCGGGTGGTGGCGCGGGTCCAAGCGCCGCGCCACCACCCTGGCCGAGACCGCGCCCCGCCGGGCTCGCCGATGCCAATGATCCTCAGGCATGTGGGCAGCGTGCCGCCCCCGGGTGAGCGCCTGATGACGGGGCAGCGGCGCAGGGGTCACGCCGGCCTGAACTCTCGATGGCGCTATTCGGCCCGCAGCAGGGACGTCACCGGGGCTCGGCGGGCGCGGCGGGCCGGCACCGCAGCGGCCACGTTCGCCACCACCAGCACACCGACCACGACGAGCCCGACCAGCAGCGTCGGCGTCGCCACGTCCGGCACGAGCCCGAGGCGATCGGCGAAGGACCGGTACAGGGCCCGGCCCGCCACGATGCCGGCCGGGACGCCGATGATGGCGGCGGCCACCGCCAGCGCGGATGCCTGGGCGTGGACGGTGCGCCCGATCCACCGGCGGTCGGCGCCGAGCGAGCGCAGCACCGCGAGGTCCCGGCGCCGCTGGCGGGCCGAGGTCAGCAGGGCGTGCCCGAGCGTGAGGCTGGCCAGCGCGCCGACGAGCACCGCCAGCACGGTCGGAACCGAGCGGATGCGGTCGAGGTTGACGACGTCCATCGGTCGCGTCTGCTCCTCGGCCCGCTGCGGTGAGAACGGCTGGAGCTCCGCGGGGACGGAGGCGCCGGGCTCCAGGTCGATCATCAGGCTGTTCGGCTCGGTGTCCGGCTCCAGCCGCTGGAACCCGGACAGGAGCATGGCCGCGCCGTGGCCGCCGCCCTGACCGAACGACGGGTTGGGCAGCACCGCCACCCCCACGACCCGGAACGTCGCCGTCGCCCCTGAGCCGCTCGTCAGGGCCACCTCGTCGCCCTGCCGGAGCCCGAGCTGGCGGGCGGTGACCCTCCCCAGGGCGACCTCGTCCGCACTGGCCGGGAAGGCACCGTCGATCACCGGGGGGAGCAGGCTGCCGCGGATCGGATCGACCCCCACGACATCGATGTCCTGCTCGTCCAGGACGGCGCTGCTGGTGGCCACGAAGCTGGCTCCGGCCAGCCCATCGAGTTGTTCCACGTCCGGCCAGGGCGCCGGCTCCCCCGTGCCGAAGCTGTTGCCGGTGATGAAGTCGAAGTCGGAGCCGTAGCGGGCGGATCACTGACCAGCGAGTCGATGTTGGACGCGAACACGGCCGCACCGAGCGCGACGGCGATGGCGACGGCGAGCGCCGCCGTGGTCACCAGGGCTGATCGCCCCGAGCGGCCGCGGGCGAACGCGAAGCGCACCCCGGTCGCCTCCGCCGGCTGCAGGCCTCGCGTCAGCGTCTCCGTCGTGCCCGAGGGCCTCTCGTCGATGGCGGGGCGAGCGACCAGCGAACCGACGGCCACCCACGCCAGCAGAGCGACGGCGAGAACGGCCGCACCACCGAGCAGCACGCCGGCATCGAAGGACATCTCACCGGCCGCAGGATCGAGCCGGCGCAGGAAGCCCTGGGGGACGAAGGGCGTGAGCAGGATCGAGCCGGCGACACCGAGCAGCACTCCTGCGGCGATGACCACCGACGCCCAGGCGATCCCCTCCGCCGACACCTGCCGGCGCGTGTACCCGAGGGCCAGCAACGGCCGCCGCTCGGTGGCTCCCGCGGCGCGCTGGCGCAGGAGCAGCTGCCCGACCGCGGCGACGACGGCCAGACCGGCCACCGCGGCCAGGATTGCCGCGCCCACCGCCTGGGCCCGGATCGCACTGCGGGCCGACGAGCTCACCGTGCGGCCGGGCTGGAAGAAGAGCTGCTCGTGGCCCGGGATCGCCTCGAGCGAGGCCCGGAACCCGTCCAGCGTCGTGCCGGGTGTGAGGCGCACGGCGACCAGGGTGGCCACGATCCCAACCGGCTCCCCGAGGAGCGCCGAGGTGAAGAAGACCGACGCCGTCGGATCGTCCAGATCGGCCGGACTGTCGACCACGCCCACGAGCACCCCGTCGAACCGCGGGCCCCTGGGCCGCTCGTTGAGGACGGTCGACTCATCGACCTGCTGCTGCGTCCATGCGACGAATGGCACGCGGTCACCCACCTCGAGGTCGTACTCCCGGACGAACGACCGGTTGGCCACGAACTCCTCGGCGTCGGGGAACTCGTCGCCGTCGGGCGCGGCGGTCCGACCCTCCTTCACCAGCGCGCCGAGCGCCCGGATGTCGGTGATCGAGAAGACGTTCACCTCCGAATCCTCGACCGACCCCAAGTCGGCGGCCGGCTGCGCGAAGACGAATGTCAGCCCCTCGGCCTGCCGCACGCCGGGTAGGGCGGCGATCTTCGGGGTCAGCGGCGGGCCGGCCGGTTGGACGACGATCGTGTCGGCGTCACCCCCGACGGCCCGCGTGAACCGCTCCGGCAGGGTGGCGGCCCGACGCGCGTTGACGCCCAGCACGAGGACGATCGCCGTCGGGGCGGCGACGACCAGGACGACGCCGAGGGTCAGCCACCAACGCGCGGTCAGCGTGGTGCGGACACGGAGCGCGATCGCTCGCACCGGGGCATTCGACCACGGCCGCCGTTCAACCGTCGATGGTGGGAGCACCCCGGCCCGCAGGGAGGCTGCCCGCACGGTGCGTGCGCTCAGTCGGTGGCGATCAGCGGTGCAGCCTGCTCGACGACGGTGCGCTCCCCGGCCTCGATGGCCTCCAGCAGGTGCATGGAGATGTCGCCCACCTTGACCTGGTCGTCATCAGCTCCTGCGGCCTTCACCCCGTCGTCCATCATGATGTAGCAGAAGGGGCATGCGGTGGCGACCCTGGTCGCCCCCGTCGACAGCGCCTCTTGGGCCCGTTCGTCGTTGACCTTCTTGCCGATGGACTCCTCCATCCACATGCGGGCACCACCGGCACCGCAGCACATGCCGCGGGTGCCGTTGCGGGGCATCTCGACGATGTCGATGCCCTTCAGCGAGCCGATCACCTTGCGGGGCGCGAGGTAGACGTCGTTGTGGCGGCCGAGGTAGCAGGAGTCGTGGTAGGTCACCCGCTCGGGCAGCGTCGCCGTGCTGACGTCGAGCTTCCCGCTCTCGATCAGTTGCTCCAGCAACTGACTGTGGTGCACGACCTCGTACTCCCCGCCGAGCTGCGGGTACTCGTTCTTGAGCGTGTTGAAGCAGTGCGGGCACTGCGTGATGATCTTGCGCACGCCCATGCCGTTCAGCATCTCGACGTTCGGCATGGCGAGCATCTGGAACAGGTACTCGTTGCCCGAGCGACGGGCCGGGTCCCCGGTGCACATCTCGCTCGGACCGAGGATGGCGAAGTCGAGCCCGGCCCGCTGCAGGAGCTTGGCCATCGAGCGGGTGACCTTCTTGTTCTTGTCGTCGAACGAGCCCGCGCAGCCCACCCAGTACAGGTACTCGTGGGTGAGGGGCTCGCCGGGATCGACGACGGGCACCTCGAGATCGCCGGCCCAGTCGCCGCGGTCCCCCTGGCTCATGCCCCACGGGTTGCCCTGGTTCTCCATGGCGCGGTAGGCGTTGCCGAGCTCGGCCGGGAAGTTGCTCTCCATGAGGGAGAGGTACCGCCGCATGTCGAGGATCTTGTCGAGGATCTCGATGTTGACCGGGCAGATCTCGTCGCAGGCCTTGCAGGTCGTGCAGGCCCACAGCTCCTCGGCGGTGACGCGCTCGAACAGGGAGGCGCCGGAGATGGTGATCTCACGGTCGACGCCGATGGGCGGCGAGACCGGCCCGACAGGTGCGCTGGCGGCCATGACCTCGCCGACCTTGAGCACGATCTCGCGCGGGTCGAGCGGCTTGCCGGTGGCGTGGGCCGGGCACACGCTCGTGCAGCGGCCGCACATCGTGCAGGCGTCGGTGTCGAGCAACTGCTTCCACGTCATGTCCTCGACGACGCTGGCCCCGAACGTCTCGAGCGAGGTCTCGGCCAGGTTGGGCATGGGCTTCATGGCGCCCTTCGGCCGGTCCTTGTCCCTCAGGTAGATGTTGAGGGGCGACGTGATCATGTGCCGCAGCATGGTGATGGGCAGGATCAGCAGGAACGCCACGAACGCGAGGACGTGGGTGATCCACAGCGCCTGGTGCCAACCCTCGAGCGTCTGCTCGGTCGAACCGTCGACGAGGGTGGCCAGCGGGTAGCCGATGAAGCTCCAGCGTTCGAAGTCCGGCGTCCCCTCGGCGGCGATCCGGAACATCTCGGTCGCGTAGCCGCTGACGCCGATCAGCAGGAACACGCCGAGGATGACCGCGTGCTCCGGCTTGGTCTTGATCCGGATGCGGTACGGCCGCTGGACGTACCGCCGGCCGACGGCCCACAGGAGCCCGGCCAGGAACACCAGGCCGGCGGCGTCGCCCACGAAGGAGTAGGCCTGGTAGGTCGTGCCGTGCAGGAACTTGAGCTCCTCCGGGAGCTGGTGGTCGATCTCCAGCGTGGCCGTCACGGCGAGGAGCACCAGGAAGCCGAAGTAGATGAGCGAGTGCATGACGCCCGCCGCCGGGTCCCGCAGCAGGGTGCGCATGTAGACGCCGGCCCGGTAGTCGTCGGCCCGCTTGCGGGCGTTGCCGATCCTGGTGCGGCGGCCGTCCGGCGTCCCGCGCTCCCAGTTCCGCACCCGCAGCGAGAACAGGTAGGCGACGTACACGAGCAGGACGGGGATGACGGTGTAGAACGCCACGATGAGCGGGTCCGGCACCCCGCCGAACACCTCGCGGGCGATCGGGCTGTCCTCGTGCCAGCCGGTGAAGAGCGGCGTGACCCCGGAGAGCAGGGTGAACAGCCCCGCGAAGATCCCCAGCGCGAGGACGACCTGGTACGGCCGCACCCGCCGGTGCCGACTGGTCTCGGGCAGAGGGGCGGACGACGACTCGGCTGGCGGAGAGGCCGATTCAACTGCGGCGGTCGTGCTCATGGCAGGCGCGAAGCTATCCGTCCCTCATGGAGGCGGGGAAGGACCGCGACCCTGCGCAGCCTCCACCGAGCGACGCCGAGCGCGCGATCAACGCGGCGGGGATGGATCAGCCGTAGATCTGGCGGTCGAGGTCGCGGATGCGGCCGGCGAGCACGCCCATGATCTTGTGGCCGATCGTCGGGACCTCGTCGATCACCGCGCTGAAGTGGCGCTGGTCGAGGACGAGGACCGTGGCCTCGGTGTCGGTCGTGACCGTCGCGGTGCGGGGGCCATGGTCGAGCAGGGACAGCTCACCGACGACGGCGCCGGGCCCGAGTGAGGCGACCTTCTTCCCGTTGCGACGGACGGTGGCGGAACCGTCGACGATGATGAACGCCTCCCGCCCGGTCTGACCCTGATCGGCGAGGGCGTAGCCGGCGGGGATGGTGACCTCGTCCGCGGCCCTCGCGATCTTGCTGAGGTCGCGGTCCGTGCAGCCCGAGAAGAGGGACACGTTGCGGAGGTGAGCGAGGTACTGCTTCTTGCCGGCCATGGCGGCGGACATTACCCCCGCCAGCAGGTGCGACGCGCACTCCGTCGTGCCGGGCGCGCACTGCGTCGCGCCGGTCGGCACGCAAGCGGCCTTCACATTGACGAAACACGAGGGAAACGTCTGCTTCCTACCGTCGCCGCCGTGGACGTGACCGTCGTGCGCTGGCCCCACGAGGGAGAGCTGCGAGAGCGCTTGGAGCACGAGGGCCGCGCCCGCCTGCTGGTGGTGGACGAGACCTCGCCGCCCCCGCAGGTCACCGATCTCCTCGAGGACTGGGTCTGGGCGACGGCTGAGCAGTCGGAGACCCGGGCCCGCATGGAGACCCTCTCCCACCGGGCCGCGTCGATCAGGAGCGATCCCCCCACGCTCGACGACGACGGCGTGCTGCGACACCGAGCCCTCTGGGTGTCGCTGCCCCCGGTGGAGGGCCGGCTCGCCCGGGTCCTCATCGATCGTCTCGGTGCTGTGGTGAGCCGTGACGCCCTGACCCGGGCGGGCTGGCCCGACGGCGTACCCGGACGCAACGCGCTGGACGTGCACGTCCTCCGGCTCCGTCGCCGGTTGGCCGGCGTCGAGCTGGCCATCCGGACCGTGCGGTCGAGGGGCTATCTGCTCGAAGCGGTGCGCCCCGAGCCAACCTCCGCCGTCGTGCCCGGCGGCGGTCCCCTCCAGGGATCCGCGCCCCACAAGGACAACGGACCCTGACCGACCTCGAAGCAACCCTGCTGGAGCAACAAGGAGATCGACGGTGCTGCACCTCGTGACCGCCATCATCAAGCCCTACAAGCTCGACGACGTGAAGTCCGCGCTGCGCGACGCCGGCGTGCTGGGCATGACCGTCACCGAGGTGAAGGGCTTTGGACGCCAGGGCGGCAAGACCGAGACGTACCGCGGCGCCGAGTACACGATCGACTTCCTTCCCAAGGTGAAGCTCGAGATCGTCTGCGACGCGGCCGAGAGCGACAAGGTCGTGGAGACCATCGCCTCGGCGGCCAGCACGGGCAAGATCGGTGACGGCAAGATCTGGGTCGTCGACGTGGCCGCGGTCACCCGGATCCGCACGGGTGAGCGGGGAGCGGACGCGCTCTGAGCGACGGTGAGCGGGGCCGTGCCGGCCAGCCGCTCACCACAGTCGGTGGGCGACGGCGCGCTGCCCGCTGACCTGGGACAGCCCGTCGGGCCCGGAGCACGCCGGCCCCGTGCTTGGCTGATGGATGCCCCCTGCGCAGGGCTACCGTCACCTCACTGTGAGTGCGTTTGCCGCCGATACCGCCCTCGCGGCACGCCTGGCCAGCGAGGCGGGAGACCTGCTCCTCGCGCTGCGCGTGTCGGAGCTGACGGGTGACGACCTGCGCAAGGCGGGCGATCACCAGTCCAACGAGCTGCTGCTCGAGCGGTTGGCCGCCGAGCGACCGGACGATGCGGTGCTGTCCGAGGAGAGTGCCGACAGCCCGGCGCGCCTGGCCGCGGAGCGTGTTTGGATCATCGACCCGCTGGACGGCACGCGTGAGTTCGGCGAGGTCCCGCGCGTCGATTGGGCCGTGCACGTCGCCCTCTGGGTCGAGGGCCGGCTCGTCGCCGGTGCCGTGGCCCTGCCTGGTCTGGGTCGCACGCTGGTGTCGCACCCCGCCGCCACCCTGCCGCCGGCCCTCGACGCACCGCCTCGCCTGGTCGTGAGCCGGACCAGGCCGCCCGAGGTGACCGCGGCCGTCGCCGAGCTGCTCGGTGCCGAGCTGGTCCCGATGGGCTCGGCGGGAGCGAAGGCCACGAGCGTCCTGCTCGGCGAGTCCGACGTCTACCTGCACGGGGGTGGGCAGTACGAGTGGGACTCGGCCGCACCCGTCGCCGTGTGTGCCGCCGCCGGGCTCCACACCTCCCGCGCCGACGGTTCTGCTCTCCGATACAACCAGCCTCGGCCGTGGCTGCCGGATCTCCTGATCTGTCGGCCCGAGCTGGCCGAGCCCGTGCTGGCCGCCGTCGTGGCGGTCGGCGGGATCGACGCGGACGGCTAGCCGGCGCGAGGCACCATGCGCATCCTCCACGTGAACAAGTTCCTCTTCCGCAAGGGCGGAGCGGAGGGGTACATGGAGGATCTCGCCGCGCTCCAGGAACGGGCCGGCCACACCGTCGGGTACTGGGGGATGGACCACCCCCAGAACACCCACGTCGAACTGGCTGACACCTTTCCCTCCTTCGTCGAGTTCGACAACCCGCCCTCGGGTGTCGTCGAGCGGGCGAGGATGGTCGGCCGGATGATCTGGTGCCGTGAGGCGCAACGGGGGATGGCCGAGGCCATCGAGCGCTTCCGGCCCGACGTCGCCCACCTGCACAACGTGTACCACCAGCTCTCGCCGTCCATCCTGGCGCCGCTGCACGCCGCGGACGTGCCCGTGGTCCTGACGCTCCACGACTACAAGCTGGTGTGCCCGACATACCAGTTGCTCGATCACGGTGAACCGTGCACGGCCTGCGTCGGTGGCAAGTTCTGGAACGCACCCGTGAGGCGCTGCCGGAACGGGTCGTTCCTGGCCAGCGCCACGATGGCCGCGGACCTGTCCGTCCACACCCTCGCCCGGTCGTACCGCCACGTCGACGCGTTCATCTGCCCGAGCCGCTTCCTCGCAGGGCAGATGGAGCGCGGCCGGGTCTACCCGGACCGCATGCACGTCATCCGCCACTTCGTCGACCTCTCGGGTGTCGAAGCCAAGGCGGAGCCCGGCGGTCACGCCGTCATCGCGGGGCGCATCTCGGCTGAGAAGGGCATCGACGTCGCCATCCGCGCCGTCGGCCACCTTCCCGAAGGCTCCCATCTCGACATCGCCGGAGACGGGCCGGCACTCGCCGAGCTCCGAGCGCTGGCCGAGGTCGAGGCACCGGGCCGCGTGACGTTCCACGGCCGGCTGGCGAAGGCCGAGCTGCACGACCTGCTGCGCCGTTCAGCCGTCGCGGTCGTGCCGAGCACCTGGTACGAAAACCAGCCGATGGCGGTGCTCGAAGCGCTGGCGGTCGGCCTGCCGGTCATCGGGTCCGACCTCGGCGGGATCCCGGAGCTGATCGACCCCGGCCAGGACGGTCTCCTCGTGCGGCCGGGCGACGACAAGGCGCTGGCCACGGCCATGGGTGAGCTGCTGGCCGACCGGACGCGCGCCTTCGTGATGGGGCAAACTGGACGGCGGAAGATCGAGGTTGAGTTCCCACCGTCAGTGCATCTCGACAACGTGAGCGGGCTCTATCGCCGGATCGGCGCGAAGGGAGCCTGAGTTGAAGATTGCGATGATCGGTCAGCGGGGCGTCCCAGCCAGCTTCGGCGGTGTCGAGCGGCACGTCGAGGAGCTCGGCGCGCGCCTGGCGGAGCAGGGCCACGAGGTCGTGGTGTTCTGCCGGCACGGGTACAGCGACGACGAGCCGACCTCGTACCGCGGCATGGAGCTCGTGCACGTACGGACGGTGGACTCCAAGCACCTCGAGTCGATCGTGGCCAGCGCCACCTCGACGGTCGGGACCCTCGGCCGCGGGTTCGACATCGTCCACTTCCACGCCGTCGGTCCCGGCCTGTTCTCACCCATCGTGCGGCTGCTCACGCGGGCGCGGGTGGTGCAGACGATCCACGGCCTCGACGGCGAGCGCGCGAAGTGGGGCCGCCTGGCCAGCGTCCTGTTGCGGTTCGGCACGTGGCTGAGCGCCAGGGTGCCCCACGCCACGATCGTGGTCTCGAAGGCGCTGCAGGAGGCATACCGCGAGCGGTACCACCGCGAGACCGTGTACATCGCCAACGGAACGCCGGAGGCGGAGCCCCGCGAGGCCGCGGGCATCACCGAGCGGTGGGGGCTCACCAAGGGCAGCTACGTGCTGGCCGTGGGCCGCCTCGTGCCGGAGAAGGCACCCGAGCACCTGCTGGCCGCGTTCGCCGATGTGCCTGGCGATGTCCGCCTCGTGCTCGCCGGCGGCTCCAGCCACACCGACGAGTACGTGGCCGACCTCGAAGCGCAGGCGGCGGCGGATCCACGCGTGATCATGGCCGGGTACGTGTACGGCACCGTGCTCGAGGAGCTCTACTCCAACGCCGCGGTGTTCGTGCTCCCGTCGCTGCTCGAGGGCCTGCCGCTCACCCTGCTGGAGGCGGCCAGCTACGGCTGCCCGGTCGTGGTCAGCGACATCCCACCCCATCTCGAGGTCATCGGTGCGTCCGGTCCCGGGGCCCGCCTCTTCCCGGCGGGTGACGTCCACCAGCTGACCAAGGCCATCACCGAGGCGCTGCAGGCGCCGGCAGACGAGGAGCGGGCCGGCGCCGAGGCCCTGTCCGAGCGGGTGCGGAACACGTACTCGTGGGACACCGCGGCGGTCGAGACGGATGCCCTCTACCGCCAGCTCAGGGCCCGCCCGTCCGTGCTCTCGCTGGGGCGCCGGCGGGCCCGTCGATGACACCCGGTTCGTCCGGCCCGGCGGACGGCAGGGCCGACTACCGACCGCGGGTGTTGCTCGTCACCGGCTTCGGCCGCAGCGGGACCACACTCGTCAACACGATCCTGGGGTCGACGCCCGGGGTGTTCGCGGCGGGCGAGGTCCGGTTCCTCTGGGAGCGGGGCCTGCTCGAAGGCCGGGCCTGTGGCTGCGGCGAGCCCGTGCGCACCTGTCCTGTCTGGGGGCCCGTGGTCGAGAAGGCGTTCGGCAGTCCGATGTCGATCGATCCCGCGGCGCTCGTGGCAGAGGACGCCCGGGTCATGCGGACGCGCCACCTGCCGTTGATGCTGGCTTCGCGGTGGACGGGCGACCGGCTGCTGTCCCGCCTGCACGACCTGCCCGACGCCCTGACCGCCGTCTACCGCGGCATCCAGGACGTGACCGGCGCGGAGCTGATCGTCGACACGTCCAAGCCTCCGTCGTTCGGCTATGTGCTGCAGCACCTGGACGGCATCGACCTGCGCATCGTCCACGTCGTGCGCGACCCCCGCGGGGTGGCCTACTCGTGGAGCCGTACGAAGGCGCTGGCCGATGGTGGCGAGCGCACCGAGATGCTGCGACTCTCGCCCTCCCAGAGCGCCCTGCAGTGGGATCTCTGGAACGGTGCCGCCGGGTGGCTGTGGGGCGGATCCAACCGCTACCTGCGGCTGCGCTACGAGGACCTGGCCAGCGAGCCGCGGGCCACGCTGGCGCGCGTGATGGCCTTCGCCGGCGTGTCCCACCTCGAGGTGCCGTTCACCACGACCGATCAGGTGCGCACCACGACCGTCCACACGGTCGCGGGCAACGCGGACCGGATGCGCACCGGACCGTTGACCGTCAGGCTCGACGACGCGTGGACGACCGAGCTCCCGACCGGCACCCGCCGGCTGGTCTCGGCGCTCACCGCGCCACTGCTGGCCCGCTACGGCTACCCCGTCTCCCCTGACCACTCCTGAGGAACCGCACGTCATGTCAGCGCCCGATCCCGGCACCGAGCCCGTCACCCCTCCGGCGATGTCGGGCCCGCCGATCTTCGTCGTCGGTTGCCACCGCTCGGGCACGACGCTGTTCAGGCTGATCCTCGACTCCCACCCGCACATCAGCTGCGGCCCGGAGACGCGCTTCCTCGCCGACCTGGAGAAGATCACCGACGCCGAGAACTGGCCGCGCATGGAGCTGTACGGCTTCCCGAAGGAGTACTGGCACGGGCAGATCGCGGCGTTGTTCGACGACTTCCAGAGCCGGTACGCGGCGCGGCGGGGCAAGACCCGCTGGGCCGACAAGACGCCTCTCTACGCAGGCCACCTCGACTACCTCGACACGCTCTTCCCGGACGCGCTGTTCATCAACATCGTGCGCGACGGGCGCGACGTGGCCCGGTCCCACCGGGACACCTGGGGGTATGTGAGCGGGCTCAAGGCCATCGAGAAGTGGCCCCGGTACATCCGCATGGCCGAGGAGTTCGCGCCGAAGGTCGGTCCGGACCGCTACCTCGAGATCCGCTACGAGCACCTCGTGGCCGACACCGAGAAGCAGATGCGCCAGGTCCTCGACTTCGTGGGCGAGCCCTGGGACGACGCCGTGCTGCATCACACGGAGCACCCTCACGACGTGATGGGGCGCTACGACTCGTACACGGCCAAGCGGCGCTCGCAGCGCGGTGAGGGTGCCGTCTACCGGTCCCGCGTCGGAGGCGGCCGCAGGGCCAACGACCCGCTGATGAAGCTGCTGCTGCGGTGGCGGGCCGGCTCCACCCTCGAACGCATCGGTTACACATGAGCCGTCGCACGGGTGAGGCGAGCGCGGCCCCGGTCTTCCTGATCGGCGCACCGCGTTCGGGCACCAGCCTCCTCTACAAGAGCCTGGCCCTCCACGAAGGCCTCGGCTACATCTCGAACTACAACGAGCGGCTGCCTCGTTGGTCGGCGGTCTCGGCGCTGAACCGGCTGCCGGCGGCGCTGCCCGCGGCCCGCCGCACCGTCTGGTTCGGCGGCGAGAACGGGAACGCCTACGTCTACAACGGGCGCCGCCCGCTGGCCCACAAGCTGCTGCCGATGCCGACGGAGGGCGAGTCGCTCTTCACCCGCTGCGGCATCCCGGAGGCGCCGGTGCCGCCCGACCTGCCGCACGCAGCCGCCGTCGCCGAGCTCCGCTCCTCCTTCGCCCGGTTGCGGCGATACGGCGGGGGCCAGCGCGTGCTGTGCAAGCGGATCGCCAACAACCTCCGGCTCCCGCTGCTCGTGGAGGCCTTCCCGGACGCGACGTTCGTGCAGCTGACCCGCGACGGTCGGGCCGTCGCGCCGTCGCTCCGCAAGGTGAACTGGTGGCCGGGGTTCTGGGTGTTCTGGTACGGCTCGACGACCGACCAGTGGGAGGCCGCCGGCGGCGACCCCTGGGAGCTGGCTGCCCGGCACTGGGTGGAGGAGGTGCAGGCCCTCGAGCGGGGCGTGCGCTCCATCCCGGACGGGCAGCTGATCGACCTCCGCTACGAGGAGTTCGTCGCCGACCCGGTCGGCCGCCTGGCGGAGATCGCCGGCCGGGCCGGGCTGCCCGCGAACGCCGACTGGCTGGCCGAGCTGCGCCGGCTCTCGTTCCCTGACCACAACGAGTCGTGGAGGACCCAGCTCGATGCCAGTGCGCTGACCACGATCGAGCAGGTGCAGCGTGACACGTTGCGGCGCTATGGCTACGCCTAGTGGGCGGACCAGGAGGGCTTTCGCCACTCTCCGGTGTCACCGCTGATCCCGCTCTGTAGCCCGAATTCGGCAGGGGATAGCGTTCGAAACGTGTCGGGTCCAGGGTTTGTCCGCCCGCTGGTGACCGCCGCACTGACCATCGGACTGGTGGCAGCGTGTTCGGCCGGCGATGGGGAGAGCGGCTCCAGCGCGCCTCCGACGCCGGTGCCCAGCGTGGTCCTCCCCGAGCCCACCCATCCGCCCGTCACCGAGTTCCCGGTGGGCGTGAAGTACGCCCGCGTGGCCTTCGACCGCTACCAGCCGTGGCTGACCGAGCTGGGCGGGGGCAGCGGCACGTTCTACGAGGCGGTCCTGTGCGATGTCTCGCCGCAGCCGGGCTCCTACGACTGGTCCGAGTTGGACACGGTGGCCGATCAGGCCGAGTCGGTCGGTCACGAGCTCATGCTGAAGGTGCGGGTCGGCTCGTGCTGGGCCACCGGCGGCCAGGTGGGCGAGGCGCGGGGCGCCAAGGGCAAGACGGCGTCCGTGACGCCCACCGAGATGGACCAGTACGACGAGTTCCTGCGGGCCCTGGTCGAGCGCTACGGAGCGCGCGGCGTGACCGAGTGGGCCATCGAGAACGAGATCAACAACACCGCGCAGTGGGCGGGCACGCCGGCCGAGTACGGGGAGTTGGTCGAGCACGCCGCAGGCGTGATCCGGGCCGCCCAGCCGGACGCCGTCATCCTCGACTCGGGCCTGTCGAGCCCGACGATGGGCACGGGGATCGTGCTCGACCTGATGGCGCAGGGGAAGGACGACGAGGCCCTCGAGGCCTACCAGCGCTACTACGCCCGCCGCCACACCTCCCGCACGCGTGATTACCCGGCGCTCACGACGATGGACGAGCTGCAGGCGCTGATCGCCACGGAGAAGTGGCAGTACAACAACGAGGTCATCGAGACCACCCTGGGACTGGCCGAGGACGGCGTCATCGACCGGTTGCAGATGCACTTCTACGAGCGGTGGGACGCGGCACCCCTCCTGATGGAGTTCCTCCGGTCGCGCATCCCGGCCGACATGCCGATCGAGGCGTGGGAGGTCGGCCTGTTCGACGTGGACGAGGCCAAGTCCGAGGAGGTGCTGACCGAGGAGGTCACGAAGACCGTCTCGCAGCTGCTGGCCTACGGCGCGGGGCGGGTGCTCTGGTTGCCGCTGGCCGCGGACCCGAACGGCACCGGCGGTGAGGAGAAGCGCTTCGGCCTGCTGGAGCCGGACGGCACGCCGCGTGGCGTGGCCGGGGCCTTCGCCGAGCTGGTGCGGGTGAGCAACGGAGCCACGCTGCAGCCCCTCGACAGCGACGGTCTCCTCGGGTTCGTCGCGCAGCAGGGTGACAAGGCGACGGTCGTGGCCTGGGCCACGGACGGCGCGGTCGAGGCCGAGTGGGCGGCCGGAGCCGGGAGCCTCCTCGGCGCGACCACGACGACGGCCGGCGGTGGCACGGGCATCGGCACCAGCCCGGTCATGGTCGAGGTCCCTGTCGAGCAGGCTTCCCTGCTGGCGGGAGCGGGCTGATGAGCGAGCGGAACCCCGCGAAGGGTCCGGAGCTGCTCGACGGCAAGTCCGGTGTGCGACGCCTCGCCTTCGAGCTCCGCCGGCACGCCCGCTGGGCTCGCGAGGAGGGCATCGCCAAGCTGGTCGAGGAGGACCAGCTCAACCTGATCGAGCGCGCGCCGGTGGCCGCCCGCAAGGCGCTGTGGCGGGCGACGCGTGGGGTCGAGGCGGGGATGTCGACGCCTGTCTTCCTCGTCGGCGTCCAGCGGTCGGGCACCAACATGGTCGTGCGGGGCCTCGAGCGCTCTCCTGACGTCGCCGTCCACAACGAGAACGACCGGAAGGTCTTCCGCCGCTACGAGCTGCGCGGCCTGGACGTGGTGCGCGACGTGGTCGAGCGCAGCCGCGCCCGCTACACGCTCTTCAAGCCGCTGTGCGACAGCCACCGGACCGACGAGCTGCTGGCGCTCGACACCACGATGCCGGCGCGGGCCATCTGGGCCTACCGGGGCATGGAGGGCCGGGTCCGGTCGTCGCTGTCGAAGTTCCGCGACCACAACCTCACGATCCTGGCCGACGTGGCCGCCGGTCGCTCCCTCGACCGCTGGCAGGCACAGGGCATCCGGCCTGACACGATGGAGCTGATCCGCAGCTTCGACTGGGAGCGTACGAGCCCGGCCTCGGCCTCCGCCCTGTTCTGGTACGTCCGCAACCGCCTGGTCTTCGACCTCGGCCTGACCGACCGGTCCGACCTCGTGGTCGTGTCCTACCGCGACCTGGTCCGCCATCCGAGGGAGGCCATCGAACCGGTGCTCAACCTGCTCGACCTGCGCTTCACGGATGACCTCATCTCCCACATCGATGCCCGGGAGACGTCCTACATGAGCGCCCCCTCGCCCGGGGGCAGCGGGTCGGTGCGGGCCACGCCGCTCGACATCGACCCGAGGATCCGGGCGGTGTGCGCCGACCTCGAGGACCAGCTCGACGCCGTCGCCGGCGCGCACCGCGCCCGCGCCGTGCCGGTCAGCCCGGCCATCTCGTCCTCGAGGGGGGCGGCATGACCTCCATCGCCCCCGATCACACCGGCGAGGGCCCGGTCGACGACACGGCAGGCCCCGTGCTGCCGCTCGACCGCAAGCTGCTCGTCGCCGGGATCCTGGCCGCGGTGGCGCTGACGGTCGTCGTTGCGACATTGGTGGGCGCCGGCAACGTCGAGCTCATCGTGTACCCGCTCGGCGCGGTCGTCGGGGCGGGGCTCGTGTACCTGGCGCTCACCCGATTCGAGCTCTTCGTCCTCGTCTGCCTGTTCCTGCGTGCCTCCCTGGACATCCTGGGTGGTCGCGGCACGACCATCACCAACCCGTCCAGCCTGGTGTCGCTGCTCTTCATGGGCGCGTCCCTGCTCTGGCTGGCCGCTCGCGCCTACCGGGGCGAACGGCTCCGCCGGTCGGTGATGACGGCGCCGTTGCTCTTCTTCGCCTTCGCCTGCTTCCTGAGCACCATCACCTCGCGCATCCACGACGTGAGCATCACCGAGTTCTCGCGGATCCTGTCCGTGATCGTGATGGCTCTGGTGCTCGAGCGCCTGGCGACGACGCCGGCGGCGGTCCGCCGCATCATGATCGCGGCCCTGGGCTCGGCGCTCGTGCCGCTGGTCGGCTCGTTCCTCGCGTACCTGATCGGCGCCCCGCTGCTCGACCGGCGAGCGGCGCTGGAGGACGGCATCGAGCGCGTCCGGGGCACCTTCGACCAGGCCAACGGCTTCTCGCGCTACCTGCTCTTCATCATCATCATGGCCGTCGCCATGTACCCGCACCTGCCGAAGAAGACCCGGGTGCCGATGCTCATCGGGATCACCGGCCTCGGCGTGTTGATGGTGCTCACCTACACCCGCAGCTCCTGGCTGGCCCTCCTCATCGGGCTGATGGTCGTCGGTTGGTGGCAGAGCAAGCGACTGCTGCTCGCCCTCGTGGCCCTGGCCCTCGGCGTGGCCCTGTTCGTGCCCAGCGTCGTCGACCGCTTCGCTGACCTCACCTCCGACAACGGGCCCGACACCGCCCTCACCGGTGAGGGCAACTCCCTGGCCTGGCGCCTCTCCTACTGGAGCGAGGTCGTCTCGCTCGCCGTCGACAACCCGGTCACCGGCATCGGTCTGCGCGTGACCGAGCAGGTGGCGGACGGCGCCAAGCAGCCCCACAACGACTTCCTCCGCGCCTACGTGGAGATGGGCGCCCTCGGCCTGATGGCGTACATCGCGCTCGCTGATCGCTCTGATCAGAGTGGCCGCGCGGGGGTTGAAGGATGCGAGAGCAGGTTGGGAACGGGGGGTGGCGGTCGGCTTCGCCGGCTGCCTCGTGGCCTTCGTGCTCGTGAGCCTGGTGGCCAACGTGATGTCCCAAGCCGTCGTGCTCTGGTACGTGTTCGCCTTCGCGGCGTGCGCGAACGCGGTGGGGCGGTTCGGATGGCTCGACAAGAAGAACGCCTTGGAAGCCGGGGGGCGACCGGCTCCGATCAATGCGTGACCAGCAACTGAGGAGAAGACAGTGGAGATCAAGGATTATCTGAGAGTGCTCGGCAAGCGAGCCTGGCTGCTGGTCATGATCCCGGCGGTGGCCGGTGTCGTGGCGGGCCTCATCGCGGTCGGCCAGCCCCAGGCCTTCCGCACCAGCGCGACCCTGCAGCTGCCGCGCGACGAGACGACCACGCCTGCACAGGTGGCCCAGCTCGTCGCCGACTTCCAGGCCGCGGCGGACAACCCGACGGTCCAGAACCAGGTCTCCGAGGAGACCGGTGTGCCGGTCAGGCGCATCCAGCGGGTCCGCATCACCCAGGTCGGTGACTCGAGCCAGCTCACGATGTCGTTCCAGGACAAGCGGAAGGACGCCACCGAAGCCAAGGCCGTGATCGACGGCCTCGCCAGCGGCGCGCTCGGCTACCTGCAGACGCCGGAGCTGCGCAACAGCCAGCAGGCGGTCGACGCCGCCAACGCGCGGATCGAGCGCGACCCAGAACGAGATCGACGAGGCGACACTCGACGAGCGCAACGCCACTTTACGAGACGGTGCAGACCAGCTCGCCGGAGGAGGAGCTCCAGGAGCTGCGCGACGACCGAAGCGTTCGACTACGACCAGCAGGCGGTCAGGGCTCGCCGGCGGCAATCCGACGGCCATCAGCCTCTACCAGAACCGTCATCGAGCAGGTCGAACCTGCGGATCTTCGCTCTCGAGGACGTCACTGCTCAGAGGTCGTCGGCTTCGAGCAGCAGATCGCCGCGCACAGGAGACGCTCACGACCGCTCAAGAGGAGCGCGGACGTCGCGGTCGCAGCAGCTGGCCGCATCGTCCACTCGAGCCTGACCTCACGTTCTCGGCTGAGGGGCAGTCCGTCGTGCGCAAGACGCGGGTCGTCAAGACGGCGGCTGCGGCCGTCGTGGCCGGCTTCCCGATCGCCATCGGTGTGGTGCTCCTGCTGGATGCCGCCCAGAAGCGTCGGGCCAACCGTCCCGCCCGCCCGGACCACGACGACGAGCTGGCCGGCGGGGCTGACGACGAGTACGAGCACGAGCTCGCGCCGGCGACCGGCCCCGCCTCGCCGTCGCCCGCACTCATCGGCGCCTCGGCGGGCCCGGCCGGTCTGCCCGCTGCCGCGGCGGTCGCGGTGGTCCAGGATGACGTCGACGATGACGATCGACGATCGACGATGTACGACGACTACGACGCCGACGACGCCGACGAGGCCGACGAGGATCTCGAGGACGAAGACGAGGACGAAGCCGTCGTGGTCGAGGACGTGATCGTCGAGGAGGACCTTGACGGTGACATCGACGACGGTGACATCGACGACGATGACATCGAGGACGAGCTCGAAGACGAGCTCGAAGATGATGCCGCCGTCGACACGGCCGCCGACGATGCCGAGCTCGACGACCTGGACGAGGCCGACATCGAGGAGGCCGAAGCGGAGCTCGTCGAGGACGAGGCTGGGCTCGACGACGCTGATGCCGACGAGGCCGACTTGGACGAGCTGGCGCTGGCCGGACTCGACGCTGGCCGGGCTGGACGAGGCTCGGGCTGGATGAGGAAGGGCTCGACGACGACCTGGACGACGCGGACCTCGGGGACGATCTCGAGGACGAGCTCGAAGACGATGTCGCCGCGACGGTGGCGTCGCGTCGGCGGCTGTACGACGCCGACATCGACGACGACCTGTCCGTCGATGGCGGCCCGGCCGAGCACAGCGGGCCGGAGCACAACGGGCAGGGCCGGGTGTGGGCGCGGGTGCCGGCGGCGGATTCGGACTTCGACGGCGACGACGAAGCCGGGGCGGATCGCTGATCGCCCATGACGTCCCCGGCGGCCGCGGCGCGGCGAGGAGACGACCGTGAGCTCGTCGCGCTGGCGCGCGGAGGTGGTCTCAACTTCATAGGGGCTGCGGTCACGCAGGTCGGGACGATGGTCGTCCTCCTCCTGCTCACCCGCAACCTCTCCAAGACGGATGTCGGGCTCTTCCGGCAGTCGTTCGCGCTGTTCTCGCTGCTGCAGGTCGTCGCGCTCCTCGGGCTGGGCCAAGCGCTCACCCGCTACGTGGCGGTGTTCCGGGCCGATCGCGACCGCGGCGCCGTCGTGGGGACCGTCCGGTCCGGCATGGCGATCGCCAGCGCGTCCGCCATCGCCGTGGGCGCCATCCTCTACGCGCTGAGCGGTTGGATCGCCAACGACATCTACAACAACCCGGCGCTGGCCACCCCGCTGCACTACGTCGCCTTCGCCGTGCCGCCTGCGGCCATCACCATGGCGGCATTGGCCGCATGCTCGGGCTTCCGGACGATGCGGCCCAACGCATTCCTGGGCCTGATGCTGGACCCGGCGCTGCGGGTGGTGCTCACCGCGATCGCCATCGGGACGGGTGCCGGCCTCACCGGCGTGCTGCAGGCCTTCGTGGTGGTGCCGTACATCACGGCCGTGCTCGCCCTCGTGTGGTTGGCGGTCCTCGTACGGGGGCCGCACGTCACCCCCCGCTTCGCATCCAAGGAGATCATGCGGTTCTCGTCGGTGGCCTGGCTGGCCACGTTCACGACGCAGGGCCTCCTGTGGGTCGATCAGCTCATCCTGCCGCTCTACGTCAGCTCCGCCGAGCTGGCCGTCTACAGCGTGGCCACGAGCATCGTCGTGCTGGCCACGTTCGCCATGAGTCCGATCAGCCAGTCCCTCGCGCCCCGAGTGGCCGACCTCACCCGCCGCGGCGAGCTGCGGCGGCTGTCCATCGCCTACAAGGCGGCGGCGAGCTGGATGACGCGGTTCGCACTCCCCTTCTTCGCCATCATCTTCATCTTCCCCCGGCCGTTGCTCGCCCTGTTCGGCCCCGGGTACGGGCTGGGAGCGACGGTCACCGTCATCCTGGCCTTCGGCAAGCTCACGGACGTCCTGACCGGTCCCTGCGGCACGATGCTCAACCAGGCCGGGTACAACAAGCTGGCCCTCTACGACAACCTGGCCGCGCTCTTCATCAACGTCGGCCTCAACTTCGCGCTCATCCCCACCTACGGCCTCCGGGGGGCAGCGGCGGCGTGGACGGTGTCGCTGATCATCGTCAACGCGGTGCGGGCCTACCAGGTGCGGCGGTACATCACGCCCGCCTGGCCGTTCAGCGAGGGCACGCCCAAGGCCATGGCGGCGTTCGCCTGGTCGGTGCTGGCCGCCCTCGTGGTGCGTGAGCTCGTGGACGGCTCGCCCCGCAAGGAGCTCTACATCGCCACCCCGGTGGTGTTCGCCGTCTACGCCATCTTCCTCGTCGCCCTCGGGCTCACGGCCGAAGATCGGCTGGTCCTGCGGGACCTCCTGAGCGTGCTCCGTCGCGGAGGCCGCCGCGCTCCTCGCCCCGCCGGCGCACCTCCCGAGCCCGTGCCGGCCCTCGTCACCGAACCGCTCTCCGTCGTCGACGACGAGCCCGTGACCGAGCCCATCGTCGATGGCGAGACCACGCCGGCCCGCCTGGCCCGCCGCGTCCGTCGCCGCGGTCACCTCGACCAGCGGCCCGGGACCGTGGACGTCCTGCTCGACGAGCTCGTCAGCCCGTTGCGCTACGACGTCGTCGTGCGCCAGCAGTTCTTCGCCTTCCTGGACGCCAACGTCGACCTGCTGGACGAGTTCGGGGACCTCGTCATCGAGGCCCGCGATCAGCCCTACTACGTGTGGTACCGCGACATCGTGATCGGTGCGAGGACCAAGCTCCTGAAGGGCCGCACGGTGGACGAGGCCTTCGCCGATCAGGTGGAGCGGGTGCTCGCGATGCGGGCCCGCTTCAACCCCGCCGACGAGTCGTGGGGCGATCTCCTGCTGCGGGAGGTCCCCGCCGGGACCCGCACCGCCACGGGCAAGGTCGTCGGTCCCCGGATCCTTCCCGTGGACGGGTGCCACCGCATCGCCCTGCTCCGCCATCACGGACGCAAGGTCCTGCCCGCCGGTTCGTACCGGCTCGTCGGCGACAAGCAGTCGGTGCGCGACAACACCGCACTCCTCATCCCGAGCCTGCGCCTCACCGAGGAGCAGTACCTCGACTACCTCGCCATGGGTTTCGACGAGGATGCCCCGGACGGCTTCGCGGAGCTGGTGGCCGGCGTGGCCCTGCGCCACCCCGACCGCTCGGCCGAGCTCGAGAGCGTGATCAGCGTGGACCTCCCGCTGCTGCTGCGTGGCTACGGCTCGACCGCGAGCAAGACGGTCTGATGGCCGATCTGTCCCGGGCCCCGCTGACGACGCTGGCGTCCAAGGCCTTCGGTCGCACCGTCGGTCAGGTCTCCGCCCACTGGCGAGCGGTGCCCGACTACCTGGTGATCGGCACCAAGCGGGGAGGGACGACCTCGCTCCAGCAGTACCTCACCGCGCATCCGGACGTGTTGGAGCCGAAGGCGGCCAAGGCCAGCCACTACTTCGACGTCAACCACGACAAGGGCTGGTCGTGGTACCGGGCCCACTTCCCGTTGCAGAGCTGGATGGATCGGCAGCGGGCCGCCGGCCGCCCGGTGGTCGTCGGCGAGGCCAGTCCCTACTACTGCTTCCATCCTCTCGCGCTCGGCCGCATCGCTGACCAGCTGCCCACGGCGCGCATGATCATCGTCCTGCGTGACCCCGTGGAGCGGGCCTGGTCCCACTACTCCTACGAGGTGGCCCGGGGCAACGAGGACCTCTCCTTCGCCGACGCCATTGACGCCGAGCCGGAGCGCCTGGCCGACGCCGAGGCGCGGATCCTCTCCGGCGAGGTCAAGGACGACCGTCACTGGCGCCTGCACTCGTACCTCAGGCGTGGCCACTACGAGGAGCAGATCGGCGCCGTGCACCGGCTGTTCGCGCCCGAGCAACTGCACGTGGTCGTCAGCGAGGAGCTGTTCGCCGGGCCGCTCGACGTGATGAACCAGGTGTTCGACTTCCTGGGCGTCGGACCGGTGGACGGCGGTCGTTTCGACGCCGCCAACGCCAACCGGAAGAGCGCACTGGAGCCCGAGCTGCGCGAGCGGTTGGCGACGTACTACGCGCCCCACAACCAACGGCTGTACGAGGTGCTGGGGCGGGAGCTGCCATGGACCGCTCCCGCGGCGACCGCCCGCTGACGGGCCTCGGAGCGGGCCGCGGGGCGCTGAGCGGTCCGCCGGGCACGCAACGTCACGACCACCACGCTGAGCGGGCTGACCCGCGCGCGACGGCCCAGGTGCGTGGACCCGATGACCACGGATGGTGGCAGGATGCTCGGATGGCTCGGGAACCGGTCCGCGAGGTTCTCCCGCGCTTCGGACCGGCATCACTCGACGAGCTGGCCACCGTGTTGCTGGGCGCGCTGGCCGCCATCCTGGTGCTGGCCGGGGCCGGCGAGCCCGGCTCGTCGGTCGCGTTGGCCGTCGGCAGCACGCTCGGAGCGGCCGCTCTGGTCCTGCTCGCGCTGCGCAGCATGGAGCTGTTCGTCCTGGTAGTGCTGGTTCTGCGGCCAGCGGTGGACGGGCTGCACGAGTCCGAGGGGTGGACCGGCACCGATCCCTCCACCGTGCTGGCGGCTGTTTTCATCGCGGTGTCGGCCGTCTGGTGGATCCGGCGCCGGCTGCGGGGCGAGCGCCATCCCCGCTCGTGGCCCGGCCTCGCGCTGGTCGCCCTCTTGCTCGCCGCGTGCGTGGCCACGCTGGGTAGTGAGCTGCCGGGGCGCAGCGTCGTCGAGACGTCCCGTCTCGCCACCGCCGTCCTCATGTTCTTCGTCGTCGACCGGCTGTGCGAGCAGACCCGCCGGCCGGATCGGTTCCTCGCCGCGGTGCTCGGCGCCGCGGTGATCCCGGTGACGGTCGCGCTGCTCGGACCACTGTTCGGTCTCGAACCGGTTCGAGGTGAAGGACGGCATCGAGCGGGCCATCGCCACCTTCACCCAGTCGAACCCGCTGGGCCACTTCCTGGTCATCGTGCTGCTCGTCCTTGCCGCGTTCGTGCTCGTCCGGCCCGGCCGGCCACGGCTGCTGGCGGCGGCCGCGATGGTCCCGGTCGGCTTGGCGCTCGTCCTCACCTACACGCGGCTGGCCTGGGTCTCGGTCGTCCTCGGGGGCGTCGTCATGCTGTGGGTGGCCGGCCGTCGCAGGCTGCTGCCCGCGCTGGTCCTGGTGCTCGCGGCCGCCGCCGTGGCGTCCCCGGACGTCGACCGCCGCATCGACCAGCTCACCACGCCGAACGCCGCGGTCAGCGGATCGGAGTCCGGCTTCGGGTGGCGACTGGGGCAGTGGTCCGACGTGATCGACCTCGCCGATCGGAACCCTGTGACCGGCATCGGCCCGGACGTCGTGGCGGCGAGGCTGGCCAACGGGCAGCCACCGCACAACGACGTCCTGCGGGCGCTGGTCGAGATGGGGATCCTCGGGCTCGCCGCGTACACCGCGGTCCTGGTCGCGCTGGTCGGTGTCGCCGTCGGGGCCTGGCGACGGGCCCGCGAGGCGCGATCGACGACCGTCGCACTGGCCTTCGTCGGCGTCGTGTCCGCGTTCGTGGTCACGTCCTTGGCGGCCAACCTCCTTGGCCAGGTGGTCCTGCTCTGGTACGTCCTCGCGCTGGCCGCCGCCGCGGCGTGGGTCAGCCGTCACGGCCCGATCCCGGTCGGTCCTCCGCCGGCTGGAGCCGAGCCTGCGACGGTGCGCGATCCCCTGCCGGACCGCTCGCTCCCGGCGGCACGGATGGTGGCCGGATGAGCGAGGCGGGGGCCACGGCGACGGTGACCGATGTGGCCCGCCGCGCCCTGCGCTTCTGGCCCGTGGGCGTGGCCGTCGCGGTGGTGACGGCGGTGATCGGCCTGGCGCTGACGTGGGAGCCGCCCCGGCTCTACGTCACCCGGGCCACCGTGTATCCCCCGGCCGTGGTGACGAACGCGGCCGCCGGGCAGCGCTACGCAGCCGATCTGAACGCCGCCGTGCACACGCCGACGGTGCGTGAGGACGCGGCCGAGAGCTCGGGCGTCCCCGTCTCGGCCCTCGGCGACACGCTCGTCCGGCGGCTCCGCCAGTCCTCGGTGATGCAGGCCGAGATGACGACCTCCGAGCGGCTGGCCGACGCCGGCCAGGTCCTCGCCGAGCTCGTGGTCCGCGCCGGGCAGTCACTCTCGGCCTCGGACGTGGCGGCCGCCGAGGCGCAGCGGGACAGTGCGGCGGAGGAGCTGGCCCTGGCGGAGGACGCCGCGGTCGACGCGCAAGGCATGCGTGACGCCTTCGTGCGCGACCGCAACGGCGTGACGCCGGCCGACGAGCTGGCCATCCTGGCACCGCAGCTGGCGCAGCTCAGGCTGTGCGCGTCCGGGGCCATCGTGCCCGAGGGCTCGGAGCCGGCGACGTGCCAGACCCAGCTGGCCGCCTTGGAGGCGGAGGCCGAGGAGTTGGCCCAGGCGTCCGACGTCCTGGCGGCGTTCGACCGCGACGTGGCGCGGGCGGAGGTGGTCGTGGCCAACGCCCAGCAGCAGGTCGACCAGCTTCAGGCGGCCGTCGTGCGGGGAGGCGCAGGCCCGATCGTCCAGGCCACCCAGGACGGCCAAGAGGTGTCCCAGGTAGGCGACGTGGCCCGGCGCTGGCTGGCCGTCGTGCTCGGTTCGATGCTTCTCGGTGCCATCGTCATGGTGGCGTTGGCCCTGCTCAGCGACCCTGCCCGGGCGCAGCGGCGCGAAGACCACGCGACGGGCGGCGAGCGCTCGGAGCGGATGCAATCGTGATGGCCGAGGCTGCGAGGATCGGCCACTCGTGACGAGCCTGAGCGAACCCCCCGGGCGCAAGGCAGCCGTCAGCGGCAGCGCCGAAGTCGTCCACGTCGCCCGCGGCGGCGGTCTCAACCTCGCCGGCTCGCTGATCAACACCGTCAGCGTGTTGGCCCTGTTCTGGGTCCTGAACAAGAACCTCGGCCAGACCCTGACCGGCATCTACATCCAGGCCTTCGCGCTGCGCCGGATCCTGCAGACGATCGCGCTCGGCGGCATGCGCTCGGCCATGACCCGGTTCGTCGCCATCAACCTCGCCGACGACGATGACGCCTCGCTGCGGGGGACCATCGCCGTGGGCATCGCGGTCTCGGTCGGCCTGGCGGCCATCCTCGGCGTCGTCCTGTTCCTGGCCGCCCCTTGGCTGGCCAACAGCGTCTATGGCGACCCCGAGCTGGTGCCCGGCCTGCGCTGGGTGGCCGTCGGCCTCCCGTCGGCGTCGTTCACGATCGTCGTGCTGTCGGCCACCATGGGCTGGCGCACGATGCGCCCCAACGCCATCGTCGGTTCGATGGCGGAGCCCATCATGCGGGTCGCCCTCACGGCCGGAGCACTGGCGCTGGGGGCAGGCATCACCGGATCGCTGATCATGCTGCAGGTGGCCAGTGTCATCGCGTCGGTCATGGCCTGGATCTGGCTGCGGCGGCTCATGCAGGGCCACCAGCGGGTCAAGCCCGTTCGCCAGACCGGCGTGCTGGTCCGCTTCGGCTTGGTCACCTGGGCGTCGTCCGTCGCGCTGGAGGGCATCCGCTGGGCCGACGTGCAGGTCCTCGCCGTGCTCACCACCGCCGATGTCGTGGCCGAGTACCAGGTGGCCACCCGAACCGTGCTGTTCTGTGCCCTGGCCGTCAACGCGCTCACCGGCGCGCTCGCTCCCCGGGCCGCGGACCTGTTGCGCCGGCAGGAGTTCTCCGTCGTCCGCCGGCTCTACGTCACGACGTCCGCCATCCTGATGCGGCTGACCTTGCCGCTCCTGGTGGTCGTCCTGGTGCAGGCCGACTGGCTGCTCACGGTGTTCGGGGACGAGTACCGGGAGGCGGCCTGGATCAGCCGCGTGCTGGTGCTGGGCGTGCTCTTCGACACGGCGGTCGGGGCCGCCGGGCCCATCCTCAACATGGCCGGCCTGCAGCTCTACAACCTGGCCGACAACGTGGGCGGCCTGATCCTGAACGTCGCGCTCAACGTCGTGCTCGTGCCCACCTTCGGCGGCGTCGGAGCCGCCGTGGCCTGGACCACCACCTTCCTCGCCCTCGGCACGGCCAGGATCCTGCAGGTGAGGGGGAACGTGCTCGGGGTGCTGCCGTTCTCGTCACCCATGATCAACATGCTGTTGGCCGGCGCGGTGAGCGGTGTCGTGGGCTTCTCGTTGCGCGTCGCCGTAGGAGAGGTCTGGGCCGTGATACCTGTCGCCGCGGTGATGATCCTCGTCTACTTCGGCGTGTCGATCCTGCTCGGGATCGACGACGACGAGCGCCGGGTCGCCCGCTCGTTCCTCCGCCCGGGGAGCGCGCTCGCCAGCTGAAGCCCCTCGACGGGGTGCGCCCGCCGTCGACCGGGCCGGCCCGCGCGACCGGTGGGCAAGGATGTCCGGGTGACCACCCCGGAGCCGCTGGTCGCCGGTCAGCTCGCGCTGGCCGAGGGACGCTGGGTCGAAGCCCGCGACGCGTTCGAGGCGTGGCTGGCTGTGATGACGGGGGACGACTCGGCCGACGCCTGCTTCGGGCTGGCCGTCGCGCTCTGGTGGTTGGGAGAGAACCAGGGCAGCGTGGACCGCTGCACCCAGGCCTACGCGCGCTACCGGCGAGCGGGAGCGGTCGAGCGGGCGATCGAGTGCGCGGCCTGGCTGGCCATCACCTACAAGGCGAACTTCGCGAACACGGCCGCGGCCAACGGGTGGCTGGCCCGGGCCGACCGGCTGCTGGAGACGCTCGAGCCGGGCCCGCTCCACGCCTGGGTCTGGATCGCACGGGCCTACCGCATGGCCGACCTCGACCGGGCCGAGGCGCTGACGGAGAAGGCGCTCGCGCTGGCCCGCCGGGCCGGCGATGTCGACCTCGAGCTCGGCGCCTTGGCCCAGATCGGTCTCATCCGGGTCGGGAGGGGGGACGTCGAAGGCGGGTTCGCCCTCCTTGACGAGGCGGCGGCGGCCGCGCTGGCCGGTGAGCGCTCCAGCCTCGACACCGTGGTCTACGCCTGCTGCGACATGCTCAACGCCTGCGAGCTGGCCAGCGACGCGGACCGGGCCGCGCAGTGGTGCCAGGTGGCCGATCGCTTCGTGGACGCGTACGGGTCACCGTTCCTCTATGCCGAGTGCCGCATCCTGTACGGCGGCGTGCTCGTCGCCCGAGGACGGTGGGCCGACGCCGAACGGGAGCTGACCACCGGCCTCAGGATCACTGAGGGGACCTGCCCGGGCCTGCACGCCCGGGCGCTCAGCCGCCTGGCTGGACTGCGCGTGCGCCAGGGGCGGCTCGAGGAGGCGGAGGCGCTCCAGGCCGGACTCGGTGCGGGCATGGCGGCGGAGGCCGACGCCGCGCTCACGTGCGCGGCGTTGCTGCTGGCTCGAGGCGACGCCGCTGGCGCCAGCCGCCACCTCCGCCACCGCCTCCGGCGGCTCGAGGCCCATCGCGCCTACCGCGCCGCGGGGCTCGACCTCCTCGTCGATGCTCAGCTCGCCGCCGGGGACCAGCGCGCCGCCCGGTCCGCGCTCGCGCAGCTCACCGAGCTCGTCCCGGCCGGGAGCAGCAACCGGTTGGTCGCCTTGGTCGGTGCGGCGCGAGGCCGCGTCGCCCTGGCCGACGGCGACCACCAGGCTGCGGTCGCTGCGCTGGAGGACGCCGTGGCGCGGTGGGGACTCGCCGGCCAGCCGTTCGAGGCGGCGCGCGCCGAGCTCTGCCTCGGGCGGGCGTTGTCAGAGCGGCAACCGGACCTGGCCGTCGAGCACCTGCGCTCGGCCCTGGCCGTCTTCGACGAGCTCGGTGCCGCCATCGAGGCCGACCGGGCGGCGGCGCTGCTCCGTCCGCTCGGCGTGGCCACCCGACCGGGGCCGAAGGGGGTGGGCACCCTGACCGCACGCGAGCAGGAGGTGCTGCGCCTGCTCGGCGCCGGACTGTCGAACCCGGAGATCGCGGCGCGCCTGTTCGTCAGCCGGAAGACGGCGTCGCACCACGTCAGCCACATCCTGACCAAGCTCGACCTGCGCAACCGGGCGGAGGCGGCGGCGTACGCGACGCGGGTCCTGCCGTAGGAGCGCGGAGCTCCGGCAGGGAGTTCCGGCAGGGATGGGTCAACTGCCCGATGCTGGCGAGGCGCAGGACCCGGATGATCGCGCCATGACCACCACCGAACCTCCCGAGTCCTTCCAGATCCCGCTCGAGGCGGCCGAGGTGTACGAGTCGGCCTTCGTGCCCGGCTTCTTCGCCCAGTGGGCGCCGCTGCTGTGCGACGCGGCGGGCGTCGGCGCCGGCCACGAGGTGCTGGACGTCGCCTGCGGCACCGGCATCGTGGCCCGGACCGCGGCCGGGCGCGTGGCGCCGGCCGGCCACGTCGCCGGTGTCGATCTCAACGAGGCCATGCTCACCGTGGCGCGGCGGGTGGCCCCGGACCTCTCCTGGCACCAGGGCGACGCCGGCGCGCTCCCGTTCCCGGATGCGGGCTTCGACCGGGTGCTCTGTCAGATGGCGCTCATGTTCTTCCCGGACCGGGCCGGCGCGTTGCGGGAGATGCACCGCGTCGCTCGGCCGGGCGGGTCGGTCGGCGTGCTGGTCCCGAGCAGCCTCGACCGCCAGCCCGCGTTCCGGCCCCTGCTCGAGATGGTCGCCGGGTACGCCGGGCCCGAGGCGCGCTCGCTCCTCAGCACCTACTTCGTCTGTGGCGACCGGGAGGAGCTGCGGCGCACGTTCGCCGCCGCCGGTCTGGGCGACGTGCAGATCACGACCCACGAAGGCGACTACGGCGCTCCGTCCGTGGAGGCCGCGGTGCGCACCGAGATCGAGAGCACGCCGCTGGGCGAGCGCATCAGCGCCGACGTCTACGACCGGATCCTCGTCGACGCCGTCGATGTCATGGCGCCGTACACGCAGGCCGATGGGTCGCTGCGGGCGCCCTTCAGCGTCGAGGTGGTCGTGGGCGAGACGCGCTGACCGGCGTCAGCTCATCGGGACCGAGGCGCCCTCGGCGTGGCGCTCCCGCCCGAACACGGACGAGACCAGCCGGGCGATCACGTGCTCCACGGTGGCCAGGAGGATGATCAGGTCCAGCGACACCGACCAGTTCTCGACGTAGTAGAGGTCGAGCCGTCGGTAGGCGTCGAAGGAGGGGTTGTCCCGGGCCTCCACCTGCCAGAGCCCGGTGAGGCCAGGCTTCACCTTCAGCCGGTCCCGGAGCTCGGGATCGAACTGGGCCACTTCGGCCGGGAGGGCCGGCCGCGGCCCCACGAGGCTCATCTCGCCCCGCACCACGTTGATGAGCTGGGGCAGCTCGTCCAGGCTGGAGTCCCGCAGGATCTTGCCGATCCGGGTGATGCGGGGGTCACGGGTCATCTTGAACAGCGGGCCCCGCCGCTCGTTCTCGGCCTCGAGCTCCTTCAGGCGGGCCTCCGCGTCGACCACCATCGTCCGGAACTTGTAGACGGTGAAGGGCTTGCCGTGCCGGCCGATCCGCACCTGCTTGAAGAAGAGCGGACCGCGATCCTCGATCTTGATGAGGATCCACGTCAGCAGGATGATCGGGGAGGCGAGGATGAGCCCGAGGATCCCCAGGCCGAGATCGATGACCCGCTTGAGAGCGATCTGCCGCCGGGCGAGGACCGGTGCCTCCAGGTAGAAGAGCGGCTCGTAGGCGATCGGGTTGGCCCGCAGACGGCGGAAGTCGATGCCTCGCAGGCCGCTGGAGAGCTGGATGTGGACGTTGCGCTCCTGGAGCCCGCGCACGACGCCCGTGAGTTGCGGGGCGGGGATGGCGCCCGCCACCACGATCACGCCGCGGGTCTGGTGGCGTTCGAGCACGTCGAAGGTCTCCTGCACCGGACCCAGCCACTGCGCGGCCATGCCGTTGGCCAGGGCCTCGGTGCGCTCGCCGATGACACCCTCGACCCGGAAGCCGGCCTCCGGGTGGGTGGCGATCAGCTCCATGATGTCGGCCGCCTCCGCGCTGGCGCCGACGATCACCACACGGCGGCAGTAGCGGCCGTTGCGGCGGGCCTGGGCCAGGTACGCCCGGAAGACGCTGCGGCCGGTGATGAGGAAGACCAGGCTGAGCGCGGCGCCGACGAGCGCCTCGGTGAGGCGGGCCGGCACGTGGAAGATGCGCGTGAGGAGGATCTCGCCGACCGCGGCCAGCCCGGCCGCCCGGGTCAGGCGTGAGAGCTCGACCGAACGGATGGCCGAGACCCGGGCGAGGTACAGCTCCTGCACGCTGAGCAGCCACAGGCCGATGGCGGTGGTCCCGAGGATCACGAGGAACCCCTGGACCGTGTCGCGGTTGGCGCGGCCGAGGACGAACAGCGCCAGCGTCCAGGCCACGATCAGGGCCAGCGCGTCGATGCCGACCAGGACCTCGCGCAGGTGGCTCTTGTGCCCGGTCGGAGCGACCAGGGTGACCTCGTCGTGCGCGTCGGTGTCGGACTCGTGGCCGGCGGCTCCCGTTGACGGGACCCAGCCCAGGCGTGGACACGGGGAAGCCGCCCGCCTCATCCGCCCTGTGGGGCGAATCGGTGCGCTCCACCTGGCTCACGCTGGTCCTCCCTGTTGCTCAGGTCCAGCCTGGCCCTGCAAAGAGGCTCAGGTCGACGCGCGGGCTCGTAACTGCGGACGCGACGTTACCGAGCACCTCGCCGGGACGGCAGGGGAAGGTCTTCACGGACGGTGGGCAGCATGGCATTTCGGGCCGGGTGGGGACTCGCCGTGGTCACGTGCCCGCTTGCTGCGCGACCGCCGCGGCGGCGGCGGCCACGGCCTCCGCATCGCCCAGGTAGCGGGCGTCGACGACCTCGAGATCATCGTCGAGGTCGTACCGCCGTGGGACGCCGGTCGGGATGTTGAGCTCGGCGATCTCGGCGTCCGAGATGCCCTCCAGGTGCTTGGCCAAGGCCCGCAGGGAGTTGCCGTGGGCGACCACCAGGGGGACGAGCCCGGCCCGGAGTTGGGGCACCACCGCGTCGTACCAGTACGGCAGCACCCGGGCCACCACGTCCTTCAGGCACTCGGACGCGGGGAGCACGTCCGGAGCCAGGCGGCGGTAGCGGCGGTCCTGGCGCGGGTGCTCGGGATCGTCCAGGGCCACCGGTGGCGGCGGGACGTCGTAGGACCGGCGCCAGAGCTTGGTCTGCGCGGCCCCGTGCCGCTCGGTGGTCTCCTTCTTGTCGAGGCCCTGCAGGGCGCCGTAGTGGCGTTCGTTGAGCCGCCAAGACCGCTCGACCGGCAGCCACGGTTGTCCCAGCCGGTCGAGGGCCAGCGTGGCGGTGTCGACGGCGCGGACGAGGAGCGAGGTGTGGACGACGTCGAACCAGAGCCCCGCCTCCCGCAGCGTGTCGCCGGCCGCGGCGGCTTCCCGCTCGCCCGACTCGCTCAGCGGCACGTCGTGCCAGCCCGTGAACAGGTTGAGCCGGTTCCACGTGCTCTCGCCGTGGCGAAGGACGACCAGCGTGGGCATGGCGACCGATGGTAGGGCGTGGCTGGGCCGGTCCTCCGGCGCAGGCCGCCTCCATCGGCGGCCGCGCCCGCATGCCGCCGCCTACGGTCGGCGGCATGCCCACCCTCGACCGCTTCCTGCGTTACGACGAGTTGAGTGCCGAGCTGCACGCGCTCGTCGCCGAGCACCCGGCGCTGCTCGCCATCGAGAGCATCGGCCGCTCCCACGAGGGTCGCGACGTCTGGTTGGTCACCGCCACCGACGAGGCCACCGGCCCGCACGACACGAAGCCGGCGCACTGGGTCGACGCCAGCATCCACGCCGTCGAGCTCACGGCCGGCGTCGCCGCGCTCCACCTGCTCCACCGGCTGGCCACCGGTCACGGCGACGACCCCGTCGTCACCCGGGCCCTCAGGACGCGCACGTTCTACGTGGTGCCTCGCGTCAATCCCGACGGGGCCGAGCTGGCCCTGGCCGACCGGCCCCGGTTCGTGCGCTCGAGCGTGCGGCGATGGCCGTGGCGGGACGGCCACATGCCGCCCGGCCTGGCCGTCGGCGACGTCGACGGCGACGGGCGGCTCCTCAGCATGCGGATCCCGGACCCGGACGGCGGTTGGCGGGCGCACCCTGACGAGCCGCGCCTCCTGGTGAAGCGGGCGTTCGACGAGCCGGGGGGCCCGGGCTGCTACCGGCTCCTCGCCGAGGGCACGGTGACCGATCACGACGGGTTCACCATCGCCACCCCGCCCGACGCCCGAGAGCCTCGACCTCAACCGCAACTTCCCGGCTGGTTGGGGGATGCAGGTGCCGGGGCCGGGCGACTACCCGGGGTCCGAGCCCGAGACGGCCGCGCTCATGGCCGCGGTCACGGCGCGACCCAACGTCTGTGGGTACAACGCGTTCCACACGAGCGGAGGGGTGCTCTTGCGGCCGTCGTCGACGAGGCCCGACAGCGAGCTGCCGCCGATCGACGTGTGGACGTGGACGGAGCTGGGGCGGCGGTGCACGGAGCTCACCTCGTACCCGGTCCACGCCCTGTTCGAGGACTTCACCTGGGACAAGGCCAAGCCGATGTCGGGCGCCGCGGACGACTGGGCCTACGACCACCTCGGTGTCTACAGCTGGACCACCGAGTTCTGGGACGTGATCGCGGCCGCCACCGGCGAGCGGGCCCACACCGAGATCTGGGTGACCGGGCCCACGGTCGAGCAGGAGCTCGGTGTGCTGCGGTGGGCCGACGAGCACTTCCCCGGCGAGGTCTTCGTCGACTGGTACCCCTTCGAGCATCCCCAGCTCGGTCCGGTGGAGCTGGGCGGCTGGGACTGGCTGCGGTCGTGGATCAACCCGCCGGCCGGCCGCCTCGCCGAGGAGGTGGCCCCGCACGCGGACTTCGCCATCGCGCAGGCCCTCGCCTCGCCGCTCCTCGAGCTGCCGCTCGTCGAGGCCCAACCGCTCGGCGAGGGGACGTGGCGGGTGCGGGCCGGCATCGCCAACACAGGATGGCTGCCGACGACGGTGACGGAGCGAGCCCGCAAGGAGGAGCTGGTGCTGCCCGTGGTCGCCGAGCTGATCGGCCCGGCCGCGATGGAGGTGCTCGATGCCCCTGCCCGCCGGGAGCTCGGGCAGCTCGCCGGCCGCCGGTCGCTGGCCCTGAAGGGTGGCGCGCCCAACGACGGGACGCCCGAGCGGGCCCTCGCCACCTGGACGGTCCGGGCGCCCGAAGGCACGGAGCTGGTGGTCGAGGCCCGCCACCAGCGGGCCGGCCTGGCGAGAGCGACCGTGCGCCTCACAAGTTGAGTGACTAGCGCTCAAGTTTTCACTCTCTTGCGTTGGCAACACCGGCTCGGGTGCGTAGGCTGGGGCGCACACTTCGTACGCCCCGCATCCCCAGGAGACCCGCACCATGGCCAAAGCCGTCGGCATCGACCTCGGCACCACGAACTCCGTCGTCTCGTTCCTCGAGGCCGGCGAACCCGTCGTCATCCCCAACGCCGAGGGCGCCCGGACCACCCCGTCCGTCGTCGCGTTCTCCAAGGCGGGAGAGGTGCTCGTCGGTGAGGTTGCCAAGCGCCAGGCCATCACCAACCCAGAGCGCACCTTCCGGTCGATCAAGCGTCACATGGGCGAGAGCTGGAAGACGCCGGACATCGACGGCAAGCAGTACACGCCCCAGGAGATCGCGGCCCGCATCCTGCAGAAGCTGAAGCGCGACGCCGAGTCGTACCTGGGCGACACCGTCACCCAGGCCGTCATCACCGTGCCGGCCTACTTCGACGACGCGCAGCGCACGGCGACGAAGGAGGCGGGCCAGATCGCCGGGCTCGAGGTCCTGCGGATCATCAACGAGCCGACGGCGGCCGCGCTGGCCTACGGGCTGGACAAGGACAGCGCCGACGAGACCGTGCTGGTCTTCGACCTCGGCGGCGGCACGTTCGACGTCTCCATCCTGGAGATCGGCGACGGCGTCTTCGAGGTGAAGTCCACCCACGGCGACACCCACCTGGGTGGCGACGACTGGGACCAGCGGATCATCGACTGGATGGTCAAGGACTTCAAGGCCGCCCACGGCATCGACCTGGCCGCGGACCGCATGGCCGCGCAGCGGCTGAAGGAGGCGGCCGAGAAGGCGAAGATCGAGCTGTCGCAGGTGCAGCAGACCCAGATCAACCTGCCGTTCATCACCGCGACGCCCGACGGCCCGCTGCACATGGACGTGTCCCTCACGCGCTCGCAGTTCGAGCAGATGACCGCCGACCTGCTGGAGCGCTGCAAGCTGCCCTTCGAGCAGGCCATCAAGGACGCCGGCATCACACAGGTCGACATCAAGCACGTCATCCTCGTCGGCGGCTCCACCCGCATGCCGGCGGTGTCGGAGATGGTCCGTGGGCTCACGGGCAAGGACGCCCACAAGGGTGTCAACCCGGATGAGGTCGTGGCCATCGGTGCCGCCGTCCAGGCCGGCGTGCTCAAGGGCGAGGTCAAGGACGTCCTGCTGCTCGACGTCACCCCGCTGTCGCTGGGCATCGAGACCAAGGGCGGCGTGATGACCAAGCTCATCGAGCGCAACACCACCATCCCCACCCGACGGACCGAGGTGTTCACCACGGCCGAGGACATGCAGCCCTCCGTGGAGATCCACGTGCTGCAGGGCGAGCGGGAGATGGCGATGTACAACAAGACGCTGGGCAAGTTCCAGCTCGTCGACCTCCCGCCGGCACCCCGCGGCGTGCCCCAGATCGAGGTCACGTTCGACATCGACGCCAACGGCATCGTCCACGTGTCCGCCAAGGACCGCGCCACCGGCAAGGAGCAGTCGATGACCATCACCGGCCAGTCCTCGCTGGCCAGGGACGACATCGACCGCATGGTCAAGGACGCCGAGGCCCACGCCGAGGAGGACAAGCGGCGCCGCGACGAGGCCGAGGTCCGCAACAACGCCGACAACCTCGTGTACCAGACCGAGAAGGTCCTGCGGGAGCAGGGCGACAAGGTCAGCGACGAGGAGCGCTCGGCGGTCGAGCAGCCCCTGGCCGACGTCAAGGCCGCGCTCGGCGGCCAGGACACCGAGGCCATCAAGGCGGCCAGCGAGCGGCTGATGACGGCCAGCCAGGCCTTCAGCCAGAAGCTGTACGAGGCCGCGGCGCGTGACACCGCTGGTGCCGCCGGCACCTCGGCGTCGGGCGCCACGTCTGCCAGCCCCAACGACGACGAGGTCGTGGACGCCGAGATCGTCGACGAGGAGAGTTGATGTCGCCGGAGACGGAGGCCGGGGCCGGGTCCCCGACCTCCGAGCCGGCCGAGCGCGATGTGGTCGAGGACGCCGAAGCGGCCGACATGCAGACGCCGGAGGACACCGACGAGTCCCGCATGGATGCTGTGATCGATGCTGTGAACGATGCTGAGGCGGCCGAGCCCGTCGAGCTCGACATCGAGTCGCTGCTGTCGGAGCGGGACCAGTTCAAGGACATCGCCCTGCGCCTGCAGGCCGACTTCGAGAACTACCGCCGGCGCATGAACGCCCAGACGAGCGAGGAGATCGACCGGGCCACCGGTCGCGTCGTCGAGGGCCTGCTGCCGGTCCTGGACGCTTGCGAGGCGGCATTCGCCCACGGGGCCGACCAGGTCGAGCCGGTGTGGTCGGCGCTGATCGGGGCGTTGCAGAAACAGGGGTTGGAAGCGCTCGATCTGCAGGACAAGCCGTTCGATCCGTCGGTGGCCGAGGCGGTGGCGCACGAGCCGGGCGCGGACGACGTGTTCGACGGGCCTGTTGTCGTGGAGACGTTGCGGACGGGCTATCGGTGGAAGGGGCGTGTGCTTCGTCCGGCGATGGTTCGGACGCGGGGGTGATCTTGCGGTCTCCGGGCCGGCGGGTCCTGTCGAGCGGACTCCGCGCCGCCGCCGCCCTTTCGGGCGGACGTCGGCTTGCGGGTGCCCCGGCCACCCGCACGCCCTCCGACCGCACCTCGCCGCTGGTCCGCGTCGGGCCGATCGAGCGCTTCGTGGGGGAGGTGAGGTAGGTGGTGGCGCAGCGGGAGTGGTTTGAGAAGGACTACTACTCGGTGCTCGGGGTGGACGACGGCGCGTCGGCCAAGGACATCACCAAGGCCTACCGGAAGCTGGCGCGGCAGTACCACCCTGACGCCAACCAGGACGACCCGAAGGCCGAGGACCGCTTCAAGGAGATCTCGGCCGCCTATGACGTGCTCGGCGACGAGGCCCGCCGCAAGGAGTACGACGAGGTGCGCCGCCTCGGGCCGATGGCCGGCGGGTTCGGCCCCGGCGGCCCGGGACAGCCGGGCGCGGGCGGGTTCTCGTTCGACGTCGGAGCCGAAGACGTCGGCGACCTCCTCGGCAACCTGTTCGGGCGCGGCCGCAACCGCCAGCGGGCGTCGACGGGTGTGGCTCCGCAGCGCGGCGGCGACCTGGAGGCCGAGCTCACGCTGGACTTCGAGGACGCCGTGCGCGGCATGACCACCACCCTCCACCTGACCTCCGACGCCCTCTGCTCGACGTGCTCGGGGTCGGGCGCGAAGCCCGGGACCGCGCCCCGGCCCTGCCGGGTCTGCAACGGGCGCGGGGTGGTGGAGGACAACCAGGGTCTGTTCTCGTTCTCCAGCCCGTGCACGGCCTGCCAGGGAAGGGGCGTCGTCATCGACGATCCCTGCGCGACCTGCCGGGGCACCGGTGTCGAGCGGCGCCCGCGCGAGGTCAAGGTGCGGATGCCCGCCGGCGTGGCCGACGGCCAGCGCATCGCCCTCAAGGGTCGCGGCGCGCCGGGCCGCAACGGTGGACCTCCGGGCGACCTGTACGTCACCTGCAACGTCGTCCCCCACCCGCTCTTCGGCCGCGACGGCGACAACCTGACGGTGCGGGTCCCGCTCACCTTCGCCGAGGCCGCCCTCGGCGCCGACGTGCAGGTCCCGACCCTCGACGGCGGACCGGTCAGGCTGCGCATCAAGCCGGGCACCCAGCCGGGCTCGAAGCACCGGGTCAAGGGCCGAGGCGTCGCCACCAAGCGGCGCACCGGCGACCTCATCGTCACCACCGAAGTCGTCGTGCCCAGCAAGCTGTCCGACGCCGAGCGGGCGGCGGTCGAGGAACTGGCCCGAGCCACTACCGTGTCCCCTCGAGCCCAGCAGGGGGGCTGATGCGGATGCGCTCCCGGACCCAAGCCGTGTACGTGATCTCGGTGGCGGCCGAGCTGGCCGGCATGCACCCGCAGACGCTGCGCATCTACGAGCGCAAGGGCCTGCTCGAACCGGCCCGGACGGCCGGCGGCAACCGCCGCTACTCGGATGAGGACATCGAGCGGCTACGCCGCATCTCCGACCTGGCCGCCGAGGGCATGAACCTGGCCGGCATCCGCCGCGTGATGGAGCTCGAGGAGGAGGTGGCCCGGCTGCAGACGGAGCTGCAGCAGGCCGCCGCGACGGCGTCGGGCGCCATGGCCGAGGCGGAGCGGCGCCAGCGCCGGGACCTCGTGCCTCTCAACCAGGCCGTGGCCATCTACCGCCAGTGGAGCGGTCCCGAGCGCGACTGACGTCCCTGTCGATCAGCGCGAACGGCGCTCCGATGCCCACGGACGGCGATCGCGGGTGACGTCCCAGCAGGCCTGTTGTCAAACCGTCAAGGGATCGTTACGGAGCCGCAGGACGGGGTCCGCGCCCGGTCGGGCAATCTGAACGGGACATGAGCGGGGACCGACGGCTGGACGAAGGGGGCGTGGCCCGCCCCCGCCGGCGGTGGCGGCGAATCGCTGCGGCCGGCGTGGGCGGCGCGCTGGCCGCGGCGCTGGTCATGCCCTTCGTCCACACCGGCGGCAAGGTCGGACCGGCCCGGCTGGACGTGGTCGTGCGCCCGTCTCTCGGCGGCGACACCGTGATCGGGGTGCCGCCGTTCGGTCGGGTGCTGGTCGACAGCCACGCCGCGCCTGCGGAGCTGCGGGCCACGATCGAGGAGCTCGACGTGCCCGCGTTGCAGCGCCTCGCGGCCAAGGACGACATCGAGGCTGAGCTGCGCTCGTCGGCGGAGGGCGATGTGGCCGCGCTGGTCCGGCGGGCGGCGATCCGCCTGGTCGTGGTGGCCGCGATGGCAGGCGCGGCGGTTGGCCTGCTGCTCGGACGCCGCCGGCGGCCGCTCACCATTCGCACGACGGCCGCAGCGACCGGTGGGGCGCTGGCGCTCACGGTGGGGACGCTGGGGCTGGTGTGGGCCGGCTATCGGGTCGACGCCTTCGAGGAACCCCGATACACGGGCGCGCTGGAACGGGCACCGGCCGTGGTGGACGCCGTCCAGCGGGAGTTCGGGGATCTCTCGGACATGCGCGGCCGGTTGAAGGTGCTGGCCAGCCAGATCAGCGAGCTGACCCAGGTGGCGACCGGCCCGCTGCCGGCCGCCGATCCCGGCGAGGTCCGGCTGCTGCACATCAGCGACGTGCACCTGAACCCGCTCGGCCTCGAGGTGGCCCGGAACCTGGCCGAGACGTTCGCCGTGGACGCCGTGATCGACACCGGCGATCTCACGTCGTTCGGGATCGTCGGCGAGTCCCGCATCGCCGGGCTGATCGAGTCCTTCGACACGCCGTACTACCTGGTGCCCGGAAACCACGACTCGGAGGAGAACCGCGCCGCGCTGGCCCGGTACGCCAACCTCACCGTCCTCGACGGTGACGTGGTCGACATCGCCGGGGTCCGGATCCTCGGGGTGGCCGATCCCGGCTACACCACCGAGGGTGGGATCAGCCGCGAGGCGGCGGTGGGCCTGCGCAACGAGCATGCCGACGAGGTGGCGGACCTCGTCCGCCGGCGTCGCCCGGACGTGCTGGCGGTGGCCGGCCTGTCGTTGGCCGACGACTCGCTCGGGGACGTCCCGCTCGTCATCTCGGGCGACATCCACGAGCGGTCGGAGAGCGAGGCGGACGGCACTCGGCTGCTCACCGTGGGCTCCACGGGCGCCACGGGGTTGGGCTCGTTCACCGTCGAGGAGGACCGTCCGTACGAGGCCGAGATCCTCCACCTGGTCGACGGGCGCCTGGTCTCCCTCGACTACGTGACGGTCAAGGGCGAGGGCGGCGCCTTCACGGTCGACCGCGTCGTCTACGCCGGCGACTGATCCCCTAGCGGCGGTTCGGCCGCCCCGACCGCCTCGAGGGCGCGTTGGACGGCGCGATCGTCATCGAGCGCTGCGCCTTCGCGCGAGCAACGCGGTCACGCGGCCCGCTCCGAGGGCCGTGACGAGCGCGGCCCGCGTCCGCTCCAGGCGGGGCAGGTCGGCACCGCGGACGACCGGCCGGGTGCCGCCGCCTTCCACCACGCCGAGGAGCACGGCCGCCTCCTCGTAGTGCTCCAACTGCACCAGCGCCTCCGCCAGGCTCCGCACGGTGGTCCAGAGCTGCGGCCAGGCGGCGCTCCGCTGGAAGGCATCGATGACGCTCCCGAACCCGGCCAGCGCCCGTTCGGCCTCGCCGGCGCGGGCGGCGCAGGAGGCGGCCGAGGCGCCGGCGATGCTGGCGATGAACCGGTTGCCGGCCTCCAACGCCCGGTCGCGCGCCCGCTCGAACAGAGGCAGGGCCTCGGTCGGCGCGACCTCGAGCCGGATCTCGCCGGCCACGTAGTCGGCGAAGGCCAGTTCGGTGGGGTTCGGGTGTGTGGCCAGCAGGGCCGTCGCGCGACCGATGTCGGCGATGGCCTCCTCCAGCCGGCCGAGGTAGCCGAGGGCGAGTGCGCCCGCCACGTGGGCGTGGGCCTCGTGGACCGCGTCGCCGGCGGCCACGGCCAGTTCGAGGGCGCGCTCGCGGCACTGCAGGGCGCGGTCGTAGTCGCCGGCCAGTGCCTCCGTGCTGCGGAGCGCTTCCCACGCGAACCGGGCCGCCACGGCGTCGTGGTCTCCGGCCAGCTCGATGCCCCGCTCGGCGGTCGTCCGCGCCCGGGACAGGTCGCCCCTGCGCCACCAGCCGAGAGCCGCCGTGGCATGCGTGCCCGGCAACCCGCTCAGCGAGCCGTCGACGCATCGTGCGATGGTCTCATCGGCCCAAACGAAGAGCTCGGCGGGGCCGTGGAAGTACGCGTACCAGAACAGCGCGGCCATGAGCCGGGTGGCGAGCGCATGGTCATGGTCGAGGCACCAACGGTGGGCCGAGCGGAGGTTGGCCAGTTCGGCCTCGGTCGCGGCCGCCCATCGGATCTCGTCAGGACCGCGGATCTCAGGGTCGACGCGCTCCATCCACGTCACCGCCCACGCCGCGTGGGCCGCCTGTCGGGCGTGGAGCTCGCCGGCCTGCGCCAGGCGGCCGAGCGCGAACTGCCGCAGTGGCTCCAGCATCGTGAAGCGCGTCCCGGCCGCTGGCGGGCCCGCGGCGAGGAGGGACTGCTCGACCAGGCCGGCCAGGTCGGCGTCGGCCTCGCCAGCGGCTTGTCCAGCACGGCCGCCACCGCGTCCGAAGTGACTCCGCCGGCGAACACCGACAGGGCGCGGAACACGAACCGGAGGTCTTCGTCGAGGAGGTCGTACGACCACTCGATCGTGGCCTCGATGGATCGATGACGATCGACCGTCCGCTGGGCATCAGCCAGGCGATCCAGGTGGTCGCCGACGTCGGCCACCAGCTCGCCGGCGTGTGCGTGACGCTCCGCGCCGCCGCCAGCTCGATGGCCAGCGGGAGCCCGTCCAGCCGCCGGCACAGCTCCCGCACCGCGTCCACCTCGCCCGTGGTGGACGGCAGGTGGGCGCCCGCCGCACCGGCCCGATCGACGAAGAGCTCGGCGGCGGCGCGAACGCCTTCCTCCGTGCCGGTGGGCAGCGGCCGCACCACGTGGACGTGCTCGCCTTCGACGCCCAGCCGCCGCCGGCTGGTGGCCAGGATCGTCACTTGCGTGGTGCGGGCCAGCAGGCGCGCGCACCAGCGCCGCCGCCGCCTCGGCCACGTGCTCGCAGTTGTCGAGCACCAGCAGCACGCTCCTCGTGTGCAGGAAGTCGACGAGGCGCTGCAGGAAGCTCGAGCCGGCCGTGACCTCGAGCCGCAGCGCCGCCGCCACCGCGCCGTCGAGCGCGGCGGGATCGACGACCGGCGCCAGCTCGCACAGGTGGACGCCGTCGGTGAACCGCGCCGAGGCGCGTCGCGGCCAGGTGGCGGGCCAGCCGGGTCTTGCCGACGCCGCCGGGGCCGGTCAGTGTCAGCAGGCGGACGGCGCCGAGCGTCCCGTCGAGCTCGTCCAGTTCTGTCCTGCCGGCCCACGAAGGAGTTGCCCGGCACGCCGAGCACGGCCGGGCCGGTCGATCCTTCGCCGCGAGAATGATCCGCTCGACGTCCCGGAGATCGGCCGAGGGCTCCAGTCCGAGCTCGTCGGCGCAGCCGCCGGCGGAACGTCTCGAACGCGCGCAGCGCGTCCACCTGGCGCCCCTGCCGGGCCAGGGCGTTCCATGCGCACGGCGACCGCGCCCTTCCCGGTAGGGCTGCTCGGACAGCGCCTCCTCCGCGGCGGCTGCCGCCTCCGCCGTCCGGCCCGCGGCCAGCAGCAGCCGGGCCCGGGCCTCGACGGCGTACGCCTTCAGTTCCTCCAGCCGGGCGGCCTCGATGCGGACGACGTCGATCCCGTCGATGCCGGCGTAGGCCCGCCCCCGCCACAGCGTCGAGCAGCGTCGGTCAGGTCGGAAGCGCCAGCGTCCGGATGCCGGGTTCGTCGTCGGTCCAACGCACGAGCGACGAGGTCCTCGAAGCGAGCGCTGTCCGATGAGGTCAGCCAGGGCCGGCCAGCCGGTAGCCCTCGTTCGTCGTCTCGAGCTCCAGTCCCGCGTCGTCGAGCACGAGGCCGCAGGCGGTGCACCTGCGACTGGAGCGCGGCCGCCGGGTGGCGGGGCCAGTCGTCACCCCACAGGGCCTGCACCAGTTCGTCGACACCGACGCTGCGGCCTGCTCGGGCCGTCAGGACGGCCAGCAGCGTCCGCTGCCGGGGGCTGCGCAGGGCGAGCGTCCGGCTCGTCGGCCCCGTGCAGCGTCAAGCGGGCCCAGGACGCCGAGGCGTGGCTCTGGAGCCGCCCGCGGAACCCGACTGGAAGCGATCTGGAAGCGATCGCTGTCATTCTGGCCTCCTGGGAAGAGAGGAGCGCACGATGTTCAACGTCGATCAGTTCGTGGCCGACTGCGTGGCCGCCGCCGACCGAGACCGAGCCCCGCCTCGCCATCCAGGAGGTGATGCGCCGGGCCTTCGAGCGCCCCGGAGGAGATCCGGCGACGCTGCCCTCGACCTGCGCCGAGATCGTCCCGCTCCACAGCTCGCCGCGACCTCACGGTCCTGAAGGCGGTCTGGGCGCCCGGCATGCGGTCCCCCCGCACAACCACCTCATGTGGGCGGCATCGGGCTCTACGGCGGGCAGGAGGACAACACTTCTTCCGGCGGACCGAGACGCCCTCGACGACCTCCGGGCTGCCGGCAGCTCCACGAGGGTGACGTCGCCCTGCTCGGCGACGACACCATCCACTGCCGTCCACAACCCCCGTGCTCGCTTCGCCGGCGCCATCCACGTCTACGGAGGCGATCTGCCCGGCCGGCCCGGACCGCAGCGAGTGGGACGAGGGACGGGAGGCGCCCGTTCGACTTCGACGCCGCACGGCGCTACTTCGCGGAGGCCAATGCCGACGCTGGCCGCGGTCACATAGGAAACTTGATACGAGCAGTAGCAGGATCGACACCGAGCGGTAGCCTGGAGGCATGGCCCTCGACCCCTCCAAGTGGACGACCAAGACCCAGCAAGCCGTGGCGGCGGCGATGGAGGCGGCGCGGGGTGCGAGCAACCCGGAGCTGACGCCCGACCACCTGCTCGGCGCGCTCGTGCGCCAGGACGACACCGTCGTGCCCGCCGTGGTGCAGAAGCTCGGTCTGGCGCCCCTGATGCTGCGCAACCGGGCCGACGAGGCCGTGGCCAAGCTCCCCCACGCCTATGGGGGCGGTGAGCCGCGGCTGAGCCGCGAGACGAGCGACGTGTTCGACCGGGCCGAGGCCTCCCGCAAGGACCTGAAGGACGACTACCTCTCCGTCGAGCACCTGCTGCTGGCCATGGGCGACCGCCTGGGCGTCGGGGGCGAGGAGCTGCTGCAGGCCCTGCGCGACGTCCGCGGCAGCCACCGCGTCACCTCGCCGAACCCCGAGGACCAGTTCCAGGCGCTGGAGAAGTACGGCCAGGACCTCACGCAGCGGGCGCGGGACGGCAAGATCGACCCCGTCATCGGCCGGGACGAGGAGATCCGCCGGGTCATCCAGGTGCTCTCGCGCCGGACCAAGAACAATCCCGTGCTCATCGGTGAGCCGGGCGTCGGCAAGACGGCCATCGTCGAGGGGCTGGCCGGGCGCATCGCCGACGGCGACGTGCCGGAGGGCCTGAAGGGCAAGCGCCTCGTCGCCCTCGACATCGCCAGCATGCTCGCCGGGGCCAAGTACCGGGGCGAGTTCGAGGAGCGGCTCAAGGCCGTCCTCAAGGAGATCGCCGACTCCGCGGGCGAGATCATCACCTTCGTCGACGAGCTCCACACCATCGTCGGCGCCGGCGCCGCCGAGGGCGCCATGGACGCCGGCAACATGATCAAGCCGATGCTGGCCCGCGGCGAGCTGCGCATGATCGGCGCCACGACGCTCGACGAGTACCGCAAGCGCGTCGAGAAGGACCCGGCCCTGGAGCGCCGCTTCCAGCAGGTCTACGTCGGCGAGCCGACGGTCGAGGACACGATCGCCATCCTCCGCGGCCTGAAGGAGCGGTACGAGGTGCACCACGGCGTGCGCATCCAGGACTCGGCGCTCGTCGAGCGCGGCCGTGCTCTCCAACCGCTACCTCACCGCCCGGTTCCTGCCCGACAAGGCCATCGACCTGGTGGACGAGGCGGCGTCGAAGCTGCGCATCGAGATCGACTCGCTCCCCACCGAGATCGACGTGGTGGACCGGCGCATCCTCCAGCTCGAGATCGAGCGGGTGGCGCTGGCCAAGGAGACCGACCCCGCGTCCCAGGAGCGCCTGGCCGTCCTCGAGGAGGAGCTGTCCAAGCTGCAGGCCCAGTCCGGCGAGATGAAGGAGCACTGGGAGTCCGAGCGGGAGGCCATCGGGGTCATCCGCACGCTCAAGGAGGAGCTGGAGGCCCTGCGCACCCAGCTCGAGCGGGAGACGGACCTGGAGAAGGCGGCCGAGATCCGCTACGGCCGCATCCCCGAGCTGGAGCGGCGCATCGCCGACGCCACCGCGCACCTGGACGAGCTGCAGTCCGGCCGCCGGATGCTGAAGGAGGAGGTCGACGCCGAGGACATCGCCGAGGTGGTCTCGAAGTCGACCGGCGTCCCGGTCAGCCGGCTGATGGAAGGCGAGATGGACAAGCTCGTCCACCTCGAGGAGCTGCTCCACCGCCGGGTCATCGGTCAGGACGACGCCGTGCGGGCGGTGGCCAACGCCATCCGGCGCAGCCGCGCCGGGCTGTCGGACCCGCACCGACCCATCGGGTCGTTCATGTTCCTGGGCCCCACCGGCGTCGGCAAGACCGAGCTGGCCCGGGCGCTGGCCGAGTTCCTGTTCGACGACGAGCGGGCCATGGTGCGCATCGACATGGGCGAGTACATGGAGAAGCACTCCGTGTCCCGCCTGATCGGCGCGCCTCCCGGCTACATCGGGTACGACGAAGGCGGCCAGCTCACGGAGGCCGTCCGGCGCCGGCCCTACAGCGTCGTGTTGCTGGACGAGATCGAGAAGGCGCACCCCGACGTGTTCAACGTCCTGCTGCAGGTGCTGGACGACGGTCGCCTCACCGACGGCCAGGGCCGCACGGTCGACTTCACCAACACCGTGCTGATCATGACGAGCAATCTGCCCGGCGACCCGATGGCGTTCTTCAAGCCCGAGTTCATCAACCGGGTGGACGAGATCATCCGCTTCCGGGCGCTGACCGAGGCCGACCTCGGCGCGATCGTGGAGATCCAGCTCGCCCACCTCCGGGACCGTCTGGCCGAACGGCGCATCGGGCTCGACGTGACCCCGGCGGCGACGGCGCTGCTGGCCCACGAGGGCTACGACCCTGCCTTCGGCGCCCGGCCGCTCAAGCGGGTGATCCAGCGGGAGATCGGCGACCGTGCCGCCATGCTGGTGCTGGAGGGCAAGGTGGGCGAGGGCGACGCTGTCGTGGTCGACGCGCACGACGGCTCCTTCGAGGTCCACGCCGCCGCCGGCGCACCCCTCCCCGCCTGACCGGACCCGAGTGCCACGTAGGGTGCCGGGCATGGTCCGCCACTGCGTGCTGTTCCGGTTCACCGAGGCCACCACGGCCGCCGACGTCGAGCGCATCGCCGCCGCGGCGGCCGAGCTTCCCGGCCAGGTCCCCTCGATCCGGGCCTACACGTTCGGTCCCGACCTGCGCCTCGGAGAGGGGTCGTGGGACTTCGCCATCGTGGGCGACTTCGACGACGCCGACGGCTGGGCCGCGTACGACGAGCACCCGGACCACCTGCGCTTCCGCCACGACGTGATCGGCCCCCACGTCGCCGACCGCGCCGCGGTCCGCATCGACCTCTAGCAGCGCCGACGGCCTCGGCGACCGCGGTGCGGTGCGGCTGGTACCGCGGCGCGGAGGCCGTCAGGGGCCGTTCAGCCGCGGTGGACGGTCTGGGTCGCCGTTGGAACGGCTGCCGCCACCGCGGGTTCGCGATGATCCGGCCGTTCCACTCCTGGAACGGGCGCAGGGAGAAGAGCGATGAGGCGGATGACGAGAGGTGGGCTGGTAGGGGCAGCGACTGCGATCGCCGCCCTCGGTGTGCTGTCGGTGCCGGTGGCCGCGGAGGAACCCGGCAACGGAACTGCGACCGAGACGACGAACGAGACGATCCCCCCGCCCGAGACCACCGCGGCCCCGAGACGACCGCGGCTCCGGAGACGACACGGCCCCGCAACCAGGAGCCCGACGAGACGGGCAGCTCCCTGCCCGACGACACCGTGCCCGAGGACACAGTGCCAGAGGACGACGGTGCCCGAGCCGACCGCGCCACCGGCGACCCCGCCGACCGAGAACGTCCCCCAGCCCGGCCCCGGGCCGCAGCCTCAGGCCCAGCCCGAGCCGCCGGTCGTCGTGCTCCCTGCCGGTCCGGTGGCGGCCCCGCAGGCCGCGGTGCGCACGGACCTGCCCGTGACGGGCCCCGCTTCGGCGGCCGTCGTGGGGATCAGCGCCCTGGCGCTCCTCGCCGGCGGGCTGGTGCTGCGCCGGTCGCGCCGTCGGGCCGACGAGATCCTGGTCTCGCACCCGCTCTGATCGCCGGTCGTTTGATCGGCAACGTCGCCGCCGCGGGTCGTTCGCCCGCGCCCTGATCCCTGCGACACTGTCGGCGCCGAGCCGCTGGGAGAGCCGCAGGAGAGGAGCCGCCGGTGCCCGCCACCGTGGTCGTGGGGACGCAGTGGGGCGATGAGGGCAAAGGGAAGGTCACCGACCTCCTGGCCAAGGAGACCGCGATGGTCGTCCGCTACCAGGGCGGTCACAACGCGGGCCACACCATCGTGGTCGACGGTCGCCGCTTCGCCCTCCAGCTCCTGCCGTCGGGGGTGCTGTACGACCACGTGGTACCGGTCATCGGCAACGGCGTGGTCGTCGACCCGGGAGTGCTCCTGGCCGAGATCGACTCGCTGACGGCCGCCGGCATCGACTGCAGCCGGCTCAAGGTCAGCGGCAACGCCCACCTGATCCTGCCCTACCACCAGGAGATGGACTTCCTGACCGAACGGCGGTTGGGCCGCAACAAGCTCGGCACCACGCGCCGTGGCATCGGCCCCAGCTACGCCGACAAGGCGCTGCGGGTGGGCCTGCGGGTGCAGGATCTCCTGGACCCCAAGATCTTCCGCCAGAAGCTCGAGCAGGTCCTCAAGGAGAAGAACGCCGTCCTCACCCGCGTGTTCAACCGCCTCCCCCTGGATGCCGAGGAGATCGGCGATCGCTATCTGGGGGAGCTGGCCCCGAGGGTCGCCCCGTACATCGACGACACGGTCAGCCTCGTCCACGAGGCGCTGGAGGCCGATCAGCACGTCCTCCTCGAAGGCGCCCAGGCCACGTTCCTCGACCTCGACCACGGCACCTATCCCTTCGTCACCTCGTCGAGCCCGACCGCGGGCGGCGCCTGCACGGGCTCCGGCATCGGCCCCCGTCACATCACGAGGGTCATCGGCATCGCCAAGGCGTACTGCACGCGGGTGGGCGCCGGCCCTTTCCCGACCGAGCTGTTCGACGGTGTCGGCGATCTCCTGGTGGAGCGGGGCCATGAGTTCGGCACCAACACCGGACGCCGCCGGCGGACGGGCTGGTTCGACGCCGTCATGCTCCGGCAGGCCGTCCGGGTGAACTCCCTGTCCGAGGTGGCCATCACCAAGCTCGACGTCCTCGACACGCTCGACGTCGTGAAGATCTGCGTCGGCTACCTGCACGACGGCCGGCAGCTCCGCTCGATGCCGTACCACCAGAGCGTGCTCCACGACGCGACGCCGGTGTACGAGGAGCTCCCCGGTTGGCAGACCGACCTGTCGGACCACCACGAGGTGGCCGACCTGCCCGGCAAGGCCCGCGACTACCTGGCCGCCCTGGAGCGGGAGATCGGCGTCCCGGTGACCTACGTCGGTACCGGTCCCGGGCGGGACCAGTACGTGCAACTGCACTGATCCGTGCGCGTCTGCGTCGTGGGGAGCGGAGGGCGGGAGCACGCGCTGGCCGTCGCGCTGGCCCGCACGGCCGAGGTGGTCGTGACGCCGGGCAATCCCGGCATCCCGGGCTCTGTCGGGACCCCGGCCGAGGAGCTGGCCGCCGACCTCTACGTGATCGGGCCGGAGGTGCCGCTCGTCGAGGGTCTGGCCGATCGCCTGCGGGCTGGTGGCGCGCTGGTCTTCGGACCCGGCCGTGACGGCGCCCGTCTGGAGGCCTCGAAAGCGTGGATGAAGGACGTCCTGGTGGCCGCCGGCCTGGCGACGGCCGCGCACCGCTCGTTCGCCGCGGAGGAGCTCGATGCCGCGCTGGCCTTCCTGCGCACGCTGCCCGGGATGTACGTGGTGAAGACCGACGGCCTGGCCGCCGGCAAGGGCGTCCTGGTCACGGACTCGCTGGCCGAGGCGGACGACGACGTGAGAGCCAAGCTGTCCGGCGCCTCCTTCGGCGACGCCGGCCGGCGCGTGGTCATCGAGGAGGGCATGACCGGGCCCGAGGTGTCCCTGCTGTGCCTGTGCGACGGGCGCCGGGCGGTACCGCTGGCTTCGGCCCAGGACTACAAGCGGCTCGGGGACGGGGACGAGGGGCCGAACACGGGCGGCATGGGGGCGTACTCGCCCGTGCCGGCCGTCGACGCCGCGGAGGCCGAGCGCCTCACGGAGCGGCTGGTGGCTCCGACGCTGCACGAGCTGCGGCGGCGGGGGATCGACTACCGCGGCGTGCTCTACGCCGGGCTGATGCTGACCCCGGAAGGCCCGAAGGTGCTCGAGTACAACGTGCGGTTCGGCGATCCCGAGACCCAGGTGGTGCTGCCGCGCTGGACGGGCGACGTGGCCGCGATCCTGGCCGCCTGCGCGTCAGGATCGTTGAACATGCAACCAACCTTCTCTCGTGACGCCGCTGTCACAGTGGTCTGCGCGTCGGAGGGGTATCCCGCTGGCGCCGCGGACCGGCGACCGGATCGAGGGGTTGGAGGCGGCGTCGGCCCGACCGGGGGTCGAGGTGTACTGCGCCGGCGTCGCCGCGGCCGAGGACGGTGCGCTCGTGACCGCGGGCGGCCGGGTGCTGAACGTGACCGCGCTGGGATCGACGGTGGCCGACGCCCGGTCCCGCGCCTACGCAGCCGTCGCCGACCTGTCGTGGCCCGGCCTGCAGGCGCAGGACCGACGTCGCCAGCGGGGTCTGACTCGCCGCTTGTGTCACACCTGGTGGTCGGCCGACCGGTCGGCGGAGAGGAGGCGATCGACGAGGTCCTTCGTGCCGCCGTCGAGATCGTCACGGCGGATGGCCATGCCGCCGATGACGTCGGCGCCTGTCGCGCGGACGATGTCGCTCAGCTTGTCGAGCGCTCGGCGGGGCTCCAGCGCGAACGTGATGAAGGTCACCGCCCGCTTGCCCGCCATCGCCGGCAGCTTGTCCTTGATCCGCCCGCCGCGACCTGGGCGTTGTCCGAAGAAGAACATCCCGTCCGTCCACGACCCGACGACGACGAGGTCGGCGGCGCTGAGGGCCTGGAGGTCGATGGCCGTGATCGGGCAGATCGTGCTGTCGATGCCGCGTCCAGCGAGCTCCCGTCCGATGAGCTCGGCGGCCCGCTTCGTGTTGCCGGTCAGGCTCTCGTAGATGACGACGGCGGCCACGGCCGACGTTCTACTACCCCGCCGAGCCGGCGACGAGTGCCCGGGCCCTACCCTGTCTCGGCCCGGCGACGAGCGCGCGGGCGGTGCCCTCGATCTCTTCCTCCGAGAGCAGTACCAGCTCGGCCGCGGCGCCGAGCGGGATGATCGAGTCCTTGCTGGCCACCCGGGCCATGCGCCCCGAGTACCTGGCGTCGACCAGTGCCGCCAGCACACCCTCGCTGATGCCGCCGGTCCGGCGGGTCTCGTCGACGACGAGCACGCGTCCTGTGGCCTCCGCCTCGCGGAGGACGTCGTCCATCGGCAGTGGCGCCAGCCAGCGCAGGTCGACCACGCGGGCGCCGATCCCCTCGCCGGCGAGCCGCCGCGCCACCCGCAGGCTCATGTAGACGCCGTTGCCGCTGGTGACGATGGTGAGGTCCGAACCTTCACCGTGGACCCGCGCCGCCCCGAGGGGCACGTGGACGTCCTCCCAGCGCGACGGGGCCGTGTACGGCGCGGCCCATGCGCCGTCCCCGGGTTCGTGCAGGTCGGTCGTGTGGTAGAGCGCGATCGGCTCCAGGAACACGCAGACGGTGCCGTCGATGGCGGCCGCCGCCACACACGTCCGCAACATGGCGGCCGCGTCATCCGGCAGGGCCGGGGAGGCGATCACGAGCCCGGGGATGTCCCGCAGCACGCCGACGGCGTCGTCGTTGTGGAAGTGGCCACCGAACCCCTTCTGGTAGCCGTAACCGGCGATGCGCACCACCAGCGGGTTGCGGTACTGGCCCTGGGAGAAGAACTGGAGGGTGGCGGCCTCCCCACGGAGCTGGTCCTCGGCGTTGTGCAGGTAGGCCAGGTACTGGATCTCGGGCACCGGGAGGAGACCGGTCACGCCCGCGCCGAGCGCCATGCCGAGGATCGACTGCTCGTCCAGCACGGTGTCGAAGACGCGGGCGGCGCCGGCCCGCTTCAAGAGGCCGCGGGTGACGCCGTACACGCCGCCCTTGGCCGCGACGTCCTCGCCGAACACGAGCAGCTCGGGATAGCGGGCCAGCAGCTCGAGCAGCGTGCGGTTGATCGACTGGGCCAGCGTCAGGGGCCCCTCGTCCTCGGGAAGGGCGCCGTCGAACATCGCGCGCCGTCGCTCGGTGGATGCTGCCGTCACCGCCTCGGCCCGCACCTTGTCCGGGTGCCGGGGCGCCAGCGGCGCCATGACCGCGTCGGCGCTGGTGAGCTGCGGCCGGGTGGCGTACTCCTCGGCCAGGTCCCGCACCTCGGCGCGGATGCGCTCGTAGTGGTGGACGAGCGCGGTGGGGGTCGCGACACCGGCCTCGCAGATGAGTTGCGCTGTCCCGAGGATGGGGTCGCGGGCGTAGTCGTCGCGGATCTCGGCCGGGTTGCGGTAGGCGGCCTCCACGTCCGTGCCGGCGTGGGCCATGAACCGGACGGTGCGCAGGTGGAGGAAGGCGGGCGCCCGCTCGGACCGCACCCAGTCCGCCGCCGCCGACGCCGCGTCGAACGTGGCCACCGGGTCCATGCCATCGGCCGCGAACCAGCGCAGATGCGGCCGCCGTCCATAGGCAGCCTCGATCCAGCCGGGCGGCGTGCGCACGCTGATCCCGAGTCCGTTGTCCTCGCACACGAACAGCAGGGGCAGCGGCAGGTGCTGGTGACCGATGCGGCACGCCGTGTTGATGGCGCCGGTGGCCGTGGAGTGGTTGGCCGAGGCGTCGCCGAAGCTGCACACGGCGATGGCGTCCGCCGGCCAGGCCGACGGAACACCGAGTCGCTGTGCCCGATCGATGCTGAAGGCCACCCCGAGCGCGCGGGGCAGGTGCGACGCGATCGTCGAGGTCTGCGGGATGACGGCCAGGTCGTGGTGGCCGAAGACCTTGTGGCGCCCGCCGGCCATCGGCTCGTCGGTGGCCGCCACGAGTCCCAGCAGCACGTCACGCCGGGGATCGTGTCCGGGCACCTGCATGGCGCGGCGCACGTAGAACCCGCCGGACCGGTAGTGGAGGAGGGCGGGATCCGACGGGCGCAGCGCCGCGGCCACGGTCGCGTTGGCTTCGTGGCCCGCGGAGCCGATGGTGTAGTAGCCCTGGCCACGACCGCGCAGCCAGCGAGCGACGAGGTCGAGGTGGCGGCTGGTGACCTGCGCCTCGAACAGCGCCATCAGGTCCGTGCCGGTCAGGCCCGAGCCCGGGCGCACGGGCTGGTCGGGATCGCGGGCCGGCGCGCTGGGCAGGGCGGCCAGGGCCCCGAGCAGGTGCTGGTCGAGCGGCAGGCGCTCGTCGGTAGCGGTGGAGCTCACCGGGCGTTCACCAGTCGGCGTCGAAGCGCACGCCTTGGGCCAATGGCAGCTCGCGGGAGTAGTTGACGGTCACCGTGGTGCGTCGCATGTAGGCCTTCCACGAGTCCGATCCCGCCTCCCGGCCGCCGCCGGTGGCCTTCTCGCCGCCGAAGGCCCCACCGATCTCGGCGCCGCTCGGGCCGACGTTGACGTTGGCGATGCCGCAGTCGCTGCCGGCCGCGGAGACGAACTGCTCGGCCTCGCGGACGTCGGTGGTGAAGATGCTCGACGACAGGCCCTGGGGCACCCCGTTCTGGATGGCGATCGCCTCGTCCAGCTCGTCGTAGGGCAGCACGTAGAGGATGGGAGCGAACGTCTCCTCCTGCACGATCGCCGTCTGCGCCGGCATCTCGACCAACGCCGGCTCCACGTAGTAGGCGTCGGGCCAGCGATCGGCCAGGGCCCGCTCGCCGCCGTGGACGGTGCCGCCCTGCTGGCGGGCGCGGCCGAGCGCGGCGTCCATGTGCCCGAACGCCGCGCCGTCGATGAGGGGGCCCATGAGCGTGCCCTCCTCGAGCGGGTTGCCGATGGGCACGCTGGCGTAGGCCTTGGCCAGCGACTCGACCAGCTCGTCGTGGACCGCCCGGTGGGCGATGAGGCGGCGCAGCGAGGTGCAGCGCTGCCCGGCGGTGCCGACGGCCGAGAACACGATGGCCCGACGGGCGAGGTCCAGGTCCGCCGAGGGCGCCACGATCATGGCGTTGTTCCCGCCCAGCTCCAGCAGGCTGCGGCCGAAGCGGGCCGCCACCCGCGGCCCGACCTCCCGGCCCATCCTGGTGCTGCCGGTGGCGCTCACCAGCGGGAGGCGCACGTCGTCCGTCAGCACCCGGGCCAGGTTGTGGTCGCCGGTGACCACCTGGGCCAGGCCGTGCAGTGCCGGCTCGTCCTCCAGGAGCTGGCGGAGGAGCGCGGTGCAGGCCACCGCCGTGAGCGGCGTCTTCTCCGACGGCTTCCACAGGACCGGGTTCCCGCACACCAGGCTGATGGCCGTGTTCCAGGACCACACGGCCACCGGGAAGTTGAACGCCGTGATGACGGCGATCGGACCGAGCGGGTGCCACAGCTCCATCAGCCGGTGCCCGGGCCGTTCGGACGCGATGGTCTTGCCGTAGAGCTGCCGTGACAGACCGACCGCGAAGTCGCAGATGTCGATCATCTCCTGGACCTCGCCGAGCCCCTCGCTGAGGATCTTGCCGGCCTCGAGGCTGACGAGCGTGCCCAGGGCCTCCTTGTGGGTCCGCAGCGCCTCGCCGTAGCGGCGGACCAGATCGCCCCGCTGCGGGGCGGGAACGTCCCGCCAGTGCTCGTAGGCGCGGAGCGCCAGGCCGATCGAGTCGTCGAGGACGACGGGGTCGGTGTCCATCACGGAACCGATCACGCTGCCGTCGATCGGGGTCTGCACGTCCCGGCCGTCGCCGTCGGTCAGGTCGGGGTCGAGGCCCATCTGGGAGAAGAGCTCGGCTGCTCGGATCATGCGTTCCATTCTCCCAGGATCCGGCACGCCGCCGCGCCCGGCGTGCTCGGTCCGTGGGCCACGGATCGTGGGATGCGCCGTGGGATGATCCGTGCCGTGATCCCCCGCTACCGCCTGCCCGAGATGGCGGCCGTGTTCAGCGACACGGCTCGTCTCGGTCGCTGGCTGGAGATCGAGTTGCTGGCCACCGAGGCTTGGTCGGCACTCGGCGTCGTGCCCGCCGCCGACGCCGAGGCCTGTCGAGCACTGGCGCCCGTGGTCGACGAGGCCTTCGTCGAGGCCTGCGACGAACGAGAGCGCATCACCGACCACGACGTCGCCGCCTTCGTCGACGTCACTCAGGCCGCCATCAGCTCGGCCGGCGCGCCTGACGCGGCCAAGTGGATCCACTACGGGCTCACGTCGTCCGATGTCGTCGACACGGCATGGTGCTGGATGCTGCGCGACGCCGCCGACCTCCTGCTGGCGGCCGCCGACGCGCTCGTGGCGACGCTGAGGTCCACCGCGCTGGACCACCGCCACACCACGATGATCGGCCGCACCCACGGCATCCACGCCGAGCCGACGACGTTCGGGGTGAAGGTGGCGCTGTGGTGCCTCCAAGCCGACCGCGACCGCGCCCGGCTTCGGGCGGCCCGCACGGCCATCGCCGTGGGCAAGCTGTCCGGCGCGGTCGGGACGTACTCGAACGTCGATCCCGCCGTGGAGCGATCGGTGTGCTCGGCCCTCGGTCTCACGCCGGTCCCGGCGACCCAGGTGATCGCCCGTGACCGCCACGCCGAGTACCTGTGGGCCTGCGCAGCCGTCGGCGCGACGGTCGAGCTGATCGCCGTCGAGCTCCGCCACCTCCAGCGGACCGAGGTGCGCGAGGTCGAGGAGGGCTTCAAGGCCGGCCAGAAGGGCTCGTCGGCCATGCCCCACAAGCGCAACCCGATCACCGCCGAGCGCCTGGCCGGCCTGGCCCGCATCCTCCGCGGCAACCTGCAGGCCGGCCTGGAGGACGTGGCGCTCTGGCACGAGCGGGACATCTCGCACTCCTCGGTCGAGCGGGTGATCCTCCCGGACTCCTCGATGCTCGCCTACTACGTGCTGAAGCGGGCCGAGTCACTGGTGGCAGGGCTGCAGGTCTTCCCGGAGCGGATGCTGGCCAACCTGTGGGCGAGCCATGGGCTGGTCTTCTCCCAACCCGTGCTCCTGGCTCTGATCGCCGCCGGCCTCGGCCGCGACGACGCGTACCGCATCGTGCAGGAGGACGCCGCCCGGGCCTGGGAGGAGGGTGTGTCGTTCCGGTCGCTCCTCGAGAAGGACGAGCGGGTGCCGCTCGACGGTGACGCCCTCGAGGAGGCCTTCTCGCTCGAGCGGTCCCTCCGCCACACGGGTGCGGTCTTCGACGCCCTCGACGCCCTCGACTGACGCGCATGCCTGGCTCTTCCGCTCGTCTACCGGGGCAAGGTCCGCGACCTTTACGACGCCGGAGCCGACCGCCTGCTCATGGTGGCCTCGGACCGGCTCAGCGCCTTCGACGTCGTGATGGCCGAGCCCGTACCGGACAAGGGCCGCGTGCTGACCGCCATGAGCGCGTTCTGGTTCGAGTTGCTGGCCGAGGTCGCCCCGAACCACCTCGTGTCGACGGAGCTGGCCTCGCTGCCGGAAGAGGCGCGGGACGAGGCGTTGGCCGGCCGGATGATGCTGGTGCGCCGCTGCCGGATGCTGCCCGTCGAGTGCATCGTGCGCGGCTACCTGGCCGGGAGCGGCTGGCAGGAGTACCAGGCGACCGGTCGGCCTGGGCGGCGTCCCCCTGCCCGCCGGTCTGCGGGAGGCCGAGCGCCTGCCCGAGCCACTGTTCACGCCGTCCACCAAGGCGCCGAGCGGCGAGCACGACGAGAACATCTCGTTCGAGGACGCGGTGGCGGCGGTCGGCGAGGAGCTGGCGCAGGGCGCCCGTGACCTCGCGTTGGCCGTCTACCGGCGAGCCGCGGCGCACGCCGAGGAGCGGGGCATCGTGCTCGCGGACACCAAGTTCGAGCTCGGCCTCCTCGATGGCCGTCTCGTCCTGGCCGACGAGGTGTTGACGCCGGACTCGTCCCGCTTCTGGCCCGCCGACCGGTGGGAGCCCGGCAGGACACCACCGAGCTTCGACAAGCAGCCGGTGCGGGACGAGCTGGCCGCCACCGGTTGGGACCGCCGCCCGCCCCCGCCGCCACTGTCGCCGGGGACCGTCGCCGCCACCCGGGCCCGGTACGTGGAAGCGTACGAGCGGCTGTCAGGGCGCTCCTTCGCCGACTGGCCCGGACCCCAATCAGGTAGGGCTGGCCCGAACCGCTGACGGGGTGATCGGGCATGCCACCATGGCGGGCGTGCAGTTCTCCACCCTGGTCGAGGTGCGTCTCCGGCCCGGCATCGCCGACCCCCAGGGCGCCACCATCGAGAGGTCGCTGCCCACCCTCGGTGTCACGGAGGTCTCGGCGGTGACGGTCGGCAAGGCGATCCGCTTCCAGATCGCGGCCGATGACGAAACCGCGGCCCGCCGTCTCGTGGAGGATCTGTGCCGCCGCTTTCTGACCAACCCGGTGATCGAAGACGCCGTGATCACGCTGGAGGCGGAGGAGCAGCGATGAAGGTCGGTGTCGTGGTCTTCCCGGGCACGAACTGCGAGGCCGACGTCGTGGAGGCGTTGCGGGGGTTGGGTGGAGAAGCCGAGCTCTTGTGGCACGGCGATCCGCAACTATCGCCCGACATCGGTGCCGTGATCCTCCCCGGCGGGTTCGCCCACGGTGACTACCTGCGCACGGGAGCGATCGCCCGCTTCTCCCCGATCATGGGAGCAGTGGCCGACTTCGCCGCCGGCGGTCGCCCGGTGCTCGGCATCTGCAATGGCTTTCAGATCCTCTGTGAGGCCGGCTTGCTCCCGGGCGCGCTCCAGAAGAACGAACACCTCAAGTTTCTCTGTACGACGACCGAGATAGTCGTTGAATCCTCAACTACCAGTGCGACACTCGCCGCCCGCCAGGGCGACGTCCTCCGGTTGCCCATAAACCACTTCGAGGGCAACTACACGTGCGCCGATTCGGTGTTGGACGACCTCCTCGCCCACGACCAGATCGTGTTCCGCTATGCGGACAATCCCAATGGATCGACAGGTGACATCGCCGGTGTGTGCAACCGGGAACGAAACGTCGTCGGTCTGATGCCCCACCCCGAACGAGCCAGCCACGAGTTGCTGGGGTCGATCGATGGTCAGGTCGTCTTGGCCAGCGTGCTCGCCGCGGCCGTGATCGGCCCGGCGCAGCCGGCTACATCGCGCGAGTGAGCCCTGCCTTCTTCAGCACCGAGGCGTCGACGCCGATCTCCCGCCACGCGGCATACGAGATCCCGCGGCGGTCGCTGTAGCTGCGAGCAACCTTGACGAAGTCGTCCTCCAACGCACCCATGTCGATCTTGGTGCCCATGGACTCCAGCTCTTGGTGGAGATCCATGCGCTCCTGCACGAGGTTCAGGCGACCCAACGGGTCGGCATCCGGCAGGGATGCCTCGATCTCCGTCAGGCGCTTCTTGATCGAATCAGGCGTACGCTTGCGACCCCGCTTGGGCCGATTGCTGTCCAAGGCGTCGAGATAGTTCTTGACGACGCGGCTCTCGCTCCGGCCGGCGGCGAGCGCAGCTTTGTGCTCGTCGCTCATCGGAGACTTCGGCCCTCGCTTGCTCGTGGGATTCTTCTGTTGCGGCATAGGCACCAGTGTGGACCATGGGGAATTGCCACCTCAAGTCGGACGCTATTTGCCCAGTCCGTCGCCGACTCGATCGCTTCCCGCTGGTGAGACAACCTGGCCCCGCCGGGCCCCCCGCCCCGCCGGTAGGGCAGAGTACGGCAGGGTACGGTCGAGCCTGTGCAGGCTCCTTCTTCACCGTCGGACGGCGAAACGCAGAGCGGGTTGCATGCCAATCCGGACGACGCGGCGCGGCACCGTTCTCTGGGTCTGACCGACGACGAGCTCGAACGGATCATCGCCATCCTCGGGCGGCGACCGAACGATCTCGAGCTGGCCATGTATTCCGTCATGTGGAGCGAGCACTGCTCCTACAAGTCGTCCCGGATCCACCTTCGGCGCCTTCCGAGCGATGCCCCTTGGGTCCTGGTCGGACCCGGAGAGAACGCAGGCGTGGTCGACGTCGGCGACGGCATCGCCGCGGCGATCCGGATCGAGAGCCACAACCACCCGTCGGCCATCGAGCCCTACCAGGGCGCGGCGACGGGGGCCGGAGGCATCCTGCGGGACGTGTTCACCATGGGCGCCCGCCCGATCGCGCTCATGGATCCGCTCCGCTTCGGTCCCCTCGACGATCCCCGCAGCCGCTGGGTGGCGGAGGGCGTGGTGTCCGGCATCTCGGGCTACGGCAACGCCGTCGGCGTCCCGACGGTCGGGGGCGAGGTGGTGTTCGACGCCACGTATGAGGGCAACCCGCTCGTGAACGTGCTGTGCCTCGGGATCATGCCCGCCGACCGACTGGTGCTCGGCCGGGCCAGCGGTCCCGGCAACCTGGCCGTGCTCCTCGGCTCGACCACCGGCCGCGACGGGATCGGGGGCGTCTCCGTGCTGGCTTCCGCCGGCTTCGGTGACGCCGAGGCCGATGCCGCCAAGCGACCCAACGTGCAGGTCGGTGACCCGTTCGAGGAGAAGCGGCTCATCGAGGCCTGCCTGGCTCTCCTGGACGCCGGCCTCGTCGTGGGCATCCAGGATCTCGGTGGTGCTGGGCTGTGCTGTGCGACGAGCGAGACGGCCAGCCGCGGTGGCGTGGGGATGGACGTCGACGTGTCTGCGGTCGCACAGCGCGAGCCGGGCATGGCGCCGTTCGAGATCATGACCTCGGAGAGCCAGGAGCGGATGCTGGCCATCGTCGAGCCCGGCGATCTGGACGACGTGCTGGCGATCTGCGAGCGGTGGGACGTGCGGGCGCGTGTGGTCGGGACGGTCACGGAGGGCACCACGCTGCGCGTGCTCGACGGGAGCACGGTCGTGGGCGAAGTGCCCGCCGCCTCGCTCCACGAGGACGCGCCGCTCTACCGAAGGCCTCTCGCGCCGCGTGACCGCAGCGACGAGCGGGATCCCTCGACGCTCCACCCTCCCGCCGACGCCGCCGCGGACCTGCTGGCGATGCTCGCGGACACCGCCTGGATCTGGCAGCAGTACGACCACCAACTCTTCCTCAACACCGTCGTGGCTCCCGGAGGCGAGGCCGCCGTCCTGCGCCTGAAGCACCCCGTCACGGGATTGGACACCGGCCGCGGCCTGGCCCTGACCACCGACGGCAACCACCGCTGGTGCGCGGTGTCACCCCGGTCAGGGACGGCCCGGGTCGTCGCCGAGGCCGTCGTGAACCTGGCCTGCATGGGAGCGCGCCCGGTCGCCCTGGTCAACTGCCTCAACTTCGGCAACCCGGAGCACCCGGAGGTGATGTGGGAGCTGTCGGAGGCCATCGACGGGATGGCCGACGCCTGCCGTGCGTTCGGGGTGCCCGTCGTGGGCGGCAACGTGAGCCTCTACAACGAGACGCGCGGCCGCGACATCGACCCGACTCCCGTGGTCGGCCTCCTCGGCGTCGTCGACCGGCTGGTGCGCCGGCCGCCCGGCCCGGGGCTCTGGGAGGGCGGCACGGTCCTCGTCGTCGGGGGAGCGGACGCACCGAGCCTCGCCGGCTCCCGATGGGCCTGGGATGCCGGGGCGAAAGGAGGGCGGTTGCCCGCCCCGGACCTCGACGCCGCCGGTCGCGTGGCGGCGCTGGTCCGCGAGCTCGTCGACGGTGACGTGCTGGCCGCTGTGCACGACGTGGCCGACGGTGGCCTGGCGTTGGCGCTGGCCGAGATGGTCGCGACCGCCGGGGTCGGCGTCCAGGTGCCACAGCTGAGCGACCATCGTCTGCTGTTCGCCGAGTCCGTCGGGCGCGTCGTGGTGTGCGCGACCGCTGACCGCGTCGGCGAGGTGAGGTCGCGAGCTGACGCAGCGGGTGTCCCTGTCGACTTCCTGGGTGTGGCCGGCGGGGACCGGCTGCTGCTGGGCGGCCTCGTGGACGTCACCGTGGCCGACGTGGTCTCGGCGTGGCGGGACCGCCTCCCCGTGGCCTTCGGCACGGCGGCGACGCACTAGCGGATGCACGAGAGGACTGGGTCACGAGGGAGCAGTCCCTCAGACGGTCGGGTCGATCGCGCCCTGCAGGAGGATGGGCTCCGTGGGCTCCGGCGAGCCGCCGGCCGGTTCCTCTGTCACCCCGAGGGCGTCGAACCCCTCCGGCGTCCTGTCGAGCATCCTCGTCACGCGGCCGCCCTCCGTGCGGAACAGCGCGGCCTCCTCGGCCCCTCCCGGGCCGATGAACCACAACGCGTAGGTGCGATCCGACGGGAGATCGGCCAGCCCGTCCGCGACGACCACCGTGCGGTCGAGCTCCGGGGAGTAGACGACCCGCAGCCCGCCGTCAGCGGGTCCGGTCAACGAGACGCTCGTGGCGTCGGCCGAGCTCAGCACCTGGGCGATGGCTTGCTGGCGGTCGAACGCCTGATGGGAGCGGAGCCAGCCAAGGCCGAGGACGAGCGCGATCACCGACGCCGCGACGGCCAGCGCCGGTGCGACGACCCGCAGGCGCGACCGGGAACGCCGGCTGGCCAGTTCGTCGACCGGAGGCACCGGCGAGACCTGCCGGGTGCCGGACACCCGCTCCAAGATGGCCGACCGCAGCCCGGGGGGTGGGTTCTCGGCCATGAGGTTGCTGAGCCGGCCCGTCGTGGCGCGGAACTCCGCCACCTCGGCCGAGCACGTGGCGCAGCCGGTCAGGTGCTCCTCGAACCGCTGCCGCTCCTCCCCGTCCAGGGCGTCGACGACGTAGAGGCCGACCAGGGTGTGCAGGTCCTCGCTGGGCTCGCTCATGATCCTTCTCCGAGCGCGTCGCGCAGGCGGATGAGGCCGTCGCGGATGCGTGTCTTCACGGTACCGAGCGGCACGTCGAGCAGCGCCGCGATCTCGGTCTGGGTCAGCCCACCGAAGTAGGCCAGCTCGATGGATGACCGTTGCAGGTCGGTCAGCCCGGACAGCGCCGAACGCACCCGCTGGCGGTCGAGGTCGTCGACGACGTCGTCCTGGACCGACACGCCCGCCGTCGGGGCTTGGCTCCCGGCCCGTTCCAGGCGGCCCCGCTCGGCCACCTCGGAGCGGATCCGGTCCACAGCCCGCCGGTGGGCGATCGTCATGATCCACGCCGAGGCCGAGCCCCGCTGCGGGTCGAAGCGGGGGGCCAGCCGCCAGACCTCGAGCATGACCTCCTGCATCACCTCGTCCGACTGCGCGCGGTCGCGCAGGACGCGCCGGATGAGCCCGTACACCGCGGATGAGCAGAGGTCGTAGAGCATTGCGAACGCCTGCGCGTCGCCGCGGGCCGACGCGAGGAGAGCGTCCTCGATGGGCGCAGGAGCGCGTCCCGACCGGAGCGGCACTACCGCTCCGGTCGGGCCACCGGCGCGCGCCGGCGCCGCTCTCGCGGCGATACGGCCGGCGCGCGAACCACGCTCCCGCATGCCGGTACTTCGGTCCGGACGGCCCGGCGGATCGGTCGACGGTGGTGTGACTTCGGGCACATGGCGCGGCGGCCGTCAGAGGAGGCCACGGAAAGGGCGGGGGAGCACGGCCGCAGCCCCCCGGGGCTGCTGGCCGCGCTCCCGCGAGCCCGGCCAGCCGCCCACTGGCTGCCGGCAGTCTCGGCTGTGGCGGCCCCACCGGCAAGGGGAACGTGTGCCATCGAGGGGTCGACGGGCGTCACCGGGCCCCGCCGACCGCGCGTCGTGGTGGATGCACCCCGGCTTGTACCGAACGTCAAGCCGGCGGCCTGCCACACTGACCGCGTGCGGAGCGAGGACGTCATCGGCGGCCCCGACGACACCTCCCCCGTCGGCGGTATCGACAGTGCGGCGGATGACACGCCGAAGGAGGCGTGCGGGGTCTTCGGGGTCTACGCGCCTGGCCAGTCCGTGGCCCACCTGACCTACCTCGGTCTCTACGCCCTCCAGCACCGCGGCCAGGAGTCGGCGGGCATCGCGGTGGCCGACGGCCGCTCGATCACCGTCGTCAAGGACATGGGGCTGGTCCCGAACGTCTTCAACGAGCGCACGCTGGGCGGCCTCCTCGGCCACCTCGCCATCGGCCACACGCGCTACTCGACCACCGGCGCCAGCACCTGGCGCAACGCCCAGCCGGTGTTCCGCGACGCCGGCGGGGTCCACTTCGCGCTCGGGCACAACGGCAACCTCACGAACACCGAGGAGCTGGCCGACGAGGCCGGGATGCTCCCGGGGACGGTGGGGAGTGACAGCGATCTCATCGCCGAGCTCGTCGCCCGAGAGGTCGTCGCCTCGGGCACCGATCTCATCGGAGCGCTGGTCGACGTGCTGCCGCGCCTGCGCGGGGCGTTCTCCCTCGCCCTCGTCGACCAGAGCCGCGTCGTGGCCGTCCGGGATCCCAACGGCTTCCGCCCGCTGTGCCTCGGCCGCATGGACAGCGGTTGGGTCGTGGCCTCGGAGTCGCCGGCGCTCGACATCATCGGTGCCCACCTCATCCGCGAGCTGGAACCGGGTGAGATGGTGGTCATCGACGTGAGCGGGCCGCGCTCGCTGCACCCCTTCCCGGCGGAGCGGGTGAACCCCACGCTGTGCGCCTTCGAGTTCGTGTACTTCGCCCGACCCGACGCCCAGCTCTACGGCGCCAGCGTGGCGGCGGCCCGGGTGCGCATGGGCGAGCAGCTGGCCGAGCAGGCGCCTCTCGCACCGGACACGGCGGACCCGCCCCGCCCGGCCATGGTGATGCCGGTCCCGGAGAGCGGCGTGCCCGCCGCGCAGGGCTTCGCCCGGTTCAGTGGCCTGCCCTACGGCGACGGGCTGGTCAAGAACCGCTACATCGGCCGCACCTTCATCGCTCCCAGCCAGGACCTGCGCAGCCTCGGCGTCCGCATGAAGCTCAACCCGCTGCGGGAGAACATCGCCGGCAAGCGGCTGGTCGTCGTGGACGACTCGATCGTGCGAGGGACCACGACCCGCGCCGTCGTGGCCATGCTGCGGCAGTCGGGCGCCGCCGAGGTCCACCTGCGGATCATGTCGCCGCCCTACCGCTGGCCGTGCTTCTACGGCATGGACACCGGTGACCGCGGGGACCTGCTCGCCGCCAACCTCACGGTGGAGGAGATCCGGCGGTACGTCGACGCGGACTCGCTCGCCTACCTCACGCTCGATCGGCTCCTCGTCGCCACCGGTGCGCCGGGAGCCGGCTTCTGCGCGGCCTGCCTGACGGGTGACTATCCGGTCCCCGTGGACGAGCCGGCCCAGCGTCGCGCTGACCCTCCGACCGGGCGACGGCTCGCCCGACTCCACCGACTCAGCCGATGACTCTGCCGATGATCGCGCCGGGCCCGTCTCCGTGGAGCCCCTCTTCGGTGGGTGAGACCTACGCCGCGGCGGGCGTCTCGATCGAGGCCGGCGACGAGGCCGTGCGGCGGATCGGCCCGCTGGCTCGCTCCACGTTCCGCCCGGAGGTGCTGGCGGACATCGGCGGCTTCGGGTCCCTGGTGGCGCTGCCCGCCGGGTACCGCGAGCCCGTGCTGGTGTCCTCGACCGATGGCGTCGGCACCAAGCTGCTGGTCGCCGAAGCGACGGGTCGCTTCGACACGATCGGCATCGACCTGGTGGCGATGTGCGTCGACGACATCGCCGTGCAGGGTGCCGACCCGCTCTTCTTCCTCGACTACGTGGCCGTCGATCGGGTCGATCCCTCGCTCATCGAGGCCCTCGTGGCGGGGATGGCCGACGGGTGCCGCAGGGCAGGATGCGCACTCGTCGGCGGTGAGGTGGCGGAGCACGGCGACGGCCACCCGCTCGAGCTGGCCGGCTTCGCGGTGGGCGTCGTCGATCGGGCCGCGATCATCACCGGCGCCGAGGTCCGCGCCGGCGATGTCCTGCTCGGCCTGCCGTCGGACGGGCTGCGCTCGAACGGGTACTCGCTGGCCCGTCGGGTCCTGGGCGCGGGCGACTCGGCCCGCCTCCAGGGCCCGGCCTGGCCGGGCGCGGCGCAGTCGCTGGCCGACGAGCTGCTCCGGCCGTCGATCGTCTACGCGCCGGCCATGGCTGCCGTGCGCCAGGCCGGTCCTGTGCACGCGTTCGCGCACATCACCGGCGGTGGGTTGCCGGGCAACCTCGGGCGCGTCCTCCCGGACGGGTGCCGCGCCGTGGTGCGGCGCGGGTCCTGGCCGGTCCCCCGGATCTTCACCGAGGTGCAGGCGGCCGGCGACGTGGCCGACGACGAGATGGAACGGGTGTTCAACCTGGGGATCGGTCTCGTGGCCGTCGTGCCTCCCGAGGCCCGGGCCGGAGCCGAAGCGGTGCTCGCCGAGCTCGGTGGCAGCTACGTCATCGGCACCGTGGCCGCCCGGGGCGACGGGCCCCGCGTCGTGCTCGACTGAACGTTCAGCCGGCTGCGGTCACCGCCGCAGCTCGGACCGCCCGGCGATGGCATCGATGGCCTCCGGGTTGGCGATGGCCTCACGGTTGCGGACCGGCCGCCCGTTGACGGCGTCGGCCACCGCCAGCTCGACCAGCTTGCCGCTGCGCGTGCGGGGCAGGTCGTCGACGGCCAGGACCACCGCGGGCACGTGTCGCGGTGAGAGCTCGCGGCGGATGGTGGCCCGCAGGCGGGCGACGAGGGCGTCGTCGAGGGCCACCCCGGGCTGAAGGCGGAGGGCGAGGACGATGCGCACGTCGCCCTCGTGGAGCTGTCCGAAGACGAGCGCCTCGGCCACGTCCGGATCGAGCTCGACGACGCGGTAGAGGTCCGCGGTGCCGATGCGCACACCACCAGGGTTGAGCGTGGCGTCACTCCGGCCGTGGATGACGATGCCGCCCTCGTCGGTCCACGAGGCGAAGTCGCCCTGGCACCACACGCCCGGGAACCGCTCGAAGTAGGCCGCCCGGTACCGGGGGCCCGGGGTGCCGAGCGGTCCGTCGCCCCAGAACCCGAGTGGCATCGACGGGAACGGCCGGGTGCAGACCAGCTCGCCGGCGCCCTCGCCGGCCGGAACGGTTCGGCCTTCCTCCGACCAGACGTCGATGGCCATGCCGAGAGCAGGGCGCTGGATCTCACCGGCGTGGACAGGACCGGTGGGGTCACCGGCCACGAGGCAACCGCACAGGTCGGTGCCGCCTGAGATGGAGGCGAGGTGCACGTCGGCCTTGACGCTGTCGTACACGAAGCGGAAGCCCTCGGGGGCCAGCGGTGAGCCCGTGGAGCAGATGGTGCGCAGGCTGGCCAGGCCGTGCGTGTGGTCGGGGTGGCGGCCGGACTTGGCCAGCGCGTCGAGGTACTTGGCGGAGACGCCGAGAAGGCTGATGCCCTCCTCGTCGACCAGGTCGAACAGCCGGTCAGGCCCGGGCGCGAACGGCGAGCCGTCGTAGAGGACGACGGTGGCGCCCGGAGGCCAGCGCCGAGACCAGCCAGTTCCACATCATCCAGCCCGTGGTCGTGTAGTAGAGGACACGGTCGCCCCGCTGGACGTCGCACTGGAGCTGGTGCTCGGCCAGGTGCTTGAGCAGGACCCCACCCGTCCGGTGGACGATGCACTTCGGCGGCCCGGTGGTGCCCGACGAGTACAGCACGTACCACGGATGGTCGAAAGGGAGACGGGCCATGGCCAGCGTCGCGCCGTCGTGGCGACCGAGGACCTCGGGCCAGAGCTCGGCCCCTGCGATGCCGTCGAGGACGGGCGCGGGGGACAGGACGGGCACGACGATGGCCGTCCGCACCGAGGGCAGCGCAGAACGGATCTCGCGCAGCCGCTCCAGGCAGTCGATGCGGCTGGCCGTTGTAGTGGTACCCGTCGGCGGCGACGAGCACGACCGGCTCGATCTGACCGAAGCGGTCGAGGACCCCGACCGCACCGAAGTCGGGCGAGCAGGACGAGAAGGTCGCACCGATCGACGCCGCGGCCAGCATCGTGACGACGGCCTCTGGCCCGTTGGGCAGCCATGCCGCCACCCGATCGCCGGGGACGGCGCCGGCGTCCCGCAGCGCGGCGGCCAGCGCGGCGACCTGCCGGCGCAGGTCTCGCCCTGACAGCTCGCGTCGGGTGCCGTTCTCGTCGTGGGCGATGATCGCCGGCTCGTCGCCCTCCCACCCGTCGAGGAGGTTCTCGGCCACGTTGAGGTGGGCATGGGGGAAGAAGCGACTCGACGGCATGTCCTCGCCGGCGGCGAACACGATGTCGCCGGGATCACCGACGAGGCCGCAGCGCTCCCACACCTCGCGCCAGAAGAGCTCGGGGCGGTCGACCGACCAACGGTGGAGGTGGGCGTAGTCCGGCTGGCCCAGGTGGTGCAGGAACCGAGCGAGGTGGGTCGCTTCGGCGCGGGCCCGGTCGGGCCGCCACAACGGCGAGCCGATCACGCCCGCCACCGTAGGGCCCTCAACGGGCCGGGGCGGGCACGACCGTGCCCCGTGCCTCGCCGAAGCCGATGCGCGGCCGGCCCGGCTCGTCACCCCCGCACCATCCCCGCAAGGTCACGGTGTCCCCGTCGAGCAGGAAGGTCCGCGTCGAACCGTCGGCCAGGGCGAGCGGCTCCGCGCCCCGCCACGTGAGCTCGATCAGGCTGCCCCGCTCGCCCTTCGACGGGCCGCTGACGGTGCCGGAACCGAACAGGTCCCCCGGCGCGGTGGTGGCGCCGTTCACCGTCATGTGGGCGAGCTGCTGCGCGAACGTCCAGTACATCGACCGGAACCCGGTCGCGCTGATCCGTTCGCCGTTGAGCTCCACCTCGAGGTGGAGGTCGATGGCCCACGGTCGTTGCATCTGCAAGTACGGATCAGGCGCGGGATCCTGCTCCGGTCCGTCGACCAGGTACGGCCGCAGCGCGTCGAGCGTGACCACCCATGGCGAGATGGTCGTGGCGAAGCTCTTGGCCAGGTTGGGCCCGAGCGGCTGGTACTCGAAGGCCTGGATGTCCCGGGCCGACCAGTCGTTGAGGAGCACCACGCCGAACACGTGGGCGTCGGTGTCGTCGGGCCGGATCCGGGTGCCTGCCGCGCCCACCACGAAGCCGACCTCGAGCTCGATGTCGAGGGCACGGCTGGGGGTGAGCCGGGGAACGCCCTCGCCGTCGGGGACCAGGCCTTCGGGCCGCACGACGTCGGTCCCGCTCACCCGCACCGTGCCGGCCCGCCCGTGATACGCGACCGGCAGGTGGCGCCAGTTCGGGAGCAACGGGTCGGCGTCGGGACGGAACATCCGGCCGAGGTTCTCCGCGTGGTGGAGCGACGAGTAGAAGTCGACGTAGTCACCGACGACGATGGGCATCAGCACCTCGACGTCGTCGATGGGCAGGAGGGCCGCTTCGACGCCGGGCTCGGGTGAGGAGCTCAGGAGGGCCGCCACCTGCTGGCGGATCGATGGTCCGAGGCCGGCCGCCATCAACGGGTTGAGCGCGGAGTGGTGCAGCACGGCCGCCGCGGGCACTTCGAGCAGGCCGGCCCGCGACAGCGCCGCCAGGTCGACGACGTGGTCGCCGATGCGGAGGGCGGGCCGGGGGAGCTCGCGGCGCGGCCGGACGATGCCGAACGGCAGGTTCTCGAGCGGGAAGTCCGAGCCCTCGGGGACGGGGACCCAGGTGGTCACGTCACCGCGCTTCGACCCAGCTGCGGTCCGCCTCCGGGTGTTCGGCCAGCGCCGCGGTCAGCGCGTCGAGGAAGCGGTCGTTGTGGTGGGGCAGGCCGACGGTGACCCGGATCCCGGTCGGGAAGGGCCGGGTGACGACGCCCCTCCGCTCCATCGCTTCGGCCAGCGACGCGCTGGCACCACCGGTGGGCAGCCAGAGGAAGTTGCCCTGGCTGTCCGGGACGGGCCTCCCCCGCGAGCGAAGAGCACGGCTGACGCGGTCGCGCTCGGCGACGACGGCCGCGGCGCGCCGGGCCACTTCCTCGGGCTGCTCCAGCGCGGCCAGCGCCGCAGCCTGCGCCGGTGTACTGACCGAGAACGGGGTGAGCGTGGCGTCGACGGCTCGGACGGCGGTGGGATCACCGACGAGGTAGCCGACCCGGAACGCGGCGAGGGCCCACGCCTTCGAGAAGGTCCGTAACACGGCGAGGTTCGGTCGCGGGCCGAAGGTCGCGAGGGCGTCGGGGACGTCGGGGTCGGTGACGTACTCCCGGTACGCCTCGTCCAGCACGAGCAGCACGTCGGGCGGGAGCTCCTCGACCAGCCGCGTGAGCGAGGCCCGCCGCAGCGCGGTGCTGGTCGGGTTGTTCGGGTTGGCGAGCAGGACCGCCCGGGTGCGCGGCGTGACACGGGTCAGCAGCGCATCGACGTCGGCCGCCCAGTCGCGCAGGGGCGCCTCGACGACCGTGGCCCCGGCGAGGAGCGTGAACTGCGGGTAGGCCATGAACGACGGCCACGGGAACAGGACCTCGTCGCCCGGCCCGGCATAGGCGAGGACGAGCTGCTGGAGCATGCCGACCGAGCCGCAGCCGACCGCGACGTGATCGGGGTGGACGCCGTGCCGCTCGGCCAGCGCGCCCCGCAGGCGTTCGGCGAGGTGGTCCGGATAGGTCCCGGCGCGATCGGTGGCCCCCGTGACGGCCTCCAGCACGCCCGGGAGCGGCCCGAAGGGTGACTCGTTCGAGGCCAGCTTGACCGCATCGTCGAGCCCGTGGGTCGCCATCGTCTCCTCGGCCGAGCGACCGGGCTGGTACCGGGGCACGAGGGCCACGCGCTCATGGGGCGACGGGGCGACGGCCGCCGCTGGCGCGGCCGCAGCGCGTGGCGTCATGCGTACAGGATCACACAGGGGAGCGAGACCGCTCAGCAGTGGCGCTCAGAGGTTGCCCCGCCGTCCCTGGTCGCGCTCGATGGCCTCGAAGAGCGCCTTGAAGTTGCCCTCGCCGAAGCCCTTGGCACCGCGGCGCTCGATGATCTCGAAGAACACCGTGGGCCGGTCCGTGATGGTCTCGGTGAAGATCTGCAGCAGGTACCCGTCGAAGTCCTTGTCGGCGAGGATGTTCAGCCGCTGCAGCTCGGCCCACGGCAGGTCGAACTCGGCCAGCCGCTCGCGGGCCTCGTCGTAGTACGTGTCCGGCACCGTCATGAACCGCACACCCCGGTCGCGCAGCGCTTGGACGGCGCGCACGATGTCGTCGGTCCTCGAGCGCGATGTGCTGCACGCCGGGCCCGTCGTAGGTGTCGACGTACTCCTGGATCTGGCTCTTCTTCTTGCCGTCGGCCGGCTCGTTGATGGGCATGACGATCTTCGAGCCGTCCCACACGACCGTCGACATCAGCGCCGAGTACTCGGTGGCGATCTGGCTGTCGTCGAAGTGGACGAGCTGACCGAAGCCGAGCACGTCGCCGTAGAACCGCACCCAGTCGTCCAGCTTGCCCTTCTCGACGTTGCCGACGACGTGGTCGATCCGCTGCAGCCCGACCTCCGGGCCCACCGGTGTGGGCGGCAGGTTCTCCGTGCCGTACCCGGGCTCCAGCACGGCGCTGCGGTAGCGGGCGCGGCTCACGAACGTGTGCACCGTCTCGCCGTACGTGCCGATCTGCGCGAGCTCGAGCGTGCCGTCCTCGTCCGCCTCCGACCACGGGGCACGCACACTCCGGGCACCGCGGGCGATGGCGGCCTCGTACACCGAAGTTGCATCGTCAACCAACCAGGCCAGGTCGTGGACGCCGTCCCCGTGCTTGCGGACGTGCTCCGCGATGGGAGACGTGGCCTCGAGCGCACCGCTGACCACGAAGCGGATGTCGCCCTGCTCGAGGACGTAGCTGGCCTTGTCGCGGACCCCCGTCTCCGGGCCGGCATAGGCCGTGCAGCGGAAGCCGAACGCGCTCATGAGGAACCCGGCTGTGGTGCGCGCGTTCCCCACCCAGAACTCGATGCAGTCCCACCCTCGGAGGCGCCCGGCCGGCAGGGTGTCCGCGGCGTCAGTGTGCTCGATCGTCGTCATGACGTCCATCACACCGGAGCGCCCGCAGATGGTCAACCGCGCGCCGGCGGGCTGGACAGTCTGCCCAGCAGAAGAGCGCTCGAGGTGACAAGATGCTCACCGCCATGGACGATCTGGACCGCCGTCTCGTCACCGCCCTGCCCGCAGTCACGCGCCCGAGCGTGCTCGAGCTCTCGCGGCGGCTGGGAATCGCCCGGGGAACCGTGCAGGCCCGGCTCGACCGGCTGCAGGCCGGCGGCGCCCTCGCCGGGTTCGGGCCCTACCTGGATCTGCGAGCGCTCGGCTTCACGGTGCTGGCCTTCACCACCCTGGAGATCGCTCAGGGCCAGGAGGCGGCGGTGATCCAGTCGCTGGCCGGGATCCCCGAGGTCATCGAGGTGCACAAGACGACCGGCCCCGGCGACCTGCTGTGCCGGATCGTCGCCCGCACCAACGAGCATCTGCACGACGTGCTGGAGCGGGTGCTGGCCACCCCCGGCATCACCCGCACGACCTCGGCGCTGGCGCTGGCCAGCCCCGTCCAACGGCCGGTCGCCTACGCCCTCCCGGACGCGCTCCTCGGCTAGCCGAAGGCGGGACGGTCCCGCGCCGACCGCTTGATCTCCGCGAAGCCGGGTGTGCGGGCGAGGAGCTCGAAGGCGTCCCAGATCCGCAGGGCCTCCTCGCCCCGCGGAATGCGGGCGATGACCGGCCCGAAGAAGCTGACCTCGTCGTCCGCACCGGGCGAGAACGTGATGATGGGCGTGCCGACGTCCTTGCCGGTGCGGGCCAGCGCCACCTCGGTCTCCTCGTGGAGCACGACGTCGTAGCCCTCGTCCTCGCCCGCGGCCACGAGGCTCGCGGGCAGGCCGGCGGCGGCGACCGCGTCCTCGATCAGGCGGTAGTCGCCCTCCCGGATCTCCGGGGCCCGGCCGGACGTGTGGAGCTGGTCGCCGAAGGCTGAGTACGCGGCGGCCACCGCGTCGTTGCCCCCGTGGTCCCGCGCCGCCGCGGCGATCCGCAGCATGCGCCGCCCGCCGCCGTGGGCGTTGACGTAGCCCGGCGGGAACTCACGGTCGTAGTCCTTCTGCTCGTTGACCATCCGCAGGGAGATGAAACGCCACTCCACATCGAGGCCGCGTTGACTGGCGACCTCGACCGTGAGGCGGCTCGTGATCCACGCCCACGGGCAGATGGGGTCGAAGAAGAACTCGAGGTCGGCCATGGCGGCACGCTAACCGTCGCTCCGATCACACGACGTGGGGCGCCACCTCGGCGGCGACGAGCTCGAGATGGTCGAGGTCGCTCAGGTCGAGGACCTGGAGATACATGCGGGCAGCCCCGGCGTCCCGCCAGCGGGCGAGCGTGGTGACGACCTCGTCGGCCGTCCCGGCGGCGCCGTGCTCGCGCAGCTCCTCGGGTTCGCGACCGATGGCGGCGGCGCGGCGTTCGAACTCGCCGCCGTCGGCACCGCAGCACAGCACGAGCGCGGCAGAGAAGACGAGGGACGCGGGATCGCGGCCGATCGCCTCGCAGGCCGCCCGGACCCTGGCCGTCTGCTCGGTGAACTCCTCCAGCGGGGGAAAGCCAGGTTGAACTCGTCGGCGTAGGTCGCGGCGAGCCGGGGCGTGCGGCTCGGCCCGTGGCCGCCGACGATGACCGGCGGTCGGGGCTGCTGGCGGGGCTTCGGGAGCGCGGGGGAGTCCGTGACCTCGTAGTGGCGGCCGGTGTAGGAGAAGCGCTCGCCGGCCGGGGTGCCCCACAGCCCGGTGATGATGGCGAGCTGCTCCTCCAGCCGTTCGAAGCGCTCGCCGAGCGGTGGGAAGGGGATGGCGTAGGCCCGGTGCTCGGCCTCGTACCAGCCCGCACCCAGGCCGAGCTCGACCCGGCCCCCGCTCATGTGGTCGACCTCGGCCACGCTGACGGCGAGCGGGCCGGGCAGGCGGAACGTGGCCGACGTGACGAGCGTCCCCAACCGGAGGCGCGTCGTGTCGCGGGCGAGCCCGGCCAGGGTCACCCAGGCGTCGGTCGGTCCGGGCAGGCCGTCACCGCCGCCCATGACGAGGTAGTGATCGGACCGGAAGAAGCCGTCGAAGCCGAGCCGTTCCGCGGCCTGGGCGACAGCGAGGAGGTCGTCGTAGCTGGCGCCCTGCTGGGGCTCGGTGAAGATTCGTAGTTGCACGCCCGGACCGTATACAGGCCCAGACAAGCGGGCCGAGCGGCCCTTGCCGCCGCTACGGTCGCCGTCCGATGGAACGGGAGGCGCTGCGGCGGCACGTGCTGGAGCACAGCGTCCGCCGGGGCGAGTTCACGCTGAAGTCCGGCCAGCGCAGCACCTGGTTCCTCGACACCAAGCAGACGGCCTGCCGTCCGGAAGGGATCCTCCTGGTGGCCGATGCGGCGCTGCCGTTGCTGCCTGCCGACGCGACGGCCATCGGTGGGTTGACCATGGGGGCCGACCCGGTGGCTTTCGGGATCGCCGCCGTCGCCGCCACCCGCGGCCGGCCGCTCCGCAGCTTCAGCGTGCGCAAGGAAGCCAAGGACCACGGGGTGACCGGCCGGCTCGCCGGAGCGCTGGAGGCCGGTGACAAGGTCGTGATCACGGAGGACACGGTCACGAGGGGGAGCTCGATCATGGAAGCCGTCGACGCGGTGCAGGCGTTCGGGGCCGACCCGGTGGCGATCCTCGTGATCGTGGACCGAGGCGGGACCTGTGGCGCGCTGGCCGCCGCTCGCGGCATCCCGTTCCTGCCCCTCCTGACCGCCGAGGACCTCGGCTTCGGATACGGCACCTGACCATGGCGGAGGCGGTCCGGGCGGTCACGTTCGACTACTGGAACACCATCGTCCGCGCCGACGCGGATCAGGGCATGTACCGGGTACGGGCGTGGCGCGAGGAGTACCTGAACATCGGGCACGATGTCGACGAGGAGCTCATCCGCACCGCCTTCCGCACGGTCTGGGACGAGCACCACGCCTCTTGGCTGCGCAACGAGCAGTACCTCGGGGCTCGCGCCGGCGACGCCGCCGTCGACCTGGTGGGCCGGCCGGTGGATGCGGCCACCCGGGCCACGCTCGTCGAGCGCTTCCTCACTGCCGGGGAGGAAGCCGGCTTCAGGCTGTGCGAGGGCATCGACGTCGCCCTCGAGGAACTGCGCCGGCGGGGCGTGCGCCTGGGGATCATCTGCGACGTCGGGTTCACGCCCTCGACCGGACTGCGGCGCATGCTGGAAGGCTTCGGACTCCTCGAGCACTTCCAGGGGTGGTCGTTCTCGGACGACGTGGGGTGGTACAAGCCCGCGCCCGAGATCTTCGAGCATGCGCTCGTCTACCTCGGCGCCGCGCCAGGCGCCGCCGCCCACGTCGGTGACCTGCGGCGGACGGACGTGGCGGGCGCCAGGGGGATGGGGATGACGTCGGTGCGCTATCGCGGCGCGAACGACGATGAAAGCCCCGGGCCGGAGGGCGATCACGTCCTGGACGACCACGCAGCGTTGATGGACGCTCTCGCTCTGTGAGGGTGCACCCGTCACGCGCGGCGGTGGTGGGCATCGGGGGCCGCTCGGCCCGTGATCCGCGGGCGGCCGGTGACCTACTCTGATCCCCCGTCACCCAGCGGGCGCGGAAGGAGACGGGAGTGGCCAGGTCACTGGCGCTCCGAGCCCTCGCCGGGGCCGGAGCCTTCGCAGCGTCCATGGCGCTGAGCACAGGTTGGGCCAGCGCGGCGCCGACCGCAGCTGCCGGCACTGTCTCACCGCGCACGTTCTCGGCGCCGGCCCAGTCGCCTGGCGAGGCGTGGTGCAACTTCCTCGAGTGGATCTACGGGTGGGACGTCTGCGGCGCCAACAACGGCGGAGGCGGGGGCGGCAACGGGCCTGGCAACGGCAACGGGCCCGGCAACGGCAACGGGCCTGGGGCCGCCCACGACCGTGGCGCCGGCGCCGGTGCCGACGGATCCTCCGCCGACGGCGCCCCCGGTGACCGTCAGCCCGGGAGTCCCGGGTGAGGTGCCGACGGCCACGCTGCCCCCGGCGACGCCACCGCCGCCGACCGCACCGCCGGCGACCGCACCGCCCGACCGCGCCTGCGGCGCCTGCGCCTCCGGCCGCCGCCGAACAGGCACCGCAGACCACAGCCGCCCGCGCCACCCCACCCCCTTCGTCACCATCGACGGCCGCTCCGGTCACGTCGCCGCCGACGGCCGCCACCACGGCCGCGACGGTGCCCACGACCCTGCCCCAGCGGATCGGTGGCCTCGTCCAGGCCGAAGTGCAAGTGCAGGCCGCTCTCGAGGTGCCGCGGGACGTCCTGCCCGAGCCTCGCCGAGCGGACCGTTCGTTGATCCGCTCGGTCATCGACACGACCTCAGGCCCGATCGGCCGCCGGGTCGTCGCGCTGGCGGGCGTCCTCCTCGCCGTGGTGATCGGGATCCTGGCGGCCACCATCGACGACCGGACGCAGCTGGTGCGGCGCATCCAGGAGCACCGTCACGTCGACGAGCACTGAGCGCCGTCAGAGGGGCGCGCTTGCCCCCTGAACACCGGGCTCGGTCGTCGGTATCCGGCGTGTGGTCCAGAGCGCCACGAACGTGAAGAGCGCCAGCACGGCCAGCGCGGCGCGCAGCCCCTCGATGCGGGCCGTGGCGTTGTCCTCGACCACGTGCCTCGACGTCGCGGTGTCGACCCCGGCCGCCTCCAGGCCCTCCTCGAGCTGCGCGTCCGACACGAACGGGATGCCGCTGGACAGCTCCACCTCGGCGCGCGATGACAGCTCGTCGCTGACCGCCGGGTCGTTCTCCAGCCCGCTGAGGAACGTCGTCGTCAGCACTGAGATGAGCACCGCTCCGGTCAGCGCCGTCGCGATCGACGCGCCCAGGTTCGTGACCGTGTTCTGGAGGCCGCCGACCTCGCCGCTCTGCTCATCGGCTACGGCCGACACCGTGACGGCACCGAGTTGCGATGCCAGCGCGCCGACGCCCAGCCCAGCCAGCAGCATCGGCCAGGTCACGATCTCAGGCCCGGCGCCCACGTCGAGCAGGGCGATCATCACCACGATGCCAAGGAGGAGCGCGGAGAAGCCGAGCTGCACCACTCGGCGAGGCGAGGCGTGCGGGACCGGTCGATCTCCGCGCGACCTCTGCTTGGACTCTCTGGTGGTCGGGACCGGCGTCGATCCGGTGACCTTCCGCTTTTCAGGCGGACGCTCTGCCGACTGAGCTACCCGACCGTGCCCCGTCCGGCGTTCGCTCGGACGAGTGGCGGTCCCGACGGGACTTGAACCCGCGGCCTCCGGCTTGACAGGCCGGCGTGCACTCCAACTGCACCACGGGACCTCGTCTTTATGGTCTTGATGGTCTTGATGTGTCTTGATCTGTTGTGGCACCCCCAACGGGATTCGAACCCGTGCCGCCACCTTGAAAGGGTGGTGTCCTAGGCCACTAGACGATGGGGGCTCGTGGACGAAGCTCGCTGAAGGGCACGACGAATCTAGCAGCCGCCCCTTCCGCCGCCACCTGGGTTCTCTCGCTCGGCGCCGGAACGGCCCGGCCGGCTACGAGCGGTCGAGAGCTTGCACGAGCTCGTCGAGGAGCATCGACAGGTAGCCGTAGAGCACGAAGCCCTCGATCTCCGGATGGTCGTCCGGCAGCGATTCGATGTCCAGTTCCTCGGAGACGTCCAACAACGAACCCAGGACGAGCCGCACGCTGTTGATCGACTGCAGCCACGCCACGGCTTCGGGCTCGGTGAGCTGCTTGGCATCGAGGGTCTCCTCGATGGTCGCCAGCGCGGCGAGGCGCGACGCCACCAGCTCGTTGCGCATGAAGGCCTGGTACTCGGCGTCGGCTTCGGCGTCCTCGGCGTAGGCGGTGGGGAACAGGCGGCGGGTCCGGTCGTCCGTCGCGCCCTGGGTGAGCAGCTCCCGGAGCTGCGGGAGGACGTGATGCAGCAGCTCCTGTTCGGATGCGGGGATCTCCACCCGGATCGCACCGCTGCGGGTGCGGCGGACTCGCTGGCGGCGCAGCACCTCAGCGGTCTTGCTGCATGGTGGCCCAGAGCCCGTGCTCGTGAAGCCGGAACACGTCGATCTCGGCCTTCTCCCTCGGCCCGCTGGACACCACGGCCCGGCCCTTCGTGTGCACGTCCCACATCAACTTCTCGGCGTGATCCTTCGCGTAGCCGAAGAGCTTCTGGAGCACGTAGGTCACGTACGACATCAGGTTGATGGGGTCGTTCCACACGATCACGATCCACGGCTGGTCCAGAACGACGTCGACGTCGCTGGTCGGCTGGTCGAGCTCGGTCGGAGCGGTGGAGGCTCGCACCATCGCCTCCATTGTCCCCCAGATCCCGCCGGTTGGTTGGCCTCGGCGGCCAGCCGTACGATCAGGACGCTATGGCCGTCGGCAGCCGACCGCTCGTCCCGTCCTCGCTGGCTCCCGGCGGGGTCCGGCCGCGGGTCCACGGGGTGGCGACGCCGCGCACGCGGATCGGCGGGTTCGTGGCGCTGACCAAGCCCCGCATCGTCGAGCTGCTCCTCATCACCACCCTCCCGACGATGGTGCTGGCCGAGGACGGCGTGCCGTCGCTGCGGCTCGTCGTGGCCACGCTGGTCGGCGGCGCGCTGGCCGCCGGGGGCGCCAACGCCGCCAACATGGTCATCGACCGCGACATCGACCGGCTGATGCCGCGGACCCAGGGCCGCCCGCTCGTCACCGGCCTCGTGGCGCCACGGGAGGCGGTCGTCTTCGCCTCCGTCCTCGAGGTGGCGGCCTTTGCGCTGCTGTGGTGGCAGGTCAACCTGCTCTCGGCGGTGCTCGCACTCGCCGCCATGGCGTTCTACGTCGTCGTGTACACGATCTGGTTGAAGCGCACCTCCACCCAGAACATCGTGATCGGCGGCGCCGCCGGCGCCGTCCCCGTGCTCATCGGCTGGACGGCCGTGACGGGCGGTCTGGCCTGGCCCGCCATCGTCCTCTTCGTCGTCATCTTCCTCTGGACGCCGCCCCACTTCTGGGCCCTGGCCATCCGCTACGCCGACGACTACCGCGCCGCGGGCGTGCCCATGCTCCCCGCGGTCGCTCCGGCGGAGCAGGTGGGCCGGCGCATGCTGGCCTACACCCTCGCCCTGTGGGCCTCCACGCTGGTTCTCGTGCCCGTCGCCGACCTCGGGTGGATCTACGGCGTGACCGCGTTCGTGCTCGGTGCGCTGTTCGCCGCGGGGTGCGTCGGTCTCGTCCGCGATCCGACGCCTCGCCGGTCGATGCAGGTGTTCGCCTTCTCCATCTCCTACATCACGATCCTCTTCGGAGCGATGGCCGCCGACGTCCTGGTGAGCTCCGGATGGTGACCCGACAGGAGGCCCGCCGACGGACCTCCGGGGATTTCGGGACGGGTCGGGAGCGATGGGTAGTGTCCCCCCGGACATGGCCCTGACCAGCGCCACCAGGTCGTCAACGGGGGCATCCGGACGAGCGGCGAGAGGGAGCGCATGACGATCACCGACACGAGAACGGAGGAGCCGGACAGCGCTGCACCGCACGGGCCCGGCGCACTCTCCGCTTCTCCGGCGGTGACGGGACCTCCGGCCAGGGTGGCGGGCTGGTTGGTGACGGCCGACCACACCAGGATCGGACGCCTCTACGTCGGCGCTTCTCTCGTGGCCGCGGTGGCCGTGCTGGTCGTCGGCACGCTGGTGATGGCCGAGCGGATCGACACCGGCGGCACCTTCCTGCCGACCGACACCATCGACCAGCTGACCACGTTCCTCTGGTTGGGCCTCGCGTTCCTGGTCGTCGTCCCGCTGCTGCTCGGCGTGGCCGTGGCCGTCGTGCCCCTGCAGCTCGGCTCCCAGGGGATCGCCTACCCGAGGGCCGCCGCGCTCTCGTTCTGGGGCTGGTTCCTGTCCGGCGTCGTGATGGTCGCCGCCTATCTCGCCAACGGCGGCCCGGGCGGCGGCGAGGCCGACGCCGTCGACGTGTTCCTGGTCTCGTTCATCGTCCTGCTGGCCGCCCTGGCGGTCGGCGCGGCCTGCGTGGCCGGAACGGTCATCACCCAGCGGGCGCCTGGCATGGGCCTCCTCGACGCGCCCCCGTTCTCCTTCGCCTCCCTCGTGAGCGCCGGTGCGCTGCTCCTGACCCTGCCCGTGCTGGCCGGCACGGTCGCCCTCCTCTTCGTCGATCACCACTACGCCCGGATCGTCTTCGGCGGCAACCAGGGCATCATCGGCGAGATGGGCTGGTCGGTGCTGCAGCCCCAGACCTACGTCTACGCCATCCCGGCCCTCGGCCTCCTGGCCGAGCTGTTCCCGGTGGCCGCCGGCCGGCGCCAGCCCACCCGGGCCGTGGTCATCGGCGCGTTGGGCCTGGCCGGCGTGGCCACCATCGGCGGCGCGCTGCAGGGAATGCCCACGCTGGACTTCGACGGGGTCACGCCCATCCAGGGTCTCGGCCAGTTCGTGCTCTACGGCATCACGGCCCTGCTGCCGGTGCTCCCGTTCCTGATGGTCCTCGGCCTCGGTGGTCTGGCCATCAAGTCCGCGGTCAAAGGCGGCGGGCGCCCCCGCCCGAGCGGCCCGTTCGTGTTCGCCATCGCCGCCGTCCTGATGGGCCTGGTCGGTGCGTTGGTCGGCGTGCTCACGCCTATCGAGGACCTGGAGCTCATCGGCACCGTGTACCAGGAGTCCCAGACGTACTACCTGCTCTTCGCCGGGCTGCTGGCCGGCCTGGGCGCCGTCGCCTACTGGGGCCCGAAGCTGTGGGGCCGGCAGCTCCCCGAGAAGGCCGTGGGCGGCCTCGCCGTCCTGGGGCTGCTGGGCACGATCCTCGCCGCCTTCCCCTACGTGATCGCCGGGTTCCTCGACCAGCCGCTCGGTGCGGTGGACTGGGACGATCTCGACGGTCCCATCCAGGCCTGCAACGTCGCCGCCACCGATCGGCTTCGCGCTGCTGGCGCTGACCGTCATCGCCTTCGGGCTGCTGGCGCTGCGCGGCTTCGCCCGGGGCGACGTGGTCGGCGACGACCCCTGGGACGCCCAGACCCTCGAGTGGGCGGTGCCCTCGCCGGCCGTCGGCGGCGTGGTGCCGGACCTGGGCCTCGTGCGCTCGCCCGAACCGCTGCTGGACGCCAAGGAAGCCGCTGCGTCCGGGGCGGGCAGCACCGGTGCGACGGACGGAGGAGCAGCCTGATGCTCGCCCTGCCCCCCGCGGTGGCGCCCGGCCGCCGCCACTCGCTGCTCGTCGGCACCAGCTTCGGCGTCGCCGCCGGGGCCGCGGCCATGGCGGGTCTGCTGGGCACCTACCTCGTGGCCAGGGAGCGCGAGCTGGACGCGCTCCGTGAGGCCGGGGAGACCGTTCGCTTCCTGCCCAACGGCGTCCTGATGCCGGAGATCCCCTCCAACATCATGCTGTTCATCTTCGTCGGCGCCTCGGTCCTGGCCCAGTGGGCGGTCTACGCCATCCGGCGAGCGGACCGCCGCCACACGGCCATCGCCATCGGCCTCGTCTTCCTGTTCGGGGTCGGGGCGCTCAACCTGCAGATCGCCGTCTACCGCGAGCTGGGGGTCGGCCTCACGTCCTCGCCGTTCGCCACGCTCTTCTACGGCGTCACCGGTGGCTTCATGATCGCCCTGATCGTGGGCCTCGTGTTCGCGGTCGTCACGGCGTTCCGGTCCCTCGGTGGTCGCTACGCGGCCACGGACACCGACGGGGTGGCGGCCTTCGCGCTCTACTGGCACTTCCTGACGGTGGCGTTCTGCGCCGTCTGGCTCGTGGTGTACGTCAACAAGTAGGCCGTCGATGCTGACCACCGGCTCCAAGCTCTACCTCGGGTTGGCCGCGCTGGCCGCGGTCGCCGTCGGGGTGCTCGGCTGGGCCACGGGTTGGCAGATGCAGGCCACGCTGGGCGCCGGCTCCGTCCTCGTCGTCTTCTTGTTCCTCGGCGGCCTCCTGCTCTACGTCCGCGACGCCAACGTCTACGTGGCGCCGGCCGCCGACGAGACGCCGCCGCCTGCCCCCCGGCACGCCGCGTGGGGATTGGCCGCCGCCTTCGGTGCCGCCCTCGCCGCCATCGGGTTGGCCCTCGACACGCGCCTGTTCATCGCCGGCATGGTCGTCGTGGGGCTGGCGATCCTGGAATGGGTGGTCCAGTCGTGGGCTGACCGGGCCAGCGCCGATCCCGTCTACAACGACCGGGTCCGCGGCCGGCTCATGCACCCCCTCGAGTTCCCGGTGGCCGGGCTGCTCGGCGGCGGCCTCATCGTGTTCGGGTTCTCGCGGGTGATGGTGGCGCTGTCGAAGGAAGGTGCACTCGTCGCCTTCGCCGTGCTGGGCCTGATCGTGATGGGGGTCGCGGTCATCCTGGGCACGAGGCCCAGCGTGTCGCGAGCGGTGGTCGGCGGGGTGCTGAGCATCTCGGCGGTCGTGGCGCTGGCCGGCGGCGTGGCCGGCATCGGTGCCGGTGAGCGGAGCTTCCACCCCCACGAGGCGGAGTGCGCGCAACGCGAAGAGGGTTCCCTCACCGTCTCGGACAAGGCCAGCGTGGCCGCCACGATCACCTTCGAAGAGGCGCTCGACCCGGACGGCGTCGTGATCGGCCGCAACACGGTGCAGACGATGATCTTCAAGAACCTGAGCGACGAGCTGACGAAGTTCGTCGTCCAGGCGGGCGAGCGGGAGGCCCTGGACAGCGCCGGCCAGGCACTCACCGGGCCGGACGGCGAGGCCATCACGGAGCCGGTCGAGTTCTGCACCGACCTCGTGCGCCCCGACACCCAGCAGGCGCTGACCGTCACCTTCCTCGAGCCGGGCTCGTACCGGATGGAGGCGCAGGACGAGGAGGGGACCGTCCACGCGGAGGGCACGGTGGTGGTGCCGTGAGCGACCATGACTAGCGTCGAGGGCGGTGGACCGCCGATGCGACAGGACGCGATGACGAGAGGTGCGGCGGTGCGCGCGGCACTTCCCGACCGCGGTTCGCGACGTCCCCCCACACGGGCCGTGACCCTCGGCCTCTCCGTCCTGGTGCTGACCGTGCTGTCGGCGTGCGCCCAGGACGACCGCCCGCAGAGCACCATGGACCCCAAGGGCGAGTACTCCCAGATGATCTTCGACCTGTCCTGGCCGGTCTTCCTGATCGCCGGCGTGGTCGGCGTGCTCGTCTTCGTGGTCATCGCCGTCGCCCTGGTCCGCTTCCGGGAGCGGCCGGGCGAGGACTTCACGCCCAAGCAGGTCCACGGCAACCCGGCCATGGAGATCGGGCTCACCGTGCTGCCCGCCGTGCTCCTGGCAGCCATCATCATCCCCACGGTGAACGTGCTCTTCGAGCTCAACGCCGATCCCGAGGATGCACTCGTCATCAACGTGACCGGGCAGCAGTGGTGGTGGGAGTTCGACTACCCGACGATCATGGGCGACGACGAGCTCCCCCTCGTGACGGCCAACGAGATGGTCATCCCGGCCGGCCAGCAGGTCCGCCTCAACATCACGTCGCGCGATGTCATCCACTCGTTCTGGATCCCGAAGCTCAACGGCAAGCGGGATGCGGTGCCCGGCCGGGTCCAGACCTGGAACATGCAGGCCGACCAGGCCGGCGAGTACTGGGGTCAGTGCACCGAGTTCTGCGGGCTGTCCCACACCAACATGCGGATGCGCGTCATCGCCCTCACGCCCGGCGACTTCGACCGCTGGGTCGAGCTGCAGAAGACCAACGCCGTCTCGCCCGACGACGAGGCGGTCGAGGCCGGGAGGGCACAGTTCTCGAGCCTGTGCGCGAGCTGCCACCAGGTGGACGGTCTGCTGGACGCCGACGGCGAGCAGATCGTGTCCCAGCCCCAGACCCAGGTGTACAGCGGCGCCGCGCCCAACCTCACCCACCTGATGAGCCGGGGCACGTTCGTGAGCTCGAACTTCGACCTGCTGAACGAGGAGTGCCGCGCCGAGCGTGAGGCGCTCGCCGAGGACGATCCGGAGGCCTTCAGCGCCGCCTACCTCGAGGGCACCACACCCGAATGCCTCAACCGGGTGGAGCTGGAAGCATGGCTCCGGGACCCGCCGGGCGTGTTCCCGATGTACGTCGACCCCACCCAGCTCGCCGCCACCGACGGGAAGTACCGGGGCATGCCCAACCTGAACCTCACCGAGGACCAGATCGATCAGCTCGTCACCTACCTGCAGACGCTGAACCCGGCCGAGACCTAGGACGCGAAGGGAGACCGAGATGGCCATCGTCGAGCAGCCACCCGAGCCCCTCGCACTGCGCGGCCCGGCGACCGTCACCCCGGATGTCGCCTACGGCGTGTTCCGCCGGCCCGTCGCCACGACAGGGTGGAAGTCGTGGCTGTTCACGATCGACCACAAGAAGATCGGGATCATGTACGGCGCCGCGGCGCTGTTCTTCTTCGTCCTCGGTGGCATCGAGGCGCTGCTGATCCGCCTGCAGCTCGCCCAGCCGGACGGCAAGCTGCTGTCGGCCGACACCTACAACCAGATGTTCACCATGCACGCGACGACGATGGTGTTCCTGGTCATCATGCCGATGGCGGCTGCCTTCGGCAACTACCTCGTCCCGCTGCAGATCGGGGCCCGGGATGTGGCCTTCCCCCGCCTCAACTCCTTCGGCTTCTGGGCCTTCTTCTTCGGCGGGGTGTTCCTCAACCTGTCGTGGTTCATGGGCGGCGCCCCCGACGGCGGCTGGTTCGCCTATGCGCCGAACACCGGCGTGCCCTTCTCCCCGACGCACGGCATGGACTTCTGGGTGCTCGCCCTCCAGATCGCCGGCCTGGCCTCGCTGACCGGCGCCATCAACCTGATCGTCACCATCCTCAACATGCGGTCGCCGGGCATGAGCCTCATGCGCATGCCGGTGTTCAGCTGGATGATCCTCGTCGTCCAGTTCCTCCTGGTGTTCGCCATCCCGGTCATCACCGTGGCGCTCGTGCTGCTGAACTTCCAGCGCCTCTTCGGGGCCACCTTCTTCAGCGTGGAGGCCGGCGCTGACCCGCTGCTCTGGCAGCACCTGTTCTGGATCTTCGGTCACCCGGAGGTCTACATCCTCATCCTGCCCAGCTTCGGCATCGTGTCCGAGGTGCTGCCGGTCTTCAGCCGCAAACCGCTCTTCGGCTACCCGTTCGTCGTGTTCTCAGGCGCGGCCATCGGCTTCATGGGCTGGGGGGTGTGGGCGCACCACATGTTCGCCTCCGGTCTCGGACCCGTCTCGGTGGCCGTCTTCACGCTGTCGACGATGTTCATCGCCGTGCCCACGGGCGTGAAGATCATCAACTGGACGCTGACCATGTGGGGCGGCCGGCTCCGCTTCACGACGGCGATGCTCTTCGCCATCGGCCTGATCGTGGAGTTCACCATCGGCGGCCTGTCGGGCGTCACCCACGCCATCTCCCCGTCGGACACCCAGCAGACCGACACGTACTACATCGTCGCCCACTTCCACTACGTGCTGTTCGGGGGTGCGATCTTCGGGATCTTCGCCGGCTTCTACTACTGGTGGCCCAAGATCTTCGGCCGCCTGCTCAGCGAGAAGTTGGGCAAGTGGAACTTCTGGCTGATGGTCATCGGCACCAACCTGACCTTCGGCCCGATGCACATCGTCGGTCTCGAGGGGCAGTCCCGCCGCAACTACCGGGTGATCCCGGGCATGGGCGTCAGCATGTGGAACTTCGTCGAGACGATCGGGGCGCTCATCATCGCCCTCGGGGTGCTGATGTTCCTGATCAACGCCGTGCGCACGAACCTCGGCCCCCGCAACGCCCCGCTGGACCCGTGGGACGCGCGGACCCTGGAGTGGATGACGGCCAGCCCGCCGAAGGACCACAACTTCGACACCATCCCGACCGTCCACTCGATCGACGAGTTCTTCCACCGGAAGTACGAGGAGGACGAGGAGACGGGGGAGTTCACCAAGATCGCCACGGCCGAGGAGATCCTCGCCGACCAGGAAGCCCACGCCGACGCGCACATGCACATGCCGTCGCCGTCCTACTGGCCGCTGATCCTGGCGCTCGGTCTGCCCGTGGTGGCCATCGGCCTCATCTTCAACATCGTCATCTCGGTCGCTGGTGCGCTCTTGATCATCGTGGGCGCCTACGGATGGACGCAGGAGCCCTCGGTCGCCGATCAGGACGACTACGACCCTCCTGGCGGCGGAACGAAGGAGCTGGCCACCGTTGACTGACGTGCACGTGACGGACGTCGGGCCGGCCCGCGACGAGGGCGGTCGCGCCCACATCGAGACCGGCCATGGTGGCGGCCACGGTGAGGCCGGCCACGACACGACCACCGGGCTGTCCAACAACAAGCTCGGGATGTGGCTGTTCCTCGGGTCGGAATGCCTGCTGTTCGGCGGGCTGATCTCGACCTACATGCTCTACCGGGGCCGCACCCAGGAAGGCCCCAAGCCGGACCAGATCTACGACATCCCCTTCACGTCGATCAGCTCGTTCATCCTGCTGATGAGCTCCCTGACCATGGTGCTGGCCGTGTCCGCCTCCAAGAACGGCGACGTGCGCCGGACCCGGCTGTGGCTGTGCGCCACCGCGGCGTTGGGTTCGCTGTTCGTCGGCGGCCAGGTCTACGAGTTCACGGCCTTCTACCGCGAGGGCCTGGGCTTCACCACCAGCCTGTTCGGCTCCAGCTTCTACACGTTGACCGGCTTCCACGGCGTCCACGTGAGCGTCGGGATCATCATGCTGATCTCGCTCGTCGTCATCACGCTTCGGGGCCGCATCGACGGGGACCGGGCCGAGGTCGTCGATATCGTCGGCCTCTACTGGCACTTCGTCGACATCGTGTGGATCGTCATCTTCACGCTCGTCTACCTGATTCCGGCCTGAGGTCACGCCCATGAGCACGCACGTCGCCGACGAAGCCAACGACGAGGTGGCTGCCGAGGGGGTCGAGGGCGTCGACGCGCCCGACGCCGACCGTCCCCAGTACAGCCACAAGATGGACCTGCTGTACGTCAAGGTCGCGGCCGTGCTGGTCGTGCTCACGGCCATCGAGATCTACGCCAGCTACGCCGACTTCCTGGACAAGGCGTTCCTCCCGCTCATGCTGGGCCTCATGGCGACCAAGTTCCTCCTCGTGGTGCTGTTCTTCATGCACCTGAGGTGGGACTCGAAGCTCTTCGGCCGGCTGTTCTGGGCGGGTGCGCTGCTGGCCGTGGCCGTGTACGTCGGCGCGCTGGCCACGTTCGAGTACTTCGCCAAGGCCTGATCGCAGGAGGTGCCGTTGCTCGGCATCGAGGCATCACCCGACATCTGGCGCTTCCAGCCCCACATCGAGGTCTGGGTGCTGGTCGCCGGGCTGGCGCTCGGGTACACCTACGCGATCAAGGTCATCGGCCCGCGGGTGGTCCGGCCGGGCCAGGCGGCGGTCACCGGACGCCAGGTCGCCTGCTTCGTCGCCGGGCTGGCCCTGCTCTGGCTGGCGTCCGACTGGCCGATGCACGACCTCTCGGAGGAGTACCTCTACTCGGCCCACATGCTCCAGCACATGGTGCTGTCGTACTTCATGCCGCCGCTCCTCCTGCTGGCGACGCCCACCTGGCTGGCCCGCCTGCTGGTCGGCAACGGCCGGGTCTGGCAAGTGTTCCGCTGGCTGGCCATGCCCGTGGTGGCCGGGGTCATCTTCAACGCCATGGTGATCGTCTCGCACATCCCGGCGGTCGTGAACGGAGCCGTCACCAGCGGCAACCCCGCGCTGCACTACGGCCTCCACACGATGCTCGTGCTCTCGGCACTGCTGATGTGGGTGCCGGTCTGCGGACCGTTCCCCGAACTGCGCATGGGCCCGGGCGGCACGATGATCTACCTCTTCGTCATGTCGATCATCCCGACGGTGCCGGCGGGCTGGCTGACCTTCGCCGACGGCGCGGTCTACAAGGCCTACGACCACGACCCGCGGCTGTGGGGGATCACCGTCACCGACGACCAGCAGATGGCCGGCGCGATCATGAAGGTCGGCGGGTCGCTGTTCCTCTGGACGGTGATCGCCGTGCTCTTCTTCCGCCGCTTCATGGGGCGCTGGGAGGAGGAGAACACCTACGTCAGGTCGCGGCGCATCCCGGACGCCGAGGTCACCGGCCACGACGACCTCCCGCTCACCTACGAGGACGTCACCCGGGTGTTCGACACCGTCCCGCCCGCGCCCGAGCCCGACCGCCCCGCCCCCGGCCCCTGACGACCCGGCGCTGCTGGTCGCGCGCGCTTTCTGCACGGAGATGTCGTGGAGCGCGTTCAGAGCGCGCTTTCTGACATCTCCGTTCGAAAAGTGCGCTGTCGGGGGGCTACTCCCAGCGGAAGGTGCGGGCGGCCAGCACGGGGGCGGCCACGGCCCAGGCCAGCAGCGTGAACCAGGCCCGGCCTGGCGCGGCACCCGTCGTGAGCGCCGCCCGCAGGACCTCGGCCAGCGCCGCGCTCGGCAGGAGCTGCGCCGCCTGCGCCAGTCCCGACGGCAGCTCGTCGAGCGGGAAGATCATCCCGCCCAGGAGCAGCAGCACCAGGTAGAGCGCGTTGGCGGCGGCCAGGTTGACCTCGCCGCGCAGCCATCCCGCCATCGCCAGACCGATCCCGGCGAAAGCCACCGTGCCGACGACCACGCCGGCGAGGGCCAGCGCCCATCGCCCGCCGGGCGCCCAGCCGAGGGCGTAGGAGACGGGCACCAGGACGACCAGCTGGACGATCTCGATCAGCACCACGGCCGCCGTCTTCGCGGCGACGAGCCGGGGCCGGCCGAGCGGTGTGGCGCCCAGCCGCTTGAGCACGCCGTACGAGCGCTCGAACCCCGTGGCGATGCCCAGGCTGACCATGGCGGTCGACATCACGGCCAGGGCCAGGATGCCGGGGGCCAGGAAATCGATGGGCTCCCCGTCCCCGGTCGGCAGCACGTCGACCACGCTGAAGAAGACGAGCAACAGCACGGGGATCCCGAGCACGAGCAGGAGCGACTCGCCGCGGCGCAGCGTGAGCGTCATCTCGACGCGGGTCTGCGCGGCCAGCGGGCCGGGACCGGAGCTCATGCGGGATGCCGGCCCCGCCGGCGGGCGCGACGGGCTGCGTCGGGCGCCGGTGCCGGCGGCCCGCTCCGGCTGGTGAGCGCCAGGTAGATGTCCTCGAGGCGGCGCCGGCCGGCCCGCAGGTCGGCCAGGGGGATGTCGTGGCTGGCCAGCCAGGCCGTCAGCTCGGCGACGACCGCAGGCTCGGGCCGGCAGGCGACCACGTACTCGCCGGGATCGTCTTCGCGCACCAGCGCACCGAGCGTGGCGCCCAGGCCGGCCACGTCCAGCCCTGGTGGAGCGCCGAAGCGGATCTCCTCCGACGGCAGCGCCCTGCTCAGCTCCCCCGGGTGCCCGGTGGCCACCAGCCGGCCGCCGTCCACGATGACGACGGAGTCGGCCAACCGCTCGGCCTCCTCGAGCTCGTGGGTGGTGAGGACGATGCAGCAGCCTCCGTCGCGCAGCGACCGCAGCAGGGATCGCACCTGCAGGCGACCGGCCACGTCCACCGACGCCGTCGGCTCGTCCAGGAACAGCACGTCGGGTGCGCCGGCCAGCGCCAGGGCCAGCGACAGCCGCTGCTGCTCACCACCGGAGAGCTGGCGCCACGTCGACCGGGATCGCTCGGCGAGACCGACCATGGCCAGGAGCTCAGCGGCGCGGTGCCGGTGGCCGTAGTGGGCGCAGAACAGCGCCGCCGCCTCCTCGACCCGGATCCCGGGGTAGATCCCGCCCTGCTGCAGCATGACCCCCATCCGCCGCACGAGCTGCCGGTGCTGCGTGGTCGGGTCGAGGCCCAGCACCTGCACCCGGCCGGCGGTCGGGGACCGGAAGCCCTCGAGGACCTCCACCGTCGACGTCTTGCCGGCGCCGTTGGGACCGAGGAGCGCCGTGACGGCTCCCGCCTCGGCCGTGAACGACAGGCCATCGACCGCCACGAGGTCGCCGTAGCGGACGATCAGGTCCTCGACCTCCACCGCAGCCACGACCGGCGAGGCTAGCGGCGACCGGTCGGGAGCTCTGAGGCGCCGTGCGCCGCCAATCGCTGGTCGGGGCGATCGCGCCGAGGGCTACCCTCGACCTGTGATCGACCTCCGCCTCCTGCGCACCGATCCGGACGGTGTCCGGACTGCCCTGGCGCGGCGCGGGTCGCCGGAGGTCCTCGTCCAGCTCGACGAAGCCGCGGCGCTCGACGAACGGGCCCGTGCCATCACGGCCGAGCGCGACGACGCCCGCCGGCGGGTCAACGAGCTGTCGAAGCAGGTCGGACAACTGCGCCGGGCGGGCGACGTCGACAAGGCGGACCTGGTCATGGCCGAGAGCCGCGCCATCGGCGACGCCGAGACGGCGCTGGCCGCCGACCTGGCCGAGGTCGAGCAGCAGCTGCGCGACCTCATGCTGCGCATCCCCAACCTGCCGTCGGAGCTGGCCCCGGACGGGCTCAGCGAGGCCGACAACCCGATCGTCAAGGGCCCGGTCAACCTGCCGGACACCTTCCCGGACCACCAGCGGGTCCCCCACTGGGAGACCGCGACCGCCCTCGGCATCCTCGACAACGAGCGGGCCGTCAAGATCAGTGGCGCGATGTTCACGATGCAACGAGGTCTGGGAGCGACGCTCTCGCGGGCCTTGTGCCAGCTGGCGCTCGATCGCAACGCCGACGCCTTCGAGGAGATCCGCCCGCCCACGCTCGTCACGACGGCCACCCTCACCGCGACTGGGCAGCTCCCCAAGTTCGCCGACGACGCGTTCGCGGTGGAGCGCGACGACCTGTGGTGCATCCCGACGGCCGAGGTCCCGCTGACCTCGATCGGCGCGGGGGAGATCCTGGCGGAGGCCGACCTGCCGGTGCGGATGATGGCGGCCACGTCGTGCTACCGGCGGGAGGCCGGCTCGGCCGGGCGGGACACGCGAGGCATGCTCCGCGCCCACGAGTTCGACAAGGTCGAGATCCTGGCCTACGCCACCCCGGAGCAGGCACCGGCCATGCTCGACGAGCTCCTCGAGCGCGCCGAGGGCACCATCGCCGCGCTCGGCCTCCCGTACCGCCTCGTGGAGATCTGCACCGGCGACCTCGGCCAGAGCCATCACCGGAGCATCGACCTGGAGGTGTACGCCCCCGGGGCCGATGCCTGGCTCGAGGTCTCGTCGGTGAGCTGGTTCAGCGACTACCAGGCCCGCCGGGCGGACCTGCGCTACCGGCCCACCGGCGAGAAGGGCACCGTCGTCCTCCACACCCTCAACGGTTCGGCCCTCGCCGTGCCCCGGGTCTGGGCGGCGCTCATCGAGAACGGCCGCCAGCCCGACGGGAGCGTGGCGCTGCCCGAGGTGCTCTGGCCGTACCTGCGCGGCCACCGTTCCATCCCCGCCCGCGGGTGACCGGATGAGCCTGGCCGACCGGCGCACCGACTACGACTGGGGCACCCTCGAACGCGACGACCTGGACGACGATCCGATCGTCCAGTGGTGGGCGTGGTACCGCGCCGCGGAGGCCGCTGGCCTCGAGGAGCCCCACGCGATGACCGTCGCCACCGTCGCCGAGGACGGGGGCCCCGACGCGCGGGTCGTGCTGGCCCGGGGCGTCGACGAGCGTGGCTTCGCCTTCTTCACCAACCTGGAGTCGGCGAAGGCACGGCAGGTGCTGGCCCGCCCGATGGCGGCCGCCACCTTCGCGTGGCTCCCGCTCCACCGGCAGGTCAGGCTGCGGGGCGCGGTGGAACCGGTCAGCGCGGCGGAGGCCGACGAGTACTACGCCACCCGCCCCCGTGCCTCGCGCATCGGGGCCTGGGCGTCGCCGCAGTCCCAGGTGCTGGCGGACCGGGCCGAGCTCGACGCCCGGGTGGCGGAGGCGGAAGCGCGCTTCCCCAGCGACGACATCCCGCGTCCGCCCTTCTGGGGTGGACTGCGGCTCGTGCCGCTGGCGCTGGAGTTCTGGCAGGGGCGGCCCAGCCGCCTCCACGACCGCTTCCGCTACCGCCGGGACGCACCCGGCGCGCCCTGGACGATCGAGCGCCTGGCGCCCTGACGCGGACCGTTCAAGCCGGCCAGGACTCGACCGTGGCGACCAGCGCGTCCACGAGCGCCCGGGTGTGGGGGTTGAGCCCCGGACCCTCCCAGTCCCAGAACAGCGGGCTGGTTCCTCGCACGCGCGGAGGCAGTTCGAGCTGCACGCCGCCGCCTCGGGCCAGGTTGACCGGATTGCGGGGGTGGAGCCCGCGGAGCTCGAGCGGGATGGCGTCGAGATCGGTGACGACGTCGTAGGCCGGGAGCTGCCGGCGCAGGTGCGTGGCGAGGTGCTCCGCCAGCGGGCGGTGCCCTCCGCCGACGAGGAGCGTGGCCCAGTAGCCGTCGCGCCCGTAGCCATGGACGGTGATGACCTGATCCACGTGGTCGAGGAAGGCGGCCAACGCGGGAGACTCGGCGGGTTCGATGAGGATCGAGGGGATGTGCCACTGCAGGTCGGCCGGCTGGTGCACCCCGTAGTACGAGGCTCCGGCCTCCTCGGCCGCGGCGGACGCGACCACGTCCGTCGCCTCCTCCAGCGAACCGCCGTGGTAGGCCATGAAGCCGAAGCGGCCCCGCAGCGTCGACACCTCCTCCACGCCGGGCTGGGCCAGCAGTTCGGCGAAGGTCACGGGTCGGGCCTTCGCGGCCGGTACGCCACGACGGCGGCGAGCGCAGCCACGACGACCACGCCGAGGACGAGGGCGAGGAACCCCGCGCCGCGGTCGTTGAGCCAGATGGCGATGTCGTCGGCTCGCTGCTGGAACCAGGAGCTGAGACCGCCGCCGGCCACGTCCCGCGCGCCGGTGTCCGACACCAGGTCGTACCACCAGTAGTAGACGAGGTAGAGCCCGGCGAGGATCAGCAGCACCCCGGCCACGGTGTCGATCCACCGCAGGGCCGAGCGCAGACCGCGCAGCAGCCCGCCGCGGGCGAGCGCCAACGTCACGGTCAGCGTGGTCAGCAGCAATCCCATCCCCAGGCCGTAGGCCACGATCATCAGGACGCCCGACGCCGCGCCGTCCCGGGTGAAGCTGCCGAGCACGGTCAGGACGAACGGGCCGATCGTGCAGCCGAAGGACGCCACCGCATACGAGATGCCGAAGACGAACATCGACCAGAACGTGCGGGAGCGGCCGCCGCGCTCGAGCCGGGGTGTGGCGAAGGCCAGGGAACGGCCCATCAGGAAGGCGACCCCGACGGCGATGAGCACGAACCCGATCACGATGCTCAGGTAGCGGATGATGTCCGCCACCCCGTCGCCCCCGGCCCTGATGACGAAGCCGAGGACGGTGAACACGGCCAGGAAGCCGGCCGACACCGAGGCGCTGACCACCAACGCCCGCGCCACGCCGGCCTGCGCCGGCTCGTCGGCCGGGGCCTGGTTCTCCAACCCGAGGAAGTACGACAGGTACGCGGGCAGCATGGCGAAGCCGCACGGGTTGACCGCGGCGACGACGCCGGAGAGGAAGGCCAGGGCGAAGGCGCCGTCGATCACGCCGGGTACAGCTCCTCGATGCGTGTGCGCAGCTCGTCCGCGCTCAGCTCACCCGGTTCGGCGTCCAGCACGGTTCCGTCCGCGGCCACGAACACGGTGGTCGGGAAGCGGGCGACGCCCAGCCCCGCCGTGGCCCGGCCGTCCGGATCGCGGAGCAGCTCGTAGGTGACGCCGACCTGGTCGGCGAAGTCCTGAGCTCGCTCGGCGTCGTCGAGCGGATTGATGCCGATCAGCCGCACGCGCGGCCCGAGCTCTTCATGGACCTGCTGGAACGCCGGCATCTCCTTGCGGCAGGGCAGGCAGGTGCTGTACCAGAAGTTGAGGACGAGTGGTTGACCTGTCAACGACCGCAACGGGACGGCGGCGCCGTCGAGCGCCTCGGTGTCGATGTCCGGCAACTGCTCCCCGCTGACGTCGGTGGCGACGGGGATCCCGTCCGTCGGGACCGTGTCGGCACCGGGCGCGGCGAGGCGCGCCGTGTCGTCACGGCTCCGGTCGGCCAGCAGCCAGCCGACCGCCCCACCGACCACGAGAGCCGCCAGCAGCGAGATGGCGAGCAGCCGCGGCCGGGGCACCGCGTCAGGGTACCGGTGCCTTCTGCGGCCGCCCGGGGCGGGCGGGCCGCCCTACCCGGCCGGAGCCAGGTAGGGCGGCAGCGGCACCTCGTCCACGACGAGCTCCGGCCGGGGACGCTTCGGTGGTCGACCCCGAGGGCGCTTGTTGGTCACGATGCGCCCGTTCAAGAGGAGCTGTCCGCCCCACACGCCCCACGGCTCCTGGCGCTCGAGGGCGCCCCGCAGGCAGAGCGAGGAGACCGGGCACTTGGCGCAGATGGCCTTGGCCCGGGCGATGTCGTACAGGTCCTCCGAGAAGAACAGGTGGGTCAGGGTGCCGTGGCCGTCGCGGCAGCGGCCCTTCGTGCGCAGTGCGAGCACCGTGCGCAGCTCGGCGGCCAGGTCCGGAGCCCCCTGGTCCGGTCGGTTGGTCGTCTCGTCGATGACGTACATGTCTGTTTCCCCTGGTTGTGGTGGTGAACTGGGCCGGAAAAAGTGAGAAGCCGCCGGGATTTCCCGACGGCTTCCTGAGAGTCCTTCCGACGCTTTGGTATCTACGTCGGTGCTCCCGGAAGCCGGTGGGCGGAGGTGTTGCCCTGGGTGAAGACGTCGAAGCTCTGCTTGACCAGCCAGGCGTACCCGTGCATCGGAGCGCACGGGCGCGCGCCGATGCCCATGAGGGCATCCGTGCGAGGCGTGATCGTGCGCATCATCGGTGTGGGTCGTCCTTTCCCGCGGCTGGTCCTGGCCGCACCGGCAAGGAAATCACGCAAGGCGGGCCGGCGTCAACCGGTTATCTGCCACAGGGCCGGCCACTGGGTAGCTTCGGCCGCCATGGACCTCGTGCCCGTGCCGACGGTGGGCCGCGTCCATCGAGGGAAGCGGCGCGTCCGGCTGGGGGACGCCTCGCCCGGCGGGCGGCTGCGCTTCGACGCCTTGGTGCGCTACCTGCAGGACGTGGCCAACGACGACACCCGGGAGGCGGGCTTCGACGACGTGATGGGCTGGGTCGTCCGCCGCACCGTGATCGAGGTCCACCGTTTCCCGGTCTACCTCGAGCCCCTGGAGCTGGCCACATGGTGCAGCGGCACCGGTGGCCGCTGGGCCGAGCGCCGGGTGCAGGTGACCGGACCCGAAGGCGGCCATCTCGAGGCCGCCACCCTCTGGGTCCACCTCGATCCGCAGACCATGCGACCCAAGACACTGCCCGACTCGTTCCACGCGCTCTTCGGCCCTTCGGCGCAGGGCCGCACGGTGCGGGCTCGGCTGCATCACGCCGACAGCCCGTCGTCGGAGGACACCATCGCCGCCCGGCACCCGTTCCCGCTCCGCTTCACGGACTTCGACGTGCTCGACCACGTGAACAACGCCGTCTACTGGGAGGCGGTCGAGGAGGAGTTGGCCCGCCGTCGCGAGCTGCGGGCGCCGCTGCGGGCCGAGCTGGAGCACCGCGCACCGATCGAGCCCGGTGCCGATGTCGAGGTGGTGATCGAGGAGACGGCGACGGGTTCGGCGCTGTGGCTGCGCGAGCGCGCCGGCGGACCGGTCTACGCCTCGGCCACGATCGAACCCCTCTGAGCTTCCGACGGCGTCTAGCTGACCGACGGTACTCGAGGTGGCCGTCGACCCTGCGGGTCTCGGCCTGGCCGGCGAGGCGGAGGTGCTCGAGGTGGGCGTAGGTCTCGCTGTCGGCCATCGGTCCCTGGGCGCGCGCGCGGAGAAGAGGTGCGTCGCCAGCTCCATCACGGTCGCCGGACGGCCGAGCTCTTCGGACGCCGCCCGCAGGCGGTCGAGGCGCTCCTCGTGGTGGTGCTTGATGGCTTCGACCCGGCCGTCGAGGTCGACGAACGGGTGACCGTGCGCCGGGAGCACGCCCTGCACGCCGGACAGCTCGTGCATGCGGTCGAGGGAGGCGAAGAACTGGGCCAGGGGATCAGCGGCCGTCGTCAGGCCCGAGATGTGGGGCGTGATGGTCGGCAGGACGTGATCGCCGGACAGGACCAGACCGGTCGTGGGGTCGAAGAGGCACAGGTGGTCCGGTGTGTGCCCGGGCGTGTGGAGGGCCACCCACTCGCGCCCGGCCAGCTCGATCACGTCGGCGTCGTCCAGGCGCCTCGTCGGCGTCGGGATGCCGATGACCTCGCGCAGGCGGGCGAAGTCCGGCATGCCTTCCTTGCGCCGCCACTGATCGTCGAAGCCGGGGCCGCCCCACGGGGTCGGTCTGAAGGGAGGCGCCCCTTCCTGGACGTCCGCGGCCTGGACCTCGGGATCCACGTCACCGGGCTCGGACGGATCCCACCACGTCGAGAAGCTGCGGTGGCCGACGATCTCGGCCCCCGTCTCGGCGCGCAGCCGGCCGGCTCCACCGAAGTGGTCCGGATGGCTGTGGGTCACGACCACGGTGTGCACCCGCCGGAGCGGCACGTCGGCCTCGGCCAGCCGGTCGGTCGAGCGCGGCCCACGATTCGGGACCCGGCAGGCCGGGATCGACCAGTGCCACACCCTGCTGGTCCTCGAGGGCGTAGCAGTTCACGTGGCCGAGCCCGGGCATGGAGATGGGGAGCTGGAGCCGCAGGACACCGGGGCCGACCTCGGTCACGGCGGTCGTCGCCGGCTCCTGCTCCTGGCGCAGCGAGGAGGTCGAGGCCATGCCGCCAGGATAATTGCGCTCTGCAACTTCTCGCTACCGGGCCGCCGCCGACCGCCACGTAACCTGGGCCTTCGTGCTCGTGTGGATGGATCTCGAGATGACCGGGCTCGACCCTGCTCAAGACGTCATCGTCGAGATCGCCACGCTCATCACGGACGACGAGCTGACGATCCTGGCCGAGGGGCCCGACCTCGTCGTCCACCAGCCCGACGACGTCCTGGCCCGCATGGATCCCTTCGTGGTCGGCATGCACACCCGCTCGGGGCTGCTCGAGGCCATCAAGGCCTCGACCGTGTCCCTGGAGGACGCCGGCGCCGCCACCCTGGCCTTCATCCGGGAGCACGTGCTGGAGCCACGGACGGTGCCGCTGTGCGGCAACTCCATCGGCACCGACCGCCGCTTCCTGGCCGCCTACCTGCCCGAGATCGAGGACTTCCTGCACTACCGGTCGGTCGACGTGTCCTCGGTCAAGGAGCTCGTGCGCCGGTGGTATCCGACCGTGCGGGCGGCCCGGCCCCGCAAGGCGGGCAGCCATCGGGCGTTGGACGACATCCGGGAGAGCGTGGCCGAGCTCCGCTACTACCGCGAGCGGGTCTTCGTGCCACCTATCGTGCCTGAGGAGCTCGTCCCCGAAGCACCCGTCATCGAGGTGCCACCCTCCGGCCCTTCCAGCGCACCGGCCGCCGGAGGGCAGTGAGCGCCACCGAGCGCAGGAAGATCACCAGGAAGAACAGCACCAGCACCGGGTAGGCCACGGCGGTCAGCAGGCCGAACCGGCCGGCACGGTGGCCCAGCACGAGCACCTGCACGACGCTGGCGGCGTAGAACCACGGCGACGTGATCCAGCCGCCGTTCAGGGACCACAGCCATCCGACCACGAGCAGCGCGAACCACCAGCGGACGCTCGCCGCGCCGGACGCGATGTTCTTCGTCCACCCCTGCACCAGTGGGCGCAGACCTCCGGGGTACATGCGGAAGCTCAGGTCCGGCCATCCCGTGTGGAGGCTGACGCTCGGGAAGCGGCGGGCCAGCGCGATGTCCTCGGCCACTGCGCCGCGCACGCTCGGGTGGGCGTGCCCTCCGGCGGCCTCGTACGCGGTCCGCGTACAGGCCAGGACCGGGCCGAAGGCCAGGCTCGTCCGGACGCGGGACCCCAGCGCGGTGAAGGCCGTGGAGCCCATCAGCGCCGTGATGTTGAAGAAGACGCTGAGCTGCTCCACCGGGTGCACCGTGCGGTGCCACGGCTGCACCGACACCAGCCGGCGCGGATCGGCGGCCACGTCCACGGCCAGGCGGTCCAGGACGTCGCCGGCGTCGAGCCGGACGTCGGCGTCGAGGAACACGAGCAGGTGGCATCCCCGCACCTCGGGGGCGTCGGAACCGACCGCGCATGCCCACGCCTTCCCCGTCCAGCCGCCGGGTCGTGGCCCGGCCGGTCGCACGACCGCGCCCGCGGCCTCGGCGACCGCCGCCGTACGGTCGGACGACTCGTCGTCGACGACCAGGCAGACGTCGCCGTCGCGGAGCTGGGGGACGAGGCTGGCCAGCAGGGTGGGGAGCGCGTCCTCCTCGTCGCGGGCCGGGACGATCACGGCCAGGGGCGGCCGCTCCGCCGGGGTGTCCGCCGGTCGTGCCGCCGGCAACGGGCGGGGACGCCACAGCAGGAACCACCCGCAGCTCCACCCCACGACGAACAGCGTCCACGAGGCGAGCGACGGCGACCACACCGGCCCGGGACGCTACCGATGCTTCTTGACCGTTCATGGCCGACGCGGCCGTACCAGTTGCGGTGAGATCGGCCATGAACGGGAGGGCGGCGGGCGGTCGGCGGGGCCGTAGCCTCGCCCCGTGCTGCGGCTGCCTGTCCTGCTCCTCGACCCCGACCTGCCCCTGCCCACGTACGCCCGACCGGGCGACGCCGGCCTCGACCTCCTGGCCAGGGAGGACGCGGTCGTGGCCGCGGCCGGGGGCCGGGCGCTGGTCCCGACCGGGCTGGCGGTGGCGATCCCGGCGGGCCACGCCGGCTTCGTGCTGCCCCGCAGCGGCCTGGCCCTGCGTCATGGCCTGACCGTCGCCAACGCGCCCGGCCTCGTCGACGCCGGCTACCGCGACGAGGTGAAGGTCATCCTGCTGAACACCGATCCCGAGCACGAGTACCGGGTCCTGCGGGGCGAGCGCATCGCGCAGCTCGTCATCCAGCGGGTGGAGGAGGCGCTGCTCGTCGAGGTCGACCAGCTCTCGGGTGAAGGTCGGGGCGGCGGGTTCGGCCACACCGGCTCCTGAGGCGGTCGCGGTCGGGGGTTCGTCGGGCGGCGGTGTCCGTCAGCCCTCCCGCACGACCTCCGAGGCCTGCTTGTCGTCGCGCAGGCCGAGGAAGCTGGCCTGGCGGACGAAGCCCTCGCTCGTCCACTCGGCGAAGGCGATCTCCGCCACGAGCACCGGGCGCACCCACGTGGCATCGCGGGCGTAGGCCCTCGGCGGCGGGGGATCGAAGGGGCAGTCGGCCGTGGCCAGCCCGCGCAGCTGGGCGGTGAGCGACTCGAGCATCGCCTGGTCGAACCCGGAGCCGACGCCACCGCCGAACCGCAACCGACCGCCCTCGTGGACACCGACCAGGAGCGCTCCGAACCGCCCGGTGCGGTTCCCGCCGCCGGCCGTGAAGCCGCCGATGACCACCTCCTGGCGCGGCCGGTGCTTGACCTTGCGCCAGTTGGGTGACCGCTTGCCGGGCACGTAGAGGCTGCCCAGCCGCTTGGCCACGATCCCCTCCAGGCCCTGCTGCGGCCGTCACCTGGAGGAGGACCTCGCCGTCACCGACCTGATGCCGAGGGACGATGCGTCCTGGGCCGGGGCGGAAGCGCTCCAGGAGCAGGGCCCGGCGCTCCTCGTACGGCCGATCGACGAGGTCCTCGCCGTCGAGCGACAGCAGGTCGAAAGCGACGTAGGCCGCGGGGTCGACGTGGCGCTGGAGCAGCTCGAAGCGAGGCACGCCCTCGGGTGTGAGCACGACCACCTCACCGTCGACGATGGCCTTCGACCCGTCGAGCCCCTCGGCCAGGCCGGCCAGCTCGGGGTACTTGGCGCTGACGTCGCGGAACGTCGTGCTCTGCAACCTCGTCCGGTCGCCGTCGAGGAAGGCGATCGTGCGGTAGCCGTCCCACTTGAGCTCGTAGGCCCAGCCGTCGTCCTCGTGCGGGAGGGTGCCGGACACCGCCTTCATCGGGGCGACGGGGAAGTGCAGCATGCGGGAGATCCCTGGCGTGCTCAGCGGGGGCCGGGCAGCCGGCTGGACAGCACGCCGGCCGCCTCCAGGGCGTCGAGCTCCTCGTCGTCCAGGCCGCACAGCTCGGTGAGCACCTCGCGGTTGTGCTCGCCGCGGTAGGCGGGCTGGCCCCGCACCCCGGCATCGGCATCGCTGAACTGCCACGGGGAGTTGGGGATGCGGATGGTGCCGCCGCCGCGGTCGGGCACCTCGACGATGGCCTCCCGCTCGCGCGCCCAGTCGCTGTCGGCCACCTCCCGCACGGAGCGGAGCACCCCCATGGCCAGTCCGTGCTCGGCCAGCGCCGCCTCCAGCGTCTCCGGATCCTCGAACGTCGCCGACGCTCGGTGCAGCTCGTCGAGCAGCTCGTCGAAGTGCTGGAGCCGGAGCGCCACGTCGACGAAGCGGGGATCGGCGATCAGGTCCGGCCGGCCGAGCGCCGTCGGCGTAGCGCTCGAACGTGCCGCGGTCGGCGGGGTGGCCGGACACGATCACCGTCCGGCCGTCGGCCACGGTGAGGACGGGATAGTCGCCGGGGCTGAAGCTGGGCACGACGCCGTCGGCCTCGATCTCCGACAGCTCCCAGTGCACGTGCTCGTTGATGGCGAGCAGCGTCCCCGTCATCGAGACGTCGATGTGCTGACCGCGCCCCGTGCGGTCGCGCTGGACGAGGGCGGCCAGGATGCCGGCCAGGCACTCCAACGAGGCGTAGACGTCGCCGTGCGAGATGACGTCGTTGGCGAACGCGCCGCCGCGCGCCATGCCCTGCACCCAGGTCAGGCCGCTCTCGGCGCCGACCACCGGCGCGTAGGCGCGGCGGTCGCTTCCACGGCCCGCTCTGCCCGTAGCCCGTGATCGACGCGTAGACGAGCGCGGCGTTCTCGGCGGACAGCACGTCGTAGCCCAGGCCCATCCGGCCCATCACGCCGGGCCGGAAGTTCTCCAGCACGACATCGACCCGTCGAGCCATCGTGTGCAGGAGGGCCACCGCGCGCGGTTGCTTGAGGTCGAGCGAGATGTTGCGCTTCCCGCAGTTCTGTTGCGTGAAGTAGGTGGCGATGGAGTTGACCCGGGGGAACGAGTAACGGGTCATGTCGCCCTCGGGGGGCTCCACCTTGATGACGTCGGCCCCCATGTCGGCCAGCATCCGCCCGCAGTGGGGTCCGGACAGCACGCGGGAGAAGTCGAGGACGAGCAGGCCGTCGAGGGGGCCAGCGCCGCGTGTCGGCCGTTCCGTCATCGGCCGGGCTACGCGTCGGGTGCCGGCAGGGCTCCCAGGTGCCGGAGGGCCAGGGCCGAGTACAGGGCGATGCCCTGCGTCATGGCGTCCTCCTCGAAGTACACCTTGGTCGAGTGGTTGGCCGGCGCGGTGCGCGGGTCCTGCCCGGCGGGTGTCGCCCCGAGGAAGATCATCGACCCCGGCACCTGCTGGAGCACGTAGCTGAAGTCCTCGGCCCCCATGACGGGGTTGGGGAGCACGATGGTGTGTTCGTCGCCGACGACCTCCCTGGCCACGCCGGTGGCGAAGGTGGCGAAGTCCCGGTCGTTGACCGTCACGGGATACCCGTTGTCGATCTCCACGACGACCCCGACGTCGTGGGCGGCGGCGATGCCTTCGGCGACGCGGCGCAGCCCGTCGTGCACCCGTTGACGGGTCGCTTCGGAGACGGCCCGGATGGTCCCGAGGATGTCGCAGGTGTCCGGGATGACGTTGCTCGTCGTCCCGGCGTGGATGCTGGCCACGGTGACGACGGTCGGGTCGAACACGTCGACCCGTCTCGTCACCATGGTCTGGATGGCCTGCACCATCTCGCAGGCGATGGGCACGGGGTCGAGGGTGTGGTGGGGCTCCGAGGCATGGCCACCGGCCCCCTCGATCCGGATGCGCAACGTGTCGGACGACGCCATGATCGGGCCCTGGCGCGTGCTGACCCAGCCACTGGGCAGCGCCGACGTGATGTGGATGGCGGCCGCCGCCTCGACAGGGCTCGGCGTGCCGTCGGCGAGCGGTGGGACCTCCAGCAAGCCCTCGTCCAGCATGTAGCGGGCGCCGTGGTGGCCTTCCTCGCCCGGCTGGAACATGAAGAGGACCCGTCCGGGGAGGTCCTGGCGGCGGGCGGCGAGGAGACGTGCCGCCCCCGAGAGCATCGCCACATGGGTGTCGTGCCCGCAGGCGTGCATGGCCCCGTCCACCTCGCTGGCGAAATCGAGCCCCGTGTGCTCCGGCATGGGCAGCGCGTCCATGTCGCCCCGCAGGAGGATCGTGGGGCCGGGCTTCCCGCCGGTCAGCAGGGCGGCGATGCCCGAGGTGGACTCGTGGAGCGTGACGTCCAGCCCGAGGTCGTCCAGCTCCTCGAGGATCCGCTCGCGGGTGATCGGCAGGTCGTTGCCGACCTCAGGACGGCGGTGCAGGTCGCGCCGGAGCCCGACCGCGCCGGCCAGCAGGTCCTGGGCCTCGTCCTGCAGCTCCTCGACAGCCATGCGCCGCATGGTAGGCGCACCCGGTGCGACGCCGGGCGGCCCGCCGATCCGATGTGCCGATCCGATGTGCCGATCCGATGTGCCGATCCGATGTGCCGGTCAGGTGCGCACGGCGATGGCGAGGTAGCGGTCGTCCCCGTCGTCGATGCTGACCAGCTCCCAGCCGTGGTCCCGCAGGACCCGCTCGATGTTGCGGGCGGCCAGGAAGTCGTCGTCCGAGATCGTGCCTCCGTGCCGGGCGGCGAGGGCGACCCGCCCGATGGGATGGAACACGGCCAACCGAGCCGCCGGGCGGGCGGCGCGGCGCAGCTCGGCGAGACCGTGATCGGGCTCGGGCAGGTGGTGGAGGATGCCCGCCGCGAACACGGCGTCGAGGCACTGGTCGCGCAGCGGGAGGCTGAGCGCGTCCGCCGCCACGAGGTCGCCGAACTGCTGGCGCCCGGCTTCCCCGGCGGCGCGCAGCATCTCCCACGTGGCGTCGAGCGCGATGACGGTGCCGACCGGACCGAGCTGGGCACGCAGCGGTGCGAGCGCGCGTGCCGTGCCGCAGCCGAGGTCGAGGAGCGTGCCCCCCGGCGGAGGGTCGAGCTCCGCCGCGGCCTGGGCGTAGGCGGGCCCGTCGTCGGGGAAGCGCTCGTCCCAGGTGGCGGCCCGCTCGGCGAAGAACTGCTGGGTCTCGAGGAGCGGTCGGTCGCTGGCCATGCGCGAGTGTGGCCGCTCGGGCATGGTCGGGCGTGGCCGTACTGTGACGGGATGCCGGCGCCCGCCGGAGGGCCCGCCGCCGAACTGGTGGACGTCGTGGACGACGACGACCGCGTCACGGCCACGGTCACCCGGGCCCGCGTCCGGGCCGAGCGGCTGCAGCACCGCACGGTGTTCATCGTGGTGCGCAGGACCGACGGACGGCTCCTCGTCCATCAGCGCAGCGCGACGAAGGACATCTGGCCGTCGGCGTGGGACGTCGCGGTGGGAGGTGTCGTCGCGGCGGGCGAGGACTGGGACGCCGCCGCCGCCCGCGAGTTGGCCGAGGAGGTGGGCATCGACGGCGTCCGCCCGACACTGGTGAAGACGGGCCGCTACCGGGATGCCGACGTCGCCGAGCTGGCCCGCATCTACACCGTGACCTGGGACGGCCCGATCACGTTCACCGACGGCGAGGTCGTGGCCGCCGAGTGGCTGCCGCCAGCCGAGGTGACGGCCCGCCTGGCCGATCCCGGCTTCGTGTTCTGCCCGGACAGCGTGGCCCTGGCGGGCGACCTGCTCGAAGGATGATTCGACAGGAGCTGCTTTCCGATCGCGGCGATCTCAGGCACTCACTCCTCCCGACCATCCCCCCGAACGACGGAGGAACATCATGAGCAGCATGTACGGCGCCGATCCGGACCAGTTGCAGGCGCTCGGCGCCACGCTCACCAGGCAGGTGGACGCCGTCAACGGCGTGCTGAGCCAGGTGTCCGGTGTGCTCGGCAGCACGCTGTGGCAGGGCCCGGCCCACGACCGGTTCGCCGACGACTGGAACGGCGCCTTCCGCGACGCGCTCAACCGCCTGAACCAGGCCTTCGAGGCTGCGGGCCGGGACTGCACCGCCCGGGCCGACGAGCTGCGGCGGGTCATGGGCGCCTGACGACGGGCCGGGCCGGCGGGGCCCGGGACGTCGGTACGATCCCGGTTCCGCTCGGGCAGGAGGTCGCACATGGCGCGCGTGCGCATCGAGTTCACGGTGGAGCCGTTCGTCGAAGGGCACCCCGGACCTCATGTGCTGGCCGCCATCGAGGCCGTCACCGAGCGCGGCGTCCCCGTGGACGTCGGCCCGTTCAGCTCGGTCGCCGACGTGGAGGTCGACCAGGCCGCATCCACGGTGGCCGCGCTCCTCCAGGCGGCCCTCGACCGGGGTGCCACCCGCCTGGCCGTGCAGCTCGGCGGGCTGGGCCTCCCCGACGGCGGACTCCACGGAGCGCTGGCCCGGATGATCGAGCAGGTGGAGGTCGAGCTGGGCGGTGAGCTGTCCGACCTGTCCCGCGAGGACAAGCAGCGCGCGGTCCGCCTCCTCGACGACCGCGGGGCCTTCCTGCTCCGCCGATCGGTCGACGAGGTGGCCGACGCGCTGGGCGTCAGCCGCATCACCGTCTACAACTACCTCAACGCGGTCCGTCCGTGATCGAGCTCCCGGTCAGAGCGAAGCGGCTGGTCATCGACGCGCTGACGATCGAGGACGCCACCGACGTCGCGGCCTACCGGAACGATCCCGAGGTGGCCCGCTTCCAGGGCTGGCCGCTGCCCTACGGCGTCGAGGAGGCCGCCGGGCTGGCCGCGGCAGGCCAGCTGGCCATCCGCACAGACGTAGGGGTCGGACGGACGGATCAGCCGGACGAGACGGATCAGACGGGCAGCTCGTCGGGGACGCGATGCTCGACGGTGTCGCCGGAACCGAGCACGCGGTCGAGATCGGCATCACCCTCGCGCCGGCCGCCCAGGGTCGGGGGTTGGCCACCGAGGCCGTGATCGCGCTGGTCGACGCGGTGTTCGCGGCGGGACGGCGCAAGGTCGTCGCCTACGTCGACGTGCGGAACGAACGCAGCCTGGCGCTGTTCGACCGGTTGGGCTTCCGTCGAGAGGGCCTGCTGCACCACAGCTTCAAGGGACCGGACGGCCTGATCGACGAGGTGCTCTTCGGCCTGACGGCCGATGTCTGGCGCCACCCCACGGACGGACCGGCGACGGAGCTCGATCCTCATCCGGCCGACATCGCCCGGCTCGCCGAGGAGCTGACGGCGTTCAACACCGCGGCCATCGGCGTCCACGACGGCACCGAGGTGGCCGTGTTCGAGCGCGACGAGCTCGGCCGCATCGTCGGGGGCGCGGCCGGGGTGGCGTGGGCCGGCGGCGCCGAGCTGTGGCTGTTGTGGGTGCGCGAGGACCATCGCGGGCGCGGGTGTGGCCGGCGGCTGCTCACGGCGTTCGAGGACGCCGCCCGAGCGAGGGGCGCACGGCGGGTCTTCCTGAGCAGCCACACGTTCCAGGCGCCGGACTTCTACCGTCGCCTGGGATACGTCGAGACCGGCACGCGCGACGGCTGGCCGGCCGGTCACGCCGACGTCCTCCTGCAGAAGGAGCTGTGAGTGGCCGCCGTGCGTGACGCCGAGGTGACCGTGGTAGGGGGCGGGGCCATCGGCTGCGCGGTGCTCTACCACCTGGCCGAGGCCGGCTACATGGACCTCCAGCTCGTCGAGGCGGGCGAGCTGGCCGGCGCCACGTCGGGCCAGGCGGCCGGATTGGTCGGCCAGGTGCGCACGACGCCCGAGCGCACCGCGCTGGCCATGGCGTCCGTGGCCCTGTTCAGCCGGCTGCAGCAGGACTCGCCGTGGCCCATCGACTGGCGTCAGACCGGGAGCCTCCGCATCGCCACCACCCCCGATCGGGTCGCCGAGTTCGACCGCATGGTCGCCGTCGCCCGGTCGCAGGGGCTCGAGGTCCAGCTGCTGGGCCCGGCCGAGGTGGCCGAGCTCTGCCCCGTCCTGGAGACGGGAGGGGTGCTCGTCGCGCTGTGGTGCCCGACCGACGGCTATCTCCAGCCCCACAGCCTCACCACCGCGTACGCGCAGGCGGCCCGCCGCGCCGGCGCGACCATCGCCACCGGCGTCCGGGTCACCGACGTCGTGATCGAGGCGGGGGCCGTGACCGGTCTGGTGACCGACCACGGCACGATCCGCACGTCCATGGTCATCGACGCCGCCGGCCCGTGGGCATTGGCCCTGGCCCGTTCGGCCGGGCTGGACCTCCCCATCGTCCCGGTCCGCCACGAGTACTTCATCAGCGAGCCGGTCGCCGGTTGGCACGCCGACCTTCCCGTGCTGCGACTGCCCGACCAGCGGCTCTACGTCCGTGCCGACCTGTCGAGTGTGCTGTGCGGAGGGTGGGAGGCGGCGGCGTTGAGCCTCGACCCACGGACCGACGCTGGCCGGGTCGACGTCGCGCCCGACCCGGACTGGGAGGTGCTGGCCGGGTTCGCCGAGTCGTTCGAGCCGTTCGCGCCCGGCATCACGTCGGTCGGCATCCGCCAGACCTTCCGGGGCTGGCCCACGTTCACGCCCGACAACCGCTTCGTCGTCGGCCCCGTCCCCGGACTGCGGGGGTTCGTGATGGCCGCCGGATGCAACGCCCACGGCGTGTCCGGGTCGGCGGGCCTGGCCCAGCACCTCGTCGAGAGCCTGGACCCGGCGCCGTCGCCCTACGTGCGCTCGCTGAGCCCGGCCCGCTTCCTCGACGGCGGCTGGACGTGGGAGGACGCCCGCTCGCAGGCGCAGCAGATCTACCAGGACTACTACCGCGTAACTGGGGGGCCACGATGACCGAAGTGCTGACGCCGGAGCTCGAGGCCCGGTTGGACGCGGTGCCCACGTTCGCCGGCCGCCCGCGCACGGTCGAGACGTTGACCGGCGGCCTGACCAACGTCAACCTCAAGGTGACGACGCCGGAGGGCTGCTACGTCGCCCGCCTCTCGTCGCCCGAGGGCGAGCTGCTGGCCATCGACCGGGAGGCCGAGCATCGCAACTCCGTGGCCGCGTGGCACAGCGGCGTGGCGCCGGAGGTGGTCGACTACCTCCCCGGGCAGGGCGTGCTGGTGGTGGCCTGGCTCGAGGGCCGCACGTACGACGCCGCCGACGTGCGCGACGGCACCAACCTGCCCCGGGTGGCGGACGCCTGCCGCACGCTGCACGCCGGCCCGCGGTTCGTCAACGACTTCGACATGTTCGTGATCCAGCGGCGGTACCTGGCCATCGTCCAGGAGCGGGGCTTCCGGCTCCCGGACCGCTACCTGGAGTTCATGCCGCAGGTCGACCGCATCGCCGCGGCCCTCGCCGAGCACCCGGTGCCCACCGTGCCCTGCAACAACGACCTGCTGGCGGCCAACTTCATCGACGACGGCGAGAAGCTCTGGCTGATCGATTACGAGTACTCGGGCAACGGCGATCCCGGCTTCGAGCTGGGCAACGTGTGGAGCGAGTCGAACCTGACGCTCGACCAGCTCGAGGAGCTCGTCACGCACTACCACGGCGCCTCCCGCCCCGAACAGGTGGCCCGGGCTCGCCTCCTGGGCCTCATGTCGAAATACGGCTGGACGCTGTGGGCGTCGATCCAGGACGGCGTGAGCGACATCGACTTCGACTTCTGGGAGTGGGGGATGGAGAAGTACGACCGGGCGGTGGAGGAGTTCGACGGGCCGGACTTCCCGACGCTCCTGGACCAGGCGGCCTCGATACCCTGAACAACCCCTATGGGCATCCGGCTGATCGGCCTCGACGCCGACGACACGCTCTGGCACTCGGAGGACGGGTTCCACTCCGTCACGGGCCGGTTCTGCGAGCTGGTCGGGCCCTACGCGGACGAGTCGGCCGATCTGGCCCACACCCTCGATTCGATCGAACGGCGCAACATGGTGCTCTTCGGGTACGGCGTGAAGTCCTTCACCCTCTCGATGGTCGAGGCCGCCATCGACGTGACGGGCGGTCGTGTGCCCGCGGAGGTGATCCAACGGCTGGTCGACGAGGGCCGGACGCTGCTCAGCCGGCCCGTCGAGTTGCTGGCCGGGGTCGAGGAGACCCTCGCCGCGCTGGCCGGCAGCTACCGCATGGTCGTCATCACGAAGGGCGACCTGCTGCACCAGGAGCAGAAGTTCCACGGCAGCGGGCTCGACCGTCACGTCGAGGGCATCGACGTCGTGAGCGAGAAGGACGGCCGGACGTACAGCCGGCTGATGGACCGCTACCGCGTCGAACCGTCGGCCTTCCTCATGGTCGGCAATTCGGTGCGCTCGGACGTGCTGCCCGTGCTCGAGGTCGGCGGTCGCGCCGTGCACATCCCGTACGAGTACCTCTGGAGCCACGAGGCCGCCGAGCACGACGGCGACGTCCCGACGTTGACCTCCATCGTCGAGCTGCCGGCCTGGCTCAACGGCGGTTGAAGCTGGGTGTCTGAAGAGGGCTCGCCGAATGAGCCGCTGCTGACCGGTGGCTGCGCTACGGCGCCCAGAGTTGGTGCAGCGCGGTGGGTCGCCCGCCCTGCACGGACAGCAGGAACGGGAACTCGACGTACTGGTAGCCCTCGGGTGCTCCCGCCTCCGGTGCCGCCCCGCCGACCAGCCGGGCCAGCTCGCCCGCGGTGACCGCGTAGCTGACGCCCGGCCGGTCGGGCCGAGCCACGGAGATGGGCAGGTCGGCCGCCAGCTCGACGTCCCGATCGGCCGCGGGGTCCGACGGGATGTAGACGTCGCTGTCGAGCCCGACGCCGTCGGCCTGCGCGGCGGCGATGGCGTCCGGCCCGGTCAGGAGTTGGTAGACGGTGATCGCCAGGCGGGGGCTGGGGGCGTCGGCGGCGGCGCCTCGCACGACCACGTAGTAGTCACCGTCGGGCCAGGCGTCGCCCGAAGGCGGTGGCGCACTGCGGGTGGGGAAGGTCGGGGCCTCGACGGGTACGTACGGGCCGGTCGCGGGGCCGGCCGGAGGAGGGCTCGGCACCGGCGTCGTCGCAGGGGTGGTCGGTGGCTGTGTCGTGGGCGTGGTCGTGGCCGGCGGGATCGTCGTGGCCAGCGAGGCCAGCGACACCACAGCAGTCGTGATGGTCGACGTGGGGACCCCTTCCGTCAGGGGGGACGGGCCGGCCACGTCGGACTGTGCGTCGTCGTCCCCGCCGGAGCAGGCAGTTCCGCCGAGAGCGACCGTCAGGGCGAGCGTGGTGACCGCAGGGTGGCTCGCCGCACGCCGCCATCATCGCGCCTGGCGTCGCGCCGCCCGCTCCTCTCAGATCTTGCGGAGTTGCACCTCGGTCACGGTGTGGTCGGCCGCCTTGTGCATGATGAGCGAGGCCCGGTCCCGGGTGGGCTCGATGTTCTCGGCCAGGTTCTTGCCGTTGATCTCGCGCCAGATCATGTGGGCGGTGCCGATGGCCTCCTCCTCGGAGAGCTGCGCGTAGTGCCGGAAGTAGGAGCGGGGATCGACGAAGACCGTCTCCCTGAGCGTCAGGAAGCGCTCGATGTACCAGCGCTCGATGTCGGACTCCGCGGCGTCGATGTAGATCGAGAAGTCGAAGTAGTCGCTCACGAACTCGCGGGCCTCCGTCGTGATCTGCAGGACGTTGAGGCCTTCCAGGATCAGGATGTCCGGCCGGCGGACCACCAACTCCTCGCCGGGCACGATGTCGTACACCACGTGGCTGTAGACGGGCGCCCGCACCTCGACCTCGCCGCTCTTCAGTTCGCGGAGGAACGTCAGGAGCCGGCGCGTGTCGTAGCTCTCCGGGAACCCCTTGCGGTTCATGAGGCCCCGGGCCTCGAGCACGGCGTTGGGGTGCAGGAAGCCGTCGGTGGTGACGAGGTCCACCTTCGGGTGGTCGGGCCAGCGCGAGAGCAGGGCCTGGAGGATGCGCGCGAAGGTGCTCTTGCCCACCGCCACGCTGCCGGCCACGCCCAGCACGTACGGCACCTTCGGCGCCAGCGTGCCGAGGAACGTCGAGGACACCTTGTGCAGGTTCTGGGTGGCGCTGACGTACAGGTTCAGCAGCCGCGTCAGGGGCAGGTAGACCTCGGCCACCTCGTCCAGGCTGATGAGCTCGTTGATGCCCCGCAGATCTTCGAGGTCCGGTTCCCGCAGCGTCAGCGGCGTCGCCGCCCGCAGTACCTTCCACTCCTCGCGGCTGAACCGGATGTGGCGCGAGGTCACGGCGGGCGAGCGTAGAGCGAACCAGCCAAGATGCTCATCGTGGAGCCAGCGGACCGGGTCGAGCGCAAGCGCCGCGGGGCCTGGTACACGCCACCGGCGCTGGTGGACCTGCTGGTCGACCAGGCCGTGGTGCCCGCCCTCGAGGCAGCCGCGAGGCGGGGCTGGCCGGCGGCCGTGCGGGTGCTGGACCCGGCCTGCGGCGACGGGCGCCTCCTGGCTGCGGCCGCCGAGGAGGCCCGGCGGCGAGGCGCGCCGCCGGGTGCGGTCGAGCTGGTGGGCATCGAGCTGGACGGGGAGACGGCCGAGCAGGCGCGGCGGACCGTCCCGAGCGCGCGCATCGTGGCCGGCGACGGCCGGGCGGTGGACCCGGGCGGGTGCTTCGACGCCATCATCGGCAACCCTCCGTACCTCGGCCAGCTGACCGCGGCCACGAGCCGAGGAGGGCGCTCCCGGCTGGGCGGCGGTCCCTACGCGGACGTGGCGGCGGAGTTCCTGCTGCGAGCCGTGGAGCTGGCCAGGCCGGACGGTGGCCGCGTGGCCCTCGTCCTCCCGCAGTCGGTCCTCGCCACGCGCGACACCGAGGCGATCCGTGCCACCGTGCGCAGGCAGGCCGCGATGACGGGCTTGTGGTGGGCCGGGACGCAGGTGTTCGAAGCCGGCGTCCACGTGTGCGTCGTGGTGCTGGAGCGCGGCCGCCAGCAGGGTCCGGTAGCGCGCTGGCGGGGACCGGAGATGGCCGCCCTGCAGGACGCTCCCGCCGAGGCCGTCGACGGTTCGACCTGGGCACCGCTCGTCGCCGATGCCGCCGGGGTCCCGCCGGTGCGCCTGGCCGAGGGTCACGGCTGCCTCGGCGATCTGGCCACGGCGACGGCCGGGTTCCGGCAGCACTTCTACGGCCTGGCGCCCTTCGTCACGGACGACGGCGGGGGACCCCCACTCGTCACGACCGGCCTGATCGATCTCGGCCGGTGCGCGTGGGGAGAGCGCCCGGCCCGCTTCGACAAGCGTCGCTTCGCCGCGCCACGGGTCGACCTCGACGCGCTGGCGGCTGCCGATCCGGCCCTCGCGGACTGGGCCCGCGCTCAGCTCCGCCCGAAGGTCCTCGTGGCCTCCCAGACGCGGGTGATCGAGGCCGCGGTCGACGAGGAGGGCGCCTGGATCCCGTCGGTGCCCGTCGTGAGCGTGCGTCCCCACCGCGTCGAGGACCTGTGGCTCGTGGCCGCCGTGCTGCTGGCACCGCCGGTCGCGGCGTGGGCTGCGCAGCGTCACCTCGGCAGCGGCCTCGGCCCGACCAGCCTGCGGCTGCGCGCCTCGCAGGTGCTCGACCTCCCGCTGCCGCCCGGTCCGTGGATCGCCGCCGCCGACCTCCTGCGGGCCGGGGAGATCGACGCCGCGGCGGTCGAGCTGTGCCGGGCCTACGGCCTCGGCGATGACGAGCAGGAGCAGGTGCTGTCCTGGTGGCGGGCCGCCCGCTGAGCGGGGATGTTTGCCCTGGTGAGGGTGGAGCGGCGAGACTCGACGGCATGGAGTCCGTTCTCGATACCGTGACCGATGCTGTCCTCGACGCTGGTGACCTCGTGCTCGACGCCACGCTGGGGTCCGCCGACGACAACGTCCCCGGCGGGAAGGCGCTGCGCCGCGGCCTCCTCCTGCTGATACTGCTCGGCGCCGTCATCGGCATCGCCCTCTGGCGGCGTGCCCAGACGTCGCAGGTCGAGGATGCCGCAGCACCAGATCGATCCTGAGGGCCGCCCATACGATCCGGCCGCGCTCCCCCGCAAGCAGGACGTCGATGGGCCGGCCTTCTTCGCCATCGACATGCGAGCGGGCGTGGTGACGGCCGTCGAGCCGTTCCCCGAGGCCCGCAAGCCGGCGCTGAAGATCGAGGTCGAGTTCGGGCCGGTCGTCGGTCGCCTGTGGAGCTCCGCGCAGATCACCAACTACTCGCGCGACGAACTGCTCGGCCGCACCGTCGTGGGCGCCATCAACCTCGGCGAGCGGCGGATCGCCGGCTTCCGCAGCCAGTTCCTCGTGCTGGGCGCGCTCGACCCCGACGGGACCGTGCGCCTGTTGGAGCTCCCGGACGGCGTGCTGCCCGGGTCCGTGATCGCCTGAAGGCGATCGCCCACGAGACTGGGTCAGGTGGGGGGCGCCGGTGACGCCGCGCCCGGACCGCCGGTGAGCACCTCGACGCCGTCGTCGGTCACGAGGACGGTGTGCTCGAACTGAGCCGTGCGCTTGCCGTCCGAGGTGACCGCGGTCCAGTCGTCGTCCCACATGACGTGCCGCCAGCTGCCCATGCTGATCATGGGCTCGATGGTGAACGTCATGCCCGGCCGCATGATGGTGCGGGCCTTGGGCTCGTAGTAGTGGTGGATCTGCAGGTCGGCGTGGAACTGCTCGCCGATGCCGTGGCCGATGAAGGCCCGCACGACTCCGTAGCGGTGGCGGCGGGCGTGGTCCTCGATGGCACGGCCGATCTCGTTGATCGGGCGCCCGGGCGCCACGGCCTCGATGCCCCGCCACATGCACTCCTCCGTCACCCGGACGAGGTGCCGGCTCTCCTCGTCGACGTCGCCGACGAAGAACGTGGCGTTGGTGTCGCCGTGCACGCCGTCGAGGAAGACGGTGACGTCGAGGTTGACGATGTCGCCGTCCTGCAGGGCTCGGGCGTCGGGGATGCCGTGGCAGATCACCTCGTTGACTGAGGTGCACACGCTCTTGGGGAAGCCGTTGTAGTTGAGCGGGCTCGGGTAGGCGCCCCGCTCGACGATGAGGTCGTGGACGAACACGTCGATGGCGTCCGTGGTGACGCCGGGCGCCACCTGCTCCCCGGCCTGGCGTAGGACGTCAGCGGCCAGGGCGCCGGCCCGCCGCATCCGCTCGATGAGCTCGGGCGTCTTGACGAGGGGCTCGTTCCAGCGGGGCGGGATGCCGGTCTCGGCGTACGGCGGGCGGGCGATGCCGGCGGGCACCGAGCGCATCGGGCTCACCTCGTGGGGCACGACCCGACCCTCGAAGGGCTTGTGGCAGCGCTTGTACTTGCGACCGCTCCCGCACCAGCACAGGTCGTTCGAGCGCAGCGCCATCGTCGGGGTGGCCATGGCCCCAGGCTACGCCCCCTGGCCGCGGGTGCGCGGCCCGGTCGTCGGCAGGACCGGCGCCAGGGCCACCACTCGACGTGGTGGGCGGATGTTCACCGTGCGTGGTGCACGCAGACCGAAGTGTCCAGAACTTGGCTGATCCGTTCCATGCCGACACCGCAAGCGGTGAACCCGTCCGTACCGTCCCTCACGCAACGTGGCGGTCGGCGGACCATCTATGGAGCCACGTTTCCGATGGGGCGCTCCTCGGTTCCTCTCTGGACCCGAGGAGCGCCGCTCGGACGGCGCCGGCGAATCATGACGATCCGAGAGGAGCGAGCTGATGGCCCACGCGCGGGCGCCGAGAAGCACGGCAACGGTGACACGGGTGAAGCGGGAACGCCGCGTCCCCTGGATCGCGCTGGGGCTCCTGCTGGTGTTCGGGGCCGGCCTCGGGTTCGCCGCCTGGTCACGGGCGACGTCCTCTCGGAGCCCGGTGCTGGTGGCGGTGCGTGACGTGGCCGCGGGCGAGACGGTGCCGGTCGATGCCGTAGGGACGGCCGACATCGGCGCCGGTCCCGGGGTGCGCACCGTCGCTGCCTCCGACCTCGATCTCGTGGTGGGTCGCGTGGCCCGCGGTCCAATCCCCGCGGGCAGCGTGCTGTCGCCGGACATGGTGAGCGATGGCGATGCCGTGCCCAAGGGTCAGGCCGTGATCGGTGCCGTCCTGGAGGCCGGGGCCTATCCAACCGCCGCCCTCCGGCCCGGCGACCCTGTGCGGATGGTCGAGGCTGCGGCCGCCGGCGACCTGGCGGCGGTGCCGAGAGAGCTCGGAGCCGGGCGCGTGTGGGCCGTCACCACCCCGGACGGCCCGGGGGCAGGAGGGCTCTTCGTCTCGTTGCTGGTCCCGGAGGACCAAGCCGCGGCCGCCTCGAGCGCCGCCGCCCGGCAGCAGCTCCGTCTGGTCCTCACAGGCGATGCGACGAGTGGCGGTACCCCGTGATCGTCGCCGTCGCCGGCGGCAAGGGCTCGCCGGGCGTCACCGCGCTCGCGGCCCTCATCGCGTCTGCCTGGCCGGAGGTCGACCACCCGCGCGTGCTCCTGGAGGCGGACCCCGAAGGAGGGGTGCTGGCCGCGCGCTGGCATCGCGCCCTCGGTGTCACCCAGGACCCGGGCTTGCTCTCGCTGGCGGCGGCCCGCGATGGCTCGGCCCTCGAGCGGCTGCGCAGGCACGCTCAGCCCGTCGGCGACGCTCTGCAGCTCGTCGCTGGCCCGCCCGGTGGCGCGCAGGCCGAAGCCTGCCTGCGGGAGCTCGGCGACAGCGCGGCCGAAGCGTTGCGGGAAGCACCGGTGGTGTGCGTCGTGGACTGCGGTCGTCTCCACCCGAAGAGCCCCGCCCTGCCGTGGGCGCGGGCGGCGGAGCACCTGCTGCTCGTCACCCGACCGCGCCTCGACGAGGTGGTGAGCCTCGCCCCCGCCGCCGAGCGCCTCCTGGCGGCCGGACTTGTCCCCGACGCTGGTCTGTGTCGGCACGGCGCCGTTTGAACCTGCGGAGGTGGCCGAGCATGTCGCTCTCCCTCTGCGAGCCGTCGTCGCGGATGATCCGGCGGGGTTCGCCGCACTCTTCGCCCAGGGACCAGGCGCCCGCCGCGTGGGTCGAGGGCGTTTGCGCAGGTCGGTGGCGGAGTTGGTCGGCAGCCTCGTGCCCATCATCACGATGAACGACGGGCAGGACGAGGAGCCTGCCGATGAGCCGTCGCCCGCCGAGGTGGAGGCAGGGGCCCGGTGACCAGCGATCTGACCGACCGCGTCGTGGCCGACGTGACCGAGGCGCTCTCGTCCTGGTCCCACACCGAAGAGGTGGCGGGGCGCGGCGCCGGGCCGGCAGAGGAGCAGGTCGAGCGGGAACGCCTCCTCGTCGGCGCGTTGGAGGCGCAGCGCCGCCAGCGGCTGGTGGCCGGACTGCCTCCCCTCGACTCCGGTGAGGAGGCGGCCGTGGCTGCCGACGCCCGTGCCCGGCTCTCCGGCTTCGGCGCCCTCGAGCACCTGCTGGCCGACCCGACGATCGAGAACATCCACGCCAACGGCTGCGACAGGGTCTTCATCACGCATGCCGGTGGTGAACGGTCCGCTGGCCCCGCTCTGGCCGCCACCGACGCCGACCTCGTCGAGCTGATCCGCCGGATCGCCGCCCACGGCGGCCGCACCGAGCGCCGGTTCGACGACGCCAAGCCCATGCTGGCGCTCCGTCTCCCGGACGGCTCGCGGCTGTCGGCCGTCATGAACGTCTCGGGACGTCCGAGCCTCAGCGTGCGCCGGCACCGGCACACGGACGTGCGGTTGGCCGACCTCGTCGGGCTGGGCACGGTGGACGACGACCTGGCTGCCGTCCTGGCCGCAGCCGTCGCTCGACCGCACCCGCTGAACGTCGTCGTGGCCGGCGGCACCGACGCGGGGAAGACGACGCTGCTGCGGGCGCTGCTGGCCGAGATCGATCCCGCCGAGCGGTTGGTCGTCATCGAGGACGCGCTCGAGCTGCAACTCGAACGGGATCCGCAGCGCCATCCGAACGTGGTGGAGCTGGAGACCCGGGAGGCGAACATCGAGGGTGCGGGCGAGATCACGATGCGCGACCTCGCCCGGCACGCGCTGCGCATGGCTCCCGACCGGGTCATCGTCGGCGAGGTCCGCGGTGGCGAGGTGCTGGAGATGCTCCTGGCCATGAGCCAGGGCAACGACGGCTCGATGTGCACCTTGCACGCCGACAGCTCCGCGGCCGCGCTCACGAAGATCGCCACCTACGCGCTCATGGCACCCGAGCGCATGCCGATCGAGGCCACGAACCTGCTCGTGGCCCAGTCGGTCGACCTCGTGGTCCACCTCGCCGCTTGGCCGACGGCGGTCGCGTGGTCTCGTCTGTCCGCGAGGTCACTGGTGCGGACGGGCGGCTGGTGACGACCAACGAGGTGTTCGCCCCGGGCCCGGACGGCCGGGCGCGGTTGGTCCACACGTTCAGCGAACGGACCTGGGATCGGCTGGTGGCCAACGGCCTGGACCCGGCCGTCCTCGGACGTTGGGATCGTGCTCCAGAAGGGCGATGGGCGTGAGCCCGCTCGTGGCCGGCCTGTTGGGCGGCGCGCTCGCCGCCGGTGTCCTCCTGGTCGTGCTCGGTGTGCGGGGCGTGCCGGCAGGTGACGCGCCGCGCCGCCGTCTCGTGCCGGACGTCGATCGCCTCAACCTGCGCCTGGCCCTGGCCGTGGGCATCTCGTTCCTCGTGTACGCCGTGACGGGATGGCCGGTCGGGGCCCTGGCAGGCGCCGCGTTCGGCTGGTCGGCACCGACGCTGGTCGGGGCGAGGGGTGCCCGTCAGCGTGAGGTCGAGCGCATCGAAGGTGTGGCCCGCTGGGCCGAGCAACTGCGCGACACCATGGCGGCGGCCGCCGGGCTCCACGAGGCGATCGCTGTCACGGCGCGGGTGGCACCGCTCGCCATCCGGCCGGCGGTCGAGGAGCTGGCGACGGGGCTGCATGGTGAACGGCTGCCCGTCCTGCTGCGACAGTTCGCGGCACGGATCGCCAACCCGGCCGGCGACCAGGTGGCTGTCGCTCTCCTGCTGGCCTCGGAGCGTCATGGCGCGCGGCTGGCCGATGTGCTCGACCGGGTGGCGGCCGCCGCCCGCGCCGAGGCCACGCTCCGCCTGCGGATCGAGGCTCAACGGGCCCGGGCCGCCAGTCAGGCCCGCCTGGTCTCAGGCGTCATCGCCTCGGTGGTCGTCATTTACGTCGTCCTCAATCGGAGCTACCTGGCCCCGTTCGGCACGCCCGTCGGCCAGGTCGTGCTGGGGGCCGTGTGCGCACTGTGGTTCCTGTCCTTCTGGGCGCTGGTCCGTCTCGCGGCCTTCGAGCCCGGTCAGCGCCTCCTGGCGGTCGACCCATGATCCCCGTCCTCCTGTTGGGCATGGTGGCCGGTGGCGGGCTGTGGCTCATCGCCAGGGGCTGGTGGCCGGCGCGCCGGCCCCTCGGGCCCGCGGTCGCGGCGCTGGGCCGTCCCGGTGGTGCGGCGCAGGCCGACGGAGTCACCGAACCGGTCTGGCGGCGCGGCCTGCGCTCAGCGGCCGTCGCCATCGAGGGCGACCGCGTGGCGCGACGTCCCTCGCTGGCCGCCGACCTGGCCCTCATCGGCCGGACGCGCCGAGGAGCAGGCCCTCGACAAGTTGCAGACTGCGCTGTTCGGCGCCGGGCCTCCCCGTCGTGCTGTGGCTGATCTCGACGGCCGGGACACCCCTCCCGATGGGACTGGTCGGACTGGCCTCGATCGCGCTCGGTCTGGGGGGATGGTTCCTGGCCGACGTGCAGGCAGCCGCCCGGGCGGCCCGCCGCCGCCGGGAGTTCCGCGTCGTCCTCGCCACCTACCTTCGGCTCGTCACGATCCTGCTGGCCGGCGGCGCGGGGGTCGAGGAAGCCCTCCAGGACGCCGCGGGCTACGGCACCGGCTGGGGGTTCTCGCTGCTTCGCCGGGCCGTGAACGACGCCCGGCTCTCGGGCCGCTCGCCGTGGTCGGTCATGACGGCCGTCGCCGAGCGCACCGGCCTGGACGACCTCACCGAGCTGGCCGGCGCCATGGCCCTGGCCGGCGAGTCGGGTGCGCAGGTCCGCCGGTCCCTCGAAGCATCGGCCGACGCGCTGACGACGCGCGAGCTGGCCGACGTGGACGCCCGCGCGGCTTCGCGGACCGAGCGCATGAACGCGCCCGTGGCCCTGCTCGTCGTGGGCTTCGTCCTCCTCGTGATCTTCCCCGGCGTCTACTCCGTCGTGAACCTTTGACCCACCCGTCAACAGCCCAATGCCTCAACAGAAAGAGCCACTGATGATCACCAACCCCACCACCAAGTTCTACGCCTGGCTCCAGTCGCGCGCCGTCGCCGGTGACCGCGGCGAGGTCAGCACCGAGGTCCTGTACGTCGCCGGCATCGCCGTCGCGCTCATCGGTGTCGTCGCCGCCATCCAGGCGGGCCTGATGGGCAAGGTCGGCGAGATCTTCGGCAGCTGACGTGAGAGCTCGGGGCACGGCGGGCGAGGTCACGGGAGCGGTGCTCCTCCTGCCCGTCGTCGTGACGATGGTCTTCCTCGTCATCCAGGCCGCCCTCGTGTACCACGCCCGGTCGGTGGTGGCGGCGGCCGCGGAGGACGCGGCCAGAGTGGCCCAGGCCGACGGTGGCTCCGCCGCCGCGGGGCGAGCGGTCGCCGTCGAGGTGCTCCGCGGCTCCGACGGGCTGCTCCCGGCGCCCACCGTGCAGATCGAGCGCAGCCCGACGACGGTCACCGTGACCGTGTCCGGCCAGGTGCGCGGACCCATCCCGTGGCTGCACCCGACGGTCACGGCCAGCGCGGGCGGCCCGGTCGAGCGCTTCGTCCCGGAGAGCGAGCGATGAGTCAGGTGACGGCCGGGCGGTTGTCCGGGTCACGGGGCTCGGCCGGCGTGAGCGTCGTGCTGCTCACGCCGGTGGTGCTCGCCCTTCTCGCCTTCGCGGTGCTGGCCGGACGGGTCGGCACTGCGAACCAGGACGTCGTGTCCGCGGCCCAGGCTGCGGCGCGGGCGGCCAGCCTCCGTCAGAGCCCGGGCGCCATGGTCGCCGACGCCCAGGCGGCCGCCGAGACGACGCTGCGCAGCGCCGGCATGGCTTGCGCCTCCACGGCCGTGCAGGTCAGCACCGCGGGCACGGGCGGCACGGTGACGGCCACCGTGTCCTGTCAGGTCGCCCTGGCCGATCTGGTCGATCTCTCGCTCCCGGGTCAGAAGACGATCACCGCCCGCGCCAGCGCGCCGGTCGACCGCTACCGAGGTGGCGCGTGAGTGCTCGGGCCGACCGCCTGCGCGGTGCGCGCGGGACGGCCAACGCATTGATCATCATCGCCTTCACGGGGGTCATGCTGGTGGCCGCCGGACTGGCCCACGACGGGAGCCGGGTGCTGGCCGCCCGACGAGAGGCGGTCGACGTGGCCGACCAGGCCGCCCGGGCCGGCGTGCAGGCCGTCGACGCCGGCGCGGTGCGCGCCGGCCGGGTCGAGGTGGACCCGGCCGCGGCGCTGGCGGAGGCGGACCGTTTCGTTCGTGCCGCCGGCCATCAGGGATCGGTGGCCTGGACCGGCGATCGCCTCCGGGTGACGGTGACCATCCCCGTCGACCTTCCATTGCTGTCGGCCGCCGGCGTCTCGTCGACCACCGTGACCGGCGAGGGCTCGGCCCGAATCGTGAGAGGCATCTCGGAGGCTGATCGATGACGCAGCGACGCGAGGTTCATGTCGTCCGCACGGCGGGCGCGTTGCTGGTGCTCCTGGCCCTCCTCGTGGGGGTGCCGGTGGCACTGGCCGCGCTCGCCGGATGGCCGCTGCCCACGGCATGGCCCAACGGCGACCAGCTGCGCTTCGCGGCGCGGGGTGGGCTGGGCGACGGCGTCTGGCTCAAGATCTTCGCCGTCGTCGTCTGGCTGGCCTGGGCCCAGCTCGCCGTGGCGGTCGTGCGGGAGATGGTGGCGGTCGCCCGTCACCGCACCCGGCCGGCCCGCTCGGGGTGGGCGGCGTCCGTGGCCGGTCGGCTCGTCGGTGCTCTCCTCGTCAGCAGCGGCGCCGTCGGCCACGTCCTCCCCTACGCGGCGGCAGCATCGCCCGTCGCCGCGCCGACGATCACGGCAACCGCGACCGCCCTCGCCGCCCCGCCCGCGCCGCCCGCCCCGATGGCGCAGCACGTCGTGGTGAAGGGAGAGAGCCTCAGCTCGATCGCCGAGGACGAGCTGGGCACTCCGGCCGCCTGGCCGTTCCTGTGGGAGACCAACCGGGGCCGTTCCTTCGGGACGCGGGTCTTCGATGACCCGAACCTCATCCTGCCCGGTTGGGATCTGACCGTGCCGGGACCAGGGCCCGGACCGGTCACCCCCGTGCTGATCCCGCCCCTGACCATCTCCGCCCCGGTCGCCACACCGGTCGAACGTGTGGCGCCGGATCCGGTCCGACCCGTCGTGACGACCACTGCCGTTCCTCAGGACGCCGCAGCACCGATCGAGACGATCGGGACGATCGAACAGGTCGGGGTCGGACCGATCGACCACGGCGACGAGGGGGGCGACTCGCCGGCTCCCGCCTGGGCCCGCTTCACCGCCTTCACGGGCGCCGCGCTCCTCGCCACCGGCGCGATCGGCATGCTGCGGTCGTCACGACGCCGGGTGCTGCGGCGGCCCGTCAGCCGCGCCGTCACCGTCCCCGCTCCGGATGGTGAGCTGGCCGAGGCGGTCACCGCTCTAGTGGCCGGCACCGACGCCTTGGGCCTGGCCCGGCTGGAGCTCGCGCTGCGGGCGCTGGCCGGCCGGCTCGGCCGGTCCGGCAGCGAGGCCCGCGTCCTGGCCGTGCGCCGAGCGCCCGACAACCTCGAGGTCGTGCTCGATCGCCCCGCCACCCTCGAGCTCCCTTGGCGAGCGGGGAACGACGGGCGAAGCTGGCTCCTCCCGGCCTCGGTGCCCCTCCGCGAGCTGGCCGACGATGCCCGGGCGGTGGCACCTCCCTGCCCGGCGATGGTCGGCCTCGGGCGCGACGAGAGCGACGCGGAGGTCTTCGTCGACTTGGAGGCCGTCGGCGTCCTCGATCTCGGTGCTCACGGGCAGGGGCTGGACGCCGCCCGCCACCTCACGGCCACGCTGGCCGTCACGCCGCTGGCCGACGAGCTTCGGGTCGTGACGGTCGGCGAGGTGCTCCCCGACCTGGCCGCCCGCCACGAGGTGCGGTCCGTGCCGGACCTGCCGAGCGCCGTCGCCGCGGTCGAGGCCATGACCGGGCCGATCCTGGCCGCCACCGGTGGCCATCGCTCGACCTTCCGCCTGCGGGCCGTCGCGAGCCACGAGCCCGTGGGAGCCCGTCGTGGTGATCCTCCGCGAGCCGCCCTCGCCCGGTGATCCCGCCTGGGAAGCGCTCGTTGCGCTGGCCGCAGCACATCGCGGCGTCGCCGTCGTCGGTGCCGACCTCCCGACCATCCCGGAGGCCGTCGTGGTGGCCGCCGACGACGGCACGTTCTCTGTGGCCCGGTTGACCGTGCGCGCCCACGGGCTCGACGATGCGCGAGGCGAGCCTCCTGACGAGAGTGACCGAGGTCGAAGACGAGCTGACGGTCGATCGACGAGCAGGACGACGTGACCGAGGGCGACGTGACCGACGCGGGTCCGGACGTGACGCAGCCCTGGACGCTGATGGTCCGGGTGCTCGGTCCGGTGGACGTGGTGACCCCGGACGGCCGGTCCGCCGAGTTCGACCGGGCGAAGGCGCTCGAGCTCGTGGTCTGGCTGGCTCAGCACCGCCACACGGCGACGAGGACCGGTGCGCGAGCGGCGCTGTGGGAGTCGGATCTCTCGAACGGCTCGTTCTCCAACGTCGTCTCCGATGCGCCGGCGGGCGTTGGCCCGGCTGGCGCCGCCGCCGGCGGGAGAGGAGTGGCTGGCCCGGACGTACGCCGAGCGGTTGCCGCTCCATGCGCGGGTCGTCCTCGACGCCGACGTGGTGCGCAGCCACCTGTCGCGTGCCCATCACCTGCCGGACGACGACGCCATCGCCGAGCTCCGCCGGGCGTTGGCCCTCGTGCGCGGCGCGCCGTACAGCGGACGCTGCTACCTGTGGCCGGACGCGGAAGCGCTCCCGTCCACGTTGACGTTGTTGGTCACGACGGTGGCCGTCGAGCTCGGGCGCCGGTTGCTGGACCGGGCTGACGTCGACGGCGTGCTCGAGGCCACCGCGATCGGGCTGGACGTGCTGCCCGGTCACGAGGAGCTCATCGGGCTCCGCCTCCGTGCTCACGCCGTGCGGGGCGACCGGGCCGCACTCCGACACGAGTACGCCTGCTACGAACAGTCGATCCTGGCCGACCCCTGGGCGGACGACCCGTCGCCAGACCTGGTCGCCCTCCGCCAGGAGCTCCTCACCCCGATGGCGGGGCAGCTAGTGGAACCGGTCGAGAGTGCGGTCTCGGCCTGGCGGGCCAGGCCTTCCCTGATGGTGTGGGCCAGGCTCACGTCCACATCGTCGATGGACACCAGGTCCTCGGTGGTGGCCCTCATCAGCTTCTGGAGGGTGCCGAAGCGGCCGACCAGGTCGTCGACGACGCCCTCGGTCAGGCGGGGCACCTTGTCGAGCAGGCGGTACCCGCGTGGTTGCACGCTCAGGTCCAGCTGGTCCTCGGCGCCGGGGACGACGATGGCAGCGACGCAGCCCAGATCGCGCAGGTCATCGGTCGACAGCGCGGCGAGGGCGGCGAGGGCGCTGGCCAGGCGTTCGTCCTTGTCGTCGGGTAGGTAGTCGAGCAGGACCAGCTCCCGGTCGTCGTCCACGTCCTCGAGCAGCTCGTCGAGCTGCAGCCGGATGAGGTGGGCCTCCATCCCGAGCTCCACGATCGAGGCCTGGATCTGCTCGGCCACGCGGCGGACGGTCTCGCTGCGCTGGAGCATGGCGGCCACGTCCCGCACCGTGGCCACGTCCTCCACCTCCAGCTCGGTGAGCGAGGTGGCCGCGTCGTCGAGGCGGACCTTGTACCGCTCGAGCGTCTGCAGGGCCTGGTTGCCCCGGACCAGCAGGCGGGGGATCTCCTCGAGGGTGTGCTTGGCCGCGCCCACGTAGACGGTGATGACGCCCATGTCCTCGCTGACGGAGATGACGGGGACGTCGAGCGACCGGGCCACCCGCTCCGCGGTCCGGTGGCGGGTGCCGGTCTCGCTGGTGGGGACGCTGGGGTCGGGGACCAGGTGGACGTTGGCCCGGGCGATCCGGCCCGCATCGGGGGTGAGGATGATGGCCGAGTCCATCTTGCACAGCTCGGCCAACCGCTGCGGGGTGAACTCGGCATCCATGAGGAAACCGCCGGAGCACACCCCGAGCACGTCGGGCCCGTCGCCGACCACGACGAGGGCGCCCCGCTTGGCCTTCACGACGCGGTCCAGCCCGTCGCGCAGCCCGGTCCCGGGCGCCACCAGGGCCAGCGCCTCGGTCATCCCGATCCCGCGCCGCTCCTGCATCGCGGCAGTCTAGGGACCGGGGTAGAGCTCGAGACAGGGCGTCAGGCCAGAGGTGCGGCCCCGAACGCCGAGTTGAACCGGTCGCACCAGATGACCACGCTGCGGAACCGGGTGAGGTCGGTGCCGGAGGGCAGTTCGTAGTTCTGGTTGCCCACGTTGCCCTGGAGCCGGCCGAGGTCGAGGTAGTCGTCGTCGAAGCCCTGCTCCGGTCCGTCGACCGGGTTGGTGGACAGATAGACCTTGAGGTCAGGCCCGTTCGAGGTGTCGAGCTCCTCGAAGCGGACGAAGCGCTGGCCGCCCTCCGCCTCCAGGAGCACCAGTCGACCCGAGGTGCCGTGATCGAGCGAGACGAACATCGCCGAGACCGGGACGGTCGTCGTCGGCGCCAGCGTGGTGGGTGCAACGGTCGCGGGGGCGACGGTCGCGGGGGTCGTCGACGGGACCGGGACAGCCGTCGTCGCGGCCGGGAGGGTCACGGGCGCGGCGCCGGCCGGCACGGCTTGATCGACGGTGTCGTCCACCCACAGCTTCCAGGGCTGGAACAGCGCGAGGCCGACGACGAGCGCCGCCAGCAGGGCGACGGCGGCACCGATGATGACCAGCGTCCGGGTGGCCACGGGGCGAGTGTACGGAGCGGTGCCGGCACCGTCTGGTCGCGGGCTGGGAACCGGGGCGGGGCCGGCGGTGTAGGAACAGTGGATCGACATGGCCGGTGCGGCGCACGAGAGAACCCTGGACGACGACGTCCTCGTGGCGCGGGCTCGTCGCGGTGACACCGCCGCGTTCGGCGTGCTGGTCGGACGCCATCAGCGTGCCGCGTTGCGCACCGCCTTCGCGGTGATGGGATCGGAGAGTGAGGCCGAAGACGTGACCCAGGAGGCGTTCGTGAAGGCGTTCCGGGCTCTGCCCCGGTTCCGGGAGGGGTTGCCCCTGCGGCCCTGGCTGATGCAGATCGTGGCCAACGAGGCCCGCAACCGCCGCCGGAGCCGCGGGCGGCGGGAGCGGCTGGCCGTCAGGGCTGCCGCGGTCGGCGGCCATGAGCCGGGCTCGACCGAGGAGCTGGCGCTGGGAGCGGTGTCGGCCGGAGAGCTGCGGGCCGCGCTCGCCGGGCTGGACGACCGCGACCGGACGGTCATCGCGCTGCGCTACTTCGCCGGCCTGTCCGAGGCGGAGACCGCGGCCGCGCTCGACGTCCCCGCCGGCACCGTGAAGTCCCGGCTGTCCCGGGCCCTGGACCGCCTCCGGGACCGGCTCGGCGAGGCAGGAGATCGCTCATGACCGTGGATCTCGTCGACCTCGAGCGGGCGCTGGCCGAGCTGGCCGACGGTCTGGAGTTCCCGGGCGCGTCGGACCTGCCGGCGCGCGTCGTGGCCGAGTTCGGACCGGCCGGCGACGGTGACGCCGCTGGTGCAGCGACCGGCCGTGCGCCGGGTGCTGGCGCTCGCCGCGGCGGCCATCGTGATCGTCGGCGTCGTGCTGGTGGCCAGCCCGCGGGCCCGCAAGGCCGTGGCCGACCTGCTGGGCATCGGCGGCATCGCCATCCGGACCAGCGACACGAGCCTGTCGCCCACGCTCTCGACCGGTCTGTCGACGGGTCCCACCACGGCTCAGGCGACGGGCGAGACCACGTCGACCGTCACCCCGCCGACGGACCCGCCGGGGTCCATCAGCGTGGAGGACGGTGCTTCCGCCCTCGGCATCGAGCCGCCGCTCCCGCCGGCCCTCGGCCCGCCGGAGACCACCACGCTGGCGGACGGCCGGCTCAGCCTCCAATGGGCACCCTCGGCCACGCTCCCGCCCTCCAAGGTTCCGGGGGTGGGCGCACTGCTCACCGTCTTCCGGGGTGAGGTCGAGGAGCCGCTCTTCCAGAAGATCCTCGAGCCCGGCACGACCTACGAGCGGGTCAGCGTCGACGGCCACCCGGCGGTCTGGTTGGGCGGTGAGCCCCACCTGTTCCTGTACGTGGGCCAGACGGGGAACATCGAGGAGGAGCCGCTGCGCCTGGCCGGCAACACGTTGATCTGGACGGTCGGCCCCCACACCTACCGGCTCGAGTCGGCCCTGGACCGCGACGCGGCCATCGCACTGGCCGAGACCGTGGGAACGGGATGACAGAGCCCGGTGTAGAAGGGACATGCGTGCCCGTGCTCGTGCTCTTCTGTCTGGCAGCCTCGCCGGGCTCATCCTGAGCTCCGTCGCGAGCTGCGGCGGTCCTGATCTACCGGAAGCCCGACGGTCGAAGCCGAGCCGGTCCGACCGGCTCGGATCCGGCTCCAGCCCCGAAACCACATCAGTCCCGTCGGCACCGGCGTCCACTCCGACCGGACCGTCGATCCGGGTGACCGATGGCCAGACCGTGGTCGCCATCGACCCCGCGACCGGTGGCCGCCGCGCCGCGTGGACGGACGCCGCCATCAGCCTGGAAGGCAACTGGACGGTGGCGCGGGACGGCGACGCCAAGGCCAGTTGGTACGACGCCTACGGCGTGCTCGACCGCACCGGCGAGGTGCCCGCCGGTCTCCTCCCGACCATCACGAGCGCCGACGGTCGCTGGGCGGTGTTCGCCGAGCCGGCACCGCCGATCCGGGCGGGTGAGATCGGCCCGGGTCGCAGCACGTCCCGCTTCGTGGTCACCGATGGCGCGGGGTCCACGCAGGAGCTCACGCTCCCCGGCAACTTCGTGCCGGAGGCCTTCGGGTGGTTCGACGAGACGAACGGGCCCGCGCGACCGATGAGCCTCCAGCTCATCGAGTACCTCCCGCCGGAGCACCCGACCCGCTACCGCGTCCGCACCCTCGATCTCGCCACCGGGGCGATCGGGTTGCCGGTGAGCCTGCGGGAGAAGGCCACGCCGGTCGACGAATCCATGGCGGGCGTCAGCCGCACCCAGGTGTACGCCGCGTCGTCGTCGCTGCTCTTCACGCTCTACCAGCCGGCCGAGCCGGACCCGGCCAGCGCCGACCCGGACTACGACGTGTGGGAGTACGGCTTCGTCCACACGCTGGCCACTTCGTACGCGGGCGTCTGGTGCATCGACCTGCCCGAGGAGCTCGGGATGACCGGGAACTCGGGGGCCCTGGCGCTCAGCCCGCACGAGCAGCTCCTCTACGTGGTGACCGGGGCCGGGAAGCTCGGCGTCATCAACCTCGCCGACCCCACCGCGCTGCGCGTGTCACGCACTGCCGATCTCGGCTCGGCCCTCCAGGGCGACGCCGCGAGCGACGAACACGTTCAGCCGGTGATGGTGGCCGGGAACGACCACGTGTGGATCGGGATGGACCGCCAGCTCCTCATGGTCGACCCGAACAGCCTCGAGGTGGAGGGTCGGACCGAGCTGGCCGCTCCCGTCACGGCCCTCACGCTCGACCCCACCACCGGTGAGCTCCTGGCGGCCGACGACGGCCAGCTCCAGCGCTGGACGGTCGATGAGCAGGGCGAGATCACCGCAACGGGAGCGCTCCCACTTCCTGACGGGCTGGAGGTGGTCGCCCGGATCGCGACGTGAGCCCGGCGACCTCGAGAGCCTCAGCAAGGCTGGCGGCCCGCAGGAGCTCGATCGGCGCGTCGACCTCGGGCGCGGACGCCGGGACGACGGCCCGGCGGAACCCGAGCCGGGCCGCCTCGGCCAGACGGCGAGGGGTGTGGCCGACCGACCGCAGCTCCCCACCGAGGCCCACTTCCGCGCAGGCGATGACGTCGCCGGCCAGCGGCGTTCCGGCATGGGCCGACGCCAGGGCCAGGCACACGCCCAGGTCGCTGCCGGGCTCGCCCAGGCGCAACCCTCCGACCACCGACGCGTAGACGTCACGCTCGGCGAAGGGCAGGCCGGCCCGGTTGGTGAGGACGGCCACGAGCAGGGCCAGACGGCCCTGGTCCAGCCCTTGGGCCGAGCGTCGCGGCGAGGGCAGCGTCGACGGCACGACGAGCGCCTGCACCTCGACCAGCAGCGGGCGATTGCCCTCCACCGTCGGCACGACGGCCGACCCGGGGATGCCCACCCCCCGGTCGGCCAGGAACAGCCCGCTGGCGTCGGCCACGCCGGCCAGGCCGCCCTGCCCCATCTCGAACACGCCGAGCTCGGTGGTGGGGCCGTACCGGTGCTTGACCGCCCGCAGGAGCCGCAGGGCGTGGTGACGGTCGCCCTCGAAGGAGAGCACGGTGTCCACCACGTGCTCGAGCACGCGGGGCCCGGCCAGGCCACCCTCCTTCGTGACGTGGCCGATGAGCACGACGGCGGCGTCGCGCTGCTTGGCCTCCTGCACCAGGCGGTGGGCGCTCTCGCGCACCTGCACCATCGAGCCGGGCGACGACTCCAGATCGGGATCGGCCACGGTCTGGATGGAGTCGATGACGACCAGCGCCGGGCCGAGCTCGTCGAGCGCGGCGATGATGCCGGGGAGCTGCGTCTCCGACAGCAGCCACAGCCCACCGTCGAGCGCGCCCAACCGGCGGGCCCGGTCGCGGACCTGCGCCGCGCTCTCCTCCGCCGACACGTACAGCGTGGGCGGGTCGGACGCCGCCCGCGCCGCCGCCACCTGCAGAGCCAGGGTGGACTTGCCGATGCCGGGCTCGCCCCCGATGAGGGTCACCGAGCCGGGCACGAACCCCCCGCCGAGCACGCGGTCCAGCTCCGGCAGCCCGGTCGCCACCGGCCGGCCCGCGGCGGCCTCCACCTCGGTGATGGGCCGGGCGACCGCCGACGGGCGTCTCTTGGCCCGCGCCGCCTCGCCGGCCGCCCGCACTGTCGCCCCCACTTCCTCGACGTCCTCCACGAGGGCGTTCCAGGCTCCGCACGACGGGCAGCGACCGGACCACTTGGGATGGGTGGCGGCACAGTCGGTGCAGCGATGGACCACTCGGAGCCGCGTCATGCGCCCAACCTACGCAGGGGGTGTCGCGGTCTACCGTGACCCCCGATGAACGAACCCCTGACCGCCGAGGAGATCCGCCTGCGGGATGCCCGTCACGGCGTGGAGTGGCGCGTCTGGGGGCCGTACCTCAGCGAGCGCCAGTGGGGCACCGTCCGCGAGGACTACAGCGAGACCGGCGAGGCCTGGGACTACTTCCCCCACGACCACGCCCGCTCCCGCGCCTACCGCTGGGGCGAGGACGGGCTGGCCGGCATCAGCGACGACAAGCAGCGGCTCTGCTTCGCCCTCGCCCTGTGGAACGGGCGCGACCCCATCCTGAAGGAGCGCCTCTTCGGCCTCACCAACTCCGAGGGCAACCACGGCGAGGACGTGAAGGAGTACTACTTCTACCTCGACAACCTGCCCACGCACTCGTACCAGCGGTGGCTCTACAAGTACCCCCAGGAGGCCTACCCGTACGAGGACCTCGTCCGCACCAACCGGTCGCGGTCCCGCCAGGAGCTCGAGTACGAGCTCGTCGACACCGGGGTCTTCGACGAGCGGCGGTACTTCGACGTCCAGGTCGAGTACGCCAAGGAGAGCCCGTTCGACATCGCCTGCCGCATCACCGTGGCCAACCGCGGCCCGGAGCCTGCGGAGCTGCACGTCCTGCCGACGCTCTGGTATCGCAACACCTGGTCCTGGCCGCCCCAGACGGTGCGGCCCCGTGTGCAGCGGCATCCCACGATCGCCGGGGCGGTCGTGGCCGAGCACCGTGACCTCGGCCGGTACGAGCTCCACGTCGAGAGCGCCGCCGACGGAACGGCGCCGGAGCTCCTCTTCTGCGAGAACGAGAGCAACGCCGAGCGGCTGTGGAACGTCGAAGGGACGACGCCCTACCCGAAGGACGGCATCAACGATCACCTGTTGTCCGGCACGGCCACGGTCAACCCGGCGGGCGAAGGATCGAAGTGCTCCGCGCACGTCCGCCTCACCGTGCCCGCGGGCGAGGAGGTCGTGCTGCGCTGCCGGTTGACCCGCACCGCCGGTGACGCGGACCCGGCGCCCTTCGACGGCTTCGACGAGCTGGTGGCCGCTCGGCGGGCCGAGGCCGACGAGTTCTACGCCGTCATCACCCCGCCCGAGGTGGACGAGGACAGCGCGGCGATCATGCGCCAGGCCCTGTCCGGGATGCTCTGGTCGAAGCAGTGCTACTACTTCGACGTCGACATCTGGCTGCGGGAGCACGGGGCCCACCCGCTCCGCTCACCCAGGCGGAAAGGGGCCCGCAACGAGGCGTGGTTCCACATGGTCAACCACGACGTCATCTCCATGCCCGACAAGTGGGAGTACCCCTGGTACGCGGCGTGGGACCTCGCCTTCCACACCATCCCGCTGTCCATGGTCGACCCGGACTTCGCCAAGGGACAGCTCGACCTCATGCTGTCCCAGGCCTACCTCCACCCGACCGGCCAGATCCCCGCCTACGAGTGGGCGTTCAGCGACGTCAACCCTCCGGTGCACGCCTTCGCCACCTTGCTCATGCACTCCTTGGAGGTCGACCTGGCGGCGGCGGGCACCGACCCCGACGGTGTGGATCGGGACTTCCTGACCGACTCGTTCCACAAGCTGCTCCTGAACTTCACGTGGTGGGTCAACCGCAAGGATCCTGCGGGGAGGAACCTGTTCGAGGGCGGCTTCCTCGGCCTCGACAACGTCGGGGTGTTCGACCGCAGCGCACCCCTGCCCACCGGAGGGCGCCTCGAGCAGGCCGACGGCACGGCGTGGATGGCCCTCTTCAGCCAGAACATGCTGGAGCTGGCCTGCGTGCTGGCCGAGCGCGACCACAGCTACGAGGAGCTCGTGCTCAAGTTCCTCGAGCGCTTCTTCTGGATCGCCGCCGCCATCGACCCGTCGGGCGAGACCCCGGACGAGATGTGGGACGAGGAGGACGGCTTCTTCTACGACGTGCTGCGCCTCCCGGACGGCCGGGGCCAACGCATCAAGGTGCGCTCGGTCGTGGGGCTGCTCCCGTTGTGCGCCACCACGGCCATCCCGCCGGAGCTGATGGCCAAGTTCCCCCGGCTGCGCGGGCAGGTGGCGGACTACCTCCGCCGCAACCGCGACCTCCTGGTCAACATCGCCGACCCCGACCGTGCCCGGCGTCGGCGGGCGCCACCTTCTCTCGCTCGTCAACGAGGAGAAGCTGCGCCGCATCCTCGAGCGCATGCTGGACGAGGAACGTTTCCTCGGCCCGCACGGCGTCCGGTCGCTCTCCCGCTGCGCACCTCGACGAGCCGTACGTCCTCAGCGTGGACGGCCACGACTACCGCGTCGACTACGAACCCGCCGAGTCGACCACGGGCGCCTTCGGCGGCAACTCCAACTGGCGGGGGCCCATCTGGTTCCCGACGAACCTCCTGATCATCCGGTCGTTGCTGCAGCACTACCAGTACTACGGCGACGACTTCACGATCGAGTGCCCGACCGGTTCAGGTCAGCGCATGACCCTGTTCGAGGTCGCGCAGGAGCTCTCCCGCCGCCTCATCTCGATCTTCCGGCGGGGCGACGACGGCCGCCGGCCCGGTCTACGGCGGCACGGCCATCTTCCAGGAGGACCCCCACTGGCGGGATCACATCCTGTTCTACGAGTACTTCCACGGGGACAACGGCGCCGGCCTGGGCGCCTCGCACCAGACCGGCTGGACCGGGCTGGTCGCCCGCCTCATCCAGCTCACGTCGACCGTGACGGCCGAGCAGGTGCTGCAGGAGGGGCGCAAGCCGCTGGCCCGGCCCTACCGGCGCCTGACCGGGGAAGCGATGGCCGACGCCGTCGTGGCCCGGGAGACGCGCGGGGTCAGGCCCGACGACGCCGCCACGCCCTGAGCAGCACGAAGAGGACGATCAGGGCGAAGAGCGCGGCCCAACCGACGAGGCCCCAGACCGTCCAGCGCTCCACGTCGCTGGCCCGCAGGGCTGCGGTGTCCTCCTGCAGCGTCTCGGCCTGCAGCGGGGTGGCCAGGCCGTCGGCCAACGACGGTGACCACGTCACGCTGCCGCCGGCCGCGGTGCCGTTGGTGCTCGTGACGGTGCCCGGCAGCTCGACGGTGACCGTCAGACCCAACGCCTGATCGAGCGGGACCCCGCTGGCTGCCACCTGAGCCGCCACCTGATCGGCCAGCGGTACCTTCCCGGCCACCTGGACCAGGGCTTCGTCGGCGAAGGCGCCCAGGCCGCCGTCCAGGCGCACCTGGCCGGTCAAGCCGGTCGTCACGCGCGCGAACTCTCGGCTCTGCGTGAGGGCGAGGTCCCGCAGGGGACCGGACGGCCCGTTGATCTCGGCCAGGATCGCCGTGGCCTGCTCGGGGGTGCCGAAGGGCTTGGTCAGCACGACCTGCGCCCCTCCGCTCTCGGTCGGCGAGGGGCCGGTCACCGTCCAGCCGGCGGCGCGGGCGTCGTCGAAGCGCAGGTCCTCGACCGCGCCGGGGGCGCGGGCCAGCAGCTCGGCATCGGCCGTGGCCGTGACGGTCACGGTGCCGCTGCCATCGGCCTCGGCGTCCACCGTGACGTTGACGTCGAGGCGGCAGCCCGCCAGCAGTCCTACCGCGCAGAGCGCGGCGAGCAGGCGCAAGAGATGGTGTCCGGGGCTACTCGATCGGGTTGCCGGGCCCGGCCTCGGCCAGCTCCATCGAGGGCGGTGCGAAGCCCTCCATGGCCCGGAACGTCACCCGCTGGTCCCCGGGGCGACCCTCCGGGTCGTCCTCGACGTCCACGATGATGACCTCGCCGGCCCGGAACTGCTTGTTGAGGATGTGTTCCGACAGCGGGTCCTCGACCATGCGCTGGATGGCCCGGCGCAGCGGCCGTGCCCCGAGGGTGGGGTCGTACCCCTTCTCGGCCAGGTACAGCTTGACCGCCGGCGTGAGCTCCAGGCCGAGGCCCTGGCTCTCGAGCTGCTTCTGCACCCGACGGATCATGAGGTCGACGATGTTGGTGACCTCGTCCAGCGACAGCTCGTGGAACACGATGACGTCGTCGATCCGGTTGAGGAACTCGGGCCGGAAGTGCTGCTTCAGGGCGTCGTTGACCTTCTCCTTCATGCGCTCGTACGACACCGCTTCGTCCATCTTGGTGAAGCCGATGTTGGCCTTGCGCAGATCCTGGGTGCCCAGGTTGGAGGTCATGATGAGGACCGTGTTGCGGAAGTCCACGCTGCGGCCCTGGCTGTCGGTCAGCCGGCCCTCCTCCAGGATCTGGAGCAGCGTGTTGAAGACGTCCGGGTGGGCCTTTTCGATCTCGTCGAACAGCACCACGCTGAAGGGCTTGCGGCGCACGGCCTCCGTGAGCTGGCCGCCCTCTTCGTAGCCGACGTAGCCGGGGGGCGAGCCGACCAGGCGGCTGACCGTGTGCTTCTCCATGTACTCGGACATGTCGAGCGCGATCAGCGCGTCCTCGTCGCCGAACAGGAACTCGGCCAGGGTCTTGGCCAGCTCCGTCTTCCCGACGCCCGAAGGGCCCAGGAAGATGTACGAGCCGGCGGGACGCTTCGGGTCCTTCAGGCCGGCCCGGGTGCGGCGCACGGCCTGGCTGACCGCCCTGATGGCGGACTCCTGGCCGATGACCCGCTTGTGGAGCTCGTCCTCCATGCGCAGGAGCTTGGCCGTCTCCTCCTCCGTCAGCTTGTAGACGGGGATGCCGGTCCAGATCGAGAGGACCTCGGCGATGGCCTCCTCGTCGACCTCGTCGAACAGGTCGACCCCGGACGCCTTGACCTCGGTCTCCTTGGCGGTCTTCTCCTCCAGCAGGGCCTTCTCCTGGTCCCGCAGGCGGCCGGCCTCCTCGAAGCGCTGCGCCTCGACGGCGTCCTTCTTCTGCTTCTGGATCTCCTGGATGCGGTCCTCGATCTCCTTCAGGTCCGGCGGGGTCTGCATGCGCTTGATGCGCAGGCGCGAGCCGGCCTCGTCGATGAGGTCGATGGCCTTGTCCGGCAGGTGGCGGTCCGAGATGTAGCGCTCGGCCAGGTTGGCCGCGGCCACGAGGGCCTGGTCGGTGATGGTGACCCGGTGGTGGGCCTCGTAGCGGTCCCGCAGGCCCTTCAGGATCTCGATGGTGTGGGCCACCGTCGGCTCCTCCACCTTGACCGGCTGGAAGCGCCGCTCCAGGGCGGCGTCCTTCTCCAGGTGCTTGCGGTACTCGTCCAGCGTGGTGGCGCCGATGGTCTGCAGCTCACCCCGGGCCAGCATCGGCTTCAGGATCGAAGCGGCGTCGATGGCCCCCTCGGCCGCGCCGGCGCCGACGAGGGTGTGGATCTCGTCGATGAACAGGATGATGTCGCCGCGGGTGCGGATCTCCTTGAGCACCTTCTTCAGGCGCTCCTCGAAGTCACCCCGGTAGCGGGACCCGGCCACCAGTGCGCCGAGGTCCAGCGTGTAGAGCTGCTTGCCGGTCAGGGTCTCGGGCACGTCGCCGACGACGATCTTCTGAGCGAGGCCTTCGACGATGGCCGTCTTGCCCACCCCGGGCTCACCGATCAGCACCGGGTTGTTCTTGGTGCGCCGGGACAGCACCTGCATGACCCGCTCCATCTCGCGGAAGCGGCCGATGACGGGGTCGAGCTTCTTGTCCCGGGCCAGCGCGGTGAGGTTGCGGCCGAACTGGTCGAGCACGGCCGAGCCGGCCTGCCCGGACTCCTTCTCCGAGGTCCCACCACTACCGCCTGCGGTGGCCCCGGCGGACTCCTTGCCGCCCTGCGGGCCCTGATAGCCCGAGAGGAGCTGGATGACGGTCTGGCGGACGCGGGACAGGTCCGCCCCGAGCTTCACGAGGACCTGGGCGGCGACGCCCTCACCCTCGCGGATCAGCCCGAGGAGGATGTGCTCGGTGCCGATGTAGTTGTGGCCGAGCTGCAGCGCCTCCCGCAGGGAGAGCTCCAGCACCTTCTTGGCCCGAGGGGTGAAGGGGATGTGGCCGGACGGGGCCGAGCCACCGCGACCGATGATCTCCTCGACCTGGCCGCGCACGGCTTCCAGGGAGATGCCGAGCGACTCGAGGGCCTTGGCCGCCACGCCCTCTCCCTCATGGATCAGGCCGAGCAGGACGTGCTCGGTCCCGATGTAGGAGTGGCTGAGCTGGCGGGCCTCCTCTTGGGCGAGGACGACGACCCGGCGAGCCCGATCGGTGAATCGCTCGAACACAAAGGCAGTGTACCTGGGGGGTGTGGCAGCCACCCCCGGAGCGGGGACAGGTTCGTGAACGCGCGCACGAGGGCCGAGCGGCTCGCCTAGCCTCTGCTCCCGTGGCTCTCACCGCGGCCTCCACGATGACCAACTCGTCGGGCGTTTCGCCGCTGCTGACCCTGCCGTCCATGGAGGCCGACCTGGCCAGGGTCGAAGCGGCCCTGCGGGCCGCGGTGCGCACCGAGGACGACTACCTGACGGAGCTGGCCAGCCACCTGATCGTGGCCGGGGGGAAGCGGCTCCGGCCGGTCGTGGCCATGGCGGCCGCCCTGACCGGCGGGGCCCAGTTGAGCGGCGATGTCGTCCAGGGCGCGGTGTCCGTGGAGCTCGTCCACCTCGGATCGCTCTACCACGACGACGTGATGGACGAGGCCGACACCCGGCGCGGGGTCGAGACCGTCAACGCCAAGTGGGGCAACCTCCAGGCCATCCTGGCCGGCGACTTCCTCCTGTCGCGGGCCTCCGAGATCGCGGCCTCGCTGGGCACCGAGATCGCCGGGCTGCTGGCCAGCACCATCGGCCAGCTCTGCTACGGCCAGATCGGCGAGCTGCGCCGGACCTACAGCGCGATCCGGACCGAGGAGGAGTACCTCGACTCCATCAGCGGCAAGACGGCCTCGCTCTTCGCCACCGCCGCCCGTATCGGCGCCCTGGTGGGTGGCCTCGAGCGCCCGCAGGTCGAGGCCGTCACCGGGTACGGCCATGCCTTCGGCATGGTGTTCCAGATCGTCGACGACATCCTCGACCTCACCGCCACCGAGGCGCAGCTCGGGAAGCCGGCGGGCCATGACCTGGTGGAGGGCGTCTACACCCTGCCCGTCATCCGGACGCTGGCGGCGGGCGGTGCCGCGGCCGGGGAGCTGCGCGATCTGCTCGGTGGCCCCCTCGATGCCGTCGAGTGCGACAAGGCGCTGGCCATCGTCCGATCGAGTGGCGCTGTGGCCGGCGCGCTCGCGGTCGGTGCCCGGTACGTCGCCGAGGCCGAGTCGGCCTGCGCGGTGCTGCCGGACGGGCCGGCCACCGACGCGCTGCGTTCGGCGCCGGGCGCGTTGCTGGCCGTCGCCTCGGGCTGAGAGTGAGCGATCCGCTCGACGACGCGCAGGCCGAGGTGGTCCTGCGCTCGACGGTGGAGTCGGCGCTCGACTACCTGCGCTCCGTCGACGACCGCCCGGTGCGCTCGGCGACGGCGGACGGCACCGCCCGCAGCTTCGGCGGTCCGTTGCCGGAGGAAGGCGTCGGGAGTCCGGCCGCGCTGGAACGGCTGGTCGGTGGGCTCGACGGCGCCCACACCTCCGCGGGCCCGCGGTTCTTCCACTTCGTGACGGGCGGCGTCACGCCCGCCGCGCTCGCCGCCGACTGGCTGGCATCGGCCATCGACCAGAACTCCTTCTCGTGGGTGTCGTCGCCGCTCGGCGGGCAGCTCGAGGTCACGGCCGTGCGGTGGTTGCTCGACCTCTTCGGCCTTCCCGCGTCGTGGGGCGGCATCCTCACCACCGGTGCCACGACCGCCAACTTCACGGCCCTGGCCGCGGCCCGCTCGTGGTGGGCGGAGCAGCACGGGGTCGACGTCGACCGCGACGGGCTGGCCGGCTCGCCTGCCCTCCCTCCTATGCCGATCTGGTCCAGCGGGCACGTGCACCCGAGCGCCACGAAGGCCCTGGCCATGCTGGGCCTCGGGCGTGACCGGGTCGAACGGCTGTTGGACGCCTCCGACGACCGCGGCTCGCTCGATCTCGATGCCCTCGCCCGGGCGCTGTCGGCTTCGGGTCCCGCCCTGGTGATCGCCAACGCCGGCGAGGTCAACGCCGGGCTGTTCGACCCCATCGCCGCCATGGCCGACCTGTGCGAGGAGCACGGCGCCTGGCTCCATGTCGACGGCGCGTTCGGGCTCTTCGCCCGTGTGGCGCCCGAGAGCGCCGCCCTCGCCGCGGGCGTCGAGCGCGCCCACTCGGTCATCGCCGACGGCCACAAGTGGCTGAACGTCCCGTACGACTGCGGGTTCTCGTTCGTACGGGAGCCGGCCCGGTTGGCCTCGGCGTTCACGCTCGCCGCGGCCTACCTGCCCGCCGACGACCAGCCCAACTTCGGCTACCTGGGCCCGGAGAGCTCGCGGCGCGCCCGCGCGCTCGCCGTGTGGGCGAGCCTGATGGCCTACGGCCGGTCCGGCTATCGGGCGATGGTCGAACGCCACCTGGCCCTGGCTCGGCGGCTGGCCCAGCGGGTGGAGGCCGCCCCGGACCTGGAGCTCCTGGCTCCGGCCACGCTCAACATCGTCTGCTTCCGGTACGCGCCGCCGGGGTTCGCGGGCGATCTCGATGCGCTCGACGCGCTGAATGAACGTCTCGGCGCCGCGGTCAACGATGACGGTCGGGTCATGTTCGGCACCACCCGCTACCGGGGGATGACCGCCTTCCGGCCGGCCATCACCAACTGGCGGACGACCGAGCCGGATGTCGACCTGGTAGCTGACGTGGTCCGCGAGCTCGGACCGGCCGTGGCTCGATCTCTCTAGCTCCTCTCGAGCGCCGCGGCCGCGGCGAGGCCCGACAGCGCCGCGCCCTCGATGCGCGGACCGGCGAACGCGTCTCCGGCCAGGACCAGCGGACCGGGCGGGTCCGGCGCTCGCCAGCACGGTTCTGGCCAAACTTGCTTGGGGGTGGCGAAGCGCCATCGTTTCATCTGCGACTCGACGATCGTTGCGCCGCCCAGCCACGGGCGGGCCTGCTCGATGAGCTCGGCGTGGACCTCGGCCGGCGGACGGTCCCACCGGTCCAGCGACCACTCCGGACGGGCGTGGAACGTCACGGCCGGAACGCTGGAGACACCCTTGGCCTCGTTGTCCCCGATGAAGCTGAACGTCTCGTCGGCCTCCTGCACGCCGCCGGGCGCAGGGATGGCGGCGGATCGGTCGAGCACCGCGAGCAGCGCGAGCGTGCGGTCGTAGTCGGTGCTTCGCAGGTCCTGCGGAAGCTCGACGCCGGCGGTGATGAGCAGCGAGAACGACTGCGGCAGCGGGCAGGTGAGGACGACGGCGTCGACGGCGATGCCGGTGCCGTCGTCCAGCCCGACCGACCACGCGCTGGTCTCGCCCGGGCGGATGGCGAACACCAGCGTCGAGCAGCGCACGTCCAGTCCCGCGGCGAGGTGCTTGGCCAGCGCGTTCATGCCGCCGGCGACCACGTAGCGGGGATGGCCGTCGTCCACGGTGAACCCCCGGCACCACTCACGGACCAGGCCGCTCGCCTGCCACCGATCGACGTGGGCCGAGAACGTGTCGGAGCGGACGGTGAAGAACTGGGCGCCGTGGTCGAGGGTGGCACGGCCGATCCGGCGGGTGGCCAGGCGGCCTCCGGGTGACCGTCCCTTGTCGAGCAGGACGACCTCGTGCCCCGTGTCGGCCAGTTGCCGACCCGCCATCAGCCCGGCCAGGCCGGCGCCGATGACGGCTGTTCTCACTCTACGCCGCGGCCTGCTCGCTGGCCACCCTGGTGAGGAAGTCGAGGACCACCCGGTTGAAGGTAGTTGCATGTTCAATCATAAGGCCGTGGGCGGCGCCGGAGATGACGACGAGCTCGGCGCCGGGGATTCGCTCCGCCAGCTCCTCGCTGTCACCCCGGGGGGTGAGGATGTCCTGGTTGCCGACGACCACAAGGGTGGGGACGTCGAGCGTGGCGAGCACGTCGATCATCTCCTCCGGCGCGTCGAGGATGGCCCGGACCTGGGACGTGAAGGCGTGCGACGGCAAGCCCATGGCCAGGGGCCCGAACCAGCCCACGACGGGCCAGAACCGCCGGATCGATCGTGGTGCCATCACCCAGTGGGCGGCTCGCCTGGCCATCTCGCCCATGCCGCGTTCGTTGGCGATGGACGCCCACTCCGTGAGCAGCTCGCGGCGCCACTGGAAGTTGCGGCACGCCGTGCAGGCGAGGACGAGCGAGCGCACCCGGTCCGGGTGCCTCGAGCGCGACGAGTTGCGCGATCGCGCCCCCCATGGAGGCACCCATGACGTGGGCGCTGTCGATGCCGGCGTGGTCGAGCACGGCCACTGCGTCGTCGGCCATCTCGTCGAGGGTGTAGCGCCCGAAGGGCTTGTCGCTGCGGCCGGCCCCCCGGTTGTCCATGGCCACCGTGCGAAAGCGAGGTGAGAACGCCAGCCGCTGCAGCGTCCAGCCGCTCATGTCGGTGCCGAGCCCCTGGATCATGAGCACCGGGTCGCCGCCCGGCCGGCCGACCACCTGGTAGTGGAGCCTGGTCCCGTCCTCCGCCCACGCGAACGCCACTGCTACTCGCTCTCTTCTCTCATCCGGGTAGCAGCCATGACGGCGGGCTGTCCTCGTCGACCATGCGCTGGATGGCTTGGCGGATCGCGTCGGCCAACTCGGCCGCGGCCAGAGGCCCGGGCCGGCGGGACGTTCGCACCGGTAGACCCACCTCCACGCGCACCCTCCGGGCCAGCGGAGGCGCGATCACGGCCACGGGCAGCACCGGAACGCCGGCGTCGAGCGCGGCCGCGAGGTACGGGACGGGCGCCGGCCCGACCCGATGGCTGGCGGTGATGCGCGGCTGGCACCACACCGCCGGGACGTGGCCGGCGCGGAGCAGCCCACCGATCTCGTCCGGGCGGGCTACGACGCCTCCGAGCCGGCGCATGACAGGACCGATCGGTGCGATGTCAACGATCCCGGCGAAGCGGACGTTCCGCTCCGTCGCCCGTCCGATGGCGGCCGCGACGAGGAGCGGGGTGGCGCCGAGCGGACGGCGGTTGGCGACCAGCAGCGCACCGCCGGTGGTGGGCACGTGTTCGGCGCCCCCGACGGTGATCCTCCAGCGCAGACGGGCCAACGACCGGGCCACGCCGACGAGGTCCCGGTCCATGCCCCACGGGTCGATCTCGTTGAGCCCGACCGCCTGCCGGCGGGCGATGGCGACCAGGTCGGGGCCCGAGCTCACGCGGCCAGCTCCCCGGGCCGGAGGTGGATGACGGTGGCCCACTCGTAGAGCGCCTGGACGACCTCGCGCGTCGTGAGTCGCGGCTCGATGCCCAGCGCCTCGAGCGCCCGACCCCCGTCGGCAGTGCGGCCGCGGTGCAGGAGCTCGTGGATGTGCGCGGGGATCGGTGCGCCGAGGGCGCTGGTGAGGATGCGGGCCAGCCGCCACTCCGGACCGATGAGGGGCAAGGGCAGCCGGCCGCCGATGCGGACGGCCTGGCTGGCGGTGATCGCGCCCGGCGAGACCAGGTTGACCGGGCCGTCGACCCGCTTCGCCGCCGCGGCGACGAACGCAACGGCGGCGTCCTGGTCGTCGATGACGGAGAAGGCCGGGTCGGCCAGCAGGCTCACCGGAACGGCGGGCAACCGGAGGAGCCGACCGAGCGGGCTGGGGACATGGGGGCCGATCACCGGGGCCAGGCGCAGCGCGGTGACCGAGACGTCGGCGGCGCGCCCGGCCTGGCGGGCAATGCCCTCCATCTCGAACAGCGAGCGCCCGAACGGTGAGGTGGGATCGGCCGGCACCGACTCGTCCGGCCGGGTGGCCGAGCCCCGCCGCCGCCCGTAGACGGAGATGCCCGAGCGGACGACGACGTGCTGGAGCGACGGGCACTCGGCCGCTGCGCCGAGGACGCCGACCGCCGCCGTGTGGGTCCAGGCGGCGGCGTCACCCGGGTGGGCGCGGGCATTCGGCTCCCAGACCGCGATGTGGACGACCACGTGGGGGTCGAAGTCCCGCACGATCTCCACCATCCGACGACGATCCTTCGGCTCGACCCGGTGGAAGGTCGCCGTCCGCAGGCGGCGGCGAGGCGGGTCGATGTCCAACCCGGACACGTGACCGACCCAGCGCTCCTTCTCGAGCAGCGTGGCGACGAGTGAGCCCAGCTCACTCCCCATGCCGCTGACCAGGACCCGCGTGCCGCCGTTCACCGAGACGTCACCGTAGCCCTTCGTTTCTTGACGGAACCTGTTGGACTGCCATCAAGCGTCCGCCGGGTTGATCGCCTGCAGCTCCGCCACCCAGACCGGCCGGCTGGTCGTCACGGTCACCGGCGCCATGGGCCCTCCACCGCAGCCCGGGTCGCACTGCCAGCGCACGTCCCACTCGAGGCCCATCGTGAGCTGGTACGGGCCACCGCCGGGTGCCACGTCGGAGGAGTGACGGTAGGTGTACGAGCAGTCGGTCGACTGGGCGGCGTCGGGTCGCCCGAAGTCGTACGCCACGCCGGGCCCGTCGCAGGCCACGGGAGCATCGCCCGTACCCGGATCCCAGGTCAGCCGTTGCGGCGTCCCCACGGCGGTGACGGAGACGATGCCGGGGATCGAGGCCTCGGCCTGCACCGGTCGCCAGCCCGACGGGTCGACCCAGAGCCAGGTCGGCAGCTGTGTGATGAGCGGCGCGTCTCGCTCACCGCTCGGGGCGCCGTGCTGGCCGAGCACCGGGAACGGCACGGCGTCGCGGGCCCGCTGCCGGAGCGCGTCGATGAGGGAGGCCGGTGGACGTCCGCCGACCGGCCACCAGACGAGCACGTCCCGACCGGCGTTGGCCGGGCAGTGGGCGATCGCCCACTGCGTGTCGGGATCGTCTCCGTAGTACTGGTCCGGCGGAGGCTCGGGCGGGTCGCCGTTGCCCTGGTACGAGTACGACACGTGCCACGCCAGCAGCCCGTGCGCCGACAGCGAACGGTAGGTGCACGGATCGTGCCCCGGCCCCCGCACGTACGACTGCCCCGGCCCACCCCCCGCCGGCCCGTTGTCCACCCCCGCATTGACGAGATCCCGCCAGGCCCAGACGAGGCGTCGCCGCCGTGACAGCAAATGGCGCAGGCACTGGCCGTGTCGACGCGGCTGCGGGTGCGCCGAGTCAAACGGCGACGGTGACGAGCGACAGCGACGACTGTCAGAGCTCGCACTGCTCGTCCCCGCCCGTGAACCAGTCCTCGACACGCCATCCGTCGCTCGGCGCGCAGCGAGCCGCAGCTCGGTCGATCGAGGCGAGGCCCATCGGTGGCCCGACGACGACCGTCCGGCTCGGAGGCAACGAGCCTCGTCGCAACCGTGAGCACGTCGAGGACCGAGGCGTGATCCGCGTCGAGGAACGTGATCGTTCGTCACCGTGCCCGAGAGGTCGCCGTCGTGCTCCGCCGAGCTAGCTGTGGCCGCTCGAGCGACCTCCTCCGCAGTCGTTGCCGCTGGATGCCGGTTGTCGTCGCGGCGATCTCGGGGTGATCGAGGGTTCGGCGGATCGGCCGGTCACCACGAGCATCCTGAAGAACCGGTCGTGCAGTTCTCTGATGTCGGCTTCGTCTTGCTGTTGTGGACTGAGCGTGGTGGTGGGCGCGCTGGTCGTGCTCGGCGCGACCGTGGTCGACGGTGTCGTCGACGTCGCAGCCACCGTCGTCGGAGGGGCGGTGTCCTCGACACCACCCGAGCATGCAGCCAGTGCGAGCAGGCCACAGCCTGCGAGGGCGGCGCGCGCCACTGCACCCATCTGGTGTTCCTCCTGCCTTGTCCGCCTGCATCCGGGCGGTCCGGCACAAGTGAGTGCCTGACGACCACCGAATCGGAAACGTCTGCGGATCGCCGTTCCGCCGCCACCCGCTGACGCGATCCCGAGGCTACCGGCAGGGACGCGGCCCCGGCCGGCAGCTCCGGCCTCAGGCGACCCGCGAAACAGGTGGTGGTCGCTCCCGTTGTCGCCACTCGAGCCGCAGCCGCCCGTCGCTCTGATCGACGAGCGTGTGCGTCGCCTCGTGCCGGTGGACGAGATGGTGGTGGTGCCAGCAGAGCAGCCCGAGCCGGGCGAGGTCGGTCTTCCCGCCGGACCACCACGGGTCGAGATGGTGCACGTCGCAGGCCCAGGGAGGCGACGCGCAGCCCTCGTAGCGGCAGTGGCGGTCGCGGTGGATGACCGCCCGGGCCTGGGCTGGTGGGATGGATCGGGTGGCCCTGCCGACGTCGAGTGGCTGCGACGCAGGGTCGGTGATCATGCGAATGATGGAGGCGTCGCAGGCCAAGGTGCGGGCAGCCTCGCCGGTGACGTAGGCGCCGGAGTCGAGCCGGGCCGACCGGCCAGCGCCACTCGCCAGCCCGTCGGCGTCGAGCGTGACGACCACCGTGGGCCGGCCCTGCCGCCGGACAGGAACTTTGGCGTGGTCGAGGAAGTGGCGGCAGATGGCCACCAGTCCATGAGCCCGCCGTTGCTCCCAGGAGAGCTCACGGAGACCGAGCGCGTCGGTCGCGGTGTCGAGCGCCACCCGCACCCACTCGAAGCCCTCGGTGTCCAGCGTGGCCTCGAGGTGCCCACCACCCGGATGGGACGTGATGGTGACGCTGGGCTGCACCGCGGGCGGCGCGCCCTGCTCGTGCTGCCATCGGTCGACCCGGCGGGCTACGTCCTCGACGGTCATCGTCTTCGCCGCTTCCACGAGCTCGACCTGCTGGTCGGGGTCGGCCGCCCGGGCCCGGGCCAGCTCGGAGGCCTTCGCGCGGGACAGGGTCCCGTCGCCCATCGCCTGGTCGACGGCGGGCATGGCGGCCACGTGCGCCGCCAGCTCGATCTCCGCGCGGGCTCGGCCACGGCGTTCGGCGCCCTTCCAGGCCAGCCAGGACACCGCATCCCGCGCGCCGTCGACCCGGAAGGCCTGCCGGGCTTCGACCGCAGCGAGGACACGCAGGCGGGCGGCGTCCAGGCGGCACCACCAGTCCAGGAGCGAGCTCGCCATCGCGGCAAGCGTGCGATCGTCCAGTTCGTCGAGCGCGTCGGGAGCGCATTGCTCCACGAGGTCGTCCAACGTGCAGGTTCCGCCGATCACGTCCCCACCGTATACGAACACACGTTCGTAGTCAAGGCGGCGGCCGAAGCAATCCCAAGTGCTCCTAGCGGCCGACGTCGAGGCCGATGTCGAAGGCGGGCGCCGACTGGGTGATGGTGCTGGTCGACAGGAGGTCGGCACCAGCGCTCGCGTAGGCCGGCGCGCTCGACAGCGTGATCCCGCCTGACACCTCCACGAGCGCTCGCCCGGCCACGACCGCGACGGCCGACGCCACCATCGGCGGCGCCATGTTGTCGCACATGACGATCGTCGCTCCGGCCTCGGCGGCCTCCTTGACCTGTTCCAGATCCTCGCACTCGACCTCGATCGTGCGTGCGGGCCAGCGTCGCCGGGCCAGCTCGACCGCCGCGGTGATCGACGTGCCGGCCAAGTGGTTGTCCTTCACCAGCACCATGTCCGACAACGAACCCCGGTGGTTGAAGCCGCCCCCGGCGCGCACGGCCGCCTTCTCCAGTGCGCGCAGCCCGGGGAGGGTCTTGCGGGTGTCCCACACCTGCGTCCGAGGGTTGGCGGCGGCTGACGGCGTCGACCAGCCGGCGGGTCGCCGTGGCCACGCCGGAGAGGTGGCAGAGGAAGTTGAGTGCCGTGCGTTCGGCGGTCAGCACCGACGCCAGCGGACCGGCGACGACGCCGAAGTGGTCGCCGGGAGCGACACGGTCGCCGTCCACCCGGAGCCACTCGACCTCGATGTCGGGGTCGACCTGGCGGAACGTCTCCGCCGCGCAGGCCCGCCCGGCCAGCACGCCGTCCTGCCGGGCGGTCAGCGAGGCCACGACGCGCGCCGACGGCGGCACGAGCGCCGCGGTGATGTCACCCAGCGGGCCCAGGTCCTCGGCCAGGGCCCTGCGGACGGCGTCGTCCACCGCGCCGCGCGGTGGATCGTGCGGTGAGGATTGGGACCGCCCGTGCGAGCTCACGGCCGTTCCCTCCCGAGCGACTCGATCCTGCGTGACTCGATCCCGTGGGCCACGAGCCGCACGCGCAGGGACGGATCGGGGTCGGGGAAGTCCTCGCGGGTGTGGCAGCCGCGGCTCTCCTCGCGGGCCGCCGCGGCCGCCAGCAGTGCCCACCCCACCGTGGCCAGGTTGCGCAGCTCCTCACGCGGCCCGCCCGGCGCAAGGGTGCCGGCCTCGGCCAGCGTCGCCGCGACCACCTCACCGGTGGCGGCCAGCGAGCGCGCGTCCCGCAGCACACCTGCGCCCCGGGTCATCGCCCGCTGCAGCCGGTCCCGGAGCTCGGTCGCCGACCCGCTCGGGCCCCCATCGGACCCGGCGGAGTCCGCGCCCGGCGGTGCGGCCACCGCCAACGCCCGCCCGCCGATCTCGCCGTGGCCGAGCGCGTCCCGTCCCTCATCGATCACCGAGCGCATCGCACCGGTCGCCTCCGGCCCGTCGACGCCGCGCCCGATGGCCTCGATCACCCTTGGCCCGAAGACCATGCCCTCGAGTAGCGAGTTGCTGGCCAGGCGGTTGGCGCCGTGCACGCCGGCGCACGCGACCTCACCCGCGGCCCACAGCCCGGGGAGTGACGACGCGCCGTTGAGGTCGGTGACGATGCCGCCGCAGTGGTAGTGGGCGGCCGGGGCGATGGGCAGGTAGTCCGTGACGGGATCGAGCCCGGCGCCCCGCAGGTCGGCGGCGATGGTCGGGAAGCGCTCGTCGAAGCCCTCGAGCCCGGTGGCGTCGAGGAGCATGTGGTCGGCGTCCTCCTCGAGCATCTTGCGGGTGATGGCGCGCGCCACGACATCCCGAGGCTGCAGCTCGTCGACGAAGCGCTTGCCGTCGAGGTCGCGGATGAGCGCGCCATGGCCGCGCAGGGCCTCCGACAGCAGCGGACGGGGCATGCGGGGGCTCAGCAGCGCGGTCGGGTGGAACTGCATGAACTCGATGTCGGCGCAGGCCACCCCGGCGCGCAGGGCCATCGCCAAACCGTCACCCGTCGACTGGACGGGGTTGGTCGTGGCGGCGAAGAGCTGGCCCGCTCCACCGGTGGCGAGGAGGACGTGACGGGACCGGATCTCGTGGACGTCGCCGCCGGGTCCCATGGCGACGATGCCGACGCATCGGCCACCGGTGACGAGCAGGTCGAGCGCGAACCACTGCTCCCAACACGCGACCGCGGTCGCCCGCACCTCGTCGACCAGTGCCCGCTCGATCTCCGCGCCTGTCGCCGCGCCTCCGGCGTGGACGATGCGGGGCAGCGAGTGTCCGCCCTCGCGCGCCAGCTGCAGCTGGCCCTCCCGGTCCCGATCGAACATCGCCCCCATGGCGATGAGCTCGTTGACGCGGCCGGGCCCCTCGTCGACGAGAGCCCGTACGGCGTCGACGTCGCACAGCCCGTCCCCGGCCGCCAGGGTGTCGGCCAGGTGGAGGTCGGTCGAGTCGGGGTCGCCCCCCAAGCACCGCCGCCACGCCTCCTTGGGCCCATCGGGTGGCGGCCTGCGACAGGTCGGACTTCGTCAACACCCCCACCCGCAGGGCCAGCTCGTCGGCGGCGCGGACGGCGGCCGACAGCCCCGCCACGCCGCTGCCCAGGACCAGCAGGTCCAGCTCGTCAGCCCCCAGCCACGTCATGGTCGTCCCGGTGACCCCTCAGAGTCCGGACAGCTCGTCCAGCACGCCGAGCTGGCGGACACCGAGGTGGTCGAACCGGTCCTCCCAACCGGCCGTCACCAGATCCGGCGCGACATCGCGAAGCGGAGCCAGCACGAAGGGGCGTTCGGCCATCCGGGGATGGGGCACGACGAGGCCTGGCTCGTCGACCGTCACCCCGTCGAGCCAGAGCACGTCGACGTCGAGCGTGCGGGGCCCCCAGTGGACGGCGCGCTTGCGGCTGGCCTTCTCCTCCAGGCGGTGGCAGAGCTCGAGCAGCTCTCGCGCGTCGAGAACGGTGTCGAGGCACACGACCATGTTGAGGTACGGACCCTGATCCTCAGGCCCGCCGACCGGATCGGTCTCGTAGACGGGCGACACCGCGACCAGGTCGGGGATCACCGCCACGGCGTCCTGCAGGTAGCGGACCCGGTCGCCCAAGTTGGAACCCAGCGCCAGCAGGGCGCGGGTCACGGCCGCCGCCTCGTGATGGTGACCGCGCTCGTGGCGAGGTCGGCCGGGATGGGCGGGCGCAACTTCCGGACGCTGACCGTCGTGCCCTCGATCCGGGGATCGGCGGCGAGGAGCTCCTGCGCGATCCGCTCAGCCACCCGCTCGAGCAGCAGGTGCGGTTCGTCGGCCACCACCCGCTGGGCCAGGATCGTGAGCAGGCCGTAGTCCACGGTGTCGTCGAGGGAGTCGGATTCGCCCGCAGTCGCGGTGTCCACCTCGACGTCGAAGTCGACTTCGAACGGCTGCGGCCGTTCCTGCTCCTCCGGATTGACGCCGATGAGGCCGAGAGCGCGCAGCCCCCGGATCTCGATGCGGTCCGGCATGGAGCCGCACGCTATCTGCGGTCAGGAGAGATCTCGCCCGCTAGCTGGACGAGGCTGCGCCCGAAGGGATCGAGCTGCTTGCCGCTGATGCGCTCGATGAGCGTGATCGACTGGGGACCGTCGGTGACGAGGCCGGCCCAGCGGATGTACCCGCCGACGAGGCCGATCAGCCGGTCGCCCATCTCCTCCCCGTGCACGATGACCTTCGTCCCGTCGGAGATGAGGTCGTGCACCTCGGGGTAGAACGCCTTCAGGTAGGTCGGGGGATCGTCGGCGGCGGTGAACGGTCGGTGCCGGTAGGTCACGCCGAGCTCGTCGTAGTTGTGGAGGTTGTAGGGCGAGGCGATGATCGAGATCACGCAGCCGAAGCCCTGCTCGCGGATCCAGATGATCTCCTCCTGGCGGCGGACCCGGCGGTGGTTCTCACCGAAGCCACCGGGGCGTTCGCACACGGCGAGACGGTCCTTGATGAACCAGGTGAAGTTGCGGGGCTGGATGCCGAGGGCCCACTTCCCCCGCAGCTTCGCCATCAGTGGACGCCTTCGAGCACCGGCTCGCCGACCAGCTCGACCGCGTGGACGGTCGCCTGCACGTCGTGGACGCGGATGAGCTGCACACCCTGCAGGGCCGCCCACGTCGCCGCGGCCAGCGATCCCTCGATGCGGTCGTCCGCCGGCACGGGGTCGACATCGCCGGCCAAGGTCGTCGCGTCGAGGCCGGGGAGGCTCGGCGCCGCGACACGCGCGTCGCTCGTGGCCAGCAGGCGACCGAGGAAGGCCTTGCGGGACAGGCCGACCGCGACCGGGAAGCCGGTCGCCACCAGGTCGTCGAGATGGGCGAGCAGCTCGAGGTTGTGGTCGAGCGTCTTGCCGAAGCCGAAGCCCGGGTCGATCCAGAGCTCGTCCACGCCGGCCGCCATCGCCGCCTCGGCACGGGCCACCAGGTGGTCGCGCACCTCGGCCACGACGTCGTCGTAGGCGGGCGCCTGCTGCATGGTCCGCGGGTCACCCTGCATGTGCATGGCGATCCAGCCGACTCCCAGGTCGGCGGCGGTGCCGTGGAGGCTCGACGAGATGTCGTTGATGATCGTCGCCCCGGCGGCGACCGCGGCCCGCGCCGTCTCCGCATGGCGGGTGTCGACGGAGATGCGGCCGTGCCCGGAGAGGGCCTCGATCACGGGAAGGACGCGCCGCTGCTCCTCAGCTGGGTCGACGGGATCGGCCCCGGGGCGGGTGGACTCCCCGCCGACGTCGATGATCGCCGCGCCGGCCGCCAGCAGGTCCAGGCCGTGCGCGACGGCGCCGGCGTGGTCGAACCACCGCCCGCCGTCCGAGAAGGAATCGGGCGTCACGTTGACCACGCCCATGACCTGCGCTTTCACCAAGGGGCAAGGCTACTCGGCCCGGCCCGCCGGGCCCGGGCCGGCCGGCTCGCCCGGACCGTCCCAGATGCGGAGATCCGGCAGGTTGCGGTAGCGCTCGGCCACGTCGAGGCCGTAGCCGACCACCCAGTCCGGCGGGATGGTGAACCCGACGTAGCGCAGGCTGGCCCGGTCCACAGGCGAGATCGTCTCCCTGGCGAGCAGCGCGCACACCTCGAGGCTGGCCGGGTTGCGGGCGGCCAGCATCCGGCGCAGGTACGCGAGGGTGAGACCGGAGTCCACGATGTCCTCGACGAGCAGGACGTGGCGATCCTCGAGGTCGATGTCGAGGTCCTTGACGATCCGCACGATGCCGGACGAGCGCGTCGAGGCCCCGTAGGAGGACACGGCCATGAAGTCGATCTCGTGATCGATCGGGATGGCCCGCACGAGATCGGCCAGGAACACGAACGCTCCCTTGAGCACGGCCACGAGCAGCGGGACCCGACCGCGGTAGTCCCGGCCGATGGCCTCGCCCAACTCGCCGATGCGGGTGCCCAGGTCCGTGGCCGAGAGCAACACCCGCCCGGGACCGGCTGCTGATCCGGGTTCGGGCACCACGGAGGGGCGAGGTTACCCAGCGGCCTCGTGATCCTGGCCAACGAGCCGCAGCCGCATCGCACGACGCTCGACCCGGCGTCCACGGCCGGCGTCGCACGCCTTGGACGTGCCGCTGGCCACGGCCAGCACACGCTCGACGGTGGCCGCGTCCGGCGGGTGGTCGACTGCCAGCCAGCGGCGCACGGCCCGCCTCGCCAGCGGACGGGGAGCGGCGGACAGGGCCCGGGCGTCGGTGACGTCGATCGCCGCCGCCAGCTCGTCGAGGAGGTCGGCCTCGTCGCGAAGCAGGTCGGCCTGACGGGCCAGGACCGGCACGACGTCCCGTTCGGCGATGTCCTCGATGAGCGGGAGCAACTGGTGGCGAACCCGGTTGCGACGCCAGGCCAGCGACGCGTTGGTCGGATCCACGACCGGCGTGAGGCCGAGCTCGTGGCACAGCGCCACCGTCTCCGCCCGGCGGAGGTCGAGCAGCGGCCGGCGCTCGCGCCGCATGCCGGCCAAGCCGACCGTGCCGGCGCCGCGCAGCAGGTTGAGGAGCACGGTCTCGGCTTGGTCGTCCGCGGTGTGCCCGGTGAGCACATCAGCCGGGAGGGCGGCGTAGCGGGCATCGCGGGCGCGAGCCTCCAGGTTGGGCCCGGGCGACACGGTCACCCGGACCGACTCGAAGCCCGCGCCGAAGCGGGCGGCGGCCTCCGCCACGACATCGGCCTCGGCGGCCGAGCCGTCCCGCAGCCCGTGGTCGACGTGGATGGCCGTCGTGGCGCACCCGGCGGACGTCGCGAGGACGAGGAGCGCCAGCGAGTCGGCGCCGCCCGACACCGCGCAGGTCACGGGCGTGCCGGGCGCGGGGAACCGGCATCGTGCCAGGAGCGCGCTCACACCGACGCCTGCCACCGCGACCTCGGTGGTCACGCCACCTGACCGGTCAGGCCGACCCGGTCCAGCCAGCGCTGCGGCTGCCGGATCTCCTCCAGCGAGGGCAGCTGGTCGGGGCCCTGCCAGCAGATGTCCACGACGCGTGGACCGGCCACGCGCTCCACGTGGGCGATGAAGCGCTCGCCCTGTTCGTACTGGTTGAGCTTGCTCTCCAGACCGATGAGCTTGCGCACCAGCCGGACAGGGGGTGAGCCGCTCCGGCGCCGTGCCGAGAGCACCGCGGCGAAGCGACGGGCGGACGGCAGCCGTCCCGCGCCGGCCCGGTCCATGGTGACGTCGCCGTGACCCTCGAGCAGCGACATCATCCCGCCGATCTGGTCGAGGACGGCCCGCTGCTCGGGGGAGGCGACGAGGGCCAGCATGCCTCCCTCGTCGACCCGACGGCGGGCCTCGGTCCGGTCCCGCATCAGCGAGCGGGCGGCCACCGCCAGCTGCCCGCTGTCGGGTTCGGCCATGGTGAGCGCCTGCTCGACCAGGCCCCGGAAGTGCGGCGCCAGCCACGGGACCCCCGTGAACTGGGCGCGGTGGGTCAGCTCGTGGAGGAGCACCCACAGCCGGAACTGATCGGGCGGGAAGCCGAACCGCCGTTCCAGGCTGATGAGGTTGGGGCCGACGAGGTACACCGTGTCGCCCGTGTCACCGGCGCCGCCCGGTGCCCCGTTGCCGGCCGGATCGCCGAGGAGCAGGTCGTACTGTCCGAGCACGCGGCTGCTCATCCAGCCGAGGAGCGTGCCCAGCTCGACGGCGGCGACGCGGCTGGTCAGGGTGGCGGCCATGCCGGGCCGGTGGCCGACCTTGTCCTGCCAGCGTTCGAGCAGCGGGGCGAGCAGCCGGCGGAAGGCGGCGACGTTGGCCGCCACCCAGGCCGGCCGGTCGACGACCTCGATGCGCGCCGGCCCGGAGGGCACCAGGCCGGTGACCCCGGTGACCAGGCTCTCGGCCAGCGGTGCCTGGGCCTCCATCTCTCGCTGGAGCGCCGGTAGCTCGGAGGTCAGGGGCGACGGACGGTTGGCCACCCGGGCGCCGATCCGCTCGGCCAACCCCCAGTCGACGAGCCCGGGCGCCACGGCCGACTAGGACTTCTGCTGCTGCTGGGGCTCGGCGATCGTCTGCCCGCGCCGCGGGTACTGCGGACCGATGACCTTGACGAGGTAGCCGAACACGACGGCCAGCACCCCGAGGAGGCCAAGGGCGAAGAGCACCATGGCGATCCACCAGTCCCAGGGTTGGGCAGCGAACATGGGTCGCAGCGTAGCCCGAGGGGTCGGAGCCGGCTCAGGCCGGGCCGGGCTCCCCGGCGGCCGCCTCTTCCTGGTCGACCGTGCCGAAGCACTGCTCGATCCTGGCCAGGAGCCCCGGGGGGAGCGCGTCCTGGCGGCACTTCTTCGAGATGATCATGCGCAGCTCGGCGTGGAAGTCGTAGATGTGCAGGCAGTCGAGGCAATCGTCGAGGTGGCCCTGGACCGTGGTCCACTCCTCAGGCGTGAGCTCACGGTCGAGGTACGGCTCCAGCTCGCGGAGCACCTCGCCGCAGTCGTCATCCACGGCAGGCCCCCGCTTGTTCACCGGCTGCATTGTCGACCATCGTGACGGGCTCCTCGTCCGTTGGGGCGGCGTCCCTGGGAGCAACCAGCCCCCGCTGTTCGGCAAAATCGAACAACGCCTTCTGCATCGCCTTTCTTCCCCGGTGGAGGCGGGACATCACGGTACCCATCGGGATGTCGAGCATCTCTGCGATCTCCTTGTAGGAGAAACCTTCGACGTCGGCCAGCAGCACCGGCAGGCGGAAGTTCTCCGGGAGATCCTCCAGCGCCTGCTTGACCTCGTCGTCGGTGAAGAGGTCCATGAGCTCGTCCTCGGCGCTGCGCGACGCCAGCGCCTCCTCGAGCCCGCCGATGCGCCGGTACAGGTAGAAGTCCTCGATGCTGTCGAGGTCGGTCTCCTCCGGACGGCGCTGCTTGGCCCGGTACGAGTTGATGTAGGTGTTGGTCAGGATGCGGAACAACCAGGCCCGCAGGTTCGTGCCTTCCTCGAAGGTGGCGAAGCTGCGGTAGCCCTTCAGGTAGGTCTCCTGGACCAGGTCCTCGGCGTCGGCCGTGTTCCGGGTCATGCGCATCGCCGCCGAGTAGAGCTGGGGCGCGAGGGGGAGCGCTTCCTCGGCGAAGCGCGCCCGGTCAGCCACCGCGGCGACCCTACCGGCCAGTGCTTGTCCGCCAGCGGTCGAGGACCGCGTGCCGTCAGCGGTCGGGAAGATCGGCCGCCAGGTGGTCGAGCGCGAGCACGAACCGTTCGAGGAGATCCGCCAGCTGCCGGCGCTCCTCGGGCTCGAACTCGCCCAGCATGCGGGCCATCGAGTGGCGGCGCCGGCCGGAGATGGCGCTGTGACGTCGGCGTCCGGCTTCGGTGATCGACACCATCACGACCCGCCCGTCCTCGGTGCCGCTGCCCCGGCTGGCCAGGCCGGAGCGCACGAGACGGTGGACGGCGCGGGTGGCGGTCGACGGGTCGACACGGAGGGCCTCGGCGAGCTCGCTCATGCGCCACGCGGGCTGCTGCACGAGCAGGTCGAGCGTGTCCATCTGACCCGGCTCGATGGAGTCCTCCTCCGCGACGTAGAAGTAGTCGCGGACGGCGACCATGGCCGCCCCGCGGCGCAGCTCCTTCCATGCCGTCGCGATGCGGAGGGCGACCTCGCGCTCCTCGGGCACGTCGAGATCGATGGTGCGGGGCGAGGTCTTCGCCGCACCGGTCAAGGTCGTCGGAGCCCCAGCGGACATCCCTTGTAGGGTACAAGCGATGGGGGAGGCCCCGTCCAGCGAGCGCCAGTCCAGCGAGCAGCGACAAGCCCAGCGAGTCCCGCACCCCGCTCCAAGCCCTCGCCGTCCTCGCCGCGCAGGAGGTAGAGGTCACGCCGGCGTTGCGCCACCTGGAGCTGTTCACGATGGGCGGCCTGCTCACCCTGTTGTGGCACCACCGGCCTGACGCCGATGACGCTCGGCCTACGTCCGGGTCCGGTGCCGTCGTCGCCTGCGGCGGGGCGATGGGCGGACTCCTCGGCCCGGCCGAGGGCCTGTACCACCGCCTCGGTGCCCACTTGGGCCCGCAGGGCGTCCCGCTGGTCAGGGTCAGCTATCGGCGCCCCAACGACCTCGACGCCTGTTGCCTCGACGTGGCCGCCGCCGTCCAACTCGTCACCGAGGCCGGGGCGGAGCGCGTCGTGGTGATGGGGCACAGCTTCGGAGGGGCCGTGGCCATCAGGGTGGCGGTCGCCCTGCCGTCGACCGTCGCCGGGGTCGTCACCTTCGCCACCCAGTCGGCCGGCTGCGAGGTGGCCGGCGGCCTGGGGGATCGCCCGCTCCTGCTGTTCCACGGCGAGCGCGACGAGCTGCTCCCGCTCCAGGCCAGCGAGGTCGTCCGCGCCATGGCGGGCCACGGCGACCTCGTCGTCATCCCCGGCGACGGGCACCTCCTGGCTCGGAGCGGACCCATCCTGTGGGAGCGGCTGTTGGAGTGGCTGCCCGAGGTGCTCGGCTGCGAGCTGGCACCGTGAGCACCCCGGAGCACCGGGGCCCGGCGCGGCCGTCAGGCGTCGTAGCCCGGCAGCTCCCGGTCCACCAACCGGCGTGTGGCGGCGAGGAGGATCTCGGCCTTCTCCCGCTCGCCCTCGTACTGCTTCACGGTCAGCTCGGCCACGTCGATGTCCATCAGGCGGAGGGTCTGGCCCGTGGACTGCGCCAGCACCTGCACCATGCAGGCTCGCTCGAAGAAGTACAGGTCCTCCCAAGCGTGGGCCAGGGACTCCCCGACCACGAGCACACCGTGGTTGGCCAGCAGCACGACGCGCACGCCGTCGGCCACGGCCTCGGCCAACCGGTCCCCCTCGAGCGCGTCGTTGACGAGCCCGCCGTACTCGGGCATGAGCTCGTAGCGGCCGTGGAAGCGGACGCTGTTCTGGGACAGCCGTGTCTCGAACCCGGTCCCGGTCAGCGCCAGCGCCGTGGCGTACGGCATGTGGGTGTGGAGCACGCACGAGGCGTCGGGATGCGCGAGGTGGAGGCGGGAGTGGATGAAGAAGGCACTGGCCTCGGCCTCGCCGTCGCCGATCACGTTGCCGGCCTCGTCGACCACGAGGAGGTCGCTGGCCCGCAGCTCGCTCCAGTGCGGTCCGTACGGGTTGAGCAGGAACCGGCCGGGCTCGCCGGGAACGGCCAAGCTGAAGTGGTTGTCGATGCCCTCGTGGAAGCCGTGCAGCACCGCGGCGCGAAAGACCATGGCGAGCTCGACACGGGCGCGCTGACTGGCGTTCACGAGCCGCTCTTCATGACGGGGCCGTTCACGATGGGGCCTTCGTGAACCGGTTCCGGCACTCGCCGATGCCCTCGACCGCCACCGTCACGACGTCGTCGACGCCGATGAACCGTTGCGGGGTGCGGGCGTGGCCGACACCGGCGGGGGTGCCGGTGAGGATCAGATCGCCCGGGCGCAGGGTCGTGAACGTCGAGATGTAGGACACCAGCTCGGCCGGCGGGAAGATGAGGTCGCTCGTGCGGGAGTCCTGCACCACCTCGTCGTTGATGGTGCAACTGATGCGGAGATCCGCGGCATGATCGATCTCGTCCGGGGTCACGAGCACGGGGCCCACGGGGGTGGTGCCCTGGAAGTTCTTGCCCTGGAGCCACTGCAACGTGCGGTTCTGCCAGTCCCGCATCGAGACGTCGTTGGCGACCGTGTAGCCGGCGACGTGGTCGAGGGCTTCGGAGGGATCGACGCCCCGCGCCTCCCGACCGATCACGATCGTGAGCTCCGCCTCCCAGTCCACCTTCGGTGACGCGGACGGCAGCTCGATGTCGGCGTACGGCGCGCAGAGCGTGTCGGCGAACTTGCCGAACAGTGTCGGGAACGCCGGGAGCTCACGGCCTGTCTCCTCGACGTGACCGCGATAGTTGAGGCCGACGCACACGACCTTGGCCGGCCGGGCCAGCGCGTCGTAGCTCAGCTCGACCGCCGGAACCTCGGTCCCGCCGCCGGCCGCCGAGTCCGCCCAGCCGGCTGTGGCCAGCAGGGCGCCGACGTCCGGGACGTCGAGGAGTACGGCACTCTCGCCGTCGGCCGACAGGCGGGCGGCACGGCGGGCGCCCTGGTGGATCACGGAGGCCAGACGCATGGCCGAACCCTATCGGCGGCCGCCCGAGCGGTGATCGGCCGGTCCCTATGATCGCCGGCGTGGTGCGCCAGCGCGTGGCCGAGCTCGACCTGTCGCCGCGGCTCGGCCGCGCCGACTACGACACCCGGCTCAAGGCCGCCCAGCGGCGCTTCCTCCAGCTCCGCCTCCACCTGGGCGGCCAGATCGGCACCGGGGATCTCGGGCCCGGGCTCCTCGTGCTGTTCGAGGGCAAGGACGCCGGCGGCAAGGGCGGGGCCCTCAAGCGCCTGGTCGAACCGCTGGACCCTCGGCACTACCGCGTGCTCGAGCTTCGCGTCGCCCACGTCGGACGAGAAGCGCCACCACTTCCTCTGGCGCTTCTACCGCGAGCTGCCCGGCCTCGGCGGCATGGCGGCCTTCGACCGCAGCTGGTACGGCCGGGTGCTGGTCGAGCGCATCGAGGGCTACGCGACGCTCGAGCAGTGGAGCCGCGCCTACGACGAGATCGTCCAGTTCGAGCGCACGCTGGTGCTCGAAGGCCTGATCCTCGTCAAGTTGTGGCTGCACATCAGCGACGACGAGCAGCTCGGCCGCTTCCGCTCCCGCGAGCGCGATCCGTTGCGCCGCTGGAAGCTGACCGAGGAGGACTGGCGCAACCGGGAGAAGGCGCGTGAGTACGAGCGCGCCGCCGACGAGATGTTCGACCGCACGGACCACGGGCTCGGCCCGTGGGATCTGATCGCGGCCGAGAACAAGCGGTACGCCCGTGTGGCCGTCATCGAGACGGTGATCGCCCGCGTCGAGGAGGGCATGGCTCGCCACGGGATGGCGGTGCCCGGCGATGAGCTGCCGGGGCTGGTGGCCGCGGTGGACAGCTGAGGTGGACGGCTGACGCTCCCCGAAGGTGGGCCCGTACGCCGGCTGGTCAGTCGGGGTCGCTGCGGTCCTCGATCTCCCAGGCGTGGTCGAGGACGTGCCAGGCGATCCGGCGGGCCGCGTAGCGGGGTCGCCATCCCTTCTCCACCACCGGCTCGCCCGGGGACGAGCGGGAGAGCACGTCGAGCATGGCGGCGCGCAGCTCGTCGATGGCGGCCGTGTCGTCCAGGCTCCGGCGGCTTCCGGCGGATGCCGAGCTTGCGGGCATAGGCGGCCTCGGCCTGTACGACGTGCTCGACGACCTTGTCCCGGTCACGCCCGCCGCCACGCGGCCCCTTGCGCAGCGCGGCCGGTGCGCTGGAGACGACGTCGGCGAACACGTCCCACGAAGCTCGTAGCAACGCCGCCTGCTCTCGAGCCTTGGCCGCGCTCAGCCGTCTGGCATCGGCGGTCGCCGTGCGCTCCGGGACGCCGAAGTCCGTGCCCGCGCCGCCTTCGAGCTCCTCGACCACCTCGAGGCGGTCCGCCGAGGCGGCCGCGAACGGCACGCCCGCCCGGTCGGCCACGAGGGCGTAGCGCTCGCCGTACTCGGCCAGGGTCTCGAGCGCCGCGTCGGCCGTCTTGGCCGATCGGCACCAGCCCGGCCAGTCGAGCGCGCAGGCGAACGTCCGGCGAGGAGCGACCTCCAGGTAGACCTGGGTGGGCTTGGGACGGGGGCTAGATGTCGACATCGGCGGCGGCGGGCGCCGGGCGTTGGCCCCGCTGGGGCAGCGAGGCGAAGACAGCCGGCGGCTCCCGCCAACTCTCGTCGGCCGCGCCGTTGCGGGCGGCCGAGATGGCCCGCCACACCCGCTCGGGCGAGCACGGCATCTCGATGTGGCGCACGCCCAGGTGGCTGACGGCGTCGATCACCGCGTTCTGCACCGCGGGCATCGAGCCGATGGTGCCGGACTCGCCGATCCCCTTGGCACCCAACGGGTTGAGCGGAGTCGGGGTCTCGGTGTTGAGGGTGTCGAAGAAGGGGAACTCGGCCGCGCTCGGCATCGCGTACTCGGCCAGCGTCGAGGTCAGCGGGTTGCCGTGCTCGTCGTAGACGAACTGCTCCCACAGCGCTTGGGCGGCACCCTGCGCGATCCCGCCGTGCTGCTGCCCGCGCACGAGGAGCGGGTTGAGGATGCGGCCGCAGTCGTCGACGGCGACGTGCTTCACGAGGCGGACCTGTCCCGTCTCGAGGTCGACCTCGACCACGGCGACGTGGGCGCCGAACGGGTAGGTGGGCCCGGTCTGCGTGACGTCGAGGGCGGCGGCGAGCGGGCCGCCATCACCGTCGTCTTCATCACGGTCTCCATCGCCGCGGTTGGCTGCCTGGGCCAGCTCGGCCCACGACAGCGCTCGCGCCGGCACGCCGGCCACCCCGAGGCGGCCGTCGTCGGTCAGCACGATGTCGGCCTCGTCGGCTTCCAGCAGTGCGGCCGCCATGCGGCGGGCCCTGGCGAGCACCGCTTCGGCGGCGGTGTGCACGGCCGTGCCGCCCAGCTGGAGGGAGCGGGAGCCGCCGGTGCCGGCCCCGCGCGGTACGAGCGCGGTGTCGGACTGGACGTAGCGGATGTCCGTCATCGGGATGCCGAGGCGGTCGGCGACGATCATCGCGAACGAGGTCGCGTGGCCCTGGCCGTGGGCCGACGTTCCGGCGCTCACGGTGACGGTGCCGTCCTCGTGCACCTCGACCGAGCCGTACTCGCTGGCGGCTCCGCCGGCCGTGACCTCCACATAGGTGCTGACGCCGATGCCGAGCTGCCAGCGATCTCCCGCCGCCCTGCGGGCCGCCTGCTCGGCCCGCAGCTCCGTGTACCTGGCCGCCTCGACGGCCCGGTCGAGGGGGAGCAAGTAGTCGCCGCTGTCGTACGTCGTGCCGACCAGCGTCGTGAAGGGGAACACGTCGGAGGGCAGGAGGTTGCGGCGGCGCAGATCGACGGGATCGATCGCCAGCTCGTCGGCGGCGATGTCCATGATGCGTTCGAGATAGGCCGCCGCTTCGGGCCGGCCGGCCCCGCGGAACGCACCCATCGGTGTCGTGTTGGTGACGGCCACGGCCACGTCGAAGGCCAGCCTCGGGATGCGGTAGACGCCTTGGGCCATGCTGCGGGTCGGGCCCATCGACAGCCCGCCGCCGAAGCCGCCGTACGCGCCTGCGTCCCCGACGACCCGCGCGTGGAGCCCGGTGATGCATCCGTCGCGGGTGAAGCCCATCTCCACGTACTGCACCTGGGACCGGCCGTGAGGAAGGGCCACGAGGTTCTCCGAACGGGTCTCCACCCAGGTCACGGGCCGGCCGAGGCGGCGCGCGGCCGCCAACGCCACTGCGTGCTCGGCAGTGATCCCCGCCTTGCCGCCGAAGCCACCGCCGACATGGGGGGCGATGACGCGCAGCTCGTCCTCGGCGATGTCCAGCAAGCGGCAGGCGAGCGTTCGGAAGAGGTGGGGCATCTGCGTGGAGACGTACACGGTCAACTGCGGGCTCTCGCCGGGGATGACCGCGATGGCGTTGCCCTCCATCGGCACGACCGCGATGCGCTGGTTGACGAAGCGTCCGCGCACGACGACGTCGGCCCCCTCGAGCACGTCGCCGTCGTCGGCGTCGCGGAGACCCGCGGCCAGGTTCGAACCCAGCTCGTCGAACTGCACCGGCGCGCCGGGGGCCAGCGCCGCCTCGGGATCGACCACGGCGGGAAGGGGCTCGTAGTCGACCACGACCGCCTCGGCGGCGTCCGCGGCCTGGGCGGCCGTTTCGGCCAGCACGGCCACGACGGGATCCCCGACGAAGCGGACCTTGCCCTCGGCCAGCGGAGGTCGGGCGCAGGCCTTGTTGAGCGCCACTCCGAAGGTGTGGAAGGACGGGACGCCGAGGTCGGCATTGACGAAGGCCGCCACCACGCCCGGCATGGCCAGAGCCTCCGAGACGTCCACCTCTCCGATCACGGCGTGGGCGTGCGGCGAGCGCACGAAGACGAGGTGGAGCAGGCCGGGGATCGCCATGTTGCCGATGAACGTGCCCTGGCCGACGAGGAGCTCCGGATCCTCGACCCGCACGACCTCGGTTCCGATCAGCGATCCGGGCATGCTCGCCACACTACGGAATCGTCAGGTCATCACGGCTCGGAGACGGTGTCGTCGTCCGTGCCGTCGGCATCGCTGGTGTCGTCGGCGTCGCCGACATCGTCTGCCCACACCTCGTGCACGCCCGCGGCCGGATCCGGATCGTCCTCCACCGCCTCCACCGGTCGCTCGCCGGCGCTCGCCGCCTTGTGCTCCCCGGCCGCACGCTTCGCCCTTCAGCCCTGTCTGCACGCGCGCCGTCCGCACGCACTGGGAGATGCTGTGCCAGCTGTGACCCGCTCCGAGGAGGTCCATGAAACCCGAGCGTTCGAGCACCCCTCGCGGGGCCCGCAGGACACGAGCCAGGTAGAGCTCCACGCCTCGCCGCTGCAGCTCGTGCAGCAGGTGGGTCATGACGTCCACCGTCGTGGTGTCGAGCTGCGTCGTCGCCTCGAGGTCGACGACCAGGGCGCGGGTGTCGGGATGCGGTTCGACCGCGGCCAGCAGCCAGTCCTCGATGGCCACCGCGTTGGCCCAGAACAACGGGACCTCGAGACGGACGACGATCACGCCGTCCACAGGCCGCCGGTCCTCGTGGCCGCGCACCCGCCCCCAGGCGGCCTTCTCGCTGCTGATCTTCCCGAGCACCTCCAGACGCGGGCGGCTGGCCCGGTAGATGATGGCGAGCAGCGACACCCCGATGGCGATGCCGAGGCCGGGGAGCGGGCCGAACAGCACGACCGAGAGCGCGCACACCGACGCCGCGACGAAGTCGGCCCGGCGGACGCGGGCATAGCGCCGCATGGCCGCCACGTCCATCAGGCCCCAGACGGCCGCGATGACGATCGCCCCCAGCACCGCCCGGGGGAGGTCGGTGAAGAACCACGTGAAGCGCACGAGCACGATGACGACCAGGACGGCGGAGACCAGGCCGGTGACCTGGCTCGTCGCGCCGGCCCGCTCTGCGGTCGCCGTCTTCGACAGGCTGCCGGCCACCGCCATCCCGCTCGAGAGGCCGGCCGCGACGTTGGAGGCGCCGACCCCGATCAGCTCCCGCTCGGTCTCGACGCGGTAGCCACCCTGCTCGGCGAACAGCCGGGCGGCCGCCAGCCCTTCGGCGACGGCGACGAGCGCCAGGGACGCCCCGGCGAACGCCACGGCGGCGTAGTCCTCCCGCGGGATCAGGGGCAGGCCGAAGGGCGGCAGCCCCGCCGGGACCTCGCCGACGGTCGCCACTCCCTCGGCGGCGAGGTCGAGGACCTCGGAGACGACGACGCCGAGCACGAGCGTGACGAGCCCCCACGGGACGCGCGGCGCGAGGCGGGCGCCGCCGAACAGGACGAGCAGTGCAGCACCACCCACCAGGGCCGTGGCCAGGTCGGCTTCGTCGAGGTTCTGGAAGGTGCGGATGATGACGCCGATGACGTCGCCCGGCGGCTTCGGGATACCGATCAGGACAGGGAGCTCGCCGACCACGATGGTGAGGGTCAGTCCGAACACGAAGCCGGTCACGATGGGCTTCGACAGGAACTCGGCCACCCACCCGATGCGCAGCAACCCGAAGACCAGCAGGACGAGCCCCGTCGCGATGGCCAGTGCCGCAGTGACCTTGACCGCGTCGCCGGGATCGTCCCGGGTGATGTCGGCGACGATCGAGCCGGACACGATGGCGACGGTCGAGGCGGGTCCGACGATGAGCTGCCTCGAGGAGCCCAGCAGGGCGTACGCCACCAGCGCGAGAGGTACGGCGTAGAGACCGATCTGCACGGGCACCCCGGCGATGCGGGCGTAGCCGAGAGCCTGGGGGATGAGCAGGGCGGCGACGACGAGTCCGGCGACCACGTCACCCTTCAGGTCGCTCCGCTTGTACGACGGGAGCCACCGGAAGATGGGCAGTGCCTGCGCCGCCCACGCCCAACGGCGGTGCTCGCCTGCGTCTGCCACGCTGTGCCCCCTGCGCGGATCGGTCGGTGCCGGCGTCATCTTCCGGCTACCGGCGGGCAACCCAACGTACACGTCCGCGCCCACCGGAGATCCGAGCGGCGCGCCGGTCGTGGTCAGTGCGTGAGGGCGATCACCTCGCGGCCCGAGCCGATCCAGACGTCGCGGCGTCGGCTCATCCCAAGCAGGTGGCCGCCGCGTCCGTCATGGCGTCCTCCACCTGCTGTTGCTCCTCGCCGCTTGCCTCGTCCGCGGCGATCAGTTCGGGCGGCAGTGCATCGATGATCTCGATGGCCACGCACGACGCGACCTCCGGATCGGCGCCGGCGTCGACCATCGCCGAGCTGAGCGCGGCCCGGACGCCCGGAACGTCCGCCAGTTCGGGGGTGAGCGTGTCGGTGGTCGCCCCCACGTCGCAAGCATCGAACTGAACCCGACCGTTGGCCCGCGTCGCGGTCGCCGCTCCCTCCGGGCGGCTCTCGACCCACGCGTCGATGGCATCCGCGAGCTCACCCGTGGCGGGCGAGTCCACGCCGGCCAGGGCGACACGCGCACAGTCCGTCCCGTCGGCGTCCCGGTAGAAGCGCATCCGGTCCCCGCCCCAGCCCCCGGCCGCATGGAGCGCATCCTTGGGACCGAGAGCACTGGCGAGCATCAGGTAGAGGCTGTGGGCGCCGAGCACCTCGTCGTCTCCCACCTGCTCCTCGTCGTCGCCGAGCTCTGGTGCTTCGACCTCGATCGTCTCGATCGGATCGAGCCACCGGGCCGGTTCGAGGAAGTCTGCCGACGAGTTCGGCGGATCGTCGAAGGCGTCGTCGAGCTCGTTCGCCTGATCGCGCACCTCGACCATCGCCTGTCCCATCGTGTACGGGGCTGCGAAGAGGGCGAGCACCGCGGGGTTGACGTCCTCGAGGTCTGCCGACGCTTCGTCGCTCTGGTCGGACTCTTGCTCGTCCAGGGTCTCCAGCTCGTCGTCCGTGAGCGTCTCGCCCCACGCCGCCTCGATGAACTCTGCCTCCCCTTCGACCAGTGCCTCGAGCCCTGCGGCCGCCTCGCTGTCCTCCAGGTCTTCGAGCTGGCCCAACTGGTCCTGGAGGGCGTGGGTCAGCTCGTGGACGAGCGTCGCCTTGGTCGGCATGTGGTCCGACCCCGCCTCGGGGACCACGATCTCCTTGCGGTCAGGGTCGTAGAACGCAGCGACGCCTTCGGTCCTGAGCGTCTCGAACTGCTCGAGGAGGCTTCCCGTACCTCCCTGGAGTCCGAGCGCGCGGAAGGTGGCTTCGGCGTGCTCGATCTCCTCGCGGTCCTCGTCCGAGAGCTCGTCATCGACGCTGAGTCGCTCCTTGAACTCGGCTTCCTCGAGAAAGACGACGTGGACCGGGTGTTCGAAGGTGGCGCCCTTCTGCTCTTCGACCACTGACACGAGGTCCGCCACCCGGGGATCCCATGTGGAGGGATGTGAAGGACCGTCGTCGCGGGTGAGCAGCACGACCGCGCCAACGGCCACCAGAGCGGCGACGAGCGTCGCGGCGGCCACCACCAACCAACGGCGCCGGCGGCGTCGAGGGGTGGAGGTCTCCGCCGCAACGGTCTCGTCCTGCCCTTGTGCAGGGTCAGGTCCGACCTCCGGGGCACCGACGGCCTCTTGAATCAATGGGACAGGCGGAGTCAATGAGGGGGGCGGAGGCCACGGCCCTTCGGAGGAACTGCGCTCATCACTTGAGCTTCGTCACTTGGCTGCGTCTCGTCACTTGGCTGCGTCTCGTCACTTGGCTGCGTCTCGTCTCCGCCCATTTCTCCCGCCCTCCGTGAAGCCTCGTCGGCTTTCGCTCTTCGGCGCCTTGTTTCTTACTCGGCTCCACGCCCATCACCGAGCGGCGTGAAAGGCGCGAGTCTGGACGGAGGATTTCGACGTTTCTGTGACAGCCCATGAGATCGGCATCACAGCGCCAGCTCCCGCGCATTCGTCGCCGCCCTCCGCGGGGAGGAGACCGTGGTCCGCGCGCAATGCCCGAGCCCACACCGTTGGGGAGTCACGCCGGCGACGCCGTCATGGCGAGGCATCGGCCGCTAGCGAGCCGATTTGCCCCGACGTCGTGTGGACCTGCCTCGCGAGGTAGTGCGTCCCCTCGTGGCGCCGCCCCGGCCGGCCTTCTTGGCCGGCGCCTTTCGCGCAGTCGACTTGGAGGTCGACCGCCGCGCTGGAACCCGCTTCGTGGAGGTTCCCTTAGCCGAGGACTTCTTCGCCGTTGCCTTCTTCGTGGACCTCGACCTCGGCGGTCTGGCGTGACTCACGACAGCCGAAATGCTGGCTCGAAGGGCGGAGGAGTACTGCTCGACGATCTCGCGTGCTGCGCGGTCACCTGCACGGGCCCGGTCGGCGGCCTTGGCCACCTTCCGTGCGTGCTTCTTGCGCAACCCAGCGGCGCGCAGGTCCTGCTCGATCTTCTTCTTGCCCATTAGAGTTCCGTTCTTCCGTGATCGAACCCACCGACCGTCGGTGACTACCCGCCGCGGACGCGTCTGCCGCGCCGAGCGGGAGCGTGTCCAGGCATCTGGCCGTTGCGCTACCCGCAGGAAAGTCAGCCGAAACGCACGCGCAACGCCGCCGCCAGCCTCCCGATGGACGTCTTGGCGTTCGGAGGGCGTGCGCGTCCGGCGAATCGGCGGGGTACGGGTCGCCCTCCGTGCCTGCGGTGCGCGGTGTCTTAGCGGCGATGCCGGCGGTGGCCCGGATGATGTTGGACGGCACGATGAGCGGCGGCTCGTCGGCACCGGGCTGGTACTCGTGCGACGCCTGTCGGTGACGCGCACGGTGCCAGGCGGGGGCGTCCGCTCAGCGGCAGCCACGCCTCCGATGTCATCGAGACCGGCGATCATGCAGAGCCGGCGGACGCAGGCCGACGGTGCACGGACGGCGAGGTTCGGATCGGCGTGTGTGGCCTCGACAATCACCCGGAGGCCGGCGGCGTCGATGAAGGTAACCCGGGACAAGTCCAAGACGCGGATGGACCGAGAGTTGGCGAGTCGCCGGGCCAGACGCGACGCCGTGACTATGTCCAGCTCCCCGGCAACGAGGAGCAGGCGGGCGCGGTTCGTACATCTGGGACGGTGTGGTGCGAGTCGGGTTCGCCGCGCACATCGGGTCATGTGAAGACGCTGGCACCGCCGGGACCGACGAGGAGACCGACGATGATGAGCGCGATGCCGAGCAGGATCTGCCCTCGGATCGCGGTGATGACGCCGGCGATGACCAGGATCACCGCGAGTATCCAGAGGAGGGTGATCATGAGATCCTCCAAGGCGTTGAGTGAATCGCCGAGGGTGGCGACCACGATCCACATAACCACCTGCGCGGGCGGTCGGGTACACCCCGAGGGGTGATTACAGTTCGGTCGGGTGATGCCCCAGACGACGCCCGTACGGGTCGCGCTGGTCAACGACTACGACGTCGTCGTGATCGGGCTGGCCCATCTGTTCGACGCGTACCGGGATCGGATCGTGGTGGCCGAGCTGGACGCCAACCGGCCCGTGAACGACGACGTCGACGTCGTGCTGTACGACTCCTTCGCTCAACCCGAGGCCGACCATGACGACATCGCCGTCCTCGTCCACAACCCGCGCGCCCGCCACGTCGCGGTCTACACCTGGAACTTCCACCCGGCCCTCGTCGACAGCGCGATGGCCAAAGGCGCCAGCGGCTACCTCTCCAAGACGCTCCCGGCGCACGAGCTCGTGATCGCCATCGAAGCGATCGCCGACGGGAAGGTCGTCATCAGTGACCCGCCGCCCCGGTCGCGATCGACAGTCGGGCTCGACTGGCCCGGGCGCACCGAGGGCCTCACCGATCGCGAGGCGGAGGTCCTCGCGCTCATCACGCAAGGCAAGTCCAACATCGAGATCGCCCAGGTGATGTACGTCAGCATCAACACCGTCAAGACCTACATCCGCTCCGCCTATCGCAAGATCGGCGTGACTCGGCGCTCGGCCGCCATGCTGTGGGGCATCGACCACGGTTCCAACCCGACTACCACCGCATCGACCACTGGCGCGGCGGACCGTGAACTCGCGATCCACCTGATCTGGCGCAAATGACGTACGGGCGACATGGATGCGTGATTTGCCGGGTCTCGTGTGCTGAAGTTCCGCGTTCGGAACCTCAACCGAGAGGAGATCACCATGAGGCTCTCAGCCAAGCTCGGTGCAGAGTTCATCGGGACCTACGTGCTCGTGTTCGGCGGCACGGGCGCGGCGGTGCTTGCCGCCCAGTTCCTCGACCCGGCCGGCCAGAACACCGGGCTCGGCATCGGCTTCCTCGGCGTCTCGCTCGCCTTCGGGCTCACGGTGCTGACGATGGCCTACGCCGTCGGTCACATCTCCGGTGGGCATTTCAACCCGGCGATCAGCATCGGCCTGGCCACCGCCAAACGGTTCGACTGGAAGGAGGCGCTTCCCTACGTCGTCACCCAGGTCGTCGCCGCGATCGCCGCGTCCGCCACGCTGTGGATCATCGCCATCAACCAGAGGGGGATGTCGAAGGACACCTTGACCGCCGGCGGTTTCGCCGCCAATGGCTACGGCGACCACTCTCCCGGTCTCTACAACCTGGGCGCTGGCTTGGTCATCGAGGTGGTCCTGACCGCGGTGTTCCTGGCGGTGATCATGGGCACGACCGACAAGCGGGCCTCGAAGGGCTTCGCCGCACTCGCCATCGGCATGTCACTCACCCTCATCCACCTCATCAGCATCCCCGTCACCAACACCTCCGTGAACCCCGCCCGCTCCACCGGCCCGGCGATCCTGCTGGCCGTCGGTGGTGAGGGCTGGGCGCTCGGCCAGCTGTGGCTGTTCTGGGTCGCGCCGATCATCGGAGGCGTCCTCGGAGCGTTGATCTATCGCGCCGTGGCCGGTGATGACACCGTCGCCGATGCCGCGGTCATGGGCGTCGAATGATCGGCCGGTGTTCGCAGACTCTCGGGATTGCGGCGGAACGACCGCCCGCTGCGTGCTGCGCCGTTTGGCACGGCCCAGCGCAGCCGACGGTCGGCCCGAGCCGCCGCGGGTGCGCCGCTCGGGCGTCGCCGGGTGGATCGGGCGATCAGCCCTGGTTGATCGGGATGGCGATGCCGACCACCTGGTTGGACGAGGCGAAGCGGCCCTGGATGCGGCCTTGCCGGTCAGCGGGTTGATGGCGTAGAAGGCCGATGTTCCGCCGACGGACAGCGACGTGTAGGCGGCGTTGCGCACGGCCGAGCCGTTCTTGACCGAGGTGTAGAGTCAGCCCCAACTGCCGGCCGGTGTCCACGCCCAGCTTGCCGGTGGCGTTGAGCTGGCCGCTGTTGGGTGGTGCCTGAATGGCCACCTGGTCGAGCGCCGAGTCGATGTCGAACAGCGTGGTGGCCGTGTTTGGGTCGGCGTCGTTGTTGGTGTACGCCGCGCCCACGATGCCGGTGGCGACGGTGGCGGCGTGGTGGTGAGCGAGGTGTCGACCGTCGTGGCGCCGGTGGTGACGTCGGCCCTCAGGTTCTGCCCGGCGTCGCTCACGATGCGAAGGCGGTCGACCGTGGGGTTGAAGTCGACGCCGAACGCCGTGCCCGACAGCGCGACGTTCAGCCGGGAGCGCAGGTGGCCGACGCGTCCGTGACGCTCAGCGTGTACACGCCGCCGGCGTTGCCCAGTCCGTACAGCTCACCGGTGGCGGGGCGGACGTCGATGCCGACCAGCGTGGTGTCGGTGACGAGTCCCTTGACGGTGCCGATCGTGCGAGCGTCGCGTGCTGAGCTCTCGCGGAAGCAGATCAGGCGGCTGTCGGCCGTCAGGCCGACCACTTGGAGCGCCTTGCCGGCAGCGGCACCGCAGCCGCCGTGCCGGTCCGTGGGGTGGCCGGGCCGCCCGCGTGGCCGAAGCTGGAGCGGCGAGCAGCGCACCGGCCAGGGCGCCGGCGAGGAGCAGGTTCTTGCGCATGGTTCCTCCTGGGGGGTTGGGGCGATCACCGATCGCCGTCCTCTATGCGCTCGCAACCCGCCCGTCACGTCTACGTGTACTCCTCTCCACCAATCCGCTCTCGCGTCCCGAGTCCGCGGCCCGCGAATCCGATCTCCAGCCATTGTCGACCTGACCGCACCGGCGACGCCAGCGTGGGAGGCGCTGTACCGTCGCCTCTACCGGGGGATGTTCGGCTACGCCCGCCGCCAGCTGAAGACAACCATGTGCGCTGCCATCGTGGCTACCCACATCGATCTGCGCTAGGGGCGTGGGTGTCCCCAGAATCCGCAGTCCGCGAGCTGGTCGACTGCTCTCGCCAGCTCGGTGACCATTGCGACGTGTTCCCGTCGCGGGTGGCCGTAGGGGTCCACGACGTCGTCGAGCCGGCGCGGTGTCATCAGCTCAGCGGCACGACGGCCGACCGAGACCCGTTGCAGCCATGCCTCCAGGTCGTCGCCCGGCTGCGGTGGCCCGGCCGCGGCCGCTCGGCGCGCCAGCTCCTTCAGTGTGAAGATGCGCGACCACGTGCCGGGGTCCCGCCCGGCGAGGTACCGCAGCTGTGCTCGGCTCATCACGAGGACGAGATCGGCTCCGTCGGTGGCCAGCACGCCGTCGTCGAGCAGGCGCGCTTCGTGGTCAGTCAGATCTATCCCCACCTGCGCGGCTGCGGCGATGGTATGGCGATCCATCGGCACGTCGACCGGCCCGACCCCGGCGGAAGTGATCGACCACCGACAGCCGTCGATGTCCCGCCGTCCCTCGACGGCGCGTTGCAGCAGGCGCTCGGCAACGGGCGATCGGCAGACGTTGGCCGAGCACACGACCAGGCCGCGACGGAGCATCCTGGACGTCACAGGGCGCGTCGCCCTGCCGGAAGTGAGTTGAGGACCGATCCGATTCCGGAGTCAGGCGGCAGCGGATGAACGTCGCCGGTACCAGCCGACACCAACGAGTCCCAGACCCGCGACCACCACGCCGAGACCGAGTTGCACGATCGGGGTGGTGTTTGATCCAGCCTGTGGGAGCTCGCCGTCATCGTCAGGCCCCACCACTTCCAGCGTGGCCGTGGCCGACACGGTTGGGGAGGTCGCCGTGACGGTGTAGGTGTCCGCCTCGGACGGGGCACTCAAGGTGGCGGACGCGACGCCGTCGTCGCACGTCGCGGTGGCCGAGTCACCGGCCACGGTGAAGCTCACCACTTCACCGTCCGTGCACCCATTCAGCGTTGCCGTGAAGCTTCCTCCGGGTGCCACCGAGCTCCGGCTCAGAACGAGTGTCACGTCGTCCAGGGGGTATTCCACCGACTGCGCGGCCGCGAGCCCGCTGGCGCCTAGTACCGGCGCGGCTGCGAGCATCATGCACGCTGCAAGCCTTCTCATGATGCCGTCCTTTCGCGACGAGCACCGAACTCAGGTGACTACCGTACCCAAAACTCCTGCATGAGCGCAATGAATGCGCGCTCGCGAGGGCTCACCCGAGATTCTGGCCGATCACGAGCCAGATGTCGCCGGCCTCGCCGGTCACGGTCAGGTCCAAGGCAGGCCGCGGGTGCACTCCTTGCGGATCGAGCCCGAGTTGCTGCGCCAAGCGCTGCGCTTCACGGTGACGGCCATCCACGTAGTAGATGACGGTGTCGGCCCGATCCGCGACCGCGTCGGTGGCGACCAGGTCGGTGTAGCCGAACTGACGGAGCCCCTCGACGGTTCTGGCGGCGAGCCTGGCGACGTTCGTCGCGTTGGCGACGACGATCCGCACTGACTGCTCGGGCACCAACGTGGTCGTCGTGGCCGCGGTAGAAGACGGCGGGTTGGAGGTCGGAACGCTCCCTTCGGTCGTCGAGGTCGTCGACCGCGACGGTGTGGTCGTGAGAGGAGCAGTGGTGGTGGTGGACAAGGTCGAGGGAGGGTCGATCTCCGATGCGACGACGTCCTGGGGCACGCTCTGCGGTCGACCGGCGACGGCGATGCCGAGGATGAGCCCGATGAGACCGACGAGTGCCACGAGCAGAGCCTTGTGCACGACGCCGCGAACCTAGCGGCCGGGCCGCGGCAGGGTCCGGGATGCGCCCGTCACCGCGGCTCACCCGCGACGGCCGGGCCTTGCGGCGGAGCCCAACGGCGCCCAAGGGGGGTCAGCGGCTGCCCCGACCTTCTCCACCTTCGCCCTCGTCCGCCGGACGGCTGCCGTACCGATAGCCGTACCCGTAGCCGTAGCCGACCTCCCGCCCTCCCGCTTGGGCACGGTTCAGCACGACGCCGATCAAGCGCGCGCCCACCCGCTCGAGGCGAGCCAGGCCCTCGGCAACGTCGCCCTTCGAAGTCCGGTTGGCCTGAGCGACGAGGAGGACGCCCGTGCACGGCACGAGACAGTGCCACCGCGTCGGCGACGGGGAGGATGGGGGCCGAGTCGATGAGCACGTAGTCGTAGGACTTCGACAGGTCCTCGATCAGCACGCCGACCCGGTCGCTCGAGAGCATCTCACTGGGGTTGGGGGGCACAGCCCCGGCCGGGATGACGTCGAGTCCCTGCTCCACGTGGTGCACGGCTACCTCGCGGCTTCCGCCGAGCAGTAGCTCGGTGAAGCCGGGGGCCGCGGCCGTGCTGAACACCTCGTGCAGCATCGGCTTGCGCAGGTCGGCGTCCACCACCAAGACCTCGTGACCCGCTTGCGCGAGCACGACCGCCAGGTTGCTCACGGTCGTCGTCTTCCCCTCGGTCGGCAGCGAGCTGGTCACCTGGATGGTGCGCAGCGGCCGGTCCAGGCCGAGGAACTGGACGTTCGTACGCAAGCCACGGAAGATCTCGACCGCGAACTCGTGGGGCTCGCTCAATGCGATCGGACGGTTGTCGGGCGGCGGCTCGACCGGCACGACGGCGAGCACAGGGGTAGCCGTCAGCGATTCGACGTCCTCCGCTGTCCGAATGGAGTCATCGAGGTGGTCGATCAGAAAGGCCGCCCCCAGTCCGAGCAACAGACCGACCACGCCCGCGAGCGCAGCCGTTCGCAACGGTTGCGGCTCGACGGGTTCGTCGGGGAGGTCCGCCGGCTTCACGACGGAAGCGCCGCCGGTCGTGAGGGCGGCGTCGACCTGCAGCTGATCGAGGCGCTCCTTGAACGTCGCCCGCTGGGCGATGAGCGCGGCGCGTTGGCTGTCATCGGCTGCCTCGATCTGTCCCTGCAGGTCATCCAGAGTGTTCTGGAGCTCTGTCCCTGCGGCTTCGAGGCTGTCGACAGCTTGCTCCCGCCGAGTGGCGGAGTACGCCTGGACATAGCCGTCGGCGAGGACCTGAGCGGTGCGGGGGTCCTTGCTCCTGCACGGTGACCGAGACGACGTCAGTTGATCCGACCGGTGTGGCGTCGACCTCGGGTGGCAGCGCCTCCAACCCGAGATCCTGCTGCACTCGCTCTCGAACTTGCTGACCCTCCAGCACCTTGATCTCGGTCTGGATGCTGCGCTCGAGGTTCTGCACGTTGAGCGCTGGGTCCTCTTGGAACACCGCCTCACCCGACCGCGGTTCGACGAGCATCTGCGCTTCCGCCCGGTAGATCGGATCCTGGAGCAACGACATCGCCAGCGCGCCGAGCAATGCCGTGGCGACCGCGGTGATGACGATCCACTTCCGTCGCAGCACCACGCGGCCGTAGTCCCGCATGGTAGGTGGCCGGTCGGCGTCCATGTCGGCTGCGAAGATACTGGCTAATGCGATTCCGGCAGTGGCGCGGGCGAGCCGCGATCGAAGGGATCGGCGAGCCTGCGGCGGTTCCGCTCGCGGCGGCCGAGGCCGTGCGTCCTTCCGCGGATCCCGCGGCTGCGGACGATCGTCACCGCCGACACGGTGGACCGACGACGACTGGCGCCTCGACCTCGACGCGTTCGTGCGCCGGCACCTGCCGGTCGTGCAGTTCGTGTTCGACGCCCTCGCCTGGGCGCTCGCCATTCCCTTGGCGACGCTCGCCCGGTTCGACTTCCACGTCGGTCCGGCCAACGAGGCCGGCATCGCGTGGGCCATCGTGCTGGCGATCGCACTCCAAGGTGTGATCGGCGTCCTGCTCGGGCTGTACCGCCGCTACTACCACTACGGCAGCTTCGAGGAGGTCCGCGGCACTCGGACTCAGCGTCGCCGGCGTCTCCCTCGTGCTGCTCGGCGTTGCCCGTGCCTTCGGCGGATCGATGGTGCCCCGAACGGCGCCGATCATCGCAGGGTTCCTGGCGCTCGTGATCGCCTTTGCCGTGCGCTCCCTGGCCCGCCTGCTCGAGGATCACGGCCTGCGGCCGGCGATCGAGCGCAGCGAGGCCGTTGTCGTCTTCGGCGCCGGCAACGCCGGCCGCCAGATCGTGCGGACGATGCTGCGAGCACCTGACAGCCCGTACCGCCCGGTCGCCCTCCTCGACGACGACCCCCAGAAGTCGCGGCTGCGCATCGAAGGCCTGCACGTCGTGGGCACTCGGCGCGACATCGTTGCCGTCGCCCACGAGTATGGCGCCGCGTCGGTACTGATCGCGATCCCGTCGGCGAGCGGATCTGCCTCAGCGAGCTCACCGACCCGCTGCTCGACGCGGGCCTCGAGCGTGCTCGTGCTGCCCCCGGTCGCGAAGCTGTTCGGCATCGTCGCGCTGTCCGACATCCGGCCGGTCACGATCGACGACCTGCTCGGGCGCCGCCCCGCCGACATCGACACCGCGGCGATCGCCGGGTACGTCCGTGGGCGACGAGTGCTCGTCACCGGCGCAGGCGGCTCGATCGGATCGGAGCTGTGCCGGCAGCTGCACCGCTACCGCCCCGCCGTCGCTCGTCATGCTCGACCGCGACGAGTCGGGACTGCACGGCGCGCAGCTGTCGATCCACGGGCGGGCGCTGCTCGACTCGCCGAGCCTCGCCCTCGCCGACATCCGCGACCGCGACCGGGTCTTCCAGGTCTTCGAGCAACACCGCCCGGAGGTCGTGTTCCACGCCGCCGCGCTCAAGCACCAACCGCTGCTCGAGATGTATCCCGACGAGGCGTGGAAGACCAACGTCGTCGGCACCCACCACGTCCTCGAAGCGGCCGCAAGCGGTCGGCGTCGGTCGTTTCGTGAACATCAGCACCGACAAGGCCGCCGACCCGATCGGCGTGCTCGGGTACTCGAAGCGGGTCTGCGAGCGGCTCACCGCCGGATGCCGCCAGGACCACCGGGCGCCGCTATCGTCTCCGTCCGCTTCGGCAACGTCCTCGGGTCGAAGGGGTCGGTGCTCGGCACGTTCCAGCACCAGGTCGAGAACGGCGGTCCGATCACGGTCACCGATCCCGACGTCACCCGCTTCTTCATGACGGTCGAGGAAGCGGTCGCGCTGACGATCCAGGCGGGAGCGCTCGGCGAGGCCGGGGAGGTGCTCGTCCTCGACATGGGCGCCCGGTCCGCATCGTCGACGTCGCCGACGGCTGGCCGCGCAGGCCGACCGGCCGATCGACATCGTCTTCACCGGCCTGCGCCCGGGCGAGAAGCTGCACGAGGTGTCGCTCGGCGACGACGAGCGCGACCAGCGGCCGAACCATCCGCTGGTCACTCAGGTTGCGGTGCCCGCCCTGCGCTTCGAGGACGCTGAGGCTGCGTGTTCCGTGGATGGTCGGCTGACCATCTCCCCGGCCGCCTTGGCGGCGGCGGCGTTGTGGGGGCTTGAGCGCCGGCCGAGGGCCTGTCGACCGGCGTCCGGCTTCCGCGGAGCGACGGCTGGGAAGGGAGGGTCCCATCAGGCGAATGAGGCCACGGAGCAGCGGGCCAGGATCACCGCGCCGACGACCTCCCGATGCGCGCCCGACCTCCAAGCGGGGGACGGCGTCGTCCGCGCCAACCGGCTGGACGAGCGCCCGCCATCGCCATCGCGGTCGTCAGCGGTGTGGTGGCCGCTCTCGCCGGAGCCCGACCCACCGGCTCAGGCCTCGTGGACCCAGTCCTGGTCGGCGTGGCCGTGGCCTTCGTCACGTGGGCGGCGGCGTCGGCTCCATGGTGGGCCGTCGCGGCGACGGCGGCGATCGCGTCCATCGTGGCCTTCGACGCCGTCCTCACCTTGGTGGCCGCGCTGGCCTTCGTCGTTGGCCTCTGGATCGGCGTCCGCAGGCGCGACCTCGGCATGGTCCGAGCGATCGTCGCCGCTGTGGCGTTGAACGTCCTCGTCCGCTCCGAGCTTGTCGGCTTCTTCGGTTCGTCGGCCGTGATCGGCATCGCGGCCGGCGTCGTGCTGTTCGTCGCTGGCATTCGCCGGCGCCGCCGCCGGACGCGTCGCGTGGCCTGGACGGCTGTGGCCGTCGTCGCCATCGCCGCGGGCATCGCGCTGATCGGGTTCAGCCTGGCGGCGAGCGCCGCCCGCACCCGGCTACTGGACGGCAACCGGCTCGCCCGTGAGGGCATTGCCGAGCTCCGCCACGGCGACTTCGCCAGGGCGGCAGCACGGTTCGAAGCCGCCGCGGACGCCTTCTCTCGTGCCGACCGCGA